>CAZIEY010000001.1:0-388209 GCA_964538855.1 uncultured Candidatus Saccharibacteria bacterium
TATACTAGAAGTTAAAGACTGGTGGAATAACCCCAATCACGACCAAGCTATTAATAAGATTGAAGAGAGCGAACATGATAACGATCAGTCCGGCTGTCTTGAAGAAGATACCTGCCTTTGAACTCTTTTGAATGCTGAACGAGCTGAAGCTGATAAGAGCCAGGACCGGCAAGGTACCGAGTGCGAAAGCGAGCATTGTAAGTCCTCCGGTGAGAAAACTTCCTGTTGTAAGCATGTAGAGTTGCATCGATTGAGTGAATCCGCATGGCAGGAAGAAGGTTGCAATACCAACGAGAAGCGGTGTGAGAGTGTGATTGAATTTCGATACACCATGAGCATGCTTGGCGATAAACTTCGGCATCGATGGCTGCAGTTTCTTGGCCCAATGGAAAGTATCGAGCAGATTGATACCCAGGATGAGCATTACGATTCCGATAATCAAACTCAGGACGAATGTTGCTGAAGTGTTGAGTGTGAAAGCTGACCCTATAGCTCCAATCACTCCACCCAGAACAAAGAATGAGGCGATTCGTCCGGCATGGAACATGAGCTGCGGTCTCACCTTGTCACCCTCTTTAGCGAAAGTGGCGGACATCGACAGGACCAGACCACCAACAACTGCCATACAGGTTGAGAGCGATGCGATGATGCCGATCACAAATGCGGTCCCGTAAGTTACGTTGCCTGCACTGACCAGATTTACGATGCCCATTTTCTGCAGCACTACAAAGAGCACTGCAAAACCGAGTGCAATTGGGACCGCAATCTTGAAGTCGCTCCATTTGGCATTGTGCTGCTGTTTTTCAACCGAGACAGTATAGCCATGAGGTTTGAGCGGTATGGTGAGTTCCTCTGCAATCTGCTCCGATGTCTTATCACCAAAGTCTCCAGTAACTTCGACTGAATGATTCTTCAGACTTGATTTGACGTGAGTGATATTTGGCAGATCGCCAAGTTCGCTTTCTGTCATGAGTACGCAGGCATTGCAGTGCATTCCATGTACGTGGAAAGTAAGTGTTTTCATAATTGATAATATTTCTCGGGATTAGATGATCTCTCCTTTTTTCTCAAGCATCATGTGATGGATTGTGGCGACCTGAAGCCATGTTGCGATAAGAACAAGTATGCCAGCGCAAAGCAGGGCGTCCACTTTAGTAACACCTAATACTGAATTATCAGCTCCACCGAAGACTGCTGCCAAAAACGAAATTACTCCGATAAGACCGACTGCGACACTGGCGACATGCATTACTTTTGATAGTTTCATATATTTTTATGTTTAATTATTTTAATAAATTTACTTGTACCACTGAACATACCAAGACTGCATCTGCTGAATCTCCTTTGATTGTGAGGAGATAATGTTCTTTGCGAGCTGCTGCATTTCAGGACGATTTGTACCTGATTGAAGCATATTCGCCATCATGATCGCCAACTGGTGATGGGGGATCATTTCTTCGATAAATGCTTTGTCGAAATCAGAGGCATTTTCCAAAGCAGTCATATCTTCCTGGCCACCCATGTGCATTCCGCTTTGAGACATCATACCGCCACCCATCATTCCAGTACTTACTTTCGGTACAGTGCTTCCGAACCAATCCTGATACCAGCCATTCATACTTTGAATCTCCGTTGTCTGAGCTGCGATGATTGCTGTTGCCAAGGTTTTAATCTCCGTATGTTTTGCCTTTTGAAGTGCGAGATTTGCCATGGCGATAGCTCCTTCATGGTGAGGAATCATCTGCTCAATAAAGTGCTTGTCGATTGTGCTCGCGACTTGATTGTTTCCAGTCACTCTTTGGTCATACGATGAGTTATTTCGCCAGTTCATCATTCCGTAGCCTCCATATCGCATCATCGGATAAAACACTCCGGCAAGGAGAAGACCTATCACGATCCCTCCGATGCCGTATAAGATTTTGTTGTTTTGATTGTTGTTCATATTTTTGTAGTTAGATTAATAATTATTCTCCGGCATACTTCACAGGATCGGCTGTAAAGTGATTCTTGCAGTGGATAGCGCAAAAGTAATAGGTTTTACCTTTGTAATCTGCGCTTGCCTTAATGCTGTCCGCATCAAGTTCCATTCCGCAGACAAGATCGAATGCAACTGCTGGATTGAGATTCTTATATTTTTTATTGCCTTTAAGCTTTTTTGTTTGCATAGATTTTTGAGATTAGAAATAGTAATAGAAGCTCTATGCAAAGAGGGACTGTTTTCAAATAACGAAAGCCAACGGGTAATTTTCCGAGGACGACTGAGCTGACGTTCGGGATCAAGTCGCACTCGCCACAATAGCCGACTGGCTAGGATAGAATCTCGATGTTTTATGTAAAGGAATCCTACACTGAGAAATGCAGCAAATAGAAGTGCGAGCAAGAAGATAAACGGAACTGACGGGACCACGCTGAAAAACGAGATGAATGCTTGGATATGATGGACCGACATCGCCGCAATGTTTTCCGGACATGGTGTATTGTCTACGGCCGAAGCGATGCAGCCGACTGCATGATTAGGTCCATGATTCATTGAGGTAAAACCGAACACCCCTATTACCAGGACACTTGTGATTATTAATAATGAAAGGAGTTTAGTCATTATAGTTTTTTAGCCTTAATGCGTAGCGAATTCGACACCACAGACACCGACGACATTGCCATCGCAAAGCCTGCAAAGACAGGATTCAAGAGCCATCCGAAGACCGGATACAAAGCCCCTGCAGCAAGTGGTATGCCTACGATGTTGTAAATAAAGGCCCAGAAGAGATTTTGCTTGATGCCTCGCATGGTGATCTTTGAAAGTTTGATTGCCTTAACGAGCTTAGAGATATCTCCGCCGAGAAGCGTTATACCAGCCGATTCTATCGCCACATCGGTTCCGGTCCCCATGGCAATGCCTATGTCAGCCTGAGCGAGTGCAGGAGCATCGTTCACACCGTCACCGGCCATTGCTACTACTCGACCTTGTGACTGCAATGCTTTTATCTTTTCCAGCTTGTCCTGTGGTAGCACGTGGGCCACAACATCATCAATACCGACAAGAGAGGCAATATATTTGGCAGCCTTTTCATCATCGCCAGTAAGCATAACAACCTTAATACCGAGAGCGTGGAGATTCTTTACTGCCTCGACTGATTCAGCTTTTATTTCATCGGCCACCATGACAAAACCGAGGACCTTTTCTTTGGTGGCGAGTATGACTGGTGTTTTACCTTGAGAAGTAAATTCATTAAGCTTTGCGGAATCAAAGGAAATCTTGAGATCACTTACGAGCTTTGCATTGCCTACAAAGTATTCTGTGCCACTAATTGTTCCCTTGAGACCCTTGCCTTGTATGCCCTCAAAATTTGATATGTCGGATACAGATGTATTCTTTTCTTGTGCATAGCTTACGATCGCATGTGCGATAGGGTGTTCTGATTTTTTCTCAAGCGAAGCGAGAATCGAAATAAGTTCATTATCTTTCAGATCAGATAAGTTCTGTATATCGACGAGAGTTGGCTTTCCTTTGGTGATCGTGCCTGTTTTATCAACTACAACTGTATTTACCTTATGGAGTTTCTCAAGTGTTGCCGCGTCTTTGATGAGAATCCCTTCTTTTGCCCCCTTACCGACTCCAACAATGATCGCTGTAGGTGTGGCGAGGCCGAGGGCGCAGGGACACGCAATTACGAGAATACCCACAAACGACACCAGACCAAATGACAGTGCCTGTGAGAAGCCTAGATATTGCGAGCCGAAGATAAGCCATGCACCGAGAGTGAGGAAAGAAATTACCAAGACGATAGGCACAAAGACTGACGAGATTTTGTCCGCAAGTGCCTGAATCGGAGCCTTGCTGCCTTGAGCGTCTTCAACCATCTTGATGATCTGAGCAAGAAGAGTTTCGGACCCAACTTTTGTGGCTCTGAATGTAAACGAGCCACTTGTGTTGATCGTACCGGACACCACGCTGTCACCAACCTTTTTCTGTGCAGGCATCGGCTCTCCAGTAACCATTGATTCATCAATAAAAGAGCTACCTTCGGTTATGACACCGTCTACCGGAATTTTTGTGCCTGGTTTAACAATGATGAGATCTCCATGCTTTACATCATTCACTGAAATCTCTATTTCCTTTCCATCACGAATTACAAGTGCAGTTTTAGCTTGGAGGTTAAGAAGTTTTTCGATGGCATCACCCGTCTTTATTTTTGATCTCGCTTCCAAATATTTGCCGAGTGCAATAAAAGTAATAACCACAATTGTGACATCGTAGTATTGATACTCGACATTAATGAAAGGGCGGAGAACATCTTCAAATGCGGTGACTGCAAAGCTGTATAAAAATGCTGCTGTAGTTCCAATTCCGATCAATGTATCCATATTTGCCTTGCCATATCGAAGGAATCTATAAAAACCTAACAAGTATGGCTTGCCGACAACAAAGAGAATATATGTCGCTAGTATAGGAAGGAGATGATGTATAAATTCTTTGATCGTATAACTCATTTCTCCTACGACTCCGTATTGTGCAAGGATATCCCAACCCATAACCAGCGCAGCAAAGATAGCGATTGGAATTGCAGAAAGCAGCATTGTTCGCATACTTGCAACCTCCGCTAATTTCTCTTTCTTTGATTGATTGAGTCCAAGGTGTGCAGCATGCTCATCTGCAGACATGCCCATATCCTCGGCTGACTGACCACCATGAGCATGTGAAGCCTCCTGGTCCAATGCAAGAGAGTAACCCAAGGGTTCTATTTTCTTTGAAAGCTCTTGTGGACTTGTTTTTGATTCATCAAAAGCCAGTTTTGCCTTTTCGGTCCCGTAATTTACTTCAGCAGAGTGGACCCCTTCTGTTTTCTTAAAGGTTTTCTCGATAATACCAGCGCATGAAGCGCAATGCATTCCTTTTACTCTGTAAGTTTTAGCTTGTGGATGATTCATATTTTTATTTGCGCTTAAGTTTATAAACCTTAAGAATCTCGTCGACTGCTTTCTTTTCGCTGCCATGCTTCATTTGATGGACAACGTGGGTTGAAAGATGATTTTCAAGAACTAGATCCTCAATTCCCGTAAGTGCCTCTTTAATGGCTGACACTTGAGTAATAATGTCGATACAATATTTTTCATCCTCAACCATCTTCTGCACACCCCTGATTTGTCCCTCGGTAATTTTTAATCGGCGAATAGCTTTTGTTTTGATATCTTGTCTCATATACATACATAATACCCCCTAGGGGTATAGGAGTCAATCGCAAGATATCAACACTTCTTAAACTAACGCCAACTGCGCACTCGTCGGCCGGACCAAAGGATAGATCCCATCCTTCAAATTTGGGATGTAATGGTAGTTACTTGTGGTCCTGAAATAGGTAGTTATTTCATCAACGACGCGGAGCCAATTTGACACGACATAATCTATATGTTATTTTATTTTTAGACCAGAAATTACATGACCGCACTAGCGTTCATTTCTGGCAAACCCAAACCTGAAGGATACCCAAGTGAAATGCAAGAAGCTCTTGATTTGGTGGCTGGTTACTGAACAGGAACACCCGCTACTGACCGACAATGACAAGAAAATTGAGGTGCTGAGGCCCCTCGTCAAAGCCGTGCTCCCTGGCGTTAAATACTACTCCAACACGGGGTTCAGCCAAGTGATGAAGCGGTGTGTGATGCCTGTCCTCAAGAAGCGTTTCCCCGAACTGACAAGTGTGTCGACCAAAGACATCGCTCGCGAGCCAGACGCCGAGGTCGAGGTCACCGAGTTCCTTCCTTCGAAGGGCTACGAATGGCAAAACAGTGGCGACTGGCAAATCGAGTTCAAGAAGCGCTTGGCAGCCTGACGAACAGTGCATTCGCTGCCACTTCAGTACCGCCCCCAATGACTAACCTCGTTGGTGGGCGGACTTTTTATATCGGAACAAATACTCTGTTAGTTACAAAATAGGTTCGAAGATTGGAAGCCCAGGGGAGCACGCAAAATCACCTTATAAGGTGATTTTTTGTCATTACACACTTTTATAGAAAGTGCTATAATCAAATTCATTATTACATTATTGAAAACCATGCCAAAAAGTAAAAAAGCAATCTCGTGGATCATCATTATATTAGTTATAATCATTGCAATCATTTTCTCTTCCAGAAACGATAACTCAAATGACACCATTAAAATTGGTGGAGTATTTATGTTAACAGGTCCTGTGGCTCATCTAGGAGAATTGCAACAAAATGGGGTTTCTTTGGCAGTGGAAAAAATCAATGATGCTGGAGGTATAAACGGTCGAAAAATTGAAATTGTCGTCGAGGATTCGGCTTATGATCCAAAGCAAGCCGTAAGTGCATATCAAGCTTTAAAATCTAAAGGGTTACGCAACTTTATTATTGATGGCAGTCCTATAGTTTCCTCGACTCGTAAATTAGTGGTGGATGACGGAAACTTTACAATTGCGGTAGTAGCAACAACTCCGAGTTATTTTGATGGTTATAATAACACTTGCAGACTTGCACTAACTGCCAAAAATCTAGCGCCTGCAGCTGGAGACCTCGCTCTCAAAAATAATTATAAAAAGGTAGCATTATTGTTGCCAGATAACGATTATGGAAGAGGTTTTGCTGATGAATTTATCAAAGATTTTGATAAAAAAGGAGAAGTAATTGCAACTGAATTTTACGCATCCACACAAAACACAAATGACTTTCGTACTAACATAACGAAAATTAAATCTGTGCAATCAGAAATAGATGCTATTGTTTTCTCTCAAATTTTAAACAACATCGAACCGATGTTACAACAAATGAAAACTCTGGGATTAACCAAGCCACTCGTGAGTGAATTCCCTACAATGACCAATCCTGCATTGAAAGATTTATCTCTTGTAGAAGGAGCAATATTTGTGGACAGCGAATTCAGTAAAAACGATCTTCCTACAGACAGCATCGAGACTAAAGCTTTTAAAGATGCTTATCGTGCCAAATATAATTCAGATCCAATTTTGTTTGCGGCTGCCCATTATGATGCCGTATTCATTTTGACTCAAGCAATAAAAGAAGTTGGTGAAGACCCACAAAAAATTGCTGATTACGTAAGTAACCTAAAAAATTACAATGGAGTAACAGGATTCCTCTCATTTGATAATGATTGCGAAATCGATAGAAATGTTACTTTTAAGAAAATCGAAAACGGACAAATTGTAGATATGAAGTAGGTTGAAAATTTAAAATATATTTATATGTTTCCTGCGGAATACCCAGAATTAAACTTCTTATGGGTTTTTAAAGATTGTCATTCGGACATCGTCCCAGATGCAGAGCCATTGTAAAGAAAAACGAAATATTTTATGTTTGCTTTCCCAAATACTCTCTAATTAATTCGATATCCCTCAAATCCTTTTCTCTACCTAATTGCGTTTTTGCGTGTAGTAACATTTCTAAACTCATAAAAGGTACACCTTCAATATACGTTGCGAGCGGCAAAGCCTCTTTAAGAGAATAATTCTCTTTCATAAAATCTAATGTCTGTTTTGCACCCGAAATACCTTGTGGATGTTCTAGTGTTGTTACGTACCTATGATGTCTTTTCCAGCCATTCCCTTCTAATTTTTTAAACAATTCTGGAGAGACGAGAATATCTACATCTTGAGCCTTGCGAATACCTAACACATCCAAGATTGCACTGCCACAGACCATAAACTCACCTTCCGGCAGATTCAATTCTTTTACTCTTAAGATGTAATCCAACATGAAAATATACTATCAAAATTAGCTCCTAAATACTATGCATCAATTAGAATCTTTTATATACTTACACCTATGATAAAAGCAATCATCTTTGATCTTAACGGTATTTTTATTCAAAGCCCAAAACTGAGCGACAGATTCGCGAAAGATTTTGGAATTTCGACAGATACATTCTTGCCGAAGCTTTCAGAGATAATGGATAAAACCAGACAGCCTAATGCAGGCCCATCCTTTCAATATTGGAAACCAGTGCTCGACGAATGGAACATCGAGATGACAGAGCAAGATTTTTGGAAATATTGGTTCGAAGCCGAAACTGTCTCCCACGAGATGGTGAATTTCGCCAAAGAACTCAAAGACCGAGGTGTGCGAGTTTTTGTGCTTTCAAATAATTTCAAAGAGCGCGCCGAATATTACAGCCACTATCCGTGGATGCACGAAGCTATCGATAAGGCATATTTTTCTTGGCAAAGCGGTCTCGTAAAACCTAACCCCAAAGCATGGCAATTGGTTTTAGATGAAAACAACCTCGCACCACACGAATGCCTCTATTTTGATGATCAAGAAAAAAATATTAAAGCAGCAGAAAGTGTTGGCATTACATCATTTGCTTTTACAAATGAGGCTGAGTTAAAGCGGGTGGTAAGAGAAGCGCTATGAAATTAATGATCCTGGTTACAATACTAATAGCACCCATCTCCTTTTTCTTCATAAACTATTTTCTGACAAAATCGAAATCCGTTAAATTCAGAAAGGTAAGATTATTTATAATTGCAACAATCTTTACATACGCATTAATAGTCGGAAATTCCATACGAAACGATGCCATAGCTGATAATCGTCTCCAACAATTCGACCTAGACAGGAATGACAACTTTGATATTCAGGAAAGGAGTTTACCTGGGTACCAGGAAGCGGAGAGAAATGTGGTCGCCGACACAGGCAGAACACTTGCTCCCTTCACAGCCATTCCGTTCTCTATTATTTGGGTCATCATCAGTTACATCGCTTTTAAACTACTTTTAATTGCATTCACTTTAATCCGTAAACTCATAAATAAATCAGATCTTTAATCTTATAACGAGCAACACTTTCGTTGACGAAACTATTTTGTGTTTGATTTGATATAATGTAATCATGAAAAGAATGTCGAAGATACTACTACTTTTATGTGTATTTATTATTGCGTTTGCAGTTTTTAATTTATTACCGATTATTACAGTTTGGAGTGAAAGAGGTTATGTTATGAAATGCACATTAAATGCGATATCCTGCATAGATACTTGGCTTGATAATAGTTTTCCTCATATACTTACTTCTCCTTTATGGTATTTATTTATTCTTCCATTACTACTTCCAGGATTGATAACGCATTTAGTTTACAGATTTACTAAAAAGCAGATGAACCCAACATCCTAGGAAACCCACATTGCTACCTGCTCATAAAGAACTACTACCCTCGAGGTAAGCAGGTGGTTCTTTTCTATTCCATGTAATTATCTAGAATTTTATAGTCTTGTCCTAGGTGTAGAGCAAGATATCTAAATATTTTTACGATAGAGCAATATTTGATACAGAAGAACTACGTGCACAAGTAGGCTAATAAAATCAGGTACTAGTATGAAGTAATCCTTACGCAAAATAGTATACCCGATACGAAACACAAGGAGTAGGCATCCTAAAGCCACAAGTAGTATCGACATACCGAACCTTTTCTCTTTATAATTTTTTAATATCTGACTCGGGAAGCCAATTAATATCACTGCGAGGGCTAACGTTGATACTAAATAACCTAAAACTTGTTCCATAAGAAATAATTATATCACGAATAAACTTCGTGATATAATCCCCTCATGACCACCATCAACCCTTGGATTAATTTTAATGGCAATGTAGAAGAAGCGTTCACGTTTTACAAATCAGTATTTGGCGGAGAGTTTACAAAAATTGTTCGATTCAAAGACGTCATCGGGCCGGACGTTCCTATGACTGACGCGGATGCTCAAAAAATAATGCTCATCACATTACCTATCGGCGCGCACAATGTTTTAATGGCAAATGACGTGCCGTCGTTTATGGGCTCGGTCAATGAAAATGAAAATCGAAGCAAAATTATTGTGAATACCGAAAGTAAAGAAGATGCAGACAAATTGTTTAATGGCCTTTCGGCTGGAGGAACAGTAGAAGGACCTATGGGTGACAGCCCTTGGGGAACCTATTTCGGCATGTTTCGAGATAAATATGGGATTGAGTGGATGGTGGAGTATGCGACGGTTAAGTAAAAACAAGGAGGTAACAAGAACGCGGAAATGATATAATTGCACTTTATGATACAAGCAATCATCTTCGATATGGACGGGCTCATGATTGAAACCGAGCATCTGCAATCCCAAGCATACGAGCAAGTTCTCAGAAGTTATGGAGTGAATCTTGAATTTAATAATGAGGGTGTTGTCCATCGAGTTGGAATTTCAGGTGTAGATAATTTTACTTTTCTCAAACAGAAATATAACATCAATGAGAGTATCGAAGTTTTGCTTGATAAAAAACAGACAATATACCGCGCCATTCTATCTAATAATATCGTACCAAAACCAGGACTTCTTTCCCTAATCGAGACAATAAAACATGCCGGTTTGAAACTCGCCGTCGCTTCTTCATCTAGCTTGGAAGATATAATGTTTGTACTCAAGCACATCGGAATCACAGATGTATTCGACGTTGTTGTATCAGGAGAGAATGTTGCTCAACACAAACCAGCGCCAGATATTTTTATCGAAGCAGCACGGCGATTAAACGCAGACCCACGTACCTGTGTAGTTTTAGAAGACTCTCAAAGTGGTGTTGAGGCAGCCAACGCGGCGCACATGAAAGTTATCACTGTTCCAAATCAATACACCAAAAGTCACAATTTTAGTAAGGCCGATGTAGTTGTAACTTCGCTCGAGAAAATTAATCTTGATATAATTATCAAGCTCTAAACCTACATGACCCCCTTCATACTAGAAACCATCAAAGCTGTTGTGCTCGGTATAGTCGAAGGCGTCACCGAATTTTTACCGATCTCATCGACTGGACATCTCATCCTCGTGAATCAATTTTTATCTTTTGACGAGAATTTTACTGTGCTCTTTGATATCGTCATTCAACTCGGTGCCATTCTTGCGGTTGTAGTCTATTTTATAAAAAAGTTGTGGCCATTTACGGCAGATGCAGTCAAAAATAAAGACATATGGAATATCTGGTACAAGACAATCATCGCGGTAATTCCTGCGTTATGTCTGGGCGCCTTGTGTGCGGACTTTATCAAAGAAACATTATTCAATCCGTGGGTAGTGGCTGTTTCCCTGCTTGTCGGTGGTATCATTATTATCTTCATTGAAAATAAAACGCCGGAAAATAAAATTCTCTCCATTCGTGACATGAGTTTCAAAACTGCATTTTTCATCGGACTCATTCAATGTCTATCTATGATTCCAGGATTTTCTCGATCAGCTTCTACTACAATCGGAGGTATGATATTGGGAGCTTCCCGCGTCGTCGCCACCGAGTTTTCTTTTTTCCTCGCCATTCCGACAATGTTTGCTGCCACATCGTACAGCTTGTTGAAATATCAAGGCGCGCTCGATTCCCAAGACGCACTCATACTTACAACCGGTTTCATCACATCATTTATTGTGGCACTTGCCGTGATTAAATTCCTTATCGCATTTGTTCAAAAACATAATTTTAAAGTCTTTGGGTATTACAGAATTGCGCTCGGAGTTGTCATTATGTTGTATTTTTGGCTAAGATAAAGACCGGCGACCGACCCCACTTGTATAAAATATGTGACATACGACAGGCTTTGCGAATAAAAAAACTATTTGACATTTACCCCACCTCCAATTAGAGTATAATTTGGTCGCAATTTCACAGAACCCCAAACCGGAGGAGATTCTCTCATGAATTATCTAGCAAGACATCGGAATGGTCATTGGTGGGAAGTTCATACCACTATCCTGACCAGACCGAAAGGAACGTGGAGTGAAAAAGAAATTTCGGCAATCGGAGACGGACTTCACACCGAAGTCAAATCCGATGCGGGGGCTCCTGAGTCCATTGTGGTAATTGGAACCCACACAAAAGACCGCATTAAACACATTTTGATGGTGTGTGTTGATTTCAATATCGGCTACTCGAGCGACTTGCGTGACAACTCGATGCCATTCAAAATCAGGTCGGTCTGAACAACGACACTCTCGTCCACAACAAAACCTGTTGGAGGACGGGTTTTGTTTTTTTATTCACAACCGCATATAATAGGACGTACCATGAGAATCCTGATAACTATCCTCCAATGTCGTCGTGTTGTACTTTCTTACTTATTAGACTTTCCTGATTTAATCTAAAATAGTTAATCACTTCAGAATCATCGCATACGCGAGCACCGCTTCGACCTTCTCAGGTTTATCTCTTCTAAAAGAATAATATTTTTCAGGCAAACAATATGTACACTCTTCACTGATTGTAATATTTTTTGCTGTCACACCAGCGGCTTCTAATTGTTGTTTTACAATGAAGCCGAGATCAATAAAAATCTTCCCATCTTGATTACGAATTGCGGATTTGTAAGCAGAAAAAAGATCAGCGGTGTCTTTTTGCACTTCGAAGTGGCACTGTTTAATATGAGGTCCAACAAGTACGGAAATGTCTTCTAGATCGATTTGATAACTTGATTTCATTATCTCGACCATCTTTACGAGGATACCGTTCTCCACACCACGCCAACCCGCATGTGCGAGACCGATGGCTCGACCGTATGCATCAAAAAAATACACCGGCAAACAATCAGCAGTGGTGACGGTTAAGATAATTCCAGGATCAGACGTCACTAGACCATCAAACCCTTGCAGAATTTGTCCTGCATGTTCCGATGTGACAACTTGGATATTTGAACCATGAGTTAAAACCGTCGAAACCATTTTATTGAAATCCAAACCAATTTTCGTAAGAAAATCTTTTCTGTGCGCCATCATATCAGGTGCTGAAAAATTCATAGGACCATCCTTTTTCTCTGAATTTCCAAAACAATAAAGTGATTTTTGTTTCATTACCACCAAGTATAACTAAAATCCGCATTTTGTGTACACCCTTACCAAGTATTATTTTTTGTGCTACTATATAGGAACTAGCGCATATGCGAAAAAAACTCAAAGTTGTCCAAATCGCAGCTGAAATCGAGCCTTTTTCAAAAAGCGGAGGGCTCGCTAACGTGATGGGGTCGTTGCCAAAAACGGCCGCGAAACTTGGTTGTTCGGTAATAGTTATCACGCCACATTATGCAGACACTCTCGAATTTGGAAATCAAACACTCGAAATCGTAGCCAAAGATGAAGAAATCGAAATTACGAACGGGATTTTTGAAAAAGTGACATATTTACGAGGTCACCTTCCGGACAGTTCTGTCCCCATTTATTTTATATCGAGCAAAAGATATTTCGGTGAACCAGAATCTGGCAGGATTTACGGAGCCAAAAACGACAACACACGTTTCATGTTTTTCGATGTTGCCGCGCTTCAACTTCTTAAAAAAATAAATTGGAAGCCCGACATCATTCATTGTCATGATTGGCACACAGGGCTTATTCCCTACTTTTTGAAGGGACGTTACAAAAAAGACGAATTCTGGGCGAAAGCCGCAACACTTTTTACTATTCATAACTTAGCATATCAGCTGGGGCACGACTGGTGGCTCATCCCGGAAAATATGCGTGACGATGGACGAACTCCGCTACCTGCTTTTTCTGAATTTAAGGATATTGAACGTATCAACTTCGTTAAGCGCGCCATCATGAATGCCGATGCGGTTAATACCGTATCCGAAACATACCGTGAAGAAATTCTGACGCGTGACTTTGGTGAAGACCTGCACCGCATTTTGAAAAATCGAGAGAATATT
This sequence comes from uncultured Candidatus Saccharibacteria bacterium, assembly GCA_964538855.1. Classification (GTDB taxonomy): domain Bacteria; phylum Patescibacteriota; class Minisyncoccia; order Phycocordibacterales; family JAACPR01; genus CAYLNC01. Next base: position 13,667 of record CAZIEY010000001.1, read on the forward strand.
ATTTATGGTATCGTCAATGGTATTGATTACGAAGAATACAACCCACAAACTGATCCAGGAATTCACGAGAACTACAATGTGAAATCTATCGCACGTAAAAAAAGTAATAAAAAGTGGTTACAAAAACAATACGGGCTCAAAGTTGCATTAAACACTCCACTCATTGCGATGACATCTCGAGTGGTTGAACAAAAAGGCTTTGCACTTCTTCTTCCGATTATACCAACACTTATGGAAATCGGGGCTCAAATTATTATTATGGGCGATGGAGATGAAACACTTATTCAAAATATCGTGCAATTTCAAAAAGAGTTTCCTGGTCAAATTGTCTATTCACCATTTGATAGTGCACGCGAAACGTCGCTCTACGCCGGTTCAGACTTATTCCTACTTCCTTCACGATTTGAACCATGTGGTGTAAATCAAATGATTGCATTACGCTACGGTTCGATTCCTGTGGTACATCACATCGGAGGACTTGCAGATACCATCATCAATTTTAATCCGCACACAAAGACTGGTAATGGTTTCACTTTTATGAGCTATGATTCAAACAGTTTATTAGTAGCAATAGTACGAGCTATCGAAACCTATCAATACAAAAGTCTCTGGAGAAAACTCGTTACAGTTGGTCTCAAAGAAGCGAATTCGTGGATCATCCCAACAAAAAAATATATCGAGCTGTACAAAACAGTCGCGAAACTTGGCCGAGCCAATAAACGCAAATCAGCACAGTAAAATCTGACATGTAATTTATGAAATGGATAAACGTACTACACTTATACCAACCACCAACGCAGACGCGCGAAATTATTGATCAAGTGGTCAAAGAAAGTTATGAAACTATCCTTGGACTACTCGACAGATATCCAAAATTAAAACTCACCATAAACATTTCCGGATCGCTTTTGGAATTATTAATGAAGTACAATCACAGCTCAATTATTGATCGCCTACGCGCGCATGCCGAACGTGGCGCCATCGAATTTTTAGGAAGCGCAATGTATCACCCCATCCTCCCCCTCCTCGAAGAAAAAGAAATCTCGCGACAAATTCACCTCAATAACGAAATTTCAAAAAAATGTTTTGGTGAAGCCTTCCAACCACGCGGATTTTACTTTCCCGAAATGGCCTACAGTTGCGAGGCTGGAATTGCGATAAAAAAAGCCGGATTTGCTTGGACTATTTTAGATGAAATTCACACCGTGGAAAATACTCGTAGCGAAAGTTTGTACGTAATAAAAGAAAACGGGCTCGGCGTCATTTTTCGAAATAGCGCATTCTCAAGGACTTTTCCACCCGAATCAATCGTTCAACATATAAACAAAATTAGTTCATCACACCTCATCACATGTCATGACGGTGAACTATACGGCCATTGGCACAAAGACGATCGAGGATTTTACGAGAAAGCTTTTACGAATCTTTCCATCGAAACTCTGACGGTTTCAGAATATCTCGCACACATCGCCGACACACAGGAACCCCAAGAAATTCCAGTGCGCGATGCGAGCTGGGAATCTTTACCTGAAGAATTAGCCCAAAAAATTCCTCTTGGATTGTGGCAGGATCCGAAAAACGAAATTCACGCGCGGTTAGAGGCCTTCAAAAAACAAGTTCTCATCATCGTCGAACATCAACAAAATAATCGCGGCTACACAAAAGCGCGACACCATGCAGATCGTGGCATCGCGAGTTGCGCATGGTGGTGGGCAAGCGAAAGAAAAATCGGCCCTTTTTCTCCTGTCTCATGGAACCCAACCGAAATTGAAAAAGGTGCTAACGAGCTATATCATGCAGTATTAAGTTTAGAAAAAATACCAGAAAAAGATTTGGCTCCAATTGATGCCGAATTCAAAAACTTGCGCGCGCTTATCTGGCAGAAACACAAAGCTAAATACGACCCAAGTTATCAAAACAACTAACTATTGACTGTATCTTCTTTTGTATATTTCATAAAAGGCTCCTAAGATTTCCTTGGTATCTTTTTCTAATCGTTGTTCAATTTGTTTTAACTTTTCATTGTCTGATTCAACATGAACACCAGGGTCAACACTCTTAATTCGTGTTGTATCACTCTTACTTCTAAAAACCTGAGCCATAATTTCAACATATTCAATAGTCATGAGTTCTGCTGCACCTAACTGATCACTCTTTAAAGAAGAAATATTAATTTCACCCGATATTACTCGTGAAACAAAAATTCTCATAGCTTCTTCTCTGTATTTTTGAATCATTTCTTTGAACCTATTCAGAGTTAATAGTGTCGCAAAGCTACCATAAATCGGCCTATTCTCTTTATTTGGACTCCAACTTAACCAATCACTAGAATACCCCTCCTTTCTTAAGGTTCTTGCAAATATGTTAATACTATCGATAGTGGCATCATGGGAACGAGTTCTCTTAACATCTGATTCCACTCTTGTTTCATCATTCGTATCATGAATAGATAATGCGATTTTTTCCATTTCAGCAACATCCTCTGTATACCTGAGACAATGTGCAAGCATTGATTTCAGAGCTATCCGAACATTCTCATTTTTACTCGCTATCTCCGTATAAAAATCCAAATCAATAGGAGAATCCGGCAAATTTTCATGCAATAAACGTTCCAATGATGCTAACTCATCAACGGTTACTTCACCCTGTCCAATAATTTCTTTGTTTTTTTCTGGCATATATTTATTATATCAAATCTTTTTAAATTATCCCCACCTCCCCTTGCACAAAATCCCCGTCGTGCCATACTAGATAGAGACATTAAAACCTCATACGAAGTTATCCAGAGCGCAGCAAGGGACTAGCCCCACGACCTGCCAGCAACCTCACAAATGTGAACGGTGCTCCTAGCCCGCAAGGGAAAGATACAACTTATTAAAAGCCTCTTTCACCTTTCGGAAGAGGCTTTTAATGTCGAAGAACAAATAGAGGCGTGAACCGATATTGATTCTGTCCCATGAGCAGAACGCGAAGAGGACCGCAAATTCTGACTTTGTCCCATTAGCAAAAGTTTGAAATAAAAAAGCACTGGACTTGCGAGTTTGGTGCTTTTTTATTTCAAAATATTTTTTGTTATAATGTCTTTGTGGAAGACCAAGAAAAAGACCTAAACATACCTGAACAACGAGAAGCGCCCCAAAACCCGAACAGTATCGGGGAAATAATCAGTTTCGGAAAAGATTTACCAACACGACCAGACATGGTTTATCGGAGTGTTCGTGGACGAGCGGCCGTTGATGACATTAACTCTAGTGGGATAGTTCGCAATGCACAATCTGCAGGTGTTACTGAGAAAAGCAGATGGGGTGAGAGAGTTTTTTGGAGCCAAGGCGCTGAGGGAAAATATCACATAGTTGGTGAAGATAGTTTTGTAATTGAAGCCCCTCTTGCAATAGCTCGAGAAAGAGTTGTGACAAAAGAAGATATTACATCTATTTATACCAAAAACGAAACCGGAACTGTGATTGATATTTTGAAAGAACAAAAAGAACTCGAGCAACGAATAGAGGCAGACCGACAGGACGAGCGAAAAGCAAACGACGAAACCGAACTGAGAGTTGTTAGAAGCAGGCTAGGTCTTGAACAATAGATCCATTTATATGCACAAAACTACCCCACATATGTGGCTTGCATATATAGTTGGTTTTCCCGCACTCGCCATCGGCATATACATGTCGGTAGCACTTCACAATCCACATTTTTACTCGCCATTTTCTATTGGACTTACACTGATAAGTTTACAATTTTACAAAAAAGTTTTTGGAGAATCTCTGTTTCATAATTGGAAAAATCGTCAGCATGTGTGTTTTTGGATTTTACTTGTTATCGCATGCCTTATCACAGACCAAATTGGAATGTATCTCAACTTGTGGCACTATCCGCATTACGCGGGAATTTCTGACGAAGTGATAAAACTCACTCTCGAATACGCCGTACCTTTTGTATATTTCTTGGCAATATTTTTAAGTGCACGAAAATTATTCGGCTTTACTGTCGCAGTTTTGGTAATTATTCCTCTGACCCTCGTTTTTACAGAATACATAAATTCCTTTTCGGATTCGTGGGTCGTCACTATGCCGATGGCTATTTGGTACACGGTCGGGGCTTGGCTAATGACTTTAATGCCGTGGTGTGTGCATCGTACAGTTGATTGATTGACATACTAGTATAAATACAGTATTGTATTGCAAGATCTTCCAAACCTCCAACCAAAGGAATTAGGGTGAAACGCCCAAAACATCGCTTCATCATACCGAAAATGAGTGTTGTTGCCCATCTGGGTGACACTCTCATGCTTCCAGTTATGTGGTCGTTTGTTGGGTTCAGAGAGGGCCCACAAGAGACGCATGTTTGGAATAACGTACAGTGGCCAGAAGAGGCAATACATCACCTCAAACGGTCACTTATGGTCTCCTACCAAGGAGACCCGAACGCCCGAAAATGCAGTGCGATCCAGGCTCACCTTCCCGTCTCGCTGGGAGGCTGGAAAGAATACCGCGTGCTTCGCGGACACACCGCGAAAAAGTGGTACCTCGGCTGGAAAGTCGGGGACGCGTTCGCGGGGATCTCACTGATTCCCATTCGTGGACGGGTTCGTGTACTGATCGGACCTGGACCAGTTGAGTTCTTTGCACTTAATGAAGACGGATTCCAAATCCGCATTCATCATGTGGGCAGAGGACAAATCGGAGTGAAAGGGCCTTATAGCTGGGACACCCTCCGATAGCAAAACTGCGCCGACCCTCATGGGCCCGGCGCAGTTTTTTCCTTTGTATTTTACAGATACTTGTCTCTATCTCGCAATAGTCCATGTCGTTCCACGAATTGGATACACATCTTTCGAAATCGCGTTTGATTCAACTGACATCACGTCGAGCGCCAATCCAGCCCGCTATAATTGCTGCGGTTTCTCCGCGCAACGTCAGCGAACCGAGTGAAACTACCTGCGAACCAGCCTTGTGAGCAGCCGCAACTTCAGATTCACTAAAACCTCCCTCGGGTCCAATGAAAATATTAACAGGCTTCACGCCATGCAATTGTTTTGAAAAGTCTTTATCTGACCCAAGATCAAAAAAGAAGATTTCGCCGGTTTTTCCCGCTTCTGTTATTGCCTCCGAAAAATTCATAGTCTCGGTAATCACCGGCACTATTCCCCTACCAGATTGTTCCGCTGCTTCATGTGCAATTTTCACGAGCCGATCTATGCGCACATTTTGTTTAATGGTGCGTTCCGTCATTATAGGCACAATCCGAGTAACACCGACTTCGACAGATTTTTGTACGACGGTTTCAAAGTTTTCTTTTTTCAAAACAGCGCAATATAGATTCACTTCGCGCTTTGGCTCATTCTGATTTTTTATCTTGCCAGCAAGAGCAAGTTCAATACCATCATCTGTGATTTTCATTATCACAGCCTCTGATTCAAAACCACTACCGTTGCATACAACAATCTTCTCAGAAATCTTGAATCGCAAAACATTCACCCATTGATTGATGATTTCGGAGTTTGTGACAACCAAAGTCGATTGATCCAAATTAAAGGAGGGATCGATAAAACGGTGTATTTTCATGGTTTTTATTGTATCAAAAGATGGTGACCTCACAAGCTATTGACAAGTTCATAAGGGAGCGTATAATTTATAGCAGAGAGATATGAATGTTGCAGTTGAAAGGCTTTTGGCAAAGATTGTTTGATAATAGCTCGTTACAAAACGCCCTATTATCACTCATTTCTCTGTCACAAGACCCTTTCCTCACTTCTATCTCACCCACAGTCGCACCTCCCTGTTCTTTTTTCCCCGCGACTGTACCATTTTCAAACGCCCACCCCACCAGGTGCGCGTTTTTATTTTTGTGATACTATTTCATTATCTAAATGCCTAAAAAGACCATCATCAGCATCGCCGGAAAGCCAGGAAGTGGAAAATCAACCACAGGAAAACTGCTCGCGCAACAACTTGGATACAAACACGAATCAACTGGTGATTTTATACGCATGCTCGCAGAAAAGCGCGGAATAACTTTGGACCAATTAACACACCTCGCGGAAACTGACCCGGCATTTGATGAAGAGTTTGATCGCCACAATACAGAAGTTGGCAAGGGTGAAAAAATCGTAATTGACTCACGTCTCGGCTTTCATTTCATTCCAGATTCTTTTAAAGTATTTCTCGATATAGATAATACGGTCGCGGCGGAACGAATTCTTTCTAATATAAAAGTAAACCAGGCTCGAAAAAATGAATCGCGATACAATTTTGATTCAATCAAAGATGTTGCCAGTTCCATTACCAAACGACTCGCGAGCGAACGGTTGCGATACAAAAAAATGTACAGCATACAAAATCACACAGCACCAGAAAACTTTGACTTGGTTATTCACACAGATTCGCCAGAATTTAGCGGAAAAATTGAGGCAGTTGTTGAAAAAATTAAGAAAGAATACGAAAATTGGCTCAATCTTCGATAAATTATACATACCTTGACATACAGAACCTGTATAGTATAATGAATAAAGGTGCATCGGATCTGCTGATGCAACAAGGGTAATCCACCAGGAAATACCCTCACTACAGACGACAGATTAGTTGTTGCCTGACAAGAACAACTACTACCTGAGGCCAAATTTCTACGCGTCGAACTTACATTCGACTAACGGCGTGCAGAACCGAGGTCTCCTGTCTACAGCCCAAACCAATCAAGAACGCAGCTCTGAGACTGTGTGAGATACGGTCGTGGGCTGTATTTTTTTTATTTTCTCCACTTTCGAAACACCTCGATACGATTCATTTCTTTATCAATCAAGGCTTGGAATTTTGCAAAATCAATATCTGATTCAAATTCTTTTTCTTTTGCAATTTTAACAGCGCGAGCATGAGCTTCTTCAGCACGCTTTACATCAATGTCACTCGCCAGTTCTGATCGAGTCGCCAGAATAATCACTTCAGTTACCCGCTGTTTTTTAACCGAGCTTTCACGAACTTCAACAACACCAGATGAAATGGCGAGCGGAATAATTTCGTTGTGATCTGGTTTTTTGATGCGAATCTCCCCCGTCTGTATCATAGTTACAAGCGGACGATGATTTGGCAAAATGGTAATTTCACCCGTTTGAGTCGGCACACTAATTTCGGTAATGTTGTCCTCATATACCACGCGTTCCGGCGTTATGATTTTCAATTTAATTATGTGGAGTAATTCAGCCATGGATTATTTTACTTGCGCAGAAGCAGTAATTACATCATCGATACTTCCCTGCATATAGAAACTCTGTTCATTCAAGCCGTCGTGTTTACCAGCGAGCAATTCCTTGAAACTACGAATAGTGTCCGCTCGCTTTACATATTTTCCAGGTACACCGTTAAATTGCTCAGCCACATGAAATGGTTGTGAGAGGAATTTTTGAACCTTACGAGCTCGGAATACAATTGTTTTGTCATCATCTGACAATTCGTCCATACCCAAAATCGAAATAATACCTTGTAAATCTTTATACTTTTGCAAAATGCGCTGAACACCCATCGCGACGTCGTAATGTTCTTGACCAACAATATTCGGATCCAAAATTGTAGAAGAAGAATCGAGCGGATCAATCGCAGGATAAATACCAATTTCGGTCAGTGCGCGGTTGAGCGACACTGTCGAGTCGAGGTGCGTAAATGTTGTCGCAGGAGCAGGATCTGTGAAGTCGTCGGCAGGCACATACACAGCTTGAACTGATGTAATCGAACCGTCTTTTGTCGAAGTAATTCGTTCTTGCAAGTTACCCATTTCAGTCGCAAGTGTCGGCTGATACCCCACCGCAGACGGCATGCGACCAAGAAGCGCTGACATTTCAGAACCAGCCTGTGTAAAGCGGAAAATATTATCTACGAAAAGCAAAATGTCTTTGTGTTCTGCGTCACGAAAATGTTCCGCCATAGTAAGCGCAGACAACGCAACACGAGCACGTGCCCCCGGAGATTCGTTCATTTGCCCGAACACAAGACAAGTTTTGTCGAGCACACCTGCGTCTTTCATTTCTTTGTACAAGTCGTTTCCTTCACGAGATCGTTCTCCAACTCCGGCAAAAATCGAATACCCTCCGTGTGCCTTGGCGATATTGTTGATGAGCTCCTGAATGACAACTGTCTTACCCACGCCGGCTCCTCCGAAAAGTCCGACCTTCCCTCCTTTCAAAAACGGACAGAGCAAGTCAATCACTTTCACACCAGTTTCCAAAATTTCAGTTTTTGTAGATTGCTCGCTAAATTCCGGAGACTCGCGGTGAATCGGTGATGTTGTATTCACGGTAAATTTCGTATTATCAATCGCAGAACCAGTCACATTAAACATACGACCAAGCACCTCTTTTCCCACAGGAACAGAAATTGGAGCGCCAGTATCGAACACTTCTTGTCCGCGCACTAAACCATCAGTGCTCTTCATTGCGATAGCGCGCACTTCATTCAAACCGCGATGTTGATTCACTTCCAAAATCACTTCTTCGCCTGTGTGATTTTTGACGACAAGCGCGTTGTAAATCGCCGGCAATTCTTTTTCAAATCGCACATCTACAACTGGCCCGATAATTTGTGTAATTTTTCCTGTGTTCATAAGTTTGTTATTAAATGTGTAATGTTAACTGGTTTGTAATGCCTCTGCCCCCGCGATGATTTCTGCCACTTCTTGTGTAATGTTTGCCTGACGCGCTCGGTTATACGTCAGCACCAGCGAATCGACAATTTCGGTGGCGTTCTTTGTCGCATTCTGCATCGCAAACATTCGTGAGCAATGCTCTGATGCGCCAGCCTCGAGCATCATTTGGAACAAAAGTGTGGTGATAAAGTCCGGGATAATAGTGTCCAAAATGTGCTGCTCACTCGGCTCGAATATATATTCGGCCATACCTTTTTCGGTGGGTGTGAAGTTATCCTTGATACCATCAGAATCAAAAACGATTTCACGAGACACCGCGGTTGTAACCGGCAAAATTTGTTTTACACAAGTCACATATGACATTTGGCTTATACATTCTGTGTAAGCCACTATGACGTGTTTGTATTTTTCACCTGTTCCGAAATTTGCAAGAATATGATTTTGCAACATCGTAATGTGCGCCGAATCAAAATCATCTTTGAACTCATTGAATCGTTCGATCACTGCAAGACCAAATCGACGTGCAATTTTTTCAGCTTGTTTACCAATAGTGATGCACTCAACAATTTCTCCAGGATGAGACTTGATATATTTATTCACCATCTTTGAGACATTCACATTGTATGAACCGCACAAACCTTTGTTCGAAGCGATAATCACCATGAGAGTTGCCGTGCCTTTTCCTTCTTCCATGAGCGGATGTGTGATGTTTCGCTCGCTCACCAACGTCTTCAGGATTTCAAGTGCATATTTTGCATATTCACGAGATGCAGACGCGCGCGCAGTAGCTTTACGCATTTTGGCAACCGACACCATTTCCATAGTGCGTGTAATTTTTCGGATGTTTTGCACCGAAACAATTTTTTGTTTGATTGTTTTAATTTGCGTCGCCATACATTATTTTACCGCCTCGTCAGCTCGACTCTTTTTAAATTCAGTGATTGCTTCCTTGAGTTGCGCTTTTACATCATCATTCCAATCTTTTTCGAGCGCGACAATCAAATCACTTTTGCTTGTTTCCATAAAATGGTGCAAGTCTTTTTCGAATTTTTTGATGTCCGCCATCGCAACATCATCAGCGAAACCTTCGTTCACCGAGAAAATTGAAGCAACTTGTTTTGCCACACGAAGCGGTTTGTATTGATCTTGCTTCAAAATTTCAATTGTCTTTCTTCCGCGATCAATAGATTTTTTAGTTGTTGCGTCCAAATCGGAATCAAATTGCGCAAAGCTTTCCAATTCGCGGAATTGTGCAAGTGACAATTTCATTGGTCCCGCATTTTTCTTCATCGATTTTGTCTGGGCCGATCCACCTACACGTGACACCGATAACCCAACGTTAATCGCCGGTCGCACGCCCTTGTAGAACAATGATGATTCGAGGAAAATTTGTCCGTCAGTAATTGAAATTACGTTTGTCGGAATATATGCGGAAATATCTCCACCCTGTGTTTCAATAATCGGCAAAGCAGTGATAGAACCGCCGCCCACTTCGGCACTTCGGCGACACGCTCGTTCAAGCAATCGTGAGTGCAAATAGAACACGTCTCCAGGGTAAGCTTCGCGACCAGGCGGACGTCGAAGCAAAAGTGAAATTTCTCGATATGCATTCGCATGTTTTGTGAGGTCGTCATAAATAATCAAAACGTCTTCACCTTTTTCCATAAAATATTCGGCGATCGCAACACCGGCATACGGAGCGAGATACAGAAGCGACGCATTATCAGAAGCTCCGGCCAAAACGACAGTTGTATACTCCATCGCACCGCGTTTTTCCAGTTCCTGAACTACGCGCATAACTTTTGATTTCTTTTGACCGATTGCAACATACACACATTTCACGCCATTACCTTTCTGATTCACGATTGCATCGATTGCAAGCGCAGTTTTTCCTGTCTGACGATCACCAATAATCAATTCGCGTTGACCGCGTCCAATCGGCACGAGACAGTCAATCACCTTGATACCGGTTTGCATCGGCACGTTTACAGACTGTCGATCCATCACACCTGGCGCAACTCGTTCAATCGGCATTTCTTTTTTGCCTTTGATCGGTTTACCACCATCAACCGGCGTCATGATCGGATCAACTACACGACCGAGCACATCATCAGACACGAGAATAGAGAGCACTTTACCCGTTCGTTTAACACGGTCACCTTCTTTGACAGCGCTCGCATTACCAAGAATCACGGCACCGACGGTGTCTTCTTCCAAGTTAAGTGCGAGTGCGAAAAGTCCTTCACCAATTTCAAGCATTTCAGATGCCATACATCCAGAAAGCCCTGAAATTTTTGTGATACCGTCCGAAACAGACACCACATTTCCAAATTCAACCACATCAACGCTATGTTCGAATTTTTCTATTTTCCCTTGTAAGCTTTTGATAATTTCTGAGACGGCCATATTAGTGTGTAATTAATTGTGCTTGTAATCGTCGTAATTGATGTTTGATGCTCGCGTCATACTGAAACCCTCTGTATGTTGCAACGAATCCCCCGATAAGTTCTCTGTCTGTGTGAAGTTCTATATTCACCGCGTCATCGGCCCGCAACATTTTGGCAATGTCTCGTGTTACTGTTTGATCAATTGGTAACCCAGACATCACATGAAGCGTCTCGAAACGCGCATCTCGCGACAGTGCATCGAGCGCAAATCGGAGAGCCCGAATTGCGAGCGTCTCTAACTTATGTTCGGCAATGTAATCAGTAAAGGCAGCAAGCACATGTTCGTGCGGATGCGTATTCTGTCGAAGTAATTGATACAGCGCTTTGCCAAGTTGTTGTGAAGAAATCATACTTTTAATTTTTGAATGTAACTTTTTTGCATGTCTTCCGTCATGCTTTCTTTGAGAACTTTCTCAATACCAGAAATCACCATCGTGGCAGTTTCTTTTTCGAGCTGTTCTCGCATCGCTACTCGATCTGCCGCAGTTTTTTGTTCTGCCGCAGTTCTGATTTTATCGGCTTCTTGAATTGCCTTGGCTTCAGCAGCAGAGATAATTGTCTGCCCCTTTTCCGAAGCTTCGCCTACAATTTTGTTTGCTTGCAATTTCGCGTCACCAACTGTTTTATTACGAATTTCTTCGGCCATCATCACGTCAGTCGCAGCTTTTTCTGCATCAGCTAAACCCTTGGCAATTTTGTCTTGTCGTTCTGCGATGGCTTTTTTGAGCGGACCGAATGCAAACTTTTTCAAAATGAAAAAGATAATCAAAAAGTTGAACAAGTTCGCAAGTGCAACCTGCCAATCAAAACCAATTTTGCCGAGGATTTCTAACATGAAGGTGGGTTAAACGATTTTAATAAATTACAACATGAAGAACGCAACGAATGCGTAAATCGCTGTTGATTCCGCGAGCGCAGCACCAATAATCATTTTTGGAAAAATTGTTGCAGCTGCGTCTGGATTTCGACCCATTGCTTCCATCGCTTTTGCGATAATCCAACCTTGTGCAAATGCGGCTCCGGCTTGTGCAATCGTCATTGTGATTGCTTTTGCTATTAATCGTACTGATTCTACGTGTTCCATATATTTTAAATTATTTTAATAATGTGCAAATACAATTTTGCAGTCTCGATTCTTCCCTCGCAATCCCTGGAACAATCGACACCGCACAATTCTATTTGGCGGGTTCTGCTGTAGCAGATAATTCGTGATGATTGCCATGCGAAGCATCATCGCCCTCGCCTTTGGCTGCGAGCATATAATACGACGTAATGAGCGAAGTAAACACAATCGCCTGCACCACACCGACCAAAATTGACATCGCTGTCCACGTCACCGGCAATACAAGAGCGAAAGCTCCCAAAATAAGTGTCGCTAAGACCTCGCCCGCATAAATATTACCAAAAAGACGAAGCGACATCGAAACAACTCGAGCGAGTTCACCGACGATATCCAAAAAGCCAATCGCAAAGTCGATAAGTGCGATGAAACCGTCGGCGATACTTTTCTTGAAGCCGTGGACGACTTCTTCGACTTTAATGTATTTATTAATGTATTTCCACACACCAAAATCTTTGATGGCTACAATTTGCAATGCAATCAATGTGGCGAATGCGAGCCCAAATGTAGTGTTAAAGTCAGAAGTTGAAGGTCGGAACATGTGCATGTGATCATATTTAAATGACAAAATCCCTGGCACCATACCGAGCAGGTTTGCTGTCGCGATATACAAAAATACTGTTGCGAGTGTTGGCAATAAATATGCCGCAGTTTTTTTACTTCCTGTAATTTGAGTGAGAAGTCCTTCAATTGCTTCTAAAATTGATTCAAAACCCGCCTGAATTTTTCCGGGGCGAATTTTATATGTTCGATACGCAGCCACACAGATGATTCCAAAGATAATTGTGATGAGTACAGAGAACAGGGTCGAGTCAGTAATTTTAAAGCCCGCTATTTCAAAAATCATATGTGGGTGAACTCCTAAAATTTCTCGGTGAAACTGAAACATACGTTTATGTCTGGTTAGATATAGATGTTACCACAGTTTTTGCAGCGAGACGAGCTTGCTTTATTTGCTCATCCATTGTGCGCAATGTCACTAATTTTTTACGATATGCACGAATTGTAATGGCCCACGAACCGACAAAAGCAAAAAATAAAAGCACGAGCTGTATGCCCCGTGTTTCAAAAAATATATTAAGTCTTTTTCCTACAAACACTGCCAGAACTGCCGGGATTCCAAAGATGAAAATCGTATTGAAAGCTAGCCAGAAAAAGCCAGTTATGAAATCATCCCGTCTTTGTTCTAGTTCCTTAACAAGGTCCATAAAATACAAAAATACCCCGATATTATACACGAAAATGGTCCTTGTGGACAATGCTTGACAAAAAATGTGGGTGTGATAACGTATTTTGCAGAATTACTGAGTATCACAATTTATGGTCACACTAAACGCAATCAAACTACCGACGTGCGTTGGATGTTTGGTCGCTGCCATTATTGAGTGATATTTGGTAATAGATAGAATCCCCAAACAGGATTCGGAAAGGTCACATGAAACGCATCATCACGACGCTTATGACCATCGCCACGGGCTTGACCGCCTACACCGTGGAACCCCAGATCATCGGCACCATCTCCGACAAGGCGACGGGCATCCAGGATCTCAAGGGCAATCCCATCGTGGCCACCGCCTCGTCCTCGGCCCAGCTCGTGCTGGCCGGCGACAAGGAATCCTACCTGGTCCACCTGTCCATTCCCCTCAACAACCTGGGCATGGAGGAGGTCGGCCTGGTCTGCAAGGACACCAAGGACGGTGGCATCGCCATCACCGGCGCCATGAACAAGGAGAAGGGTCCCACCAAAGTGGAACTCAACTCCTACACCACGGACGGCGGATTGCAGATCGTGCTGATCAAGGGCGACACCAAGCAAACGCTGACCATTCCCGACCAGGGAGTGCGGCAGCAGATGGTGACGCAGCGCAACAAGGCCAGCGGCGAACTGAAATCCAACTTCGCGATCATGCTCGACATGAAGACGAAGTCAACCGCCAGCCTCGGCCCCGCACCCGCCGGCAATACCTCCGGCACGTAAAGCATGGAAGCTCCCCCTAGAGGAGCTGCCCATCACCCCCAACCCTTAACCGGCGAGGGGGTCTTTTTTTATAAAAACCATGTTTTCGACTTTACTTACACTCCCCCTCCTCCACATTCAAAACAACTTTTTCAAATCCAGCCATTGTAAACATTGCGGTTAATTGCTTCTCCGCATTAGCACGCGCCACCATCAAAATCCCTGCGTCACACGCGGCTTGTCGAATTGAAATTTCAGCTGCGAGACGAGCTTCGGATTCAAGTTGAGGATCGCCTTTAGTAAAAATCCCGAGCTTGCGGTCATAGACACGAGTTTTTTCGTTGTCCAAACGGCTTACCAAAATTTCAGGGCTCGGCATGTCGATTTCGAGGCTCGTGCCAGACACCTTTACATCGCCCGCCTCCAATTTCGCCAAATCAAAACCCGCAATCACATCCGCATGTGCAATGAGCAAAATCTTGTCGCCATATAAAATGTTTTGAAACGCGTTACCTTGGACGCCACCTTCAATAATTTTCTCGAGCGTAAATGACGCAGTTTCCAAACGATTGAACGACTTAATTTCCTTGACCACGCTCGCCTGATTGAGCAAAATTCGCGATTCAGGTCCCGCAAAAAATGAATACAATTTGTAAGCTCCAAGCAAAAGAACAACGAACACAATTATCGAGAGAATGTTTTTAAGAATTTTCATACTTTGTATTCTATCACAATTTCTTTGACAAAGACAGTTTATTGTTTTAAGGTGTTTACCAGGCGAACAAACTCAACCAAAGGAGAGTCAGGCGTGAAAAAACCGAGTCCCAACGAGCGGGCACTGAAAATCGCAGAGAGAGCATGGCTGAAGACGCAAAAAGGAAGCCCGTCCGAAAGAAGGGCTTGGGCGTGTTGGCTGCGAATCTGCGAGACTGCGGATGAAATTGAAGAGGTAGGCGTCTTTGCATCCACTGTTGAACAGCAACAGATGGTACTCAACCGCTTGTTGCAAATCACCAGGAAGCTGATGATTGAGCGAGATCTCCGGCACAATCCCCACAAACCATAGCCCTTGGAAAAAGGAGGTATGAATGAACGGCCCCGCACCTGCTCGGCGGGCCGTTTTCTTTACACCACGCCCCACCCGCGTTACACTAATCTGCATATGAACAAGCAAAAATTGCAAGTATATTTTTTATTAGCTGCCCTAGTCGGATCCGCTATTATCTCTTTTTTGATCTTCAAACCCTTTATCTACGCACTCATCCTCGCCGTCGTCGTTGCTACAATTTGTGCACCAATTCATGATCGGATTTTAGCCCGCATCAAACAAAGGAACGGAATGGCGGCAATCATTTCCACCCTACTCGTTTTAGTTATTGTCATTATCCCTCTCTCGCTTCTCGGCACGCAAATTTTTAAGGAAGCAGGTTCAGTCTACATATACCTCACAAGTGACGAAGGTTCCCACATCATCGCATCTGGCACCAATCACACCCTAGACGTATTACGCCAAACATTTCCTGCGCTACGCGACGTCACCATTAACGTCAATCAATACGCGCGAGATTTTTTGAGTTGGCTTTTACCATATTGGGGTTCACTCTTCTCAAACATTCTAAAGATTTTAATGAGCACATTCATATTCCTCCTCGCACTCTACTATCTATTCAAAGATGGTACAAAATTACGTTCAAGTGTTACTTTGATCAGTCCGCTCGAAGACAAATACGACGCACTCATTTTTGCAAAAGTAGGACGAGCTATCAATTCGGTCGTGAAAGGAAATCTGATTGTTGCCATGATTCAAGGCGCACTCACTTGTATTGGCTTTCTCATTTTTGGAGTCCCGAGCGCCGTGTTATGGGGTAGCGTCGCAGTAGTCACCGCAATCATCCCTGGAGTTGGAACAGCTCTTGTCGTCATCCCTGCGCTTGTCTATCTTTTCCTCTCTGGCCACATCATCGCATTTGTCGGTCTTTTGATTTGGGGAATTGTGGCAGTCGGATTGGTTGATAATATTCTCGGACCACACCTCGTCGAAAAAGGAATTCAAATTCATCCGTTTCTCATTCTGCTTTCGGTGCTCGGAGGTCTCGCCCTCTTTGGCCCTCTCGGATTTTTGATGGGTCCGATTATTTTAAGTCTTCTCTTTACTCTTGCACAAATTTATTCTGACATCGTGAACAAAGAAAACATATGAAAACAAACATCACATGGGTAGTTGCACTTATTGTTATTATTCTCGGATTCTGGGCTTATTCAAAAAATCAACAAACGATCGTGGTCGAAGCTCCGACTGTGACCGAAACTACTACTGAAACTGCCACATCAACCAAAGATCTTTCCGATTTGATTGTTGTGACGACACCTGTTGCAAACGCCACATCGAGCGTCACAAACCCAATGGAAATTACCGGCAAGGCTCGCGGTTTCTGGTTTTTTGAAGCTTCATTCCCTGCAAAAATTGTTGATGCGAACGGGGCCGAGCTCGCTGTCTTCTCGATCGAAACAACTGACGAATGGATGACGACTGAATTTGTGAATTTTAGCGTGGTAGTTCCGTTTGCGACTTCTACAACAGCGACAGGCAGCCTGATTTTACAAAAGAGCAATCCAAGCGATTTGCCGGAAAATGCGGCGGAGTTGGTGATTCCAATTGTGTTTTAATGAGAGTTTTTTAGTGTTATAAAATAAGTAGAGCGCTGAGGTGGCCGGCGCTAGAACTGACCCAGGCCCTGACTAGGAAAAGATTGTCTCCCACGCTCGCCCAACCAGGCACCGCGTACCAATCTTTCTTAGTTGCATTGAAGGAGACGACACATCTCCTTCAATGATATAATGCATCAAGGCCCGGCGGAAATTACACCGTCGGGCCTCTTTATATTTTTAGATAAACTCTAGAGTTAGATACCTCTTTCTCTCACTACTAGAAAACCTCTCTATTGCGTATCGCAACATTGTACGCGGCATGTTGTGTGCGTGCAGTTTCAAAAATGTAACGAGTGTTTTTTCTGACTTCTTGCCCACTTCGCGCAACATCCAACCGGTGGCTTTGTGAATTAAGTCGTGCGAATCGCGCAACAGAATTTTGGCGAGGCGAAGTGTGTCCTGATATTGTCCTTCACGAATTAAAGTTTGCGTCGCAACAATTGCCACGCGACGTTCCCAGATATTTTCAGAACGTACCAATTTATAGAGAATTTTTCGGTCGGCCAATTTTTTATCTACGAGCCACGCGCCGAGAATGTGTGGCGCAGATGTATCTACCAAATCCCAATTATTAACGCGGTGTAAATTTTTTAAATAAAATTTAACGATGTTGCGGCGGCTCGAATCGTGAGGGGCGCGTTTGAATTGGATGGCTAGAATCTCGAGCGCGGTAAAACGATGCTCATGGATTTTGCTTTTTAAGAGAAGTGAAATATCAGCGAGCGATGCGTCTTGAAATTTTACAGCGATTTTCCGTTGTTCCGGCACCGTCACACCAATAAAAATATCACCCGCACCATATTGGCCTGGAGCGGTTTTGAAAAAGCGAGCACAATTGTGTGCTTTTTGTTTGCTCGATATATTCGATAGAGATTTGACTATTTCCCGTACCATTATTTCATCAAACTCTCCCCTGTCATTACTTTTGGCTTTTTCAACCCCATCAATTCAAGCACAGTTGGAGCCAAATCTGACAACGCACCATCACGCATTGTAATTCCTTCTTTTGTCACAATGCATGGCACAAGACTTAATGTATGCGCCGTATGTTTATCACCTGTCACCGGATCCACATTCAATTCGGCGTTTCCATGATCAGCAGTAATCACCGCGACTCCTCCGTGCGCCAGCAGCGCTTCGACAAATCGTTTCAAGTTTACATCCATCACTTCAATCGCCTTTTTAATCGCAGGCACATTCGCAGTATGACCGACCATGTCGGGATTTGCGTAATTAATAAAAACAAAATCAACGCCAGCTTCGAGTCGCTTAATCGCCTCATCGGTAATTGCTTCGGCGCGCATTTCAGGCGCTTCATCATGAGTCTTCACGTCCTTTCGACTCGCGAGCATCACATGTTCCTCGCCTTTGTGAGGCTCTTCTTTTCCACCATTCAAAAAGTATGTCGCGTGTGGAAATTTTTCGGTCTCAGCAACGTGCGCCTGTGTTAAACCTGCAAGTGAAATTTCATTCGCAAGCGTCGTTTCAATCGAATTCGGCGTAAACACCACATGGCAATCAAACTTTTTATCATACTCGGTCAATGTTGCGACGCACAATTTTTTCTCAACTTTTTGTTCAAGCAATTTTGAAAGCAACATTCGCGCGCGGTCTGCCCGAAAATTCATCACGATGATGCCGTCATTGGCTGCGATTTCACTTCGAGCTATCACGAACGGTTCAATATGTTCGTCAGTCTTACCAGCTTCGTGCTGCTTTTTAATTTCAACAAGCGCATCAGTAGTCAATGCAGTTGTATCACCCACAGAAATCAATTTCATAAACCGTTCCATTCGATCCCAATTATTATCACGATCCATCGCGTAATATCGTCCAGCAATTGTTGAAACGAATACATTACCTGTTGCAATTTTTTGAATTTCAGCCACCGCATGAAGTGCATCATACGGACCCGAATCGCGACCGTCTGTAAAAAGATGCAAAGCCACGCGAGCAATATTTTGTTCTTGAGCTAATTTTACCAGCGCCAAAAAGTGTTCCTGATGAGCATGAACACCACCTTGCCCCACCAACCCCATTACATGCAACGTTGAATTGTGTTGTTCGACATGTTTGAAGACTTTTTCAAATACAGGATTCGTATCAAATTCCCCATTTCGCACCGCTTTTGAAATTCGCACCAAATCCGTATCAATCGTTTTCCCAGCACCAATTGTCATGTGACCAATTTCGCTGTTACCAACCTGACCCGCTGGCAAACCAACTGCCTCTTCGCCCGCCTTCAATAAACTGTGTGGATATTTTTTCCAGAGCGCATCAAAAAAATCCTTTTTCGAGGCAGCAACCGCGTTATGTGTCGTGTCTTCACGATATCCAAATCCGTCGAGAATTATTAAAGCTACTTGTGGTTTTTTTGCTGTCATATGATATGTATCATAGCAAATTCACAAAAATTAAAAAACCGCGGGTGCCCATTCCGCGGTTGAAACCAGTGCCGTCATTTAGCAACGGTGGTTTGAGGTACTACAACCATCTCCAATTGCTTAACCAATGCTTTGATTGCAAAACGATTGAATGTTTCGTAATATGCCTCATCACCGGAATCTTTTATAGCATGCCACACATCCATGAAACTGGGCACAATCAAGTACACTTCGGGGTACTTATCTTTCTCTAGAGTGAACTGCGTCAAAGCAAATTGATTCGTGTGACGCACTTGAGAAAAACAGTACACTATTGGGTACTCGTACACATCTCGGACGCGCCATTCCAAATCTTTGTAGTAATTGGCAATGCCACGTGAATCTTGGCCACGCAACCTATGCAAAATCCTTACGAGATGATTTGTGGCGAATTCTCCAATGTCTTCAACCTCATAATCATCACACGTAACCTCGTAATTGAAATTGATTGTGTGAATCTCGGAGCGTATTTTTTCAATACGATCTTGTGCTTTTTCGCATTTGTGATCCCAGAACGTGAAGGTGCCAAGAATCACGACAGCCGCAAGTAGCCATTTCGTCATTGACGGGTTCATAAAGCCTTCCTCCTGATGTAAACGGACTTATTATGCTGGACCTCCCAGCATTTCAATTCTTATATTACAACGTATTTTAATATATGGCAAATACTTGACATATATTCTATATATGATACAGTATCAGGTGAGTGTACCCCCAAAAAGGAGAAATTGGATGAAAATCGTCCGCGACAAGATGAGTCAACCGCTCGTGCACTTATGTTGCCCGTAGCGGAAAAACACCCCCGTGCATGGCGCAGCGGCAGGGTGTTTTTTTACTTTTTATAAACTCCAACAAAAGATTACTTCCCAAACACCTTCTTTCCCATATACACCGCTTTTTTACCGAGGCTTTGTTCGATTCGGAGCAATTGATTGTATTTTGCTGTTCGGTCAGAACGTGAGAGCGAGCCAGTTTTGATTTGGCCAACGCCAGAACCAACTGCGAAATCGGCGATAGTTGCGTCTTCTGTTTCACCAGATCGGTGTGACATAATCGCAGTGTATTTATTTTTATTTGCCAAGTTAATCGCGTCAATTGTTTCTGAAACAGTTCCGATTTGATTTACTTTAATCAAAATTGAGTTACCGACTTTTGTATCAATTCCCTTTTGCAATTTCGAAACGTTTGTTACGAACAAGTCATCACCCACGATTTGGATTTTTGAACCCAATTTTTGTGTGAGCAATTCGTAGCCAGCCCAATCATCTTCGCCGAGTGCATCTTCGATAGAAATAATTGGATATTTTTCGCAGAGTGCAACGTAGTAATCAACCATTTCAGCGCTTGAAAGCACTTTATTTTCAGTCTTCAACGCGTACGCGCCATTTTCATGCAATTCAGAAGCCGCAACGTCGAGTGCAATTGAAACTTGTTCACCTGGCTTGTAGCCCGCTTTTTCAATCGCAAGCATAGTGAGCGCAACCGCAGCCTCGTTATTCGGCAAGCTTGGGGCAAAACCACCTTCATCACCAACAGTAGTTGGTTGATTTTGGTCGTGCAAAATTTTCTTCAGAGTGTGGAAGATTTCTGTACCTGCACGTAACGCTTCGCTGAATTTTTTGAAACCGTGTGGCACGATCATGAATTCTTGGAAGTCAGTAGATTTTTCCGCGTGCTTTCCTCCGTTCAAAATATTCATCATTGGAACCGGCAACTGAATCTTGTTTTTAGTCTTTGAAATTTTGTTGAAGTACACATAGAGAGGTTTTTTCGCAGCTGCTGCAGACGCATGCGCAAACGCGAGAGATACACCGAGAATTGCATTCGCGCCGAGATTACCTTTGTTTTCTGTACCGTCGAGTGCGATCAAAAAGGCATCTAATTTTCGTTGATCAAAATCTTTGCCTTTTACTTTTGCAAAAATAGTTTTATTTACATTCGTAACAGCCTTTTGAACACCTTTACCTGCGTAGCGAGCTTTATCACCGTCGCGTAATTCGATTGCTTCGTATTTTCCTGTTGAAGCTCCTGATGGAACCGCGGCTCGGCCAAATGCGCCATTTGATAAAGTGAGGTCGACTTCAATTGTCGGATTTCCTCGTGAGTCCAAAATTTCTCGTGCTACAACTGTCTTGATTTTCATAATGTAAATACAAAATTAATCCACTTTTTAATAAGTTCACATTATACACGAACGGAGGTATAATTTACAATATGACACTACTTTTAATTACACTTGCGTTTGCAGTGGGTTTTAATTTGCTTTTATTCATTCCTGCGTTTGCGTGTAAGACTGACAAACTGACCGACATTTCGTATGGCCTGACGTTTTTTGTAATTGCGCTTGCGTTATGTTTCAAAGTCTCTGCTGGTTCTGCACATCAATTACTCGCGCTCATGGTAATGGTGTGGGCGGCGCGGCTCGGCATATTTTTACTCGTCAGAATTTTCCGTCAGAAAAAAGACAAACGCTTTGATGGTATGCGCGAGGATTTTGTGCGCTTTTTCCGTTTTTGGTTATTGCAAGGCATATCAGTCTGGGTAATTTTGCTGCCGACAATTTTATTTTTTACTCATATCGGAGAAACTGCAGGTGTTGCAGGACTCCTTTCAATACTTGGATTTGTGGTCTGGGGTGTTGGCTTAATCATCGAAACTATTGCTGACATACAAAAATTCCTGTTCAATCGAAATCCAGAAAATCACGGCAAGTGGATTGCGACTGGATTATGGAAGCGTTCTCGTCACCCGAATTATCTCGGTGAAATTTTAGTCTGGATTGGTGTGTATATTTTTACATTCCCGCTTTTGTCTACATTACAAGCCATCATCGCGCTCGTCTCACCAATCTTCATATTTGTGCTGTTGCGATTTGTTACGGGCGTACCATTGCTCGAAAAATCTGCTGATGCAAAATGGGGCGCCGATCCTGCGTACATCGAATACAAGTCAAAATCTGGTATACTGATGTTCAAGCTTTAATACATTCATACACATATGACATTCAAAGAACATATTCAAAAACACATGTCGCAAGAAATTCAGGCTGCTATCTCACTTGTGATTATTGTTGGATTGATATATGTCTGGTGGGATACGCGTGATATACAAAATACTGCGGCTCATAATGACGCACAGATTGCGTCACTTACAGAAAAAGTTACAACTCTTGAAGAAAATTTCAAAGCGCTTTCTGAAGATAACATCAATTTGTCCAATGCGCTCCAAGAAGCCACTGATGTTGCTGACTCTGTAAAAAGTCAGCTTAAAAAAATCGACAACACTGTTGATGACCTAGAAAAATTATCGAAAATAGATCCACAATTGCTTCAAAAGTATTCTAAAGTGTATTTCTTAAATGAACACTTTGTACCATCAGGACTTTCAAACATTGATCCGGAATTCACAGCTGGCGGAAAACAAATTCAAATACATAATAAGGTCGCAAAACACCTTAATAAACTACTCGAGGATGCAAAAGATGATGGTTTATCATTGCGCGTTATATCTGGATATCGGTCTTTTGATACACAAAAAAATCTCAAAACAACCTATAGCGTAATATACGGTGCAGGAACAGCAAATACATTTTCTGCTGACCAGGGATATTCAGAACACCAACTAGGAACTACAGTTGATTTCACCACTCCATCAATCATGGGCACCGAAACAACTTTTGATCAAACACCTGAATTTGCGTGGCTTCAAAAAAATGCCAATGAGTACGGTTTTACATTATCATATCCAAAAGGCAACCCGTATTACATGTACGAGCCGTGGCACTGGCGTTTCGTTAGTCGTGATTTAGCAGAAGAATTGTATGATCGCAAGAAAGGTTTTTACGATTTGGATCAACGTGAGATTGATACATATTTAGCAGACTTTTTTGATTAATATGAAGCCTGAATTTGACCCAGAATTTAAACCGGACCTGACCCCACAACAAATGCTTGAGTTAGGTATTTTTGGAGGATTGTATATGTCTGATAAACCACAAGAGTTCCCTCGCTCGTGGTTTACAAAAGCAAAATTATCCCCGGACGGAAAACGACACGCTGATTTAAACTTCTTTAAGGTGAATGCAAGTCAACCACTGTCAGTATGGCAAGCAAAGGGTTGGATTCATCCAGATGATCCGCGCGGATGGTTTGAATGGTATTGTAAATATTTTCTAGGACGTCGCCACGCGGATGATACACGACAAATCAAACGATGGAAAGCAATGAAACGACACATCGCACAAATTGCTCACAATTGTCGTGTCGGTGACTTAAATTGCCGACGCCGACAGCGACAAGCGCTTTTGCACTGGGCGTACGATAGTAGAAAGTTTTAAAATTAAGAATCACGCCCGCCAAGACAATTATTGATAAGGTGTAATTTTATTGGTTGCTGTGTAATTAGTGGAAAAGTCGGTCCGGAAAAAACCAGACCGACTTTTGAAGAAAAAAGGGTGGCTCTGTCGATCAACTTTGGCTTTTCTTGAGCGCCAATCGAAGAGCCCAAACAAAACATGCCAAAATACCAGCACACCCAAAAAGGAATACCTCGTCCTTCAGTAAGGCCTGGTAATATTTGTTCATGTACAATATTCCACCTGTGCATACCGAGAAAAAAGTACCGCCGATAAAGATCACCTTCACGCGAATCTCCTGATTTGGCACGAACCTCCATGGTACGTCCGTGTAATAAACTATCTGTTATACATTAGAATGTCAACACCTTACACTCAGATATTGAACTAGCACAATGATCCAGGGTGCTCTGCGCTCCATTTATACAACACCACCGCAGCACTCGCCGCCGCATTCAATGATTCACATTTTGGATGCATTGGAATCGATAGTAGTACGTCGCACGCTTCTTTTGTTTTTTCGCGCAAACCGCGCCCTTCATTACCGAGCACAAATGCTGTCGCCTTTTCAAATTTTTCGGCGTTGAGACTTTGCTTTGATTCACCATCCAAACCGTATACCCAAAATCCGCGCTTTTTCAAATCTTCAATTGTGTTATTTACGTTGCCAATAGAGACGAGCGGAATTCGAAATGCCATACCGACAGAGACTTTGACCACTGTGCCGTTTACCGGAGCTTGATTATGTTCAGGAATAAGCACCGCTGACACACCAAATGCAGCAGCCGATCGAATAACCGCACCGACGTTATGAGGGTCTTCTACTTCGCCTAAGATTAATACCGAAGTGTCCGGTGTCACGGCGAGAGTTCCAATGAATGAATCATATGATACAACGAGTTCGCTCGCAAGAATGCGCGCAGCCATACCTTGATGTGTTGCACCTGATGGCAAATTATTCAAAATAGTTTTCGTATCGACTGACACAATTTTGATTTTGTATTCGTGCGCAATCTTTTTAGCACGGATAATTTCATCCTTTGCATCCACGTCATTTTCAATCAGAAAAATTTCTTTGACTGATTTTGGTCGGTGAATTAACGCTTCACTTACCGCATGCTTTCCGTATATAAAAATATTTTTGAGGTCGCGTGCCATACAATAATTATAATTTAAGTTCTTCGTCAATGCGAATTTGTTTCAAAAATTCAGGAACGTGGCTGACAATAATCATCGCGCCTTTGTAATCGTGGAGCGCTTTTGCAATCACTGGCAAGTGGCGGAAATTAATGTGGTTTGTTGGTTCATCCAAAATCAAAAGTCCTGGTTTCAAGAGCACGAGCTGCGCAAATGCAACGAGACCTTTTTGCCCTTCTGACAAATCCCCAATTTTATTACTCATCAAATCACGCGTAATCAAAAATCCAGCCGCGGTTGAACGCAACGTGTGTTCATCAGGCTTTTTCATCACTTTTTCAAGTGCATGATATACAGTATCTTCGAAATTGAGCGTCGAGAAGTCCTGACGATAATATCCGACAACTACACCAGGAGCGATTTTAGCGCCTTCTGATTTTCCATCAGCGAGAGTTTCGAGCAACGTTGTCTTGCCGATACCATTTGGACCAGACAACATAAGGTGTTGATTTTTTCTCAAAGAAATTTTTGCTTTCTTTTGAACTACCTTGTGATTCTGCATAATTGAATACGAGCTAATATTCATAATCTCGACAGGCAAATTATCTTGAGCAGGAATTTGAAATTCGCGAATCGTATGATCGTCTTTACGTTCATCAACTTTATTTTCTTCCATTTCTTCAATTTCGACACGCAATTTTTTCGCAATCAAACGCATCTTACCTCCCTTTGCAGCGAAAAAGTTTACCTTGTCTTTATTGTCTTGAATCTTTTTATCATATTGCGCGTTTTTACGCTTTTCTTTTTCGATTCGCACCGCAATTTGCTCTACCACATCGAAATAGTTTCCGACGTATTGCTCGACCTGTTTGTTATACACGTTCAAATATAAAACGCCGTCCGTAAATGTATTCAGAAAGTCCGCATCGTGAGAAATTACAATAACTGTCTTTTTATACCCAAGCAAAAATTGTGTGAGATGTTCGATACCAGCTTTGTCCAAGTTATTTGTCGGCTCGTCGAGCAACAACAAATCAGGATTTTGAATGAGCGCTGATGCGAGCAAAAGGCGCGCCTGTTGACCACCTGAAAATGTCTTTATGATTTTATCGTGATCGGCATGCAAATTTACAATTTCAAGAACTTCATCAATTCGCGGATCGATGTCATATACTTTTGTATCAAAACATTTTTGAAAGAATTCACGAACCGTGAGTGTCATATCGTCACGCGGAATAACTTGGCGTGCCATCGCAATCGATAAATTTGGAGCTCGATGAATCACACCGTCACCGATTTCATATTCGCCTGTAATCATTTTGAAGAGCGTCGATTTACCCGCACCGTTTTGACCCATGAGCGTAATTTTAGAACCGCGACGTACATTGAAATTCGCCTCCTTTAAAATAGGTCGGCCTTCACCGTGATCGAATGACACGTCTTGAAATTTGAGTATTGATTCGTTGCTTGACATTGACCCTGTATTTTGTCATAATTTGCTCGATTTAGCAAGGGCTTTCGCCACATTGCGACTCTCACAGAAACCATGCAACACAGCGAACACTACGATACTATTGTTATTGGAGGCGGAGCATCAGGAATGATGGCTGCTGGCGTTTTGGCTATGCGAGGCAAAAAAGTACTTATTTTGGAGAAGAATCGCAAAATTGGAGAAAAACTCGGCATTACTGGCGGAGGACGTTGCAATATCACGAACGCAGAATACGACATCCACGCTATGCTCGATAATTACGGAGCAGCAAAACCTTTTCTCTATTCCCCATTTTCACAATTTGGCGTCGAAAGCACTTTCAAGTTTTTTGAAGAGCGGAAATTGCCAATTGTTGTAGAAGCTCGCAAACGAGCTTTTCCAAAATCTCAAAAGGCTACCGATGTAGTTAAGGTGATGCACAAATTCGCAAGCGGGAAAGAAACCAAACCATTTGGAAATGTCACAATTAAAACTGGCCATCCCGTCACTAAAATGATGACCGCGGACGGAAAAATCAGCGGAGTCAAATCTCATCGCGAAACTTTTACCGCTGACACATATGTGTTGTCCGTTGGTGGTGCATCTCGACCTGAAACTGGTTCAACCGGAGATGGATTCAAGTGGCTTGCTGATATTGGGCACACAGTCAAAACTCCTAGTCCAAATATTGTCCCACTCCGAGTCAGCGACAGATGGGTTCATAACTTATCTGGAACATCCCTCTCATTTATGAAAATTACTTTCTTTTGCGACGGCAAGCGCGAATTTTCAAAAGAAGGAAAAATTCTCTTCACACATTTCGGATTATCGAGCCCACTCATTTTGAATTCGGCACGCGAAGTTGGCGAGCTTTTGAAATCTGGCGTCGTCACCGCAACTATCGACTGTTATCCAGACACTGATATAGGTGCGCTTGATAAAAAGATTTTGAAAATATTTGATGAAAATAAAAATCGAGATTTTAAAAATGTGCTCGCAGACATAACTCCTATTGGTTTATCTGAGGTATTAATCGACCTGAAAGTTATCGCAGATCCAAACATCAAGGTTCATAGTATCTCAAAAGAGGATCGCAAAAGGATTGCGCACATATTGAAAGCACTTCCTCTCACAGTTGATGGGCTTATGGGCATGGATCGTGCGGTCGTTTCTGACGGAGGCGTTATTCTAGAAGAAGTAGACACTAAAACAATGCGATCGAAAGTTTTTCCTAACCTCTTTTTTACTGGTGATATTTTAAATATTAACCGACCATCGGGCGGTTTTTCTCTCCAATTATGTTGGACCACTGGTTGGGTGGCGGGACACAACGCTTAATTGCGCCGTTCTTTCGTAAAGAGTTCTTCGGCCTTAATCAAATCTTCTGGAGTCGTAATTTGAAACCACGTCCGCGATTCGACAGCTTGAATAGACATTTCATTCCGCGCAGACAAAATAGTTTGAGGTAATCCAAACTCCTTATCTGAAATAGGAACCATTTCGTAAGAAAAGATTATTGGTGTAAGTGTATACATTCCTGCGCATACAAACCCAGGACTATTACCAGTATTCTTTTCCTGGATTTCAAGAATACGACCATCACTATCAGTTACTACCTTGGCCCTACCTAACATCGCCGGTACCGAATACACCAAAATCGAAAAGTCATTTTTGCAACACGCTTCAATATCTTCGCGAGTATATATATCGTCCCCCATCATAACAATAAAGCGCTCGTTCAGATGTTGTTGACACAGAAATAAAGCGTGTGCTGTACCTCGCAGTTCATCCTGAACCACATAAGTAATTTTTCTACCACGATAATTATTCCCAATTGTATTAATGATTTTTTCCTTAAGATATCCAACAACAATAATTACTTCTGAAATCGTATCTGGCAAAGAATCAAGTTTATATTCGAGCAAAGTTTTTCCGAGCACCGTAAGCATAGGCTTTGGCACATCTTCTGACAACAACCCCATACGTGTTCCACGACCAGCAGCGAGTATAACGGCTTTCATTTGAAAATCTTATCATACCTGAATAAAACTCCAATATAAGCTTACACATCAATGCGGATGGGCTTTCCCACATATTACACGTTATTCACGATTGACAAAATGATTCAAATAGTATATACTCTACAAATCAAATAAACTTGAGTTAAAGTGCTTCACGCGTTTAATCTTTAGGTTCATATTTGAGATTTATTCACGTAGTATTAAAGCATAAAAATGAAACAAGGAACAATTGTAAGAATTATGGATAAGGGTTACGGTTTTATCAAAACTGACGGAATGGAAAAAGATCTTTTCTTCCACTCTAACGAATTACAAAACGCTCGATTCGACGACCTTAAAGAAGGTATGAAAGTTGAATTCGAAGTTGCTGACGGCCAAAAAGGTCCACAAGCTGTAAAAGTTACTGTCCTTAGCTAACTCTACAAACAAGAAGCCGCTCGAAAGGGCGGTTTTTTGTTTGTCCTCATGAAAATACAAAAGCCCGCTGCGACGAACTTTTGTATTTGTTCGGCGAGGGCGGGCTTAAAGACTGAAATCATCGTCAGGGTTGGGTTCCTTCCGATTCCTCCAGATGTGCGTTGTTTGCTCGGCAAACTGCCGGGACATCAATTCGGGCGACAGTGATAATTTCCGACTGCATTGACGGCATTCGACTCAACCGCTTACCGTGTTCTTCGGCGAGCCTATCGCACGCTTCCCGGTCTTTCCCTTCGAAGGTTTTCACTTCGTAGAGTTGACTTTGCTCACCATGCCGCCTGTTGTCAAAACGGTACTCGTATCTCACATTGTCATCGGTAGGCATCTGGACTTCTCCGTGAGGGGTTTAGTCATAACGACAGCCTAAGGTGCTGTTCAAATGTACAATAACACTTTGTGTATCAAATGTAAATAATTCCCATATTTTGACTACTTCAACCAACAAATTTTGTATTTTATTTTTTCAACACCTGCTCCCTATCAAACAACCCATCCGACAAATGCACGATCCGGTCCGTCTCCAAACCATACTCTTCTTCGTGCGTCACCATGATAATAGTCTGACCTTTTTTATTGAGTTCCTTCAAAACATCGATCACTTTCCGAGCAGATTCCGCATCCAAGTTTGCAGTCGGCTCGTCGGAGAAAAGAATTTTTGGATTATGAGCAATTGCACGGACAATAGAAACACGTTGTTGTTCACCGCCAGACATTTGGCTCGGTAAATTATATATTTGATGACCAAGACCCAATTCGTGCAATAATTTTTCAACACGGGCATACGCTTCTTTTTGCGGAACACCTTGCATCAAAAGAGGAATCGAAGCATTCTCAAGCGCGGTCAATTCTGGCATCAACGCATAATCCTGAAACACATACCCCATTTGGCTGAGGCGGAATTTTGTTTTTTCATCGCTCGATAATTTTAAAACATCACGGCCCTCAATATTAATTTCACCCGCGCTCGGATCATCGAGAAGACTTAATTGGTACAAAAGTGTACTCTTACCTGCACCAGATCGACCCATAATAGAAAGAAATTCACCCTCCCGTACATTCAAATCAATACCCTTAAGTACATGTGTAACAAGCTCCCCATTTTGAAAACTTTTTTTAATATTTTTTGCTTGAATAATGTAGTTCATAATTTTGTGTTTATGCCGCGGTTTTTATTCTCTTCCCAAAATAGAATTGAGGGTATTTTTCTTTACTACGATGCGCGCTGGAATATATCCAGCGATTACTGTCGTCAAAATTAAAAGCGCAATTCGAATCGATGTGCCGATTGCCGGTGCCACCAGAATTCCATCGCTGAACGGAAAATCTATCGGGTGATTCTGGAAAAAAGGCACAAGTAACCCATACACCAAAAATATTCCTATAGTCGATCCGAGAAGCGCATAGATGAGTGACTGAAATACATATGACATTTCGATTGCAATTGCACTAACACCAATCCCCTTCATGATGCCGATATATTTTCGACGTGTAATCGCGTTAATAAAGATCACGATAAAAATAGTGATAGAAGCCACAACAAGACCAATCGAGCTAATAATATTGCCGAGAAGCGCGAATGTATTTTTAATATCAAGTAAAAACTTCGGCTGAGCATCTTCATATGTCTGAATCTTGCCGTCATTTTCAAATCCATTTTCTTGTAAGGTGGCTTTAACCGCAGTCGGACTCACGTTTTGATCAAGTGACACTGCGATTTCAGAATAATTCGAATCGCTGCGCGATATCATAGAACGCAATTGGGAATCAACCATAAAAATACGTCGATCGACTTCATCAACTTTACCCTTTAAGATTCCTTTCACTCGAACTTCACGGGTAGTGTCTCCGATTTTAAGTCGAATGCGCGTACCGATTTCCACGTCATCGAGCAAAGCAAACCCCGGCGACTCAATCGGCAAATATTTTCGCAACAGAGAGGCTCCGACAAGAACCTCATCGAAATCAGTTCGCTCCAAATACACACCTTCCACAATCAATTTTGATAGACCAGTAACAGTGTCTTCTTTAGCTGGATCAATACCGGCGATAATGGTGCCAACCACCTCTGGATCGGTTGTAAAATCAATACGATCTTTGTAATTCGATTCGACACTACCGCTCGTCATATAACGCGGGCTCACATTTTTAACACCTTCTATCATCGCCAAATTAGAGACAATATTCTGACTGTTTTCAATATAAGCCTTATCTTTGTGATTTGAAATAAATAAATCGCCTGTATGATACGTACGAATTGCATACACAGAACCTTCGATCAGACCAACCAAAAGCCCCGACACCACGACAAGGTTCAGGAATGTGAGCACCATAATTGTGACAATTAATGCATTCGACCAAATCGAAGCACGTTTTAATTGCCTTATCGCCAGAAACCATCCGATTTTTATGACATTTACATCAAACCACATATTATTTTTCTAGCGCAATAATTTCGCCAATTGAAACCCCGGATTCGATGATAATAGACCCTTTACCATCTTTTTCACCTACAACCACTGCACGCTTTTCCAGACCCTTGCCTTTTTTCACATTCACAAATGTTTCACCGCCCTCCGATAGAACAAATTGATTTGGCACAACAATCACATCGCTCATTTTATTTTTCACAATTTCAATATCCGCGGTCATACCAGGTTTCAAATCTTGATTCAGAGATGTAAAGTCAATAAGTGTTCGGTATGTGGTAATTCCTTCTTTTTCGGTTTCGCGAGGATCGATATGTGAAATAACTACATCAAAAGCACGATCTTCACCGAAAGCATCGAGATTTGCGGAGCCGTTATTACCAACCCGAATTCCTACAATACGGACCTCTGGAATAAAAGTTTCGATCTCAAGCCCAATTTCTCCCATCACTGAAATCACCTCATCGCCAGATGTTGCAATTTCCCCTTTTTCAATATCGACACGTGTGACAATCCCATCAAATGGTGCCCTGATAATGTATTTCTCGTTTCGAGATGCAACCTTGTAAAGAGTCGATTGAGCATTTTGTACCTTGGCCTGTTGTACGGGAATTTCGGATTCAACACCGCGCACAGATTCAGCAGTTTGATTAATTTCGACAATTAAACCAGCAATTGTATTTCGAGCCTGGCTAATCATAGAAATGTATGCATCAATTTGAGCTTGGGTTACATCACCACTCGGAGAAAACTTGGCTGTGCCGGAAGAAATAGTAGCCAATAAACTCTCTACTATTTTTAAATTCTGAATGCTGTAATTCACATCAGCAGAAGTCACAGTTGCGGAAGAAAGTTTATTATTTTTTTCAAGCCATGCTTCAAAAACACTTTGAAGTGCGTAACGCTGTTTATTTATGTCTTGTCGTAAAAAATAATCACCGAGTGTACTATCTATTTCTGGAAATCGATTATTTGGCTTTTCAAAAAAAGTATCAACTTTATTACGAACAACGTCATCGGCTACCACATACGATTTCTTCAAGGTGCTGAGCAATTCTTCGCGGTTATTATCTAATTTATTATTCAACCCACCAATCAAACTTTCTAAAGTTGATTTTTCGCTATTGAGTGTCGCCGAATATTCACCAATTTCGTTTGAAATTTCAGACGTGACGAGGCCAGCTAAAATATCCCCTTTTTTAACTTGGTCACCTGGTGCGACAAGTACAGTCGCAACTTCACCTGTTACTTCAAACGACAAGTTGGTTTCGAGCTTTGGAACAACTTTTCCAGAGATGACAACTGTTTTAGTAAAATCACCTCGATTAATTTCATGAACAACATAATCTGGACCTTTGAACAAATTAAAGGCATACAAACAAATTACGACAACTGCAACCGCCCCGAGCACAATTTTCTTTTTTGTATTAAATATTTTTTTCATTTGTTTATTGTTGTTCCTGTACCACTCGTCCAAATAATGCGATTTTTCCATAATTGATAAACCGACAATAGGAAGACGATGGCTATAACTGAGACTGTGATCGTTCCGACCGGACCGAGCAATACCGCAATTACCAGCAACTCCTTATTCAAAATTAATAGTAAAGAACCCAAAATTGCGGCAACAACAGCCCATATCACATAAAAAAACTTTTTCATGTGTGTCATTATAACATTTCAATAGCTCTTCGCGCCATCTCGCCCATTTCGTCAGTTTCGATAATCTCAACGGAAATATCGCTCTTTGGTTCGTTAATGAACGCAAAACCATTCACATCATTTTGATTTAATTTCGCATCAAGCTTTACTCCGATCGCAGACAGACCCGCGCAAATTTTTGCACGCATTGGATGAGATCGTTCACCAATTGTTCCCGTAAAAACAAGCAGATCGAGCCCGCCAAGAAGCATGAAGAAAGCCCCGATGTATTTTTGAATATGGTACGCGTAATTGTCGAGTGCAAGCGCCGAATCATGATCTCCGTGCGCCACATTATCGAGAAGCACACGCACATCGTCCGAGCTGTTGCTGATACCCTTGATACCACATTCGTAATACACAAAATCACGGATTTCTTTCACATTGAAATGCTCCAAATCTGTGATAGCGAGAAGTGCACCGGCGTCGATATCACCGACACGTGTCGACATAGTCAATCCTTCGAGGGGCGAATATCCCATTGTGGTGTCCAAACTTTGGCCGTTTTTGAGAGCAGTAATACTTGAACCGCCACCGAGATGGCACACAATGACACGAGACGGGACTTTTCCGACTCGCTCCTTTATTTTATGCACCACCGAAGCGATTGAAATGCCGTGATATCCAAATCGATAGATATCGAATTCTTCGCGTACTTTTTTAGGAATGGCATAGATGCGCGCATATTCAGGAATCGTCTTGTGGAAACGACTATCAGAAATCGCGACGATACGGACGTCTGGCAAGCGCTTGTGGACTTGGTCAAATTCAGCCTTCATTTTATCAATGTGAAGTGGAGTTTGTTCATGAGCAATTTCGAGATTTTTCACAAATTCGCGATCAATGACACGATCGAATGTAAAGTAAGTTCCCGGCGCCACAACACGAAACACCGCAGCTTTAATATCGCTTTCTCGCATGACTTGTTTCTGAGTCACCATCAAATTAACTGCATGATCAAAAGCGTGCGCGTATTCGTTATCAGAAACTTTTGTTGTGCGTGCAACAGACTCACCCAGCTTTTCGTGAAGTTCGAACCCTTGCTCTGTTTTTTCATAATGAAAGGTAGCGATTTTTTTATCGCCTTCGTACAGCGCATATTTTTTCGACATACTACCACTGTTGATGATAATTATCTTTTCCATGTCCATTCGTCGATTTCTTCCGGATCGACTCCGTTAACTTTGATAAACTCTCGATGTGCGACTAATTTCTGTTCGTATTTTGCGATGAGTGCAGCTGAAACTTTTTGATCAATCGTTTTGTGTTCGAGAAGCATTTTTGCAGCTTGAATTAACAAATCGTAACGGCTGGTGTGATTTCGCACATACATATCGAATGGTGTTGTTGTCGAACCGGATTCCTCGTAACCGTGCACAGAGAAACGAGATGGATGTTCTGCGTAATCAAACAAAATTTGTTTAATAGTTTGAGGATATCCGTGATAATTGATGATCACAGGTTTATCTTCTGTGAAATAATTTTTGAAATCGTTGTGACCAAGCACATTTCCACCCGAACCAAATCCCGACCATGACAAAGTCGTCACATTTACAAATCGACTACGAACTTTTGGTAATTCTGTTTTAAGCAAATCGAGCGCGGCAAGTGCTTCTTTTGTCATATAATCTCCAATACCAACAAATACAATATCTGGTTTATCTTCGCTCGCAAATTTCCAGATTGCGAGACCTTCGTCAAGAGTTTTTTTGGCGAAATCAGTTGTGACCCAGCGAGGTTCCTGAGTTTTACCGGCGCAAATTACATTGATTTGATTGTGTGACGAAAGTGTTTTTTCCAAAATAGCAAGCGTCGTGTTCCCGTCAGAAGGAAAATACACGTTGATGAAGTCACCTTCGCGTTGCAACATGTCATCCAAAAATCCTGGATTTTGATGAGAAAATCCGTTGTGTTCCTGACGCCAACCAGATGACGTCAAAATGTAGTTAAAAGAAGGCACAATTCCCCGCCACGAAATTTCCCGGGCCTGCTTCAGAAATTTCGCATATTGATCAGCCATGCTCGCCACAATTTGAATGAAAGCTTCGTACGAAGCAAACACACCATGGCGTCCAGTCAATACGTAACCCTGCATTAAACCTTGTAACGAGTGTTCGCTAAGCATCTCCATAGAACGCCCGTTTGTTGCAATATCATTGTCCCACTTTTCGAGAGGCCACATGAAAGCGCGCTTTGTCGTCTCGAAAATTTTATCGAGCTTGTTTGAATATGTTTCATCAGGTGAAAAAAATCTGAAGTTTTTATTTTTCGCATTCAATTTGAATACGTCGTTCAGATAAGCACCTGCGCGAATCATTGAACTTGAGCCAATAGTACCTGGAACAAGCGCGTTTTCCTCGTGTTTTTCGAGCGCCGGTAATTCGAGAGGCTTCATAACGTCGGGTCCTCCGCGTGCATGTTTTGTTGCCCCCATCAAGTATCTGTCCTCTGGCAAGACAGACAAAATTTCCGCGATAAAGCCGTTTTTCCCGTCAAAAAGTTCTTCGAATTTATACGATTGTAGCCATTTCTCGAGAGCACGGCGTTCAATCGCATCAATGCGGGCTTCTTTGAGAGGGACCTGATGTGAATAATGATTTCCCTCCATTTTTTTACCGGCGACTTCTTTGACACCAGTCCATCCTTTTGGAGTGCGCAATACAATCATCGGGAATCGGGGTTTTGTTGGACTACCAGTTTTGCTTTTTCGAGCAGTTGTTTGAATTGCACGAATTTCAGCATAGCAATTTTCGAGCGTCTCTTGCATTAATTTATAGATTCGGTCTTCGTCTTCTGGAGAACCATCAGTTTCGACAAAATGGGGTCTATATCCATAACCAGTAAAAAGATGAGTCAATTCCGTATCATCCATACGAGCAAGCATTGTCGGGTTCGAAATTTTGTAACCATTCAAGTGCAAAATTGGTAAAACCGCGCCGTTTTCTGCCGGATCAACTAATTTATTTAAGTGCCATGCCGTTGCGATTGGACCAGTTTCTGCTTCACCATCACCAATCATACAAGCAACAATCAAATCGGGATTATCGAGCACCGCTCCATACGATGTAGAGAGAGAGTAGCCGAGTTCACCACCTTCCAAAATCACACCCGGAGCGGCTGGGCTCGAGTGGCTTGGATATCCATAAGGCCAACTGAATTTGTTCGCGATTTCTCTGATACCAGCATGAGTGCGTTGTGCCTGAGGATAAAATTTACCGAGAGTTCCTTCCAAAAAGAGGTTTGATTGAATAGCCGGAAAACCATGACCAGGACCAAGCACAAACATCATATCAATTTTATGCTTCTTGATAAGATAGTTAAGATGTGCGTACACAAAGTTTATACCCGGACAAGTTCCCCAGTGACCAAGTAAACGTTTTTTGATGTCATTCGACAATAAAGGTTTCTCTAGTAAGTAATTATCTTGTAAGAAAATTTGAATTGCGCTCAAGTAATTTGTTGCCCGGACGTACTTTTTAATGTTCTCTATATTTTTATCAATCATTTGGTCTTATTCTATCAAATATAAGCGAAACAAAGTCCAGTTTTCCCTACTTAGACAATCAATTTGAAACTGTGAGACGTTTTAAAGTACGCCACAATTTTCTGCCAGCGAGATTTCCGAAGACCGAGGCGATTATTTCTATTTTGAAGATCTCTGAACATGTTTTTGTGAATTATTTTATTAATGATGAAATTCGATATTCGTACCCTTATTATATTCACAGGCTTTTCTTTGTCAAGTTTTCTAGTTTTATATGTATGTGGATAACTCCTTTACAAATTCTAGAAAAGTACTACTATAAAGCTTAACCAAGGGGGTAGGAATAGAGATTAATTATTAAACACACACTATGCACAAAATTCAAGAAAATATTATTGAAATATTACAAAACAAAAATCTTAGCGGAATGACACTGCGCGAAATTGGCGAATTGGTTGGTGAAAAATTCCCTCAAAAAATCAAACACCACTTGGATCAGCTAGTAAAACGTGGACTCATCAAAATCGACAAGACCACTAAAACTATTTCACGAGCAGCGGCAGGTGCAGTGAAAAATACACAACTCATCTCCATCCCTATCGTCGGTATGGCAAACTGTGGACCCGCGACAATTTTTGCAAACGAAAACATCGAGGGGTATTTGCGCATCTCAAAAAGCATTTTAAGAAAATTTAAAAACATCTTTGCTATTCGCGCTCAAGGAATTTCAATGAACCGCGCACAGGTGAACGGTCAAACTATCGAGGACGGCGACTACCTCCTCGTCGACAGTGAACAAACC
Source organism: uncultured Candidatus Saccharibacteria bacterium (assembly GCA_964538855.1). Lineage (GTDB taxonomy): Bacteria > Patescibacteriota > Minisyncoccia > Phycocordibacterales > JAACPR01 > CAYLNC01. Next base: position 50,833 of record CAZIEY010000001.1, read on the forward strand.
GACCCTCGCAACGGCGACATTGTTCTCTCTGTCATTGACGACATGGCCAATATCAAAAAATACGTCTGGGATGAAGCCAACAATCAAATCGTACTCGTTTCTCAATCAACAAAAGACATTCCACCAATTTACATTCACGAGGACGACAGCTTTATGATTAACGGCAAGGTGATTCAGGTGATTAAAAAGCCTAAATTTTCATAGTTGACTAACCTGTGGAGAAATCTTGACGTTTTTTGTGATTGGTGTATATTAGTCAGGTACAGCACCGATGCTGAGTCGTTCTTTGCAGAGATTGAGCCTTGCTCGACCTCTATTTTGAATGCTTGGCAAAAGTGCGATGTGAAACGAACCCCCACACGGAGATGACGATGAACATCCAGTACAGCTACGGCAAGTACGGCAAGTACGGCAAGTACGGTCGCAACACCGCCGCCGGCTACTAAGCTGGCAAACCGTGAAGGTCGCAAAGACCATCACGGTCAAGCCTCGGACGCGTACCCACGCGCCCGAGGCTTTTACTATATTTTATTTATACTTTACTTTTTTGTTATACTATCCCTATGAAAAACTTTATAAATGAATTTAAGTCTTTTGCCATCAAAGGCAACATGATTGATTTAGCAGTCGGTGTGATTATTGGTACGGCGTTTGGAAAAGTCGTCAGCTCGTTGGTGTCAGACATTATCATGCCACCACTCGGATGGATTACTGGCGGAATTGATTTTTCAGAGAAGGTTTGGAATTTGCCAACAATTTTGGGTGTCGGTTCACCAGTTGCTGTCAATTACGGATTGTTTTTAAATAGCCTCATAAACTTTATCATCGTGGCGTTTGCAATTTTTATGGTCATCAAACAAATTAATCGCTTTAAGAAAGTTGAGGAAGCAAAACCAGCAACGACACCAGAGGATATTATGTTGTTGCGAGAAATTCGAGACAGTTTGAAGAAATAGAGTAAATAAAAAACTTCGCACGATCGCGAAGTTTTTTATTATCTTTTCACAAACTCTGCGCAAACTACAGAATTAGCGTCGGTGAAATTTGGATAATACTTTAAGAAAAAATCTCGATGCTTATTTCTCCATTCTTCAATTGATGTGTCATTTTCTCCTTCTAATACAACGTAGTCAAAAGTTACATCTAAAAAAGGCTTTATTTCGACTTTTGTGTATTGAATTATACATACACGATCACCTCGCATATCTACTATTTCACCATAATCACCGACGTGCTCTACTTCAGAATCTTGCTGATACAAACCCGTAGTAGCAGTTTTCCTACCTGAAAGCACTAGCTGATGCAGCTTATTTGCAAAAGTCTTATCATCACCGAAATTCCAGCGGTGCGAGATGAAAATATTCCCCGCCCTCTCGTAAGCTTCTTTTTCATATTTATTCTCTCTATACCCCCGTCGTAAGCTTTCAATTTCATACACAGCCAAAAATATAAGCGGGATGTGCATAAACTGTTCGACATGAACAAGCTCATGTTCTTTGTCTTTCGGTAACGCGCGTGGCCCAAGCATTACAACATTACCTAATGCCATACCACGAACATATTTTGCTCCTGGAATCCAGGAATACCACCAAAACGACTTTATATGAAAGATGATTGCAAGAGGTGTATAAGAAGATTCAACTTTATGAGGTCTTGAGACGATCACCAGACATAGTGCAATCAATGTCCAAGGTAGATTCAAAATTAACGCAACAAATTTCATTTATTTAATCCGCTTCTTAAACTCTTCAATCATCGGCACCTGCTCGGGTTCAGTTCCATAAATTTTAGCGAGTTCAAGCGTCGTCCAGTCTGCGAGAATAATTGAGTTAAATATCTTTTCCATTTCGCTGTCACCTTCGAGGAAGAGCGAAGTCACACCCATGCCCTTTTCCTGATAGAGTGCCTCTGTCGTTTTCATGCGCAATTCGATGCGCTGCGCATCTTTTGAATCATGAAGAAAAATAAAGTGCGTCGATACCGAGAGGGCGCGGGTCGCGTCGACGTAATCAAAACCTTGCATTTCATTGTGATTTAGTTCTGGGAAACAATTGTAGAACGAAGGCACCTTACCAGTTTCATTCATCTTGATTTTCCAAATGTATGCAAGAGCGCGGTTTTGTAGTGAACTGTAAATGACCGGCATTTTACCCGAGAGTGTTTTTGCGATGTCACGACCCAGGTCGTGCAACGCTTCTGGTTGTAATACGGAACGCATACTTTCTAATTCAAGAATTAATTCCGGAGCGCAGAGCGTAGCAAGCGCGAGTGACGCAAAGCCGAGCGCGGCGCGCGGCTGAATACCAGTGTCAGGAATGACGATGTACGGCAAGCCGTTTTCCTTGGCAAATTCAAGCAACTTTCCACCGGTTGTAATGACTGCAACATCGTAACCTTTTGAATATGCGGCGTCGGCGAATTCGAGAGTCTCTTCGGTGTTGCCGGAATAAGAGCTCGCAATCAAAAGTGCATTTTGCAAAAATACGTCATCGTACGCCGGCAACCCATAGTCGCGATGAATATATAAATTGATGCCTGGCTTAAAAATATGAAAAAGTCCTCCAGCTAAATGCGAGCCGCCCATACCTCCGAGCACGAATGCTTCGTAATCATCTTTTAATCGGTCCCGATTTTGAATCTCGGGCTTGAAATCGAACTGTTCTGCGAATTTTAATATTGATTCTTCCATGAGGATATTATAGCGCATTTCTGCGCGGCGTTAGTTATCTTGTAAAAGCACCGCGCGTGCAGGCGCACCGTCAGCGTCGGCGATATTCAACGGAAACGCCGCAAGAGTATATGAACCCTCGGCAACATCACGCAAATTAACACCTTCTAAAATTGCGATATTTTTATCGAGCAACGCCGTGTGAGGACGATTGTCTTTGCTTCCCTTTTGTTTAATCGAAAGATAATCGATTCCGACGAGCACCACGCCGCGATTCGCCAAAAATTCCGCAGCATCGCCTGACACATACACGAAATCAGAATAGAACGAGTCGTATCCGCGAGCTGAATTTGAAGTCTTGAATAAAATACGATCACCCGCCTGAATATCTTTTGATTCGAGGTCCGCGACTTTTACTGCATCACCAGGGGCAAGATGCGACATATCAAAAACTTTTGCAGGACCATAAAAATGCGAGAGCGGAAGCGACGCAACATCACCCGCATCAAGCATCGCATGTTTCGGAGCATCAACGTGCGTACCTGTGTGCGAACCAAAAGAAATTCGCGAGACGTCAGATGAAGCTCCCTCTGCAATTTTTGAAACTTGTTCAATCACGACTGCCGGATTGTTCGGATACACTGTCATGCCGGTGCGAACAGGAATTGAAATATCGAGGATTTTCATAGGAATATTATATCAAATTTTTATGAAGTTTTTGCTTGACTTTATCTTTTTCCAGCTGGTATAATCATTGGGTAGATTTAGCCACCGAAAAAGCACGGCTCTGGGTTTCGTCCCTTGGCAGTGTTTTTTCATTTTAGGAACGAGATATGTTATCCCTTAATTGTTCCATACTAAATATCTTTTCTTTTGCTTCAAATTTTAATAACCGAGAACATCTTTGTATGCTTGGAGTAAAAACTATCTTTAACTTTTTTCGTCTATACAAAAACTTCACAGTCGAATAAAAATCTCCGTCGCTTGTAAGCAATATCGCTCCGTCATAATTATGAATTTTAGAGGCAACATATAACACCATGTCAGCATCACAATTACCCTTGATTAGTATTGATGTATCATTCATAACGGGTTTAAAAATAAGAATGTAACCACACCTCCGGAGAAAATCGTAAAACAAAGTATTCTTTTCGATATAGCCAATAAAGACGAAAACTTTATTGACGGTGTATTTGTCGAGCAAATATAGCATCAGTTTACGCCAGTCCAAGTCCCACCCCAACCGACGGATACCCATCGTAACATTCTGAGCATCAATAAAAGCGAAATTCTTGGGCTTTTTTAGCATGTATGCATTATACTGATGCGAGCTAAAATATTTTTAAAGAAAAATTAAAGAAAAAATCAAGAAATTCTAAAAATTGATTGATGTCATGCAACTTGCTATCCTTATCATCAAATGCCACCAAAGACGCCGATTCCATTCGTCCATAACAAATGCCTCATGCAGGCCTGCAGAAATCTGCGGATTCCGTTCACGATTTTGGAGGAACATGGGAATTTTTTGAAGCTCGAGATACACAGCAAAATTTTGTTTTTTGTGAATTTCAATGTGCCATGGAATAATTCGGGTGCCGAAAAAATCGCGCGCGACAAGGGCTACTCGTATCAACTTCTTCACGAACACGTGCGCATGCCGAAATCGATCGCCTATTTTGATCCGCGCTACACCGACGCGAAATACGAAGTCTATCGAAAATTTAAGAACATTCCGGAAATTGTGCGAGATATTTGCACACAATTCACATTTCCTTTTGTCATTAAAATGAATAGTGGTTCAAAAGCTCGTAACATGTTCATTTGCCACGACGCAGAAAAAGTCACTCGGGCCTTGCGCTGTATCTTTAATAAAAAAAGCCGCCATTACGATTATGCGGCAACTGCACAGGAGCTCATCGACATCGCCGACGAATTCCGTGTCATCATGTTTCGAGGCGAAATTATGCTCGTCTACAAGAAAAATCCGGCACGAGTGACGAAAATTAAATCGAACGCCAAGGCCGAAATTGTAACCGACAAAAAGCTACTCGCGAAATTGCAAAATTTTGTTCGGCCGATTTATGACATATCAAATATTGAATATGTCGCGCTTGATGTGGCGATGAATAAACAGAGTGAGCTCTGTCTATTTGAATTAAACGTCGCACCCGGTTTCGATTATTTTGTGCGTCATAACGGCGAGCAACCGCTTGTGAAAATGTTTGAGAGGATTTTGGAGAAAGCGATGGAGAAGTGAATTATTTCTCCCCCACATCATGCCCACCAAACTGATTTCGCAACGCCGAGACGACTTTGCCAGTGTAGGTTGGATTGCCGGTTGATTTTTTGCGGAAGTCGAGAGAACCTTTGATGATCGGAGTTTTGACGCCGAACTTACGCGCCGCTTTGACGGTCCACTCGCCTTCGCCACTGTGAGAAACTTCGCCAGAAATACCGTTCAATTCAGTTGTATTTTTTGCAAACGCCTGACCGAGCCAACCGACGAGACGTGATTCGATCACCGACCCGTGATTATAAATTCGCGCCACCTCCGCGAGATCAAAATTAAATTCGGACTTTTTGAGCACTTCGAATCCCTCACCAATCGCCTGCATCATGCCGTATTCGATGCCGTTGTGCACCATTTTTGCAAAGTGACCCGCGCCCGACGCGCCCATGTACGCAAAGCCCTGCGCAACCGACAAATCCGCAAAGAGCGGAGTCAATTCGTCGTAGAGAGCCCGTTCGCCACCAATCATGAGACACGCCCCGTTGCGCGCTCCACCCGGACCGCCCGAAGTACCGATGTCCATAAAGCGAATGCCTTTGCGAGTCAATTTTTTGGCACGCTTGACCGTTTCGGTGTACGGCGAGTTTCCTCCGTCAATCAAAATGTCGCCCTTCGACAAGAATGGCGCGACCCGTGCAATCATTTCATCGACTGCTTGCCATGGCACCATGAGCCAGACAATTTTGCGCTCGTTGCCGAACTTTTCAAAAATTTCTGCGATGCTGTGCGCTGCGATTGCCCCGCGAGTCGCGAGCTGGTCCGCCTTTTCCGGACTGCGATTCCACGCAACCACCTCGTGCCCCTTTTCCAAAAGCCGCTCCGCCTGCCCCATCCCCATTTTCCCAAGTCCAATGTATGCAATTTTCATGAGGAGATTATAGCATTTTTGGGTTGAGGGATAAGGGTTTGTGGACACTTGACTATACGTGTATATTATGCTATTATATATTCATAGCCGAATCTTCAAATTCGGTGGACCACCCGAGAATCTGCTCAGGATTCTCATCATGTATCAATCGAATATCTCGGTTGTGATGATCCCATTATGGGGAGCGGTAAATCTCTCGAAAGGAGATAAAAATGAGCAACAAGGTAAGAGGAGTCATCGAAAACGCCATCGGGACAATGCAACTGCGACAAGTTGCATATCAATTCCGAGGAAGGCCCCGTTCGGAACTCCAAGATTTCGTCTTCAACGCAGTCCTTGCGACGACAGTCGCTCAGATGACTGGAGAAAAAATGGGGGAGCTCTTAGTATACCCTCTATCCCAGTACGAAAAGAGCCCTAGCGTAGGTAAGTTCAATCAGTACGTCACCTACGTTGAAGGCGACTACCGTGGCTTCTTGAGGCGCGCGACCGCATTTTATCTCACGTTCAAAATCATGGAAATCATCCGTCCGATGACTGGAGACAATCCCGAGTCTTAACTGGCTCACCCACCCGCAAACGGAAAGCACTTTGCTTTCCAGCGGGTGTTTTCTTTTGTCTAAAGTTACTTGAGTCTTTTCACTGCTTCCACCTCACTCCCCCTCTCATACACGCCGAGCTTCACTTTTTTCACGGCTTCCATCACTTTTGAAATCAGGCGCCACTGCAAAGCGACTTCTTCGGTGCTCGTGAACAATGTTTGATCGCCGAGAATGCAGTCGTAGAGAACTTTTTCATACGCGTCGGACAGCATCGACATGCCGGACTCATATTTGAATGAGAGCGTTTTTTCTTCGAGCCCAAATGCGAGCCCAGGAGTTTTCTTCCAAAACGAAACGGAGATATTTTCTTCGGGCTGAACGTTGATAGTGATTGTGTTGCCATAGTGACAAATGTCGTCGACTGGGCAGACGCAACTTTCTTCCTCGCGGAATGTGATTTTTATTTGCACCAGATTTTTAGAAAGCGCCTTGCCATAGGTAATCAAAAACGGCACGTTTTTCCAGCGGCGGTTTGCGACGTTCAATTTGAGCTCGAAAAATGTTTCGGTCGTCGAGTCTGGTTTAACGCCGGCTTCGTTCGTGTAGCCTGCATATTGTGCCACACGAATAAATTCGTCGGGAGTGCGGCTGGCTGGGACAATGTCCGCCAAAACTCGTGCGCGCGCTGTGCGGATTTTGTCGGCGGTGATTCCCTGTGGATCTTCCATCGCGATCAAGGCGAGCATTTGCAAAATGTGATTTTGTCCGACGTCACGGAGGGCCCCGATTGGATCATAAAAATTCCCACGCTCTGACACCGTGTTTGTCTCGAGAAAATTAATTTCGACGCGATCAATCAAATCACGATTCCAAATCGGCCCAAAAATCGGATTCGCAAAACGAAACGCGATGATGTTTTGGAGAGCTTCTTTTGCTAAATAATGATCAATGCGGAACACTTGGTTTTCATCGAACAATTTCCCGAGCAATTTATCGAGCCGAAGCGCACCTTCTGGGTCGCTGCCGAATGGTTTTTCTACGAGCACGCGTGTCCACGTCCCCTCTGCATGTTTGTCGCACGGCGTCACCAAATTCGCCTCGTCGATGTGCGTGAAGACCGGCTCATACAAATGCGGTGGCACTGCGAGATAGAAGAGTTTGTTCGTGCAGACGCCGATTCGTTCGTCCGTCTTTTTCAAGTACGCACCGAGATTGTCGTAACTCTCAGTTGTGTTGATGTCGCCTTGGACGTAGCGGAAATTTTCAACAAAAGTTTTCATAAGACTCGCGTCGATGTTTGGTCGCTTTTTCAAAAGCGAATCAGTCACGAATTTTTGATAGTCGGCGTCCGACAGCGGTTTACGCGAAAATCCAACAATAGTCACTGTGCTCGGCAAAAGATGCTTGGAATATAAATCAAAAAGCGCCGAAAAAATCTTGTTCTGCGCGAGGTCGCCTGTGCCGCCGAAGATGACGAATGTGATGGGTTTCATATGGGAATATTGTAGCATTTTGATGCTTATTTTTAAGGGTTTATGGACACTTGACTTTATAGATATATATGCTATTATAAGAACAAGGGAGTTTCGCTTACTCCACAACAAGGTCCACAGACCGCAAAAGCGAGAAAGGAGAATAAACCATGAAAAGACTCATCTGCGCTGTTGCTATCATCGCCACAATGGCGAGTTGCAGCGCCCCGCGCGGGGAGAAAATCCCCGGGATGGTGTGGGAGAAATCCCATGTCCCGTCGATGCCGTAGAACCCCCACGGGGGTCTTACGTCAGCGCCCTGATCACTCGGGGCGTTTTTTATTTAAAATACAAGAATCAATTACTTTTCCTTCCTCGTCTCCAACACCCGCGTCATACAATACGCACAATGTTCGCACGTTTTGCTGCGCGCCGGAATTTTTGGAGAGTCCAATAGTTTTTTAATATCGACGATTATTGCTTCAACCCAATCAGGATTACCTGTGTACGGATGAAGTGTCAATTCAAAATCGAGCCGCTCTGCGAATTCATCTCGATTCACGAGCGCGTTTGCATACACAAAATATCCGGTGTCGGCGACCTTGAAACCTTTTTGTCGCAACAACCATTGATAAATTTCCATTTGGCGTTTGTAGCCGTCTTTCCAGGTGTCGTCCATATTAACCCCCTCTTCTTTGCTGGTGGCTTTGTAATCCACGATGATGAGCTCGCCCGCGGGATTCACCCACAAATCATCGACTGCGCCCGACACGACCAAGCCGGTCGGTTTATGCACAATTTGCACGCCTTCGAAATTTTCGCGCCACGTCGCCAATTCTTTGTGAGCAAATGGTACTGCATCGACACCGTGCTCAACCATTATTGGATGAGGTTTTTGCGCCGCGCGATATGTATCGAATTCTTTTTTCAATAACATGTCGACAGCATTGTTGATATTAAACGGAGGCATCGACGGACGGCGAATTCCCATTTTATTATCCAAATAGAAACAGCGCGGACATTCCAAAAACATCGCGATTTTCGAGCGACTCAATTTCCAATTCGAACCGCCATAATTCCAGCCGGGGTGGCGCTTTTTGTATTCTTGCATGCAGATATTATATCATCAATCTTTTGTAAATTTGATTGACGAGACGTAGGGCATTCACCGCACTTGCGACCTGTGTACCTGCTCCTCCAATCATCGCGGTATGTGTACCAATTTTTAAGATTGGTAATGTTTTGTTAGAAAGCGAATATGGAGCAGACCAACCATACTCAAAATCAATTTCTTGACCGAAAATTTTATCAGCGTATTTCTGAATACTGTGCATATGTCTTTCTTTGTGTGACATATCATAATTTCTGGAAGTAGTTTTAATGTCTCCAAACCCCATTAATAAACGAAAATCTTTGGTTATTTTTGAATAATAGAAATCATGATCTGGATTATTATCGCTCACAAGCATATCCTTATCCGACATGTGGTGAGCTTTCCAGAAATTTTGATGGTATGGTTTTGAAATACAAATTGTTGTAACGTAATTTTCTAAATTTTTGTCTTTTTGGAAAACTCCGCTCGCGTCGATAATAAAATTACTTGTAACTGAACCAGATTCCGTTACAATCACTTTACCCTTTTGATTAACAACTGGTGTTTTTTCAAAAATTCGCACACCTTGTTCGCGCAACACATCAGCTAATCCCTGCGCAAAAGCGAGCGGATTCACCGATAATCCCTTATTTAACAATTCAACTTCTTTTACGTGCTGCAATCGAATTTCATTACGTGCTTGTACAGGAGACAAAATAGCAGATTTGATATGCAATTCTTTCCTCAATTTATAATCATGCAATTCTGACATCCGCCAATTAAAACCTTCGCCTATTGCCAAAAAATCTTGCCACTCAGGATCACAATCTATTTTATGTTTTTGAATAATAGTCGAAATTTGTTGCAACATCTGAACATTCTCTTTCATATATTGCTGTGCCTCCGTAATACCAAGCATATCGATGAGGTTTTGCCATGACGCAGTTTCGATATCAGAAACCAACATTCCCGCAGAATGTCCGGTAGACCCCGAACCAACAATATTTCTTTCTAGGATTACAATATCTTTAACACCCTTTTCCCATAAAAAATATGCGGCAGACAAACCGGATATGCCACCACCAATAATAACCACATTTGCTGATACAGCTTGTTTCAGGACTGGACCGATTTTATAAGATGGATTTTTCCAAAAGACTTCGTGCTTCATATTGACATATTATAACCCATTCACCGCATTTTTGAACGCGCGACCTACTTCCTCGAAGTTTTTCATATGAAAGACGTGACCGCCACCTGGAGACAACAACACAACGTCGCCATCCGTGGCAATTGCACGAACGCGTTGCATTACATCATAAAAGTTTTGAACACGTGATGTTTCAATATCGTGTGCATCAGCGACTTTTTTAATACGCTCTAAAGTGGATTCGTAACCTTCTAATAAAATAACGTGTTTGACGTATTGATTGAAATGGTCGGAGACTGAATTAAAAGTTCCACCTTTGTCAGAGCCGCCAGCAAGCAATACAATATTTTTATGATCACCGAGAGCTTCGAGAGCCACACGCATTGCATCAGCGCTTGTTGATTTAGAATCGTTGATGTAACGTACACCATTCAATTCCCTGACAAATTCAAGACGATGTTCGAGTCCTGCATAGGTACGAATCGCTTCTACAATCTGACTATCGATCTTGATGTTAAGTTTTTTGAGGACTTCAACCACCATCGCAATGTTATATAAATTATGTTCACCTTTGAGGGCGCGTCGTGTCGGATCAATAAATTGCTGTGCCTCGCTGGATAAGTCAGAGAGTGAGATTGCTTGGACCATCTTTTTATTTACTTTCGGAAGAATATATTTCTGCGTACCTGCATCATCTGCAACCAAAATCAAGTTCGTTTTATCAGGATGTGCGATCTTTAATTTCGCATCGGCATACAATTGCATCTTGCCCTCGTATCGATCAAGGTGATTTTCTGTGAGATTTGTGATAACAGCAATACCGACGTAATCATCATTCTTAAAAAGCTCTAACTGATAACTGGAGAGTTCAGAAATAACTATTGTTCCATCCTGATGTTCTCTGAGCAAATCAGCGAGCGGAGAATTTCCAATATTACCAACTAAAATATTTGGTTGGCCAATCGTATTTAACACGTGATGAAGGAGTGACACAGTTGTACTTTTTCCATTTGAACCAGTCACGCCAACAATCGGACCAATTTTGCGCCACTCTTTCAAAAAATAGGTGATGTCGTTATGCACCATAATGTTGTTTTTCAAAGCGGCCTGAATTGAAGGGTGTGTAATTGGACACCCAGGACTCGCCATGACCATTTCGAAATCAGAAATATTTTCAATTACATCAGATCCGAAATGTATAGTAACTCCTGGCAACCTAAAAAAACCCGTCAAAATGTTTTTGGAAAAAGCCTCTTCGGCCTGCCTTTCAAAGACATGAATTTCTTTGACGCCGATTTGAGAAAAGTATCGAATTGCCGCTTGTCCCGTAATTCCAAAACCGAGAATCGCGATTTTATTATATTTTATCTGCGTATCTCTCATAGTTTATTTATTATACACAATTACTTGTCTGAAATCCTGGTCCGTTTTAGTTTATAAAGGCAGGCAGGAATTTTGAGTTTCATTCCTAATTCATGGGCCAAACCGCGAATATAAGTACCAGATGAAACATGGAATTGCACACGGGCAATCAAAAAATTATGACCTCTCAAATTATTCAATAGTCGTTCCCATTCGGCTACAATTTCACCTTGTCTAAAATCACCACGTACCAGCAAAATACTAGATTTGATATAACCAAGCACATCATCCGCCGAAATTGATTCAAGTGCAATTAATTTCACCTTTTTGATTGCAATTTTTCTTTTAGGCAAAGTGATTTGATCGATTTGACCGGATTTCTTCCATTCAAAAAGCGGACGACCTTGCACGGTCTTTGAGGAAAATTCTGGATAGACCTGTGTTTTCTTTTTGAGAAATCCCGTTACAATAGTTTTAATCTTTTTCTGTTGGGCCGCTGTTATCGCACTGTCTTTATGATCAATTACGAGACCAAGCATATCGTGCGTATCAGTAGCAAAACCCAATAGAATGTCCGCCTCGTATTCTTTATCAAAACCAAGATATTTTTGGCGATTTTTATTTTCTTCTTCACCGATCAAGATAAGCATTTCACCCTCAGCCATAGGATCAAGACGTCCGGCGTATGACATTACTTCGCCTTGTAATTTTGGATTATCGCGGCGGATTTCGTCAATGACGTCGAGCGGTGTTTGTCCGACCTGTTTATACACTTTGAGCATGAGTCGAGTGTAAACGTAACAGAGCAAAATAGCAAGCCGAATCTTCATGTTTTCTTTAGGACTTCTTCATTATTTCTTGATACTTTTTTAAATGGTTCTTCATAACGAATCCGTATACTATGTGGCATGTATAAAAAAATATTTTTTGTAGGGGTTGGTGGAAAGGGCTTAAACGGTATCGCAAAAATTTGTCTTGAGCAAGGTTTCGAAGTCAGTGGTGTTGACACAAATCCAAAACCAGAAACAGTAGAATTGGAAAATTCAGGTGCAAAAATATATTACACGCACAGCGCTAACAATATTTCGGCGGATGTTGATTTAGTGGTATATTCGTCAATCACTCACAACGCTCCTGAAATCAAACGAGCCAAAGAAATAGGAATTCATATCATGAAACGTTCCCGATTTCTCGCATTCATCACGCGCGAAAGTTTCAGAATATGCGTGTGTGGTAGTCATGGCAAAAGCACCACCACAGCCCTTCTCGGAATTGGTGCAATGCGTGGCGGTGTCGACGCCACTATTTTTGGAGGAGCTTATACCCGCGAATTTGCTGGGTACAATCACCTCGGAAAATCTTCATACGCCATCATCGAAGCATGTGAGTACGACAGATCTTTTCATGATTTCATCGGCGACACCACTATTGTTACTTCAGTTGAAAAAAGTCACCTTGAATATTACAAAAACGAGCGCGAAATGATCGATTCATTCAAACATTTTATTTCGCAACACAAACCAACCGCACTTGTAATTGCAAATGGCGACAGTCTGAAAGTGCGTGAAGTTACAGGAGTTGCACAATGCCCCGTGCTTTATTTCGGATTCAATCAGGCCAATCACTACGCAATTTGTGATGTGCGAAAAAATGAACACGAATCCATATTTTCTATCATATTCAACGGAAAAATAATTATCGAGAATATGCACATTAAAATTCCTGGTGACTACAACATATTAAACTATGTCGCGGTGGTAGCAACGCTACATCAACTTGGTATTCCACTCCATGGAATCATCGAAACTGCAGCGGAATTCACTGGAGTCGCGAGAAGATTTGAAATTAAAACCGCTCCGAGCGGACAAATCTTCATTGACGATTTTGCCCATCATCCAACCCAAGTCAAAAACTTTTTCTACGGCGTTCGGCAATTTTATCCAAAAAAACCAGTCTGTGCAGTATTCCAACCTCGGCAGTTTAATCTCATTAAAAATTTCCTGCGAGAATATGGATCAGCATTTGACTTGGCAGATGAAATAATTTTGACTGATATCTTGCCGGCACTCAATGACACCCCCAAAGATGTTGCGAGTCTCACCACGACCGACGTCGCCAATTCCATAAAAGTCTATTCGCGTAAACCCGTAAAAATGATAAATAGTTTTGAGGAAATCAGCGCATATATTCAGAAAAAATATGGTCCGGACTCTATAATTGCTACAATTGGTGCAGGAAACGTCTATAAAGTGCGGGATATGATGTTACAAAAAAACTAATATGTATTATCTACTCAACATTGCAAAATGGCTTCGCAAAATATGGTTGTATAAAATTCTTAAACGTCACACTCATGGTGTACGTGTAATTCTGCGCGATGGTGAAAAGATTCTTCTTGTAAAACACCCTTACGATAATTTTTGGGTATTCCCAGGAGGTATGGTGGAAGAAAATGAACAAGCCGACGTGGCCGCGCGGCGCGAAGTTCAGGAAGAAACCCCGTACATCATTTCCGGTGAAATGAAGTTATTCGGTTATTACGCAAATCATACTGGCGGAAAAAATGATTCCATCACCCTGTATCTCGCAGAAGAGTACAAACCTCAGGACATGAAAAAGCGCAAAAAATCTCAACGAATCATCGACAAAATCGAGATCCAAAAATGTCAGTGGTTTCATCTACATCAACTACCAACAATTTCGACTGCAACTCAAAAAAGAGTTGACGAGCTCTTGCGTCACGAAATTTCATCTATACCGAGAGAATGGGCCTAAGCCTTGGCTCCCGCTTTCTTTCGATCGGATTCCTTAAGTAATTTCTTTCGCAAACGAACCTGAGTTGGAGTAATTTCCAAATATTCATCTTCGTTCATCATACCCATCGCTCGTTCCAAAGTGAGATCGAAGTGTGGAGTAAGCATAATACATCCATCAGAACCAGAAGCTCGCATGTTTGTTAACTGCTTACCTTTTGTTGGGTTAACTGTCATGTCGTCACCCTTTACTGTATACCCAATTACCATACCTTCGTAGACCTGCGTCGTTGGTGGAATATATAAAACTCCGCGGTTTTGTAAGTTATCGAGTGAGAACGCGAGTGCTTTTCCGTCGGCCATAGAAATCATAGAACCATATTCAGTCTTTTTCACTGGACCAGCGTATGGCATAAAATCATGGAACACAGTTGTCATAATTCCCTCACCTTTTGTATCAACTACGAATTCATTTCGATAACCAATGAGACCTCGAGTCGGCACAAGCATCGTGATTTTCTGATTCACGTTTTCTTGCGCCATATTTGTGATAATACCTTTTCGATTACCAAGTTTCGCAATGACGCTTCCAGCAAATTCGTCTGGCACAATCAAAGTTACTTCTTCGAAAGGTTCCATTTTCACCCCGTTAACTTCTTTAACGATAACTTCTGGTTGAGAAACGGCAAGTTCAAATCCTTCACGTCGCATATTTTCAATCAAAATTGCGAGGTGCAATTCACCGCGACCGTACACCTTGAAATACGAACCGGCGCTGAGATCGATTTTGAGACCGACGTTAATTTCGAGCTCTTTTTCCAATCGCTCGCGAATTTGTCGAGATGTCAAAAACTTTCCCTCTTTCCCACCAAACGGCGAGTCGTTTACATACATGTTCAATGACATTGTAGGTTCGTCGACGTGAATCGAAGGTAACGCTTCTGTTGCTTCGTTATCAACCAAAGTTTGACCGATATAAATTTCAGGAATTCCAGCGATCAAAACGATGTCACCAGTAAACGCCTCATCAACGTCTTTTCTAGAGAGACCTTCGAATGTAGAAAGTTTCGTCAATTTTCCAGAGAAAGTTTTTCCATCAGGAGTTTTTACGAATAAATTTTGCCCAGCTTTAATCGAACCAGAATAAATTCGGCAAATACCCATACGACCGAGGAAGTTGTCGAACGCAAGATTGAATACCTGTGCGGTGAGTGGCATGTTTTTCTTTTTCTCCTCAGACGCCTGTGGAACTTTTTCCAAAACCAAATCCAAGAGTGGTGACAAATCTTTGAATTCGTCTTCCATTTTTCGTTTCGCGACACCTTGTCGGCCAATCGCATAAATAGTTTCGAAATTTAATTGTTCGTCATTTGCACCGAGGTTAAAGAATAATTCGTACACTTCGTCATGTGCGCGTTTGACATCAGCACCCGGCTTGTCGATTTTATTGAGCACAAGAATTGGTTTAAGACCAAGTTCGAGCGACTTCTTCAAAACGAATTTAGTTTGTGGCATTGGACCCTCAGACGCATCAACAATCAAAAGTACAGAGTCAATCGAACGCAAAACTCGCTCTACTTCGGAACCGAAATCGGCGTGACCTGGCGTATCCAAAATATTAATTTTAGTGCCTTTGTAAAACACTGAAGTGTTTTTCGCATAAATAGTAATGCCTCGCTCTTTTTCGAGGTCGTTACTGTCCATTGAGACATCTTCGTGCACCATTCCCGTTTGTTTGAGAATTGCGTCAGTCAAAGTTGTCTTTCCATGGTCAACGTGTGCAATGATTGCAATATTTCTGATTTCCATAAATGTCGTGAATTAATTTCTGAATTATTTTTGATTGATAAATGTGAGAGCCTTACCTTTTTTGTTACCGCGACCTGTTCGACCAATTCGATGAACGTAATCATCGTAACTTTCTGGGATGTCAAAGTTTATCACATGTGAGACGTTTGGAATATCGAGTCCGCGCGCAGCAACGTCAGTTGCAACTAAAATCTTTGCATTATGCTCTTTGAAAGCTCGCAATGATCGCTGTCGTTGGCTATGTGATTTATCACCGTGAATCGATTCGGCTTTGAAACCTCGTCGCACCAAATCGCGCGACAAATTTTCCACACCATGCTTTGTACGGCCGAAAATAATGACTTTTTCGAAATCCGGTTGAATGAGCAAGTTATGAAGCGTGTCGATTTTATCTTCTTTTGTATTAAATCGAACCACGTCCTGATCGACATTTTTAGAAGTGTCTCCTGTTTTTACAGAAATTGAAATTGGATTCTTTAAGAAATCTCCAATCAATTTTTGAATTTCTGGAGACATAGTTGCAGAGAAAAACAATGTTTGTCGTTCCTTTGCCATGAGTCCCATGACATATCGCATATCATTGATGAATCCCATGTCTAACATGCGGTCAGCTTCGTCAAGAACTACGCTTTTGAATTTCGCGAGATTAATTCGTTTTCGTTCAATCAAGTCCTTCAAACGACCCGGTGTTCCAATAATAAAATGATGATGCTTTCGTAATTGTGAAATTTGCAAACCAATTCCCATACCACCCACACAAACGACTGAATGAATGTAGAGGCCTTTTGTAAATCCTCGCAACTCTTCTTCAATTTGAATCGCAAGTTCACGAGTCGGAACAATAATCAAAACTTGTTCGCGGGGATCAAGCATGATTTTGTTAATCAGCGGAATCAAAAATGCACCAGTTTTTCCTGTACCAGTGTTTGCGATTCCGACAACATCTGCACCCTTCAAGATGTGCGGGATCGTCTTGTCTTGAATTGGAGTTGGTGTCTCATAACCTTTTGCAATAATCGCCTCTTTCAGTTTTGGTGTAACCAAAAAATCCGCAAATTTGTGTTCTGGAACGAATTTTTCAACAATCAAAGTTTCGACTGCCTTATTAATGAAACGATTGATGTTAATTTTTTCACCTGGATTTGGTCGGCCGTTTTTTCCACCACGTCCAATCCCTCCTCGATTACCTCCTCGGCCACGTCCGCCTGAAAATCCGCCACGTGATGCACCGCCACTAAAACCTCCGGCAAAACCGCCACGAGAAAATCGAGGTGCTGATGCCGGTCGTGCGCTATATGTGCTTGGTGCAGACGATGTGCTTCGTGAATAACTTGAACCACCTACTGAACCAGTTGAAGTTGTCGATGATGAAGAATTTCTCCATCGGAAAGTTGCGCCGCTCGGACGAGGTGTGCTGTATGATGAACTTCGGGCAGATCCGTATGATGAAGATACCGAAGGAGAATACCCGCCCGCATAGCTTTTTTTAAATGGTGTTACTCGACCACCTGAAGACCGATGTGGTCGACCAGTTGATGAGCCGAATGTACGTCGTGCGCCGCCTCCGTGCGAAGGACGTGACGAGTGAGATGAAGCACTTCTATTAAACCCACCTCCATGAGAGGCATTATTTATATTCATATGTTTGTATATTTAAAGGCAAGAGCCTTGATAACTCGTCCGATCTGTTATTAATGATATGCGTATTTCGCACGATCAGTCGTTTCTCCGAGTTTCAAGATCACCTTCTAAATAAGGGCCAAAACCAATGAGATTTAGTTATTGCTGGTTATAATAGCGCGAAAGAGGTGGTTTGTCAACTAACCCCGTTTTAAGAACTTCCTATTCAACCACAACGTCCCATACCCTACCGCAATCACCACAAAGCCAATAAAAATGAGGGCGACTGGCCAACCAATAGAATCCGCAAAATATTCCACAGTCAATTTTCCGATATGAATCATGAGAAAAAGTGCCGAAAGTAAAAGCACTCCTCGACTCTTCAAAAAGATACTTCCGTAAAAGCCCGCAAACAGTACGGCAATGTAGAGAACATCAAAAAATCCGCCGAAAGAAATTCCGGCAAGTAAAATAGAGAATGCACCAACTGCATATAAAATACCGGCCACTGCATTATTCTCTACACTAATAACCTCACTGTCTTTTGTAGCAAAACCACGTGCCATTAAAATATAGGCGGCGCCAGCAACAATCGCGGCCCATTTCAAAATATCTCCATCGAACAGACTCGATTCAAATGTTTTTGCAAGCACTGCATAATATGCCCACGACCCGAATCCAACAGTGATAAGCACTAAAATATTTTTCCGAGTTGCCCAATATGCGACTCCATATACAACCGCCAGTATGAATGCGAGCACTACATTAGTAGTTAACGACATTGTCATATCTGCCTCGTCGATTAATACCAAAGATCCAATTGGAGCGAGTACTGCCGAAATGAAAAACATAACTTGAGACAATTTATTTTGATGCGGAGCGCACAATACAAAACCGGCAACAAATGTTGCAAGTGAAATTCCAAGTGTCACTGCGATGCGACCGACAAAACCAATCTCGTTCCAATTCTGAGCAATCAAAATAATCACACCAACAATGGCAATAATGGCGCCAATTGTATACAGCACACTCACCATTTTATGAGGAGCACTGTCGATATCTGCGCTAGACGTCGACGTTAGTGCGACTAACTCCGATTTTGTGATCAAGCCTTCCTGTAATTGCTGTTTCAATTCTGCGAGTAATTGTTGTTTTTCCATGTTGTTATTTTATCCAGCCAATAAACATCATGTCGTCGCTCCAGCGATCAGCTGTTGGAATTGCAATTTTCCTGTCACCGTTGCCTTTTGAAATTACATAACCACGGCTCGAGTCATCTGAACCAAAAATTTCAAAAATACCGTTGTGTCCATATTCGTAACGTACTACATATCCATCCGGCGAACTTGGACCAGCATCAAGTGAGAGTTTAGACGCTTCTTCAAATGAAATTTTACGAGAAGTGTCTTTTTCTACATCGTAGATAAACAAATCTGGATCATATGTAGTTGCATTCGTGTCAGAGCGAAGTACGGCTTTTTTCAAGGTCAAAGTATCATTCTCTACAATATATTGATTTGGCACCATTTCAATATAGTAGCCATTGTAATGAGGCTGCGAACGCATTGCGTATACAAAATCGTGTTCTGGTTGAATCGAAGCTCTTGCGGTAAAAATGTAAATTGAAATTGCGATGATGAAAATAACTGGTAATGCGATGCCGATAATGATTGGTATGTGTTGCTTGTTCATGCTCTTTATTTTAGCATGTTTTAAGAATTGAAAAGCCCGATGAGACAAAAAAGTTAAATCAACAGCACCACACTGAATTTTATGAATATGAAATACAAAAATAAGTGGTATAAAAAAATCCTCGGCATTACTACCGAGGACTCTTCCGCAAACCACGGAAGATATTCAGCCGATGGCGATGTCCACCAAGATCATTGCTCCGCACAACGCTCCAAGGGCCATCATCGGCAACGACTTCACCGCTTTCCACAGCGTGACCTCAGGGTCGACGCGAGGGGCGGCTCGATAGCGCATGAGTCCTAGCGCTATCGCATAAACTCCCAGACAAAGAGCAGTCATAAACACCTCCGGTTACCTCTACTCCAATAATTTTGAAGTTTATGAGGTTGATAATATTATATATCATATAGCGATATTGTCAAGTATCTCAATGAGTTGCAATAAACCTTTATTTATAAAGGTTTATTGGATATCCTCACAATATACTAAACATACCAAATTTTCTGCTACAATATTTCCATGCACGGCTTTCTCATCACTACTTCATATTGGATTCATGAATTTTTTACTACCATAGCACTCATTGGTGCAGGTGGTTTAATTGTCTCGCACATGTACATTAAAAAAGAACTACGGCAAATTATTGCACTTATTGGCGGACTCATAACGACCGGCGGAGCAGTTTACGTGCTCAAAAACATTTTCCAAGTACCCCGCCCCATCGACGCGTACATTTTGGAAACGGGTTATGCGATGCCGAGCGGACATGCGAGCTTTAGCTTTTTCTTAGCAACGTTTTTAATTTATTACATCATCAAACAGCCAGACAATCGATTCACAGAATTTCTCAGTTGCATTATTATCGGCGCTATTGCAGTCATAATCACCGCGAGCCGCGTTTTTCTGCACGTTCACACCATTACCCAGGTTCTCTGCGGAGCGCTTCTCGGGATACTTATCGCATACATTGCAATACTTTACACACGCCATAAAAAATCGTAGTATCATTTCCCTATGCATCATCACCACGCAAAATATTTCAAAGCCTTTCTCGTCGTCTATTTAATCTTTTCTATATATATGTTGTCGGAACACAATTTCGGCAACTTGATGGGAATGCTCGGAATTGGGCTCGGTCTTTTGGTTGCGGTACTTGCCCACTCTCGTTATGGATATTTAACAATCGGACTTTTGCTCGTGCACATGTTTATCGAATGGAGCGAACACGGCATGCATTGGGCCGGCTATTCACACGGTGAAATTGCAATGAATGTGATTCACATTGCGCTCGACTTTATTTTCTTGTATCAAGAATTGCGCGTTCACGCAGCCCGATATTTCAAGCCAATTTTTTCTGGCGTCATTATCGCACTCTGTCTCACTTTCGCACACGGCGCATATATAGGGCATCACGAACATGACACGCATGAAGCCGAAGCAGTTCATCACGAGGAGGAACATGCGGATAAACACGAGGGAGAAGAACATGCTCATGAAGGCTCACTCATCGAAGCATTCGTTGTTGGCGGTATGTTTGGTTGCATCCTATCGCACCTTTTCAGACGAAAGGATGAGTGCGGGGAAAGACACGATTAAAAATAAAAACTCCCAATTTTAAAAGTCTGGTTGAGCATCAACACAAAACGTACATCCATTATCGAATGTACGTGATGCGACCCGAGGACTTTAAAATTGGGAGTTTTTATTTTTTAATCTTTCTTCTGTGCTTTCACACTTAAACCCAAATCGGTTAATTGATCAATTGATGCAACAGACGGTGCATTCATCATCAAGTCACGACCTTCACCAGTCTTTGGGAAGGCAATAACTTCACGAATGTTAGGCTCACCCATCATGAGCATCACAATTCGATCGATTCCAGGCGCAAACCCACCGTGTGGAGGCGCACCATATTTAAAGGCTTCTAACATGTGACCAAATTTTTGTTGTTGTACTTCTGGACTGATATTCAGCAACTCAAATACTTTTTGTTGCATATCAGATTTATGAATTCGAATACTTCCTGATGACAATTCATATCCGTTCAAAACAAGATCGTATGATTTTGCACGAATAGACATCAAATCCTCGCCTTTCATAAATTTATCCATATCCTCGTCATTAATAGAACAGAATGGATGGTGCGCCGCTTGAATTCCTCCTTCTGGAAGTTTTTCAAACATTGGGAAATCTACAACCCACGCAAATGCAAGTTCGTTTGGATTGTTTTTATCCTTTCGCATATCAGGCTTATCGCTGCCATATTTTGCCATTGATTCAGCATACGTGATTCGCGGGAAAGGAATTTGAGTGATTGTTTTCTCTGGGAACAATTTTGTCACCATTTCGATAAACATTGGTTCGGTAAAACTCAAAATGTCTTCTTGATCAACGAATGACATTTCGAAGTCGAGCTGAGTAAATTCTGGTTGTCGATCACCTCGCAAATCTTCATCACGCATACATCGCGCAATTTGGAAATATCGTTCAAACCCACCAATCATACTGAGTTGTTTAAATTGTTGTGGTGATTGAGGAAGCGCATAAAACTTTCCTTTTTCAATTCGTGATGGCACTAAATATTCTCGTGAACCTTCTGGAGTTCCCTTCATCAAAATCGGAGTTTCGATTTCGACGAATTTATTTTTGTGCATATAATCTCGGAAGAATGAAATGATTGCATCACGTGTACGAATATTTTTCTGCAAACGTGGTCGTCGCAAATCCAAATAACGATATTTGAGGCGAACTTCTTCACCAATTTCCTTGCCATCACCTCGCACATCGATTGGCGGAGTTTCAGCTTCATTCAAAACTTTAATACCTAAAATTTCAAGTTCAATATCGCCGTTTTGCTTGTCGGCTTGAACATTTTTTGGAGGACGAGCATTAACTTTTCCAGACACTTCAACAACCCACTCTGGTCGCAAAGTTTCTCCGACAGCTTTTGCTTCTGTCGCGCCCGGCAATACAACACCTTGTACATATCCTGACATGTCACGAAAATCTAGGAAAATGAGTTTTCCTTGATCTCGACGTACATCAACCCAACCGAGAATTGTAACCTCGGTACCAATATGATTCTTTAACTCTTCAATAAAAATTCTTTTTTTCATAAGCATTCGCGAGTCTCCCCGCGTTTATTTTTTATAGAAGTCGGAGAAACAAAAAGCCCCTCCGAATTCATGTTGATAAATTCGCAGGGGCGATTTTGTCGCGGTGCCACCCTGTTTGTTGCTCATTATGACGTCTTTCGGGCGTCCAGTTCCGAGGGCTTCTACGTGCGCCGCACATTGCAAACGCATTTCCTGCCCCGTATCTCGCCGGTGTCTGCCGGGTCATTGATATATACAGTATACGGAAGTGAGAGCGAAATGCAACTAGAATTTATCTGCTGCGTCTTCTGCCAATTCTTGAGCCTCTTCAGCAGCATCAATTGCATCCTCATAATCTTCATCATCGAATGCCTCTTCAGCTTCATCAAGAGCATCTCGTGCATCGTCGAGTAATTCTTCTGCTTCATCAATATCATCTTCATCTTCATCATTATCCTTTGCATCGTCAATTGCCTCCTCCGCATCATCAATTGCATCTTTTGCATCATCAATTGCATCTTCGGCTTCGTCCGCTTCATCATTTTCACCAATTGCGTCTTCGGCATCTTTAGCTAAATCTTCCGCTTCCTCGGCAAGATCGATGGCCTCTTCATAATCTTCATTATCCATTGCCTCTTCAGCTTCTTCTAATTTTTGCTCTGCTTCATCAAGCAACTCTTCCGCCTGGTCAACATCTTCATCATTATTATCTGCGTCTTCTATTTTTTGCTCCGCAGCATCAATTCTATCTTCGGCTTTATCAATTGCATTATCTGCTTCATCTTCATCAGTTTCACCACCTGCGTCTTCGTATGCATCAACTGCATTATCATACGCATCTTCAGCAGATTTCAATGCATCTGCATAATCTTTCGAGAAATACGCATCGATTGCATCGAACAAATCAGTTCGCGCATCGTCAAGATTATCATCAGCTACATTTGTATCCTCACCATCGTCTTGGGCATCATCAATTTGCTCATCTGCATCTTCGACTGCTTTAATTGCCTTTTTAATCATTGCCTCAGCATCTCTTTGTTGAAAAGATATCACAGGAGAAGTGTTCGATACTGGAGGTGGAGTAACTACAACCGGAGCAGTTGAAGTAACAGGAGAAGCAGTTGCCGTATTCAAACTTGCAAATTTTGCACGAGACAACGGGCCGAAAGTCCCTGTGGCAGGAGAAATACCTTTCGCAATTTGCCATTTTTGAACCGCAACGCGTGTAAGTGGTCCGAATTTATTTGTCTCTGCTCCAGCAGATCCAGGGCCTGTGCTTGTAATCACATATCCATTACTATTCAAATATTTTTGAAGGCAACGAACTTCTTCGCTCACAACCCCCTCTTCTAAATCAAGTGTAAAAACACAAGACGCCGCTGACGCTGGTGTCGCCACAAATGCCACCATCACCAGTGAACCCGCGATAATAATTTGTTTATATGCTTTCATGATAATGCTATTAATGATTAATGTAGATATTATACCCCGATAAAGATACACGAGTCGTGAGTTTTCCTAACTATATAGCACTGCAAAATTAAACAAGACATTGAATTGCTTACACCACACGAGTGCGTACGGATATTCACGAGGATCAATGCCGGCAGGAATTTCATAATTCACGTTTCCTTCGGTGGCTTTGACTGGGCCGAGGTTTACAAAGTCGGTCGCATTGATGTCTTTTGATAGGTACACGAAAATATCTGGGCCGTTTACCGTTTTAAAATTCTCGTAGCGCAAAAAATGTGCGAGGCCAGATTGTACAACGCGCACAGTACCAGACGCAGGATGCAGCGGAGTATCGATTAATTGTTTCGGTGATGTTTCGTAGTTGATTGCCGCGACATTATCTTCTGCGACAGTAGAGGTGGCATTCTGTACAGAGGCAACAGGAAGCGCTTCATCCACGCGAATATTGATGAAGAGTGGCGAAATTGTGTAGTACAAGAACCAGGCGATTAATAGGACAATGACTCCAGCAATTAATTGTTTTATTTTTCTGATACACATATAACGTTTGAGGTCTTTAAATACAGCGCTCGGTTTCATATATTCATCAGCAGCCGTTGCAATTAATACATTATCACCGACATCAAATGATTGTGAGCTGATATTCCCAGGATTTGGCGCATGTGGTCCACATTCATCTTGTAACTGCACCGCGACTGGCACGTGGGAAATATTATGTGCGTGCATTACTTGTATGCGATGATTGCCGGTTTCCAATCGATATTTTTTATTTTTAAGTCCTACTCGTACGATAAGCGGCTCAAACATTCCATTAGTGATCAAATCAATCCATAATTTCTCAAAGTCGACCATATCACCATTCATCAAATCAGTATACGGCTCGACATCAGTGCCACGAATTTTCATAACCCACTCGATCGGAATCAACTCGACAAATCCTTGTTTATAGAGAACGTGTTTTTTCCAATGTGGTTGTATCCTATTCATGTGATTTTTTCCGCTGTGCTTTATTCCATTGTATCAAACTATTGCCTTTGGATTTTTTACCAACATATGTGCCGCCCCGCTTTTTATATAATGTCACCGCGTGTTGCATCGCGCGTGCAGAAAATTTTCCCATTTTAAATACTGCTTCTTTTTTACAAGCTTCCCATAATTCGGGGTTGGTGCGAGTAGTAGGCGTTGACATACGTTAGTTATACAGTACGTATGATTTAGTCAATGAATTTACTGCGTCAGTTGGGCCGTACAACAACGCACCTAAATATTCTAACTCTGCATCACTTTTCGATTGAATAGACTGAACCAACTCATCGTCGTGCCGAGTATCCAACATGTCGCGTGGAAAATCGATCAAAGTAAGACCGGCAGTCGAACGAGCTTTTGAAATAGTTTCGGCGATATGCGACACAGTCCCCTTTTTAATAATAAAACCAAAACGTGCGATGCCTTTGTGGATAACACCGTCTTTATCGAGCAACACATCTCGCCCCATCAACATGTCGTCCTTGTGTGCCCCAAGCGAAACCGCCATATGTCCAAGCACATTCATAGCTTGCCATGGTTCGAGATTTTCTGAAATAATTGCGACGATTTTGTGGGATTTGTAGTCGTATGTCATATTACTGTGCAAGAATAGTCTTAATCACCGCCTCCAACCCCGCCAAATTTTGCTCGAATTCAACTGTCTCGTGAGTTTTTAATTCGACACCAATTGATGGAATACCGACAGTTGAAAGCCAATCGCTCGCGTCGCCTGTCACTACATACTGACTAAAGGTGTCGTTCATGGGATATCCAGACGCAGTCGAGTACGCAGACATGAACGCACGTGTTGAAGCTGCAATTGGCGCATTACAGCCCGCACCAAATACTCCGTTTGAAGCGCTATGAGCAAAGATAACAACTCGAGGCATTCGAGCCGTCACCCAATCACGAAACCCCGCCGTTTCAGGTTCGGAAAATGCAGCAGTACCAGCACTAACTTTTTTGTTTTGCCACACACCTTTGGCTTGCCAATTACAATCGAAATTACGATTCAAATCCACCCCATGTGCATTAAATCGTCCAGGTGCAGTACCCATCACATCGGGAATCGTTGCAAGATTCACAAAACGATCCGTTGTTCCTGTGATTTTGAAATATCCATCAGGATTCAATGTAGGAATAATTGTTACTTTGAGATGCGCAGGGATAATGGCCCGATTCACATCAAAATAATCCATCAAACGATACGCGAGTAACACGGTATTCCACTCATATCCGCCATGAATACCTCCAACAAACACAATTTCATTCGGTCCACTTCCGTATGTATGAGCTTCGATCGAACGCCCTTCTACCGAAGTCGCCACCGTTGATGTTGTGTAGGTTTCAACAATTGGCAGTGTAGGAACTTCGACTACAGGCGCGTCGGTGAAAAATTCTCCACGAAACAAGAAAAGCCCGACACCAATCAGGATGATTGCAAAAATGACGAGCAAACTTTTCTTGTTCATAACCGATTTTTATTTAGAGAATTCTGCGAGAACTGCCTGAATACCCTTTAGATTTTTATCCCATTCAACTTGGCTGTGTGTTGCGAGAATTACTCCGACTGCTGGAATATTCATCTTTGAAAGCCAGTCGCTCATGTCGCCCGTGATTGAATAGTCTTCGAATGAGTCATGACCTGGGTAACCAGATGCTTTGGCATACGTGCTCACAAGTGCCTTTGTTGCTGCAGAAATACTGCCACATCCAGATGCATACACACCGTTTGCTGCGCTGTACCAAGAAATTACCGCCGCAGGAGTATTCGCTGTTACATAGTCACGAAATGCAGCTGCTTCTGGTTCTGAAAAAGCAGATGTTCCCGCACTAATAGTTTTGCTCTGCCATGTAGCATCCGCCTTCCAATTACAATCAAAGTTTCGGTTCAAATCCACATTGTGTGCATTAAATCGTCCTGAAATAGTTGCTGGAGTTTCAGGAATGTTGCTGAGATCGATATCTGCAGTCGTAGTACCCATAATTTTATAAAATCCATCCGGGTTCAAAAGAGGAATCACTGTGACTTTCAAATTTTCAGGAACGACAGTTGGATTAGCTTCCAAATAATCCATCAAACGATACGCAAGAAGCGCTGTGTTCCAAGAATATCCTCCGTGCACACCTCCAACAAAAAGAATTTCTTTGTCGCCGTTTCCGTATGAATGCGCCATAATGTCACGACCTTCAACAGATTTTCCAATGACACCAGTTGGAGTTTCCTCTACGACAGGCGCTGTAGTTGTGGAAGTTGTTGTGGTAGTGGTAGTCGTGGTTATTGTAGGAGCCTCGACTTGGTCTTTGTTAAAAAATGCAAATCCTGCCCACGCAATCAAAACCACTGCAATAATAGTAACGAGATATTTCATGTTTTTATGAATTAAGCTTGTAAAACCTGAATGAGCTATTGCCTATAGTATAGCACGAAGCCCCAATTACAAAAACCCTCGATTTTAAAGTCCTCGGGTCACATCACGTGAGTTCTACAATAGAAATACGTTTATATTGATGCTCAACCAGACTTTTAAAATCGAGGGTTTGTGTAATTGGGGTAAGACCCAAGTTATGCTTTTGCTTTCGGTTTTTTCTTTACTTCTTTTCTACGTGAATTGTTGCCTTTTGCCATGATGTTTGGTTATATTGGTAATGGGGATATTATATATCAAAATGATTGTAATTTTAAATACTTATCAAATTTGTAGGCGTAATATTACGAGCGCCAAGCTTCTTTTATTTTTTCTGACATTTTTCTAAAGTACTTATCATTCGTGAGCGTGTTATCTAAAAAGGTTTGTTCATCGGCTGTAATTGTGTGGGCGACTGACTTTTTAAGCGCTAGTAATTTAAGCCGTTCAAATCTGTATGTCTCGGTATCAGCTTCAAAATGTGGTTTTGAATTCGCATATGGACCGCGCACAACTTTCATAGAAGCCGCGTCAAATCGCGTATCTATTTCGTTAGGATATTTTTCCAGCGACGAGAGAAACGTGTAAATATCATCCAGGCTCATTTCAATACCAATTTCACGTAAATCTGAGTCTGACTCTACGTCCATAATATGTGTCTTCCAAGCCACATACTCATCTGCCAAATCAATTGCGCGTCTCTTTTCTATAAATTCTTGGAGTGCGGGATGTCCGTCCATTTCCTGCTCTATCTTCGCTTTAGCTTCATCTGAAGCGTTGGGATTTATATATTCAAAATATCGACGCAGAAACAACATACGAACACGTATTGATTCTGTCTGCGCCTCAGTAGCACGACGAAGATATTCTTGCAATTCCTGCTTTTCTTCCTCAGAAACGGTGATTTGTAAAATTTGAGGAAACGTCGCCTTGAGAAAAATAAGAGCCAGTTTCTCCAAGAGTGCTTCATTGAGCGGCTCATTCGATTCAAAATCTGGTTCTCCTGGTTCCGTGAATGGCATGTAATTTATATTAATTAGCTTAGTATTAGTCTTCTAAATTTTAGTAAATAAATTAAGAAGCCAAGTTAATAAGCATTTTTTCATACTCTCTATCAAGCTCAATATCAGTATCATCGGTCACACCAATTTTCTTTTCGAGATTTCGATCACCGGGCACCTGGACTCTATCAACTCCCTTCTTTGGTTTTTGTGCACGAATTTCCTCGTTGATAATTTTCACGGAAGTATCATATTTTTTGCGACTAGTGACTTTATCAATATCAATCGCAATAATAAATCCGCCATGTTCAGTTTCGATGTAGGCGTCACTCATTTCAGAACTGATTCGTGCACCAATGAGGGCGCTTGTCATAATCTCAATCAAGTAATTAATATTATAGCCCTTGTAGTTTCCACCCATTGGGAGCAGATTGGAAACTTCCTTTGCATCGAGCGCCTTGGCCGCATCAGTAGTCAATTCGCCCTCGCCATCAACCGCAGTATTTTCTGGCAAAGGAGTTTGATCTTTTTTAGCGCCTACTATTTTAAAGTATGGAATTTCTGATGTCGCCATATCAATCACAATGTCGCCCTTGTCGCCTGGGAAAGCATATGTCATGGGATTTGTTCCGAAAATTCCTCTGGTTCCATTAATTGGTACAACCGCATCTGGTCCACCATTCCAAGCACCAAGCGCGAAAAGTCCGCGTTTTGCTAAGCCCTGTGTCCAAAGATGCATTGTATGCATACCTCCGGAATTAATAATACTTACCATCGAAATTCCATTTATTTTCGCTTTCTGAACTAATTCATCATGAATTTCTTTAATTTTCAGAGACGGGCCTTTACCCTCGAAATCATATTGAGTATAGCCTGGCAAATCAATCGACTTTTTTAGTGTTGGATTTTTACCTTCCCAAGATTTAATATCTTCGATTAGACCTGAGCTATATTTCTTGCGTGGTGGCTTTCGAATATCGGTTTCAACTATTTCCTCCGCGAAATATTCAGCCTCTTTTGGACTAACATATTTCCCAACAGCTTTAATGAGCAATTTTTTGATTTCTAATATTTTCATAAATTAAATTTCTTTAAATGATACGTTAGCCGGCACCGTAAACTTCCCCTCATCCGCAGACCATGCCTCGCAATTATAATCGCCGATTTGCTGTGCATTCCATGAATATGAAGCTGACATTGCAGCGCCAGTGTTTACTGCGGCGTTCTCAACGACTTTTGCTTTGAAGCCCGCGGTTGGCGCCATCGAAGTCCATGTGTACGAATATCCGTCGCGCACGATCAGATTTGTTGCGATGTTCATACCCGCGGTTTGTGTAGCATATTCCCCGCGAATTCGTCCACCGTCGATGTAGGTGGTGCCGACAGTGTCAGTACCCGCGATGCTTTGATTGACGGTGCATTTGTATGAGCCGCCTTGTTTCAAAAAGTCCGCAAATGCCATTTTCTTGCCGGATTCGGTTGGAGCTGAAGCCTGCGGTTGTGGTGCTGCATATTCCTGCACGATATCTGCCGGAGTCTTATTCATTTTCAAATATGCAAAGCCTGCGACTGCGGCGAGCACGACGATTATTGAGCCAATTGTTTTGATGTTCATATAGTAATTTTCGCAGAAATGGAGAGGGTTGGCAAATTATCCAACTCATCTTCGTATAAATATGCTATAAAAATGCTTCAAACCATTCCCAACTTGTCTGATTACAACCGTAATTTCTTTTCCAGATATAACAACAGTCAAGCCCCAATATTGAATTTTACTTGTTTCAATTGGTACAATTCTATATTCAATAGAAGCATTTGCTGATTGTATGATGATATCTGCATGTTTTAAAAGCGTGAGGCGACTCATAATCTCGGAATGTTTTCGAGGCCTCATACCTTTCCAAATCAAATGTTTAAATCCGACATCATTAAAATGAACAATACTATTGCCTATTGCGGGACAAATAACGTCCTCCAACTTTTTATATCTTTCATGATGGTATCTAAGTATTCTTTTGTAATTATGCACATTAAAACCATAGCAAAACAGGTATGAAGAACACTTAAAGAAAACCTCAAGAAATTCTAAAGTTTCTGCTTGACTTTTTTATGCAAAACACTAATATAAATATATAGCTTGTGGGGCTCACGCTCCGATCGGCTCAAGCTGATAGCAAGCCTACAAAAACCCCTCGCGGGGTTTTTGTTTTTATATACCTCTCCTAAAGTTTCTTAAACCCCATCGTAAACATCCCCGGCGACTCAACTATTTCGGATTTGTCGAGGATTTCTCGCAAAAACTCGGCAATGAGTTCCTTTGTTGCGACGACTTGGCTTTTATCTTCGACCGGAATTTCGACCTCGAGAAAATATCGCATCTCTGGAGAGTGATCGAATTTCACGCTGTCGATAGTGAGACTGATCGGCGTCCCCTGATATGACCCACTAAACCACTCGCGGTCTTTTTTGATGGCAAGAGCGTGTGAAAATTCGGCGACTGCAGATTCAAATTGCTCTTTTGAAACTTCGTGCTGATCTTCTTTACGGAAAGGTCGGCCTTCAATCAACTCCCACACTTTTTCGGTATAGATATATTCGTCGCCCTCATGTCGATATCGCTTCAAATCAAAACCTCCGTGCGGAGATTCTTTGGCTTCAATATAAAAATCATTTTGAGGAGTCATCCCGCGGAACGCGAAATTCTGCACTTTGAAAACTTCGAGCAATTTTTGCTTTTCTGAGAAAGTGAGCTCGACTTTTGTTTCGATTTCGTACATGGGTGTAAAATAGACCACTGAACAAATCTTTACATTTTTCAAATTAAACTACAGACATACTATACGATTTTCAAATTGCTCCATGTTCGACCGGCTGACTCAGTAACTAAAATTTCAGCAGTTTTTCCACGCACAACTTTAACTGCATCTTTAGCAAAACCAAGTACCTGATCTCTGGTATAGCTTCCTACTATATTATATTCAGCAGACGGAAGCTGATAAATGATTCCATCGTTGGATTCAATAGTTCTGCTAAACCCCAACTGCTCCATCTTCAAATGTAGATTATCATAATCTGATTCAGATGAACTTCCTCTTAATAAAATTCTTGTTGTAAATGATGCCATATATTTTTATATTTAATAGATTATATCACTTCAAATAAGAATTCTTAGCTCTCAAAAGGTCTATTTGTTTCTGCACATTAGACGCCTTATCATCGACTTCCATAAGTTTATCATACAAACCACCGTAAACTGAATCTTCGTGTCGAGTTGATAAAATAACTTCAACTGCCACAGTTACCACTATCAAAACAAAGGCAAAAATAACCGCATAAAAAGCGTTCTGATTTTTAGATTCTTGCCTATCATTATTATGTTCCTGTCTTTCAACTATTTTTTCGACTTTGACAACTCTTTCAGAAAGGTCCTGTGTAGTTTGAGACTGTGCCACAACCAAATCAAGAACTTTTTGATCTTTTGGAGCTTTACTCATATCAGTCAGAATAAAAACCTGCAATTTTTAATGGACCTTCACTGTTATTTTGAAGATCAATTGCTATTGCTCGACTCTTATATAAATGAAAATCTATACCGCCATAGACAACCCCTTTTTGAAATTTGAAACCTGCATCATAAATCGTTGAACCTACTTCAATAGAAGTTCTTAGTTCCAAAGATCCGTCAGAGAGTTCTTGAAATATATCTCTGAATTCAAAACGTTTTAAAGCCATATACTTGATATTATAATTTTATACCGTCTATTACAAGACTTGAATTATACTCAATATGTGATGTTAGTTGATATACTCCCTTAAGCAAATCGATGGGTATAACTTTTATTTACTATCCAATTCGTTCAATTGATTTTCTACAAGCTTAAAAATATACCCCCAAGTCGCATTTCGAAAACAAAGTTCAGAAAAAAGCTCAAATTGAGTCCTAATGTATTCAGGTTTTATACCGACAGAAGATTTACCACTTACTATATAATTTGCGGCATTGGTTATATTTTGCTCGATATAATTTGAAAAAATGGGCGCTATTTGTGGAACAACAAAATATTCTTTTTTCAGAGAATCTATAGAAATAGAATCTATTCCAAGATTAGCATCCAAATAATCGCTTGCCTTTGTTAGCCTATCGATTCGAGATTCATTTTTATTATTCAAAATCTTTAAAAAGTTCTCGTCTTGTATTTTGGAGATCTTTCCAAACTTCTCTTCCACCAGTCTAAATAAGTAACCAAAAATCATGAAAGATCTGTACAGATCCTTCATAGTAAACAGACCCAGGTCAGATTCTTTACCTAAAACATCTTTAAAATCTCGAGAAAAATATGATTCTTTTCTAGAGAAAACATACTCCTGAACTTCAGCAAAACTAGATGTATTAAAATCACCAATAACCTTTTTACCACAATTAGCGCAATATTTACCGTTTGTAGGTTCTTGGCAATAAAAACATTTCATGAATTTACTCTATCATTAAAATAATATTTAAGCACCCATCCTTATTCCACCTCCCACACAAACCCATTTCGGCTCCAAAACCAGAGCGGCGAGTGCATATCGATGGGGTCGATGCCACTTGTGGCGAGCAACAATCGCCATCGCTCGGAAATCGCGTCTTTGGTGAGCGTGAGGGCTTCTTCTGCAGTGATGACGCCGAGCCGTATTGAACATTGCGTGATGTGTGTGTCCGGTGCAATTTCGATGTGGTCGCGATGCGTCAGGACGAGCTTGCCGTACGTGCTCATAATAAACAACCAGTAATTAAAAATCTTTGGGCCGGAGAGATACGGAAAACCTTTTTTATGCACCACCTTCACCTGTTCTTTGAGGACGAGAAAGTCATTACCTGTGGCTTCAAAAAATTTCGTGAATGAGCCCCAATTCGTCGCAATCGTCTGCGCGATAGTGCGCCAGGTGTGCACGTGTTTGTTCGGTTGAAGCGCGAGCTTGTATTTCAGGAGCGCCTGTCGCACATCGTCTTCGCTCGCCTCACTGACTTTTTTCACATCAAACACAAATCGAGTTTCTGGATCATTGTATGTTGTGAGCGCCGCTTCCCACAATTTGTAACTGTCCCGCTGATAGTTGAGCGCCATCGGCAACGTGAAATACGCGATTCGATTTTCGCTCTCGTTTTCCTTGAAGCCGGGATTTGCGTCCTCGGGCATCACCGTCTGACCGAGCTTGCCTGATTTGTAGGCGACGATGAGAGCACGGCAGGTTGTGTGGAGGTTAGATTTCATTGAGAAACTTCTCATTAAATCCCTCGATGTTTTAAATCTTCCTCACTTTCAAATTCGAGATAATTCTGTGTCAACTCCTCTCCCTTTTTCACATCACGAGATGCAACCAAATATACCTCGGTATGATTTAGATCTTGAGTTACAGTACCTTCGGGTAAGTGATTTATGAATTTCGAAACATCAAAATCGACATGCCAACGTTGTGAAGCCGCATCAAAGAAACCCCACCAACGAAATTCTTCTTTTTCTCTATCACTGAGAGAATCAAATTGTGCTTGGGTTAGATTCACATCCAAAAGAGGGCTTGCGGTATATATAAGCTGTCCTTTTTTCAAATCTTCATCTGCAAATAAACCAATACCGTGATGTTCTGACCTATCGAGTTTATATTTAATATGAATCATATAATTATTTTAAAATATGCCGAATCTTTGAATATACAATCCAATATAACAATTACAACCCAAAAAAACCAATCAACGCACTGCCCACCCAACCAATTGCAGACAAAGCACCCGACACCATCAATAGTCGGCGCTCTTCTGGGGCAAGTGCAGCATACGACGTGACAGTCGCTTTCATCATCAAGTTGTGAATGAAAAATCCATTCAATGCAATAGAGGCGACTAATGCTAATTTTGCATAGAACAACGGCTTTTCAAACCAGACGGCCCAATTCCCTGCAACAAGCACAATTCCAGACACGATTAACAGAAAAAGTCCTGTCATCACTGCGCGATGAGCCCAGCGAATATGTCGAGCGTCGAGCGTTTGAACTCGTCCTGTAAAATAAGTAAAGCCCATATGATCGGCATAGATAATAGCCGGCACAACAAGCACAAAAAACGCAAAGTGTAATGTGGTGAACATACAAATATATTATCGCAATGAACCTATCCGATAATTCGCCAAGATTTTTTCTGGTCGAGATTCTCCGCCGTGTTGACCTTCAAATTCAGATGAGCCGTCAGTTCCGCAGATTCTCAAAATTTTGCTGGAGCCTCCTGGATGCTTCGGAATATACGACGTCAAATCGTACACACCACCGTTGATTGCAGACCAACAACTTGTTCCATCACTATGAGCCGAGACTTCTGCCATTGTAAACGAAGTTGGAGCCGGAGCCGGCGCTGGTGCTGGAGCAGGAGTAGGCGCCGGAGTTGGTTGTGGTGCAGGTGTAGGAGTTGGGGTCGACGCTGGTACTGGAGCTGGTGTTGGTGCGGGAGTAGGTGTCGATGTTGATGTCGTCGGAGTTGGTGCAGTCACAATTGGCTCAACCATATTCATATCACCATCCAATACACGTGTCGCTTGTGGTGCAATCGTAAAATACAGACCACTGGCCACAACGAAAATTCCTACTACTGATAAAATTAAATTTTTTGTATTCATACCTATATTATACACCCGAGGTATTCCTACAACAAAATACGTAACGCATTTAATATCACCGTCACATCAATCGCTTCTTGGATAAAGGCGCCGACGACAGGGTTGATGTAACCGAGCGCGGCGAACACCATTCCGATAGTAGAGAGTGCGATTCCACCATACACACTTTGGCGAGCGATGCTCATTGTGCGGCGGGATGTCTTCATAATGTATTCCAAGCGATCAATGCCGGAACCGAGCACTGCGATATCGGCCGCTTCTATTGCTGCACCATTTTCGCTGCCAGAAAAAACGATGCCGACATTTGCGGTTGCCAAAGCCGGCGCATCATTCACACCGTCACCAATCATCGCGACGACTTCGCCGCGCTGTTGCGCCTCGCGAACCAGACGCATTTTATCTGCGGGTGTCTGTTCCGCGTAAATTTTCATACGAGTATCGTTGAACAAATTTGTCGCGTGCGCCAATGTGTCGCCAGTAATCAGAGCAGACGTTGCGCCCCTTTCCGCAAGCGTCGTAATAAAATCTGCAGATCCGTGTTTCATCACATCGGAAAAAGCAAAGTTCGCGATTGTTGCATCGCCTCGCATCAAATGCGTTCCATCAAATTTATATTCCGCACCATCAACACGTCCGGAAATTCCCTTGCCGATTTCTTCGTGTACATCGGTGGCGACTGGAAACGCGACATTTCGCCGACGAGCTTCGGCCACAATTGTCCGCGCACGCGGATGCAACGAATGAATTTCGAGCGCGGCTGCAATTCGCAAATCTATATCTGAAATTTTTGACACAAGCGCCGGCTCACCGAGCGTCAGTGTCCCCGTCTTATCAAAGAAAAAAGTTGTCGCGCTGTCGATCGATTCCAACGCCGAAGGTTTGCGCACAATAATTCCAGCCTTGGCGGCACGCGACATTCCAGACACGAACGCAACTGGTGCGGCGATAATCAACGGGCACGGTGTTGCAATGACGAGCACGGCGAGAACTCGTCCCAATTCCCCAGTGTAGACATACGCACACGTTGCGAGAGCCACCGACAATCCTGTGAAATACGCATTCGCTCGCGCCGATAATCGCACCATACGAGCCGGATGAGTTCGGGCTTTTTCAACCACTTCGACAATTTTGTGATATGTGGATGTGGTGAAGTCGCCGGTGACGCGCATTTCGAATGCCTCACCTTTGTTAATCACGCCCGATTTAATGGAAGTGTCAGCAACGACTTCGACCACATCGCTTTCGCCCGTCAAATTCGCTGTGTCGAGCAACGCCCCGCGCGGCGATACCACCACGCCGTCGAGCGGAATGATTTCTTGATGCTTGACCAAAATAATTGAGCCGTCATGAATTGATTGTAGAGGTGTGTCGACGAACATGTCGCCTTGTCGCACGGCGCACGTTTTTGGAATTGTATGTGCCAATTGAGACAGCGACGACGAAGCTTTACGAGTCGCATATCGCTCTAACGCCTCGCCTCCCAAAAACATCACCGCGATCACTGCGCCCGCAATATATTCCCCCGTCACAAGCGACAACACCATCGCCGCTGCTGCGATATAATCCAAACTGTATTCACCGCGTCGAATGTGTTGAAACGAATCTATCGCAATGCGAATGAGTCCGAGGCAGATGATGGGGATGAGGAATATTTCCATACATAAAGTATACCAACACATTCACACCTATACAAAAACATATTTTTTGCCATAATATCGCGTATGAACATGCTCGAGAAATTTGAAGCTTATAAAAAGATGCGCCGTGTATTCGATCAAAAAGACGAATCGGGTTTCACCTCGACGCACGAAATTGGAATCGACTACACAACGACCGAGAAGGGTTTGTTTTTGCCGGCAGAAACCGCGGTGATGTATCAATTACTGGACGACGCATTGAAGAGTGGGTTTATGAATCCTGCCCAACCTTTTGTTGATGCAGGTTCTGGTGACGCTCGGGTGAATCACATCGCAGCGCTGCTTGGTGTACGCACATCGATTGGTATTGAATACGACGGCGACATCGTAGAAAAAAGTCGCGCACAAACAAAAGCGTTCGAGGACGCCGGCATCATTCCCGCTGGTCGCATCACATTATTGCAAGGCGACTTTACCGACACTGCGACGTACACACGACATGGCATAAATGTTCAGGACATTGGGACTTTTTTTAATTATGTAAACGGCTGGAAAAGTTTGCTCGATTTTATTTCGACGCACGGCGCGGTCGGAACTAAATTAATTTTAATTGACGAGCAATACAATGTATCGAACAGAATTGTCGAAACCATCGGCGTACACCCAACACTCTCCATCACAGACACCGTCAAATATGTGTACGACGCGAAACGCGACACCTCTGAAAAATTAACTGACGAGAAGCTACATAAATTGCAAAAAATTGATGCAGAATTAACCTCACAACACATGCACTTAGACGCTTCGCACGCCGGCCAATTTGCAATTACCCCAAGAGATTACAGAGTCGTGACTGTGTATTTGTGTGAAAAGATACAGCAATAAATAAATTACGCCTCTGATAAATTTATCACACATGTCACCGCGACATTTGTTACGTTTGATGATGCCACGGTGCCTGAACCAGAAGTCACCACACATGTCATAGCCGGAGAACTTGGTTGCGTGAGGACGGTGACTGAATACGATTGACCTGTAGTCAAAGAAGTCGCGAATGAAAATGCTCCGTTTCCGGAAATAGCCAAGTTATCACCACCATTATTTTGTAGTACCAAACCGGAACCAGATAAACCAGACACAGTACCTCCGACAGTATATGTAGCCAGTGCAAACGTCGCAGTTACAGTCGTATCATCGGACATCGTCAACACACATGTACCAGTTCCAGAACAACTTCCACCAGACCAGCCAGTGAATGTAGAGCCGACTGCTGCAACAGCGGTTAATGTAACTTCGGTAATATTATCAAACACCCCTTCGCAGGTTGAGCCGCAATTAATGCCTGTAGGAGAACTGGTCACAGTACCAGAACCGGTTCCAGCTCGGTTTACAGTCAACGTATATGTAATGAGCTCGAAATTCGCAGTGACAGTCGTGTCGTCGGTCAATGTCACGACACAGGCACCTGTTCCAGAACATCCTCCGCCAGACCAACCAGTAAACGTTGCGTTAGGTGCGACAACCACAGCGAGTGATACTGCGGTGTTATCATCGAAATCTTCGCTACAATTTTCAGAACACGAAATGCCCGCCGGTGTGCTTGTTATAAAGCCGTCACCAGAACCGGTAAAGTTAATACTCAGCGTATGGGTAGTTGGATCTGGCTCTGGTTCGGATGTACGATGAGAAGATCGCGAACCGCCTCTACGACGGACTGGTGGTGTAACTTCTGTCACTGTAGTAGTTGGATTTGAAATTTCGAGAATTTTTGCACGAGTAATTGGCCCGACTGCACCCACCGGCGAAATGCCGTACGCAATTTGGAATGATACAACTGCGGCGCGTGTAAATGCACCGAAATATCCGGTCACTGTTGGATATGTAAAGTAACCGAGATTTTTTAAGAATTGTTGCAACGATGCGACTTGCTCGCCTTCGAGTCCGCCATATAAATCTGCGGTGATTGTAGGATTTGGAGGAGTAACAGTTTGTGCGTGAACCGATGTATGTGATACCAATAGAGAACCAACCGCGATGAATGCTAATAAAAGTTTTTTATATAATGACATGCGAAAATTATATCACCGTTTGGAAAGTGCGAAATGGGTTTATTCTGCGACTAGAGACACACTATTTCTCCGCCAACTCTTTTAACGATTGCAATGCGCGCGGCCACATATCTTCAAACATAATTTTATAGTCGTCAGGAACATCGATGTCAATGAGAAGTTCTGTCGCACCGGCAGATTCCCGAAAGGTATAGTTTTCAAACGCAGATGTCCATTGTTTGACAGCGTCACTTGTTGTATCTTCGACACCATTATTGATCATACCGAGATGCTCGATGGAAACAAATTCGTGTAAGCGGTTTTTAACGATGCGACTGGTCATACCACCTTCACCATTTCCATCAGGATTTGGACCGAGAAAAAGAATTTTTGAACCCTCGTCCCAACTGCCTTTGAAATACGAGCCGGGGTTAAACGCCGTAGTCCATTGTCGATATGTCGCGTCGGAAAGCATCGTGTTCCAGACCTTTTCGCGTGGTGCGTTGATTGTAATGGTGAAGTGAAGTTTTTGCATACACAGTTGTATTATCTATTAACTATCTTATCATCTCATAATTTCCTCGTTCCCACACTACAATAAATCAGCTATCAACGGGCGGTAACCATTCATTGATTTCAGAAAAGATCGTATGTTATTTCCAGGAACAAAAACTAATTCTGACATCTCATCTTCTGCACGATGAGTAAATGCATCTACTGTTTGTTGTTGGGACAAGGTGAGCTCAACAAAAAATACCAGCAAAATATTCGATGAGGTAGATTGTACAATACCGAGACCTTGTAATGATGTAACCGAAGATTGTTCAATACCAGTCTCTTCAGTAATTTCTTTTATAACATTTTTCTCAAGATCAATTCCGCTCGAAATAGCAAATTCGTCTGGTTGTGCGCCACCCCCGATTAAATCAATAGTTCCATTTTTACGGCGTTTACCAAATATGTACACACCGTCTGATGTGCGAATGATAGCAGTAGTTGAGAGATGATACAAAGGTGTGACCCCATACTGCTGATGTAGTGGCAACAAATCAACAAAGGTTGCGACATAACGATACGAGATAATCCCCAATTTCAAATGCAAAATTCTATCGTCTTCTATCTCTGATACATTCATTACCCGGTACTGAATCCCATCCCATATTTCCACACCAGCATTGTGAGCGAGTCGCTCTTTCTCCTTCCATGCTTCACGCACTTTTCCATCATACACAGGGTGTGTAGTCCACACCGCATTTGGCAGACATTCGATTTTAATATCAGAAGCAGAAAACTTTTTAGAAAATAATGTCTTTGGTTGGTACATGAACACGTATATTTACTACTACTCCACTTATCAACGCCATCTCACAATTCCCCTTCCGAACACCCTACACAAACAACCCCGCCACACCCGCAATCACCATCAATGTCACCAAAATTTCCAAGATGTCAGAGAAGAATTTTTTCCACGCAATCGCGCGGTCGCAATTTCCCCACAAAATTGTTCCACCTACAGTCGGCACCACAAAACAAAGCCACACAAACGCTACTAATCCGAGTGAAGCGCTGAATGACAGACCACCTTGCGTACCCACAGTAATAATTACGACCGTCGCAAATGCAGTGAGAAACGATAACACCATTTGCCCCGCGTACATTTTCGGCATCATTGGTTTTGCTTCGGCCATTTTTGCTTGCTGTTCTGCCGGCGTCAATTTATCGAATCCCAAAAATCGCATGTGCAATTTCCCCACTGGAGTGGCGTTTGAATACCAAATTGTGCCGATAACTGCTGCGATGATTGCTCCGACGATTGAAAGAATGATGATTGTGGTCATGTGTGTAGGTAGTTATGTTATTCAACTTTAAATAATTTGCTTTGTGCTGTAATACCCCTCACAATACCATCGTCATCAAGTTCAAGTGTTCCGGTTAAACCTTTTACAGAAGTATCATAAAGATTTTTGCGGAATTCTTCAGGATTACTACCCTTCTCCAAGGTCTTCAAAATAAAAGTCATTGCGTCGTAGCCAAGCGCAACAAATAGAGGTTGTGATGGTTCGGACTTATATTCTTCTTTGTACTTGCGGACAATTTCTTTGTATTCTTTAGATTCTTGATCCCAACCGAGGTAATACAATGGGAGGTTAATCTTTCCAGCATTACCAAGAAAGCCTGGACTCGTAAAACTCGCGAGCCCAAAGACAGTTGGTGCAAAATTAAGTTCGTCCGACTGTCGAATAAAGAAACCTGTTTCATCCCAACCGATCAAAAGGACAGTATCTACACCCAAATCCTTCATCTTGCTCACCACCGTTCTGAAATCTGTAATGCCCGGTTGATATCCTTCAGTTAAAACAAGATTTCCTTTGAATTGCTCCTTAAACGCATTGACAATTAATTGAGTAAACGTCTCGCCTTGGTTATAAAAAACTGCAACCTTTTTGCCTCCAGAAGCTTCTATAGTTCTCGCAAAATTTGTACCGTGCCCATCAGCATAGTAACCAATACCTAAAAGATATTCACCCGCTTTTGCAATCTCGCTGCTCGCATCAATACTGTTGGCTACGAAAATTTTATCTCCATCTGCCTTTGAAGCAAGTGCCATGATTCCATTATATGTAGGAGACATCATCATGAAGACATTTTCAGTCTTAAGTTTCTCGTATGCGCTGAGAGAATTTTTAGCAGTAAATTGATCATCTTCTGTACGTAAATCAATCATTCCATTGCCGTGGTCTTTTATAGCTAACTGAATACCGCGCAAGTTTTGTTCTCCCAAAGAAGCTACTGGTCCTGAAAGTGGACCGAACCACCCGATAGAGACTTTGTCCCCTATTTTATCTGACCCTCTTTGATTTGTAACTATTAAAAGTGCGATTACTACGATTACAACTGCGGTTGTTAAAATTTTTTTCATAAAACCACTATACTAAAGGTTTAGGGATTTGTCGACATAGCAACTTACGAAACGTTTACATTAAGATTTCTGCCGGCAAGCACCCTCTCCGCTCGCTCCACATCTTCAGGATAACCAATCGGAATCCAAAGCTGCTCTTCGACTACTGCCAAAGGATATTTGTCCTTGTAACGCATAATAATTTCCGGCATAAAGTACTCATTCTTGATTGGCGCTTCGGGATTATAATCAAAAATATGTTGATCGAGCACCATCGGGCCAGTGGCGACCAAGTTAGACGATGGTGACGTCGGCTTTTCTTCCATGTCAGCAATAGTGCCGTCGGGATTTCGTACAATCACACCGAAACGTTCTGGAGTGTCGCTTGTCGTCGCGAGAATCGATCGACTAAACGAAACTGCACGGGCCAAATCTTGTGCACCATGAATATCATCAGCAAACATGAACAAGAAACGACCGCGAACGTATTGTTTGCACAACCAGAGCGCCTTGGCTGGCCCATTAATTTCTGTCTGTTCTACATACGTAACTGGTCGGCCATGAAAAACATTTCCGCAATATTCGCGGATCATTTCACCTTTATACCCCGTCACAATAATAATTTCTTTGACGGCAGTTGGAAATGCTTCGACGATATGATCAAGCAACGTTTTCCCCGCAACTTTTACAAGCGGTTTAGGAATAGTATCGGTGAGCGGACGCAATCTGGTACCCCTTCCTGCTGCTAAAATGACGCATTGCATATATAAGAGACATAGTATCACATACCGCCTCTGGCTTCCACGCGTACGAAATAACTATTTCTCCCCTTTGACAATAATTCGATTATCGAAAGCGCCTTTTTCGTCGCGCTTGTGCAGACGAACATGTTCGAGGTCTTTGTATTCCGGCAATCGCATAAGCGCCATCACCACCTCCATCACATCAGCGAGCTCTTCTGTGACTGGTGTTGCCTGAAATTCGTGTGCTTCTTCAACTAATTTTTTAATTAACTCGGTCCTGTATTCCGTGTCATCGGCGATGCGTTGTTGATATGGAACACCTTTGCAATCCAAAATGCGCGGGATGTTGTCGCGGACGAGTTTTTCGTAGGGGGTCATGGGGTTATTTTTATACTACCAATATTATAGCAGACTTTATATATGATACTATTTTAATTTTTGAGTAATAGCCCTAAACAATTTTTCATATCCGCTTGCATTTGGATGCACACCATCAAACAAATCTGATTCGGGCTGTAATACATTAAACACATCAATAAATTGCAAGTTTTTTTCTTCAGCAATGTGTTTTAAATTATCGCAGTAAATTTGAATGTCTCGATTAACAAATCGCGTCCCCCCATATCTTGGCACAGACTCGTCTACAGCAGTAAGTCCCACGATAACAACATTGTTCGTATACACCTGTGCTTGTTGTATAAGCAGCCGCATATTTGCTTGAAACTTTTCTAATGGAACTTTATTTTTTGTCTCCCCATCTAAATATTTAGTATCATTAATACCTATAGCAAAAATAATCTGAGTCGGCTCCAGAGAATCTGCTTCAGTTAAAAATCTTTTAAGTACATCCTCAGTGGTATCTCCATTCACCCCTCTGTTATATACTGCGACGTAATCTCCTGTTGAGAATGTGTTTCTAAATCTACCAACCCAACCAAGCCCAGCCTCATCGCATGATCCGTATGTAATACTGTCTCCCCAAATAGCTATTTGCATAAGTTATATATTAACATTTTTGTGGAGCTTTGAAATAAACCGTGAGTATCTCAACAACCTCCTCAAGCGACCTCTCGGTACTTACAGGTATCGCTCCTTTCTCAAGCATACTCTCCTCAAAATTCTTGTAAGTATCCAGCAGATACTTCTGAGCAGTTTCGTCCTTGCCGAAGTCGTTGTCTTTTCTTTCCATAATTCTTTTGAGAAAAGTTTCTGGAGCACACTGGAGCAATATAATTTTATCGAATAGGTGCAAAAAATCAGCCTGATTCTCTGCATGACCAAAGATGATAGTACCTTTGCCTTCATCAAGCATTTTTGCCAATCGCTCTTTATCACATACCCACATATGAGAATTAATAAATTCCTGATTGAGCACAGCTTCGTAATCTATTTTCTGACCATCTAATCTATTTATCCAACTACATTCTAAAGCTTCGAGGATTTTCTCGGAATTAGATAAGTTACATTCCAACAAAAAACTCTTGCCTATCTTCAAACCATTTCGCTAGTACCAGCTTCAACTGTACAGGCAAAAGTTCAACAGTTGATAGATCGGATATTTTAATCTTTTCAAAACTCAGAAAAGATTCTCGGCTCTTGAATACGACATCAGCAGCGACTTCGGTTACAAATATGTGATTGATTTCGTGTTGAATAGCACCATCTTTGAAATCAAATTGA
Source organism: uncultured Candidatus Saccharibacteria bacterium (assembly GCA_964538855.1). Classification (GTDB taxonomy): domain Bacteria; phylum Patescibacteriota; class Minisyncoccia; order Phycocordibacterales; family JAACPR01; genus CAYLNC01. The sequence goes on from CAZIEY010000001.1 coordinate 94,809, forward strand.
TGTTCACACACACCGATGTGAACCGGTGTTGAATGTGGAAATCCACCCAGTTCTTCGATAAATTCCCTCTCGAGCGTTTGCGTCAAAGATTCTCCGCTCTCGACATGTCCACCAGGCAGAAAGTAGAGATTATTACGCTTACAAATCAACACTGCATCACCTTGAATAATCAAGGCTCGGGCCAAGACGTGAATTGAAGAGTTTGAGGGGTGGTATAATTTCATTTAATCAGTATAACATTTCAATATCAAATCACTCATAACTAACTTATTCGCAAACCGATGTATATGCGGATCAAGATTTATAATATCAGTTTTCAGTATCTCCTCGTAATCAAACCACCGACATCCATTAAATTCCCCTGGATCATAGGTAACTTTTTTGGTCGAATCTGCCTTGAGCACATACCAAAGACTTACATCTGTGTGCCCCGCCGTCTTTCCGACAGTTACCGTTTGTGTAATGAAAAATGGATTCACGCTCAGAAATTCCGCTGGCATATGTAACTCCTCTTGAATTTCGCGCTCGACAGTTGCACGCGGGTCCTCGTCTTTTTCGACATGACCCCCAGTAGGAAGCCATCTCTCTGCTTTGATATGATCGACGAGCAATATCTTACGTCTCGCGACATCAACAAGTACAAAATACGAAACGAGATGTTTTGGTGGCGTCGCTGGTTTCTCGATTCGAAATATTTCTACTCCACTATCTATCCAAGCAAGCGCATCGAAAATATGCTCAGCCTCGATATTATCGAATGGTCGTATCGATTGAATAAGTTGTTTAATGTGATTTCTCATTTTATATTACCCGGAATAAATCTTTATTCTTATGCGATTCAAGAAACCACTCTTTTATCGTATGCGGAACGAGGTTCAAATCCGCCACCTCTGATATATCTTTCCACATCGGCTCGTATTGATTCGATTCGTTTCTTTTTTGTATTTCATTCCCATTTCCCAATTGTGGCTCGCCAGATATATATGAGCAAAGATAAAAGTAGCTCTCTGAAGTCTCGTCAGTAATTTTATACAGATATTTTTCAACTTTCACTTTGATAGAAGTTTCTTCCATCGCTTCTCTAGCGACAGCTTCTTCGATAGTTTCACCTTCCTCTTTTCCTCCACCAGGAAATACGAAATACGTGTTGCCGTTCTTTTTTCTCCACAAGAGTAGGACTCTTTCTTTGTCGACGACTATGGCGACTGCGCGGGTGCGTTTCATAGTGTGATTATAACTCAGAAAACAGTTTCATCGAAACTACTTCACAATCGACTGTATACGTTTAATCGCCTTCGGTTGATTCATTCGTCCATGACCAACTGGATAGTAGGTTGGATAAATATGATACGTGTGACCATCAATTACCATATCTTCTTTCTGACTGCCACTATATTTACTGACTGAAACTTGTTGACCAAGTAAAATAGAGCTGACTTGATTGCCAAACGTAATAATGTGTTGAGGCTTGATCAATGCAATTTCCCTTTTCATTAACTCGACATATTTTCGAAAGACATCATCTTTCAAAGGACGAGCGTCGAGCTGAGTACATTTTGCTAAATTTGTTACGTAAACTCCTTTCTTTTGTAACTCAGTATATATGTCTTCGCACACATTCAATGACCATTCGTGTGGTTGAAGCGTTTGCGTAATTTTAAAATATTTTTCAGGAAGAAAACGTAAATCTCTCAAAAGGCTCCAAATGTTTTTGGTGCCGAGCCAAGGAGCTCGCATTCCTTTCCACGATTTCTGTGCAGATACATTTTTTGCAGTCGGATTCATAAAAATAAGCATTACTTTAGGCTTATCTATACAACCAGCTCCATACACAGAACAAAGAGAGCTGTCTCCATACAGATTATGTAGCACGTCTATTTCATGGTGTATTTCTTTTACTTGCATAGTGAATTAATTGAAGCTGATAATTAGAACGTCCTATTTTCTGCACGACTGATTTTTTATTAATAACCTTCAGGTGGTCGAATCTTTGGGCCTAACAAGCTATAGCTCTTCGCTTTCAGTTGCATATCTATATTATGAACTTCAGTCTCTAACATAGATTTTTCTTCTGGTGTTTTCGACTCAAGAATATAAGCCAATGTTTTATCAAAATCATTTTTAAACTTTTGATTTATATCTTTCCACGCAATACCTTTAAGTATTTGTGCGATCTTTGGAGAATATTGTAATTCACCAATCATCATCAAAAACGCAATCGCGGGATATCCTAAATAACCTTTGTAAAAAGAAGCATTATCATTAACCATAATCGAATCCGAATCTGAGTCAAAATTAACTGTATAAAATTTATTCCCGCTTGAAGAATACACTTTTGCAGAATTTCCTTCTATTGTTAATCTATTATCTGCGACAGAACCAAGAGCTTCGTAAATCTTTATTATCGGTGGATGTTGCCATTTCATATTACATATCATATCACTCGTTCAAATTTTTCTAAATAGAGGGGGCGCCCTTTCGTTATGAAAATTTACACCAAATCTAATTATCGTTTTACCAATTCCCAAACTTCGACAAATGCTCCAACGTCTTCAGAAAATGTTGTATCTGTTGCCAAAGGCCAAACTTTAATTCCATCTCGAAGGACAAAACCAGCGTTGATTAATTGGCGATGGGCAAACTCTCTAGATACTTTATATTCGAATCGATCACTGTGTGCAGTCTGCATAATGAAATTTTCCAACTCAGAGCTTCTACTATTTTGAGGTATATTCTTCAGTAAATAATCATAATATGCCAAAGTCGTTGCTTTATCTGGACTATATATTTCTCCTAAAAGTAACACGCCTCCAATTTTAAGTGCGTCTTTAGATACTTCAACGTATTTTTCTTTATCTTCATCTGCTACATGATGATAGGCAAACATCGATATTATTGCGTCATGCTCTGACTTCAATGAAACTTTTAAAATATCCGACTGTATTGGAACTACATTTTCGGCTCTTATATTAGATTTGGCTGCGATTGCGAGAAATTCTTTATTGATATCAATTAAAGTTGCCTGGTGTAATGCGATGCGATCTGCAATAAGATGAGTATTGTTACCTGTGCCGCAACAAAAGTCTGCAATTGTTAGCGGGGCTTTATCTTTGAGAAATTTTAAAGTTAATTCCAACAACACTTTTCGAGCGCCGACATAATCTGGTCTCTTTTCCTGAAGAGTTTCATATAAAGCCGTTGTCTTTGTATATAAATCTATGTCTGTCATGTTGCGTATAATTGTAGACTTTTATGGAGAATATTCAATTGGTGGGACTTAGGTGTGTTTAATTTGCTTAGACCTCTTTGGCGATGTTAGAACCGTTTTATTGCATGAAAAAAGTAAATTTTATTGTTGATGTAAAATTCTAATTTACTGATGTGCTTAATGAATATGTATTTATAAACGCCTGAGTGTGTGGACCAAGAACTCCTGTCCCTGATGTCAGACCAGCGGGTTCAAGAATACTTTCTTTGTTTGCTTCTTGGAATTTCTTGAGGGCAATTTGAGTTAGTATACCAAAATACGATGTCTCAGAACCCCTTGAACCCGGGCCTGAAGTATTTATCGTAAATCCGTTTGCGTTAAGGAATTTTTGAAGCTCTACAACATCTGGATCTGTCACCTGAGGACGAAGGATTTTATTAAAAATAAACTTTGTATTGGTTGTTGATGTAACCTCTATCGGCGCTATGTTATTTTCTGGTTCAACTTCGCTTTGTACCACAACTGATATTGATTGTTGATCTGTAAATTGATTTGGGTATTGATTTATGAGAACGTTTGCTGCCTCGATATTGCCCATGTCGGTTAAATTCCTAACCCTTCTTGCAACAGAAGAACCCGGGGATCTTCTTGGTGTATCTTCCTCAACTACAGGTTCACTTTCTGTGGTAAAACTCCAAGTTGTGGCGTCAGAAATTCCTGCATAACTATTACCACTCGTGTCATCAAATGCCGTCGCATCGATTTGCACATAATACTCTGTTTCATATTCAAAATCCGCAGTTGGATTTATTGTAATTATCGTTGTACCTGTTCCTGTTACTAAAAGTCCAGTGACGTCCATCGCCTGTACTAATGAATCATCACTTGATTTATAAAGAGAAATATTTCCTGTCTCAACGTCTACTATTTCATCAAAAGTAATAACCAAATTTGCATCAAGGTCAACATCGATCGCTCCATCAAGAGGCGAAAGACTAGATACTGCAGGAACACCAGTGTCGGCGGTGGTAAAACTCCACGAAGTCGTATCTGAAATTCCTGCATAACTATTACCACTCGTGTCATCAAATGCGGTCGCGTCGATTTGGATATAATATTGAGTAAAGCTAGATAATACTGTATTCGGATTTATAGTAATGATTGTTGTTCCGGTACCAGTGACAAGACCACTCGTCACATCGATGGTTTCAATAGTGGAATCGTCGCTTGATTTTTTAATCGTAATGTTTCCTGTTTCCACATCGACCGCCGTATCGAATGTCAAAATCAAGTTCGCTGTTGCAGAAACGCCTGTTGCATTATCGGCTGGCGATAATGTCGAAATAATCGGTGCAGTCGTATCAATCACCAACGCCTTGTTTGCGGCGAGGTTTGTCGTCGGTACAAAATTACTCATTGCATTTGCTGATGCGTCTGCGATCGTTCCAGAAATACTTGAAACAGTCAGGTCAGCCGACGTATCACCTGCTTGAACGGTATAGTTACATGTTCCTGTTGTAGTTGCAGTCACTGAAAAAGTACATGTTCGATCAGTATCTCCCGTTTCCAATGTAACAGTCACATCTCCCGTCGAGGTTACTACTTCGGAAAATGTGACGTCAATATCAATTACTTCACCAACGGTGTAAGAACCATTTGTTTTATCGGATGAAACATTAGTAATTGTCGGCGCAGTAACATCAGAATAGTCTTGCCATAACAGATATGGGTATCCATCATTATTTACCCCATCAATAGCCCAAATAGTACTAAAATCCCAACCGGAATAGGTTCCTTGGGTTTTCATTTGTGATGTTGTTTTACCTACGACACCTGCCCCACCACCGGATGTGGCGCGCCCAGATGTTTCGGTATCCCAATACGAACTTGTCGTGTTGGTATAGCTTGATCCAGCCAGACCTCCGACATTACTCGGAAAACTGCCAGACACCATCGTTATTGACCCTGTGGAGTACAAATTTGTTTTAGTACCACTACTATAATCATTTCCATACAATCCTCCAACAGATCCTTGGTTAGCAACACTGTATGTCAATACAATATTACTGCGTGAATAAGAATTGTTAATCGTCCCACCACTATACGCTTCACCAGCAAGACCTCCAAAACAACAAGTCGCAGCCCCCGTCGGAGTGAAGTAGACTGTGTTATCTGAATATGTTTGCGTCATGGATCCATAATTTGAACCAACTAATCCACCGGTGCGTTGGAAACCAGTGATTGAACCATCAACAACACTCACTTTTGATATGGCACCAGTATTTGACCCTACTAATGCTCCAACACCCACATTTCCCGTGACTACAGCATTGTTTAATAATAAATTTGAAATAGTTGCACCACTGGCTACATATCCAAAAAGTCCAACATTGTTTGTTCCTGAACTGTTGTAATATAAATTCGAAATGGTTTTGAAATCACCGTCAAACTTTCCGTAAAAATACGAACCACTTGTTCCAATCGGTGTCCATCCGGTTCCTGTATTATAAGGGGAAACGTTTAAATCAATATCAGCATCCATTTTAAAATACTTCCCTGAATTTCCTGCACCTAGACAATTTGAAATCGCAGCAAGTTCAGTCGGTGTGCTAATTAAATAGGGTGCTCCTACGGTTCCTGATCCGCCTGTAATACTATCTCCGCATGCAGCAAAAGCCTCTGGTGTCATCACCGCAAATAACACAATTGCAATAATAAAATAAAGCCATCTCTTCATAGAAAACATGGACATATTATAACACAATATTTTTTCCAAACTTAAATAAAACCCAAATTCTCTGCCTCACGTTTGCTGCCCGACAGGGACTCGGTCACAGGTTTTCTTCGCTTCGCTACGAAACCCGCGACCCCGCCTCGCGACCTATTTCTCACTACGTTCGAAACAGGTAACCCGCTCCGGCTTTCGAGTCCTGACGTAACGCTCTCGCGTTACTTCGGACATCACTCCGCTCGCTTCGCTTGCTCCGTGCTGCCCGACAGGGACTCGAACCCCAATACCCGCCTCCAAAGGGCGGTGTCCTACCATTAGACGATCGGGCAAAAAGACAATACGACAAGCATACTATTTTTAGGTTGAAATTTCAACTTATTTTTAATCTTGACCTTGGCAAAATATTTTTGATATAATCATTGGGTAGAATAAACGGTAGAAACAAGGCCTGCAGGTTCCGTCCTGCAGGACCTGTTTGTTTTTATCTCATAGATAATTTGTGTTGCAAATGATTTAAATACTCTATTAAACCACCGGCTTCGAATTTCAAAAGTTTTGCGCATTTGTGCACGTTGGGACTCAAGACACACCCTAACTTATGACCATGTCGCAAAAAGCGCACTGTCGAATAGAAATCTCCATCACTAGTCACCACAATCGCTTTATCGTAATTACGTAATCTAGACATAATGTATACAATCATATCTCCGTCACAATTTCCTTTTATATTTCTATGTATATCAATCACGACGGGTTTGAAAACAAGAATATAGCCACATCGCCGTAACAAATTATAAAACTCTGTATTCGTTTCAATAAAACCAATAAAGACAAATACTTTATCGATTTTGTACTTATCCTTGAGATAAACAAAGAACTTTTTCCAGTCTAATTTCCAACCCATAGCGACAATCCCCATCGTCAAATTCTGCGCGTCTATAAAAGCAAAATTGCGTCGCTGATTTTTCATCATGCCACGCATTATACTCAGCAGGTCTAAAATAATTATAAAGAAAGTCTAAAGTTTTTTTATTTCTTCCCCATCATTTCCACGACAGCCATCTCGATCGGCAAGTACGGCAAATATGATCGTCCGATTTCGTTCATGGCGTCAATGAGACGTGACAATTTCGCAGAGTCCACCGCCGCCGCGTTTTTCCCGAGCAATTCGGCGAGCCATTTCGCATCATCTTCGGACACAGAATTTTCATACAAATTTTTCTTGCCGGGCGCAACGCGCATGAGCAAAAGGCAGCGGAATTTTTCGAGTAACAATTTCATGAAAACTTTGGCGTCGAGGTTCGCATCATTCGCGGTTTGAATCGCAGAAAGTCCACGCGAAACATCGCCATCAACAATCGCTTCCACACATTCGTTAATGAGTGCATTTTTAGGAGCGCCAGTCACACGTTCGACTTCGGCAAGCGTGATTTTTGCATCGCCAGAAATCCGGGACAATTTCTGTAAAATCGTATGTGTATCGCGGAACGATCCATCACCAAGCACCGCCACAAGTTCAATCGCCGCAGGTTCCAAATCATACCCCTCTTTTTTCGCAGTCGTCGCAATCATCTTCTTCAAGATCTCGCGATTCGGCGTCTTGAAATTGTATTGCTCGCAACGAGAAATGACAGTCTCGGGAATTTTGTGAGGCTCGGTGGTCGCCAAAATGAACACGACATAGTGTGGCGGCTCCTCGAGCGTTTTCAAAAGCGCGTTAAATGCCGACTTCGACAGCATGTGCACTTCATCCAAAATGTAGACTTTGTATTTCGAATCAAACGGCAAAAGATTTACTGACTCGTTAAGTTCGCGAATGTTCTCAACACTTGTGTTTGAAGCGGCGTCAATTTCAAAAATATCACGAGGTGTGGTGCCAATTTCCCGCGCAAAAATTCTCGCGATCGAAGTCTTGCCAGTCCCGCGTGAACCTGTAAATAAATACGCATGCGCAATGTTCCCATTTTTCACCGAGTCAGACAAAACGCTCGTGATGTGTTCTTGGCCCAACACCTGCGCAAAAGTCTGCGGGCGATATTTTGTGTACAGCGCAACGTTGTGCTCACCCCCTTTGGTTTCTGCGGATTTTTTCATAGGGATATTATATCAGGTGCGGGTGTGGAGTTGAAGGAGATAAACTCAATACTACTATAAAATAATAGCCCCGCGCTTGACCTACCTAGTGTGGTGGCGCGCGGGGCTCGTCTCTTGAACAAGTGAAGAATAATTGTGCTACTTGCCATCTGGTGAATTTTGGCTGAGGCCGTGGCCAAAGGCCTTGATCACGAGAATTAGGCTTTCACTCGCTCAGAGGAACTTGAATGTATACTTTCGTCCTACACACAATTCTACACCCACCATCCGACGAGTCAACTACTTACGCACAGTGAAAATGAATATGTAAATAAAAAACGCAGGACGTCGAGGGAAAACCTCTTATTCCTGCGAAAAGCTGCACTGGGCATTTAATCAACCTAACCACCCATGACGTGTCCGGGTCACAGACATAAGCTGATCATTTGCCCATCTGCATGCGTGCAACAGCATGCCCTCCCAAAAAGATTGGGATACTTATACCGCGACATAGTAGCAGTCTTTTCCGAACTCAATCCACCTGAGTTGAGGTGTTTGGCTCCCTGCTAACACATCGCGATCTTACATAATCTTACATCATTTTAATTTATTTGTCAAATACCCCTCCACCACCGCCTCTACTTCAGCCGGCGTATTGCATTCCATCAGTTTCAATTTCAAATCGTGGGCGCCAGGCAAACAGCTGGTGTATGACTTGTAATGTTTTTTCATAAGTGCGAAATTTTTGTGAGGCAACAGCTCAGCGAACAATTTTGTGTGCTCGACTAAAACGTTCAAACGCTCCTCAACACTAGGAACCCGCCCACTGAAAAACCACGGGTTACCAAAAATTCCGCGACCAACCATGACACCATCGCATTTTGTTTGTTCAGTCAGCGCGCGTGCCTTTTCCAGACTATCAACATCACCATTTCCAAAAATGAGTGTACGTTCATCCGCCGGCACATCCGCCTGAACCGCGTCGCGAATTTCAACAGCGCGTTTCACCCGTTCCCATCGAGCTGGAACTTTTGACATTTCTTTTCGAGTGCGTGCGTGAATCGTCACCACCGCCGGACGTTCGGCCAGCAAAATCGGCAACCACTCTTCTAGCTGGTCTTTGTTATATCCGAGGCGAGTTTTCACCGAAACCGGCATATTCGGCGCACCACGTTTCACCGCGCGAATAATCGCCACCGCGCTTTCTGGATTTTTAATCATCGCAGAACCACATCCCTGTTTTTCGATGCTTTTATCAGGGCAACCCATATTCAAATCGATGCCGTCGAATCCAAGTTCCGCGCACAACGCCGCCGCCTTTTCCATATTTTCAACACGCGATCCAAACAACTGCGCTACAATCGGACGCTCGATTTCGGCGTATTTCAAATCGGCTCGCAATTTGTCTTGGCTCGTAATACCTTGTTCATTCGGATTATCATTCGGCGCTTTGACCAAGCCGTCAGCTGACACGAATTCCGTCCACATTACGTCTGGCTTGCCGTATTTTGCGATGACACGTCGAAAAGAAACGTCAGTAACGTCCGCCATTGGAGCGAGCACCATAATCGGTTCGCTGCCCTTTTCTGCTTTTATTTTGTGCCAGAAATTGTTCATGCGTGTGTTTTGAGGTCCGCCCATACTACCTCATTTTTAATAAAACTCAATGTTACGCAAGAGATACAAAATAATTGCTCGCACATCCTTTTCGTTCCGTTCACCATCAAGCAAAATAATTGCGATAGTGCGCGACTCGGAATCCGAACCCAAGGGTAATTTGAAAAGCGCCACGAGAGTGTGATTCGCTTCTTCTGTATAACCATTCTTCCCACCCACATATTTCGAGTCATTCACAAACACATTATTGTTATACCAAAGGTGCGATCCAACGCGGTACATTCTCTCGTGCGTCATATCAATAATTTCCGGATAGCTACGATACACATACTGTGCGAGGCGCAACAAATCATCCGCGCTCGAGACATTTTTTTCTGACAAACCGCTCGGGTCGGAAAAACGCGTATTGCGCATTCCCAAATATTCTGCCTCCGAATTCATTTTGGAGATAAAATCATCTCGCCCTGCAACTTCAGCCAAAACTTCTGCGGCGTCATTAGACGATTGCAACAAAAGTGCACGCATCAATGCACTCACCGTGAGATTTTCTCCGGCACGCAAACCACCTTGTGTGCCATACGTCGAAACCGCTGAATACGAAACGCGCGTAGTCGCACCCTGATCAATATTTTTCAAAGCAACGAGCGCAGTCATCAATTTAGAAACTGAAGCGATTGGGTGTTCAACAAATGAATCATAACTTTTAATTATTTCCCCAGTATCGAGATCTGCAATCAAATACGATCCGGCAGTTAATTTTGGGAAAGCCATGTCGGCATGTATCACGTGATATCCTCCATTTTTAGTTACATAGCTAATCGCACGACGAATAAAATTTGATTCGGTATTTGGTAGAGCAGCATCTTGGTCCTGTGTACCATTCTCGTATTGCTCAACAACCTCGGAATTACGATCTTCAAACAAGGATGAAACAAAATACATAGTAAGCCTCGCGAGACTTACTACACCATACCCCGCAACTATCCCCACAATCATCGTTGTAAAAAATGTAGTGTATAATTTTGCCCTCATGAAAGTTCCTCGACGTACTGCGAAGTTACCACCCGTTCATTATCGCGACGCACATTGTCGGCTAGCTTTTTCAAAAACTTTACAATAGAGATAAGATACGTTCCATCAATACTTGGACCTGAAAATTTCGCGGCGACGTCCCGAATAACTTGGTATGTAAAAAATACATTTTTCTCAGATTCAATCATTTTAACTTGATCCTTCAGAATGCGATGCAGGGTTTGATTATCAATTTTAGAAAATTGAATCTTTTCGAAATGTCGAACAAATTTTGTATGCGGTGCAATTGTTGCATGATATTCATCTGTATCGACTACTGCGATAATATTCAAATCGGTCGACTTCAAGAAACTATCCATCAATTCCGAAGCATCGAGCCCTAATGCATGAGCCTGCTCTATAAAGACTGAAGTTTGGGGCAACACCAAAATTACTTTTCCATCTCTATGCGCTTCTTCAAGAACGCCGCGGATAATACGCTCGAACTCGTCTTTGGTTTTCACTGCATCCAAAAATTTTTCGGAACTCAAAAAATAAATTTCCTTACCCTCAATCGCATACAACGCGTTACCTCGTAAAATAATTTGTCCGAGTGCCGACACAATTTCCATCCCCGCCTCGATGGTCGGAGCAACCAACAAAACATTACGGCCACGTTTATGAGCCAGAACGTTCTCCACTTCCTGCGCCTCCTTTTTATAAATACGCCACTCTTCTCCGAGACTTGTGTACAGACGACTTTTGTAAATTGGCAGACAATATGTATCAAGAATGGAAAATTGAGTATACGTCCACGTCTTGCCGATACTCGGGATCCGTTCCAATCGATCACGTGATAAAAAGAGTGCCCGCTTTCTCTGTTCATACAAAATTTCATTTGCCCATTGTAATGCACCCAAAAAGGTCTTTTCATCGACAAAATTAATGTCTAAAAAATATCGCAATTCAGAGTCACGTGTATACAACGCGGAACCATACAGCACAGGTGTGGTCTCGCCTCGCTCTGTTTCAATAAACTCGACACTTACTTCACGAAGTTTTTTTCGATCCTTGTTTTTAATAAAATACGTAACAGATGCGTCTGGAATATTTAACCGATCCAATGTAGTACTACCAATTTCCGACTCGAAGAAACTTTTGACCACGTCATTTTCATCTGACCAAAAAACAAGCTGAGCGACCTCAAAATCGACGAGCGTTTTTCTGAAATAGTATGACAGATAAAACCATTCGGTAAGATATGCAAATAATGTTGCAAGAAAAATGAGGAAAAATCCACCGCGAATGCGATACATATCCGTGGTCACATTATCACCCATGACAATATGCGTAAAAAGCATCGCTATCAGCGCAGTAATTGTTGAAACCAATAAAATGGTTCGAAAAATCTTTCTGCTCCTGTATGGAAAATGTCGTTCCATAAGCAAAGCCGGATATAAATCTTCACTATGTTTTCTGAGTTGGGCAAACGTTATCATATTATTGGAAGAAACTTATTAAACCGGCTCCGAAAAGACCTAGAGACAAAAATGGAAGAGCGATCCAAAAAATAAAAACTGCAGTCCAAAATACGAATGTCAAAATGAATGAAAGAAGCCCACATAAAATAGTTGCGATTCTGACTAGAAATCCGACGAGTCCCACGACAATAGTGACGAGCACCATTTCCCGATCCTTCTCATCAGACCCTGCCTCTGGTCGAGAACGAAATGGTTGAAAAATAGTCTTGAATAAGAGTTTGATAGAAAAGAAGTTATACGAAAAGAACACAATATTTCTATACACGGCCAAAATATGAGCAAAGGCAGTGGTGTAATGCCACGAGAGATAATATGCAGGAATTAAAAAAGCTTTCATTGCTCACTTATTATATCGCACTCCTTAAAAAGAAAAACTAAGTTTTCGGATCAAGTGGCGTGGTGATTTTATAAAAAACCTTGTTACCGAATCGCAAATCAATATATTGTAAATTTTGAAATTGCGCCTTATTAATTTCCTCTTGCTCGATCACGATTTTCAGGTTTTCATAAATCTGGTCCGCCTCGTTATTTTTCTCTACGAGCAGATATGGCCCCTTTACGGTATGAATTGCAAACGTTTCAAAATCCTCGGTTTCAATCGTCTTGACGACAATGTGTAGTTGAGGAACTTTTTGTACGAAATTGATTAAATTATTAAAGTTTTCTATTGGCAAGTAATGAGTGCCGACGATAGTCGTTGTTGCGACATCACCAAATAATTTTGGAACCTCAAAAAAATGAGCGTCAGTCTCTGGTGCAAAAAATTGACCTTTCCTATTTACTACATAACAAGGCTTGGATTCGGTACGCGCGTCACGACCACACCACTTTGCGACCACTTCGTGCTCTTTTACTACAATATTGAGGTGATGGAGAGATTCTCGGTTTACAAATACTTCAGAAATAGATGAATTATTCGCGAGCAAACGTGTGCGAATAGAAGTTGACGGGACGAAAAGGAAATTTCTTTTTGAAAAAAGACCAAAATATTTTTCATCGAGCACGCCATTAATTTCCTTCAGCAAATCTGAGGACGCTGCAAATGTAGCCTCGGAAACAGTAACTGATGAAATCGAAAAAGATGGATGATTAAACCAGAAGACAAATCCATAAAGACAAATCAAAGTGCACACCACCCAAAAAAACATTTTGAGCATCAGGAGATTTTTTTTCTTTTTCTCGAGTTGCGGTGAACGGTATTGATTTTTAGACATAGGTCTTAATCTTTTTTAATAAACTCCTTGCCCATGTATGGGACAAGCACCTCTGGTACCTTAATACTACCATCTGCCTGCTGGAAATTTTCCACAAGTGAGACCAAGATGCGTGGTGTTGGAATTGCAGTGCAGTTTAGTGAGTGCGCGAATCGCAGTTTTTCATCGGTGTCGCGATAACGAATATTGAGGCGGCGAGTTTGAAAATCATGGAAATATGAAGCTGAGGAAATTTCGCGATATGTTTTTTCTCCTGGCACCCACAATTCGATATCAAATTTTTTGACTTGACCAAGCCCAAGGTCACCTCCGCAATTCACCACAGTGTGATATGGAATGCCGAGCGATTCAATAAATTCTTCGGTGTTGCGATTAATTTCTTCGTGAAGTGCGGCTGATGTTTCGTGATTTGCTTCGCATAACACAACTTGTTCCATTTTGAAAAATTCATGCACACGAATGAGACCTTTTGTATCCTTGCTGTGTGCACCTGCCTCACGTCGGAAACACGGTGAAAATGCAAGTACCTTGACTGGAAACTTTTTCGCGTCGATGACGGTGTCAGTGAAATAACTCATTGCAGAGACTTCGCCTGTTCCTGCTAAATAATCGTCGTCTTGCGTTCTGTAGAGGTCTTCTTCACCTTGTGGTAGATATCCAGTACCATACATAGTCTGCTTTCGAACAAGTGAAGGGACGATCATAAATTGAAATCCTTTTTTCATCCAGAAATCACGTGCATAATTCCAAATTGCAAACGTAAGTACCGCACCAGCATTTTTCAAAAAATAACCACGGAAACCGGCAACCTCGGCGCCTTTTTCAAAATCAGCCATGTCCAAGTCCTTCATCAAATCAATGTGATTTTTCGCAGCGAACGTAAAAGTGTTTTGTTCTCCCCACTTTTTGACTTCTTGATTGTCTGCATCGTCGTCACCATCTGGCACTGTCATGTCTGGCACATTAGGCACTTGCACCATTAACAATTGCCACTTTTTCATAATTTCACGTAACGTTTCATCGTCTTTTTGAAGATCCTCTTTCAAGACTTTCATTTCGGCGAGCAATGCTGCTTTTTCTTCTGGAGTCGCCTTTGGAATTTTTTCACTGACGGCGTTTTGCTTTGCGCGCTTTTCCTCGACTCGCAAAAGAGTCGCTCGACGTTCATCATCCACCGAGATCAATTCGTCTACGTTAAAATTGATGTGCTTTTTCTTTGCACCTGCTGCGACGACGTCTTTATTTTCTCGTATGAATTTAATATCAAGCATTTTCTTTATTTTTTCTCTATTATTTCTTTATTACAACATCATACCAGATTTGTCATACTTTGAGAACCTGCGTAACCAGCAGGACAACATGCTACATATATTAGACGATTATCCGATCAGGGTCTTTCCCAAATCGGAGTGGCCTTTGGGATTATTAGAAATTCCCACACCGCCCGCACAATTACATATTCGGGGCACCATTCCGACCGAGGTGAAGTTTCTATGTGTCGTCGGTCCACGCAAATACACGGAATACGGTAAAATGGCGTGTCAGAAATTAATTTCCGGTCTCGCAGGATTTCCTGTTTGTATTGTTTCAGGGCTCGCATATGGTATGGATTCAATTGCACACAAAGCAGCAATGGAAAGTGGGCTTGTTACAATTGCCTTCCCGGGATCAGGACTCGGTGAAGATGTCATCTATCCATCAGCGCACATTCACCTCGCTAAAGAGATTTTAGAACGAGGTGGATGTCTCATATCGGAATTCGACAATACTTTTGGTATTCAAAATTGGATGTTTCCACAGCGCAATCGCCTACTCGCGGGAATTGCCGACGCAGTCCTTATTATAGAGGCTCACGAAAAATCTGGAACCTCGATCACAGCGCGCCTTGCTACTGACTATAATAGAGAGCTATGTGTTGTGCCTGGTTCAATTTTCAATGACAGTTCGATTGGGTCAAATCGAATGATTCGTGCTGGTGCGACCGTAGTTACATCTTCGAAAGATATTTTAGAAGCACTTCGCTTTGAGCCACAACAAACCGAACTCGTTTTTAACAATGTAAACGAGGAAGAAAAAATGCTGCTTAAAAACATCCTCGAACCAACAAGTGTCGAGGAATTACTACGCCGAACTGGAATGCAGATCAACGAAATAAACGTGCTTATCACTGGGCTTGAAATAAAAAATATTGTACAAGTTATAAACGGAAAAATTTGCAAAAAATAGTCAGATGAGTTATTTTGTCATTAATGGCTACAAAAAAAATCAACATGGCATCGACAACAAATGGGAGCGGAAAAAAACTTCTCATTGTTGAGTCACCTGCAAAAGCAAAAACTATTTCCAAATATCTGGGCGCGGATTTTACTGTGGTCGCATCAGTTGGTCACGTGCGCGATTTACCGAAGAATAATAAAAAAGCGATCGACATCAAAGCGGGCTTCGTGCCGACCTATGAAATCAGCGCCGGCAAAGATCACGTCATTTCAGAAATAAAACGCCTCGCAAAAAAAGCAGACGAAATTTATCTCGCGACTGACCCCGACCGTGAAGGTGAAGCAATCGCATGGCACTTGAAAGAAGTGCTCGGCCTCAAAAACGCACAGCGTGTCACATTTAACGAAATCACAAAAGAAACTGTGAACGAAGCTGTGTTACATCCGCGCAAAATCGACGACAATTTGCGAATCGCCCAGGAAGCGCGTCGTGTGTTGGACCGTCTCGTCGGTTACGATTTGTCAGGTTTGATTTGGAAAAAAGTTCGCTACGGATTATCTGCAGGTCGAGTTCAATCCCCTGCGCTCCGCATTATCATGGAACGCGAACGCGAAATTCGCGCTTTCAAGCCAGAAGACTTTTGGGTTATTACTGCGACAACTGAAAATGCGAAAGCTCGATTTGGATTAACTTGCGCCGAAGAGCCAAAAACTGTCGCGGAAGCCGACCGAATCGTGAGTGTCGGTCGCGCTGGAACGTGGACTGTTCGCGACGTAAAAGAAACCGCGGCGAAACGTTCTGCTCGTCCACCTTTTATTACTTCAACATTGCAACAGACAGCATCGACTCGTCTTGGATTTTCTCCTTCTCGAACCATGGGAATCGCTCAAAAATTGTACGAAGCCGGTCACATCACCTATATGCGTACCGACAGCGTGAACCTCAGCCAAAATGCGCTCGGGCAAATTCGCACCGTCGTTGGAAAATTATTCGGTGAGGACAAATATCAATCGCGAGTGTTCGCTTCAAAATCAAAAAATGCACAAGAAGCCCACGAAGCAATTCGTCCGTCAGATATTTCAAAACGTTCTGCCGGCTCTACACCTGAACAGAAAAAATTGTACGAAATGATTTGGGCGCGTACTGTTGCGAGCCAAATGAAAGATGCCGAAGTTATGCGCACAAAATTGAGTGTCGCAGTTAATGGCGGCGAAACTCCTGATTTCACTGCAAACGGCCAGCGTGTGATTCGCGAAAACTGGTTGATGGCAGATCCTGCAGCGCGCGGCGAAGACGTCGAATTGCCGAGTGTTATAATTGGCGAGACTTTGAAATTGGTTCAAATTAATTCTGAAGGCAAACAAACATTGCCGCCAGGACGTTACACCGAAGCAGGCCTCATTAAAGAATTAGAAAAGCGCGGCATCGGTCGCCCTTCTACCTATGCATCTATTATTCGCACAATTACCGAACGTGAATATGTAACAAAAGAAGGCAAAACATTAATTCCAACTGATACTGGCGATGTTGTGTCTTCTTTCCTCGAACAGAATTTCGAAAAATACATCAGCGATTCTTTTACTGCTGAAATGGAAAATGAATTGGATGAAATCGCAAATGGTGAACGCGATTACGTAAAAACAATGAAGGATTTTTACGGACCATTTTCTGATGACGTAAAATCAAAAGAAAAAATCGATAAATTAACAACGCTCGGCGAAGCTGATGCGAAATGGAAATGTCCAAAATGCGGCGCAAGTATGCAGATAAAACTCGGTCGTGGAGGAAAATTTTTAAGCTGTTCCAAATATCCTGAATGCGATGGCGCTTTGACTATTGAAGGTCACGAAATCAAAGCCGACGAACCAATTGGAAATCACCCAACAAGCGGCGAACCAATTTTTGTGAAAGTCGGACGATTCGGCCCATACGTACAACTCGGAATCGGAGGTAAAGATGAAAAAGGCAAAAAAATAAAAGCGCGTATGGCAAGCATTCCGAAAGAAAAAAATCCAACGGAAGTTACAGTTGAAGAGGCAGCAAAATATTTGAGTGTACCTCGACCACTCGGTGCACACCCTGAAACAGGTGCAACTATTACCGCAGGCGTCGGACGCTTTGGTCCTTACATTGTGCACGAAAAAGATTTCCGATCTCTCAAGACCGACAGTGTGTACGATATTTCTCTCGAACGTGCCATCGAAATTTTGAAGGAACCGAAAAAGCCGCGAGGGTTTAAAAAGAAGGAGAAAAAGTAAATTAGAATTTCAAAATCCAAGTCGTTTGATTAACATAATCAGCATCTTTTAATATCTCTGAAACTTGCTGGGCATCTGTATCGGATAATTTATACTTCTCAATTAATAATTCGGATAAACCTAGCACTTTTCGATTTTGTATACATTCGAATTCGATACCTTGTTCCTTAAAGAAGTCTTCAATTTGATTCGGTGTACTAAAAAAGAATTCCGATCTTTGTAATTGAGGGATAGCACCACCAAACAACTTTTTCGACGCACTTTGTAATGGATCAGGATCTTGTGATTCCGCACCTTGATGTTGGATAATTCCAATTGTACGTCCAATTCTTTTCATCTCGGCAATAATTTGATGTTGTGATTCTAAATTATTCCATGCCAAAACATATCTGCATACAACAACATCTATACTTTTTTCTGGTATATCAATATGACCTAAATCAGATTTAATCTTAATATCAGCCGAGTTATCAAGTAAATCATCTTCATTAACATCAACCGCAATTGAGTGAAATTCATATTCTGGTAGTATGTTCAGTAAATCCCTTAAAAAAGCGCCCTTATGACTACCTAGATCTGCTAAGGAATAAGAGATTCCTGGTTGTATATACTTTCTCACCACATCAGCAAATAGTGGCGCGGATTCAGCATACATAGAGTAGGCAGCATTCGATACAGCCTCGCCATGAAACATTTTAGGAGCATTATCTCCTTGTTCTTTGGGATTCATAGTACCAATATATACTACGTCAAATCGAAAAATTCTTCAACGAATACAAATCATCATCCTCTCTTAATTCATTTTTTGGATGATCAGCAATTTCTGTTGGGGCCACTTCATCCACGCCAGCAAGCGCCGTTTCACGTCGAGCTGCTTCGCGAGTTCGCAAAATTTCCATAATTTTTCGGAGGCTTTCTTCATCAAAATAATCAATTTCAATGCGACCACCGATTTCGCGAGGTTCAATGTGCACACGTGTACCTAATGTAGAGCTAACTTCTTCTTCCCATTCCACAATTTCAGGGTTGAACATGCGTTCTTTCTTGCGCACTTTGTCATAGGCGATTTTGCGAGAAATTTTTTCCGCATCACGCACCGTCATTTTCTTGAGCAAAATTTCTCGGAATAATACCATTTGTTCTTCGGGACGATCAGCAAGCATCAACAGTGGTCGTGTGTGCCCTTCTGAAATCTTTCGATCGCGCAATGCATCTTGCATTTCTTGAGGCAACAACAAAATACGAATCGTGTTTGAAATATATTCGCGGCTGCGTCCTACTTTTTTACCAATTTCGGCATGCGTGAAATTAAATTTTTCAGCGAGTTGTTGGAATGCGAGCGCGCGATCAATCGAATTCAAATCTTCGCGTTGCAAGTTTTCGATAATGGCCAATTCGAGTTTCGTTTTATCATCATCCTGCGAAGAGCGAATCAACGCCGGCACTTCTTTGAGCCCCGCCAATTTTGAAGCACGCAAACGTCGTTCACCCGCAATCAATTCATATTCAGATGCGATTCCCCCGTCGTCTTTGATGATTTCGCGACGTGTCACCACAAGCGGTTGCAAAATACCGTACATACGAATCGAGTCAGCCAATTCCTGGAGGCGATTCGGATCAAATTCTTTCCGAGGTTGAAAAGGGTTCGGCTTGATTTTGTCGACTTCGATAAAGAAGACGGCATTATTTTGAAATGAAGAGTGTTCCATGCAGACTATCTTACCATATTGATTTCGGATAAAAAATCGAGTACACTTCTCTTATTGTGCATTTCGGGTGGATATCTGAAATGTGCGCAAAATTGCCGGAGTGGCGGAATTGGTAGACGCGCACGACTCAAAATCGTGTATTCGAGAGGATGTGAGGGTTCGAGTCCCTCCCCCGGCACATTATTAAAAAATCTCCTATTCTTTAGGGGATTTTTTAATAACTGTGTAAGGGATCTGGGACGAGAAAGGCGGAGGCGTGGGTCCCCTGTGTCGAGAGTATCGAGACCTGGGGCGCCGAGCCGGGGTCGCGAACACTTAGATTTTTATGAGTGAGTCCCTCGAGCGAAATAAAAAGCTTAGTGATTCGTGACCGAGTCCCTCCCCCGGCACCATTCAAAATTGCAGGACTTAATTGCGTATGATAGATTAACAATCAGAAAGGAGGGTCCCATGACGGAACCTCGTGAAGTGTCGCCGACAATAAAGCTGCGTAATTCTCTTTTGGAAATCATCGAGCAGTCGCGCAGGCAAGACGTCGGCCTCGTATTCATTATAGAAAAATATTTATCACGTGAAGATATGGAGTTTGCATTCCCAATACAACAAATCGGAGTGTTCAAGGATGATACCATAAAATTCTTCGTAGATAGACAGTTTTGGAGTATCAATGGTGTATGGTGTGTCAAAAAAGGCTGCACAACCATCGCATTCACAATAAATCCGCACTTTAAAATTCAAAGGAATGGTGATATTATCACATGGTCTATGGGGCAAGACCCTGGTGCAAAACCTCCACCACACACGCAAGGGATTATCATGCGTCACGTGGTTTTTGAGAGAAAGTTACCAGCCCCCAAACAACTATATCTGAACCTGTAGCGCATTATATAAAAAATAATATGCGCTACAGGTTCGACTTTTTTATTTCACCAGCTTTTGCAACTCTTCCCTCACCACAACTCGATCATCCCAGGGCGCAGATTTTTCACCAATCATAATCGACTGCTCCGCACCTTTACCTGTGATAAGCACCACATCTCCAGTTCTCGCTAATGTAAGCGCCTGATGAATCCCCGCGCGGCGATCTTCAATGACAAATAAATCTTTGCCACGAACTTTTCCAAACTTTTCAGCCACAATTGCAATATCCTCCAAAATTTTCTTCGGATCATCTTCGTATGGATCGACATTTGTCACCACCACAAAATCCGCCATCTTCGCAGAAAGCTCGCCCATAATTGCGCGCTTTGCCGTATCACGACCACCACCTTCGGCACCAAGTGCAATAATTGTTTTCGCACCAGCCGGTTTCATATTATTCGCGGTCTGCAACACATTCGTAATGCTTTGCTTTTCATGAGCATAGTCCACGAGCACGGTGAAATCTTGTCCTTCAATAATTTTTTCCATGCGACCAGGAATAATTTTCAAGTCCAAAAGACCACGCGCAATTTCCGCATCGCTCGCCCCAAAAAGTCGCGCAATAATAATTCCGGGCATTGCATTGTACACATTAAACTTCCCTAAAATGCCAAGCTCGAAATTCGCAGAGTCGACACGGAATTTCACACCAGAACCAATTTCCTGAACCGCAGTCGCCACGACATTCGCCGGTTTTGAAATTCCAAAGGTGATTTTTTTATCAGCTTTATGATTCAAATAGAAATCTGCGTGCTCACTATCAGCATTTGCAATGATAACTTTTTCAACACGTTTGCCCGAAATCTTTTTCTGATGTGACGACAAGGCCGCAAACATCTTTGCCTTCATCTGTTTATATTTTTCAAAACTTCCATCATGCGAAGGCAAATGTTCCGGAGACAAATTCGTAAACACACCGATATCATAATAAATTCCAGTGTGACGAAATTGCTTGAGCCCCTCCGAAGTTGTCTCGACAATACAGAACTTGCACCCAGCACGAACCATCTCGGCCATTTTCTCTTGGATAACAAATCGCCCCGGCATCGTCATGTGATATTTATTCAAAAATTCTTGCTCTCCGATGCGGATATTTGCAGTGGTGATAATGCCAGTTGTATGACCACTTGCCATTAAACACGACCAAATAAAATTAATAGTGGAAGTTTTACCCTTGGTCCCCGTCACACCAATCACAATCATTTTTTTCGAAGGAAATCCGAAATAAATTGTCGCACACATCGCGAGCATATAGTGATACAAGTACAAAAGTTGCTTTGGTAATAATTGTTTAATGAGTTTTTTCATCGTAGTAATGATTTGAAATATCGACGGAGATTATACATATGATACCAAAATGAATTCGTAACTACATCAAAAAATTCAGAGCGAATTACAGCCTCTCCTCCAAATTTCTTTTTGAAGGTTGTGATACCGTCCCAACCCTTGTACGTATCTGATTCAGCAGAAATTGCGCCGAAACTATAAAAATCGCAGCCGAGTTTTTTTGCGTGGCACACTGCGCGCCACTGTGCCAAATACGTCGGCATGCGGTTTCGTTCGTCGGCACTCGATCCGCCAAAGACGTAATTCGCCACCCCACTAAACACAATAACTAAATCAATCGCCAAAACTTTTTCACCGAATTTCGCAACAGAAATATAGGAATCTTTCGAATCAAGGCCTGCAAAAACATTCTGATAGTATTCTTTGGAATGGAGATGGAAATTATTTCGTTTCGCAGTATCCACCATTAATTGATAAAAGATGTCGAAGTATTTCCCAAAGTTTTCGGTCACAATTTCTGAAGTGATTTGTTTTCGTTCAGCGAGACGAATCGAGTAACGAGTCTTTTCATGCATGTCCATCAAAATTTCATTTTCTGTTTTGTCCAATTTCAAAAACCATTCTACGCGAGGCTGAAAATATGCCGAGTGATAGGTGCAACGTGGTGACTTGGTAAAAAGTTTCGATAACACATCCGGCGCGATTGGTGGTGAAAAATCAAGTCGAGCAAAAACCGCGTTCTCTGCGCGGGCAATTTTTTGCAACTCTTGCCTTAAAAAGACAAGGAGTGGTTCCGAAACGCTTTTCACGACCGGCCCGAGTGGTACATACAAATATGTTTTTCCAAACACGAGTGGAAATCGTAATATCTGGAAATATGCGACCGGACCAGTATCATCAGAAATTAAAAAACGCTTTACCTCTCGACCCAAATTTTTCTGCCAAGATCCATACACATCGGCCTGAGTAAATGGTACATGTTGCGAAAGAGTACTCGGATCAAAATGTTCCTTGTCGCTCAGGGCCTTAATAATAAACGTGTTCATGGTGAATAAAAAATAATTTACGAGCTGATGCCTTGTTATAGAATAGTTTATCAATTTTTCGTGGTTACGCCAAATGTAGCATTGTCAAAACTTCCCATATGTGGTAATTTCATATATAGAAAGGAGGCAAACCAATGAAAGCCTCGAATTTGATCAGGGTGATCTTTCTCGTCATAGCCCTGTTTGGCGCAGGTTGCTATGAGAACGAGCCGTACATCGAGAACCGTGAACGTCAAGCGCGGTATGAACGAATCTACTACAAATCAGGAGAACAATACACGCACGGGGATTACTATTACTACTCTGACGGCTACTGTCACTACTGCAATTATAGGCAAGACGGTACCCCGGAGTGCGGCGAGAAACGTTGGAGGGATGATCACTAAGAACACCACCACCCCTCGCGAACAGTTATCCCGAAAACCCGCCGCCAACGGGTTTTCCTTTTTATACTCATCAAATGTTTTATGAAAAAAATAAAATCTAAGCCAAAAATCATCGTAATCCTCGGCCCGACCGCAACCGGCAAAAGTGACCTCGCGGTGAAAATCGCACGTACATGTAACGGCGAGGTTATTTCGGCTGACTCACGCCAAGTATATCGCGGCATGGACTTGGGCTCAGGAAAAATTACGCATGCGGAAATGCGTAACGTGCCACATCACTTGATTGATGTCGCATCGCCTCGTTCGGTATACAATGTTGCGAAATTTCAACGCGACGCATATAAAGCCATCGATGACATTATTGCTCGCGGTAAAACTCCAATCGTATGCGGAGGCACCGGTTTTTATATTCAATCAATTGTTGACGGCGTCATCGTTCCAGAAGTTCCTCCAAATCACGCACTCCGTAAAAAACTGGCGCGTATGACGATAGACAAATTGTGCGAGAAGCTTAAACAATTAGATCCAGAACGATTGGCTGACATCGACACACAAAATCCCGTGCGCCTCATTCGAGCAATTGAAATTGCAACTGCGCTTGGTGCCGTGCCACAGATTGTGAAACAGCCACGATACAATTGTCTGCAAATCGGATTGACTATTCCCTTTGAAGAACTCGAGAAAAAGATTGCGAAACGCCTCACGAAGCGTATGAAACTTGGGATGCTCGACGAAGCAAAAAAGCTGCGCAAGGCCGGCATGTCGTGGAAACGAATGGAGTCATTCGGGCTTGAATATCGATTCATGGCGCAATTTTTGCAAAAGAAAATTTCACGCGCTGAAATGATCGAGCAAATTCGTGTAAAAAGTTTACAATTTGCAAAGCGACAGATGCGGTGGTTTAAACGAGATGAGAGAGTGAACTGGTTTGCACCACATGACTTAAAAGGAATTTGTAAGATGTGGCATGGGTTTTTATAATTACTATTAAATTTGACAAAGCATATTTATATATGTAATGTATAGATGAAGCCCCGATCTTTGACCCACCCACAGGAGAACTGTTATGCCCATCAAGTTGTGCGCCTGGATTGTAATCTTTTCCATACCTATAAAGGCCTTTTTCAAGTGGGCACAAAGAAAAATAACGTGCCCATACTGCAAAAAACCGACCTTGCCTTGCAGACTGGAAAGGGCGCCGCTCACCGTATGGTGCCCAAAGTGCAAATACCGTAGCCAACTCTTACCTTCTGGGTATTGGACCAGCGGTTGGTACAACTGGAGAACCGATCCTAAAATCCCGAAAAAATATAGGCTCCCACGCTAACACAGCGTCCGGGAAAAACCGCCGATCCAATGAGGTCGGCGTGTTTATTTTTTAGGCTAACCCGTAATTATTCTTCAAAACCCCGATACTCTAGTTTTGTAATATTGTATGGAATATGTATTGAAGTTATCTTATCGAGCAAGGTACCGTCCTCTTCTGCATAATAGACAGCGACGGATCCTGATTCGAAAACAGGTACTATATAATCCCCTTCACATCGTATTGTTCGAGAAATATCGTCGAAATCCACTGCCGCATCTTCACAACTGAGAATTGCTTGTTTATACATCACATTTTCATACCAAGCTCTAAAAACTAATCCAGATTCACACACCATTATCCCGGTACAAACCGGAGCAAAGTCCAAGTCATAAAACACAGTATCTTTTTCTGTCAGTGATTCAGATAAAATAGTTTTAATAGGCTGTTTATCGATTTTATATTTAGCCGGGAAAAACTGATAATCGATCACTAAAAGGATAGTAATGGCTGCGAAAATACAAAGTGAATATTTTATAGTTTTCTTCATGTGATTATACTAGCTTACATTATATATCACTTGCGGGTCCACCACTCTCGGTCACGAATCACTAAGTAAAATGCTTCGCCTCGACCATATTTCGATAGATGATGACGGCTCGCATTTTACAAAGTGTTCGCGACCCCGGCTCGGCCATCCCAGATTTCGCTGCGCTCCATACTGGGACCCTTGGCCTGCGCCTTTCGAATCCTGGTGGACCTCGCAACAAAAATCGCCGCCTCCTCTCGGAGACGGCTCATTTTGTTGTGCGGGTCCACCAGGATTCGAACCTGGAACCTCAGTTTTGGAGACCGATGTTTTACCATTGAAACTATAGACCCTAGAAATAAGATTCTAACATAAAACGAGCAAATAAAAAGTACTCAAATTTTGAAGTCCTCGGGTCGCTCTGCTCAACCAGACATTCAAAATTTGAGTACTTTTTATTTGCCTGCTACGAGAATCCTACTTCTTCACTTCTTTGAACACTACAACCTTTCGTAATTTTCGGCTGAATTTTCGTAATTCCAATTTTTCCGCGTTATTTTTACGATTTTTTCTAGAATAATAAACTTCGCCAGTTGGCTTGTGCTTTAAAATGACTAATTTCTCTTGTGACATAGTTAAACTAGATTACTATATTATTAAGGTTTTAGCAACTGTTTATAGGTCAAAAATGACTTGACATAGAGGCATTAAACGTGGTATTATACGCATTATGTCAGAAAACACAAACGTATTTAAAAACATATTCACCAAGGCGCTTTTCATCCTTGGCATTATCATAATCGTAGTAATTTTGGCTTTCGCGGTGATTAAAATCATGCCGAAGGTATTTTCAGGCTTTGCATCAGTCGGAAAAATCTTTAAATCCCCTTTTGTTGATAAAACCATCAGTATTTCTTCAGCAAATGACGACGATTTGAAATCTGGCGAGACAACCGTGCTTGCATGGGAATACGAACCAACAGAAGAAGGTTCATATATTTTGAAATACTCTTGTGTGAGCAATGTTCAATTATCGATGGCGACCACAAACGGTTTGCAGCGATTGATTTGTAATACTCCTTATACGTTTGGCGCAGATATCCAAGCAGTTGAAATCACACCTACTTTAACCAAAGAAAATATTGATGTCACTATTCCTTTTTCTATTGAATTTATTAACGACGAGGATGACTCAGTAGCAGATGGTGATGTAAAAATTGGCGTAACAAATAAAAAAGGAGACGCGCTCGCAAGCGCAGGTACAATCATCAGCACCACTCCTGTTATTACTGGTGCTGCGAATAATCAACCAACAACACCTCCAGCAGTACGACCAACAACACCTACGAACACACAACCGGTTTATAATTACCCACGAATCGCAGATATCGCCCTCTCAAACATGGTGGATACAGGAAACGGTTTGATTTCATTCACAGTTTCAAATATCGGTTCAGCTGTTACAGGAAATTGGGTATTTAATTACACAACTCCAGACGGCGAGACGACTTATTCCCCTACCCAAGTTTCACTTAATCCAGGTGATGCAATCCGATACACTTTGCGATTCACAGATTTGACCGAAGGAACAATGACAGTAGTCGCTGATCCTCAAAACTTTGTGTATGAAACAAACAACTCGAACAACTCTATTTCGATGCGGGTAAGTGAAAATGGTAATGGTGGCGGTTCCGTTGACTATGACCGAAACGATGATGCCGACCTAGAAATCGACTCGTTTGAAGTCGGTCGTATGGATGGTAATCGATTCCGCGAAGACGACACGATTGACGAGGATGACGACGCAGCCGTTCAATTCACAGTTATCAACCGTGGTGGCGAATCAACTGGTTCATGGAGATTTGAAATCGAAAACACTCCTGACGATGACGACGACTACCGATCACGAGTTCAATCATCAATGCGTCCGGGCGAATCTCGCACATTTACTGTCGAATTCGAAAACCCAGACACTGGCACATTCCGAATGAAATTGACTGTCGATTCTGATGACGACGTCGACGAAGAAGACGAAAACAATAACGACGAGACAGAGGAATTAGAAGTAGAGCCAGATTAATTAAATAAAAAACACCTCGCACATCGCGAGGTGTTTTTTATTTTTTAAAGGTCAATCTCCGCCAACTTCGCGTTCGTTGTAATGAATGATTTTCGAGCAGGAACGTCTTTACCCATGAGCATATCGAAGACTTTGTCGGCTTCGATTGCGTCGTCAATCACGACTTTTTTGAGGACACGATTGTTTTTATCCATTGTAGTTTCCTTCAATTCGTTCGCGTTCATTTCTCCGAGACCTTTATATCGTTGAACTCGCCATTTTGTAGAGTTTTTCTTTGTGGCAACTTCGACTTCAGCGTCGGCTGGTTCAACCTCGCCTTCTCCACCTTCTTCGTTGATTTCGTCATTGTCGGCACCGATCAATTTCACTTTTTCTTCGTCGCTGTACAAATAGTGAACTTCTTTACCTCGCATCACTTTATACAGAGGAGATTGCGCGATGAACAAATATCCACCATCAATAATTGGTCGAAAATATCGATAGAAAAGAGTGAGCAACAATGTCGCGATGTGCGCACCGTCGACGTCGGCATCTGTTGCGATAATAATTTTGTGATATCGCAATTTTGTAATATCAAATGTGTCACCGATTGCAGCACCAAGCGCAACGACGAGATTTTTGATTTGCTCTGACGCCAACATTTTATCGAGACGAGCTCGTTCCACGTTCAAAATCTTACCTCGCAATGGAAGCACGGCTTGAGTTCGGCGATCTCGACCAGTTTTAGCTGTACCACCCGCAGAGTCTCCCTCCACAATGAAGAGTTCGGCTTCGGCTGCGTCTTTGACCTGACAGTCGGCGAGTTTTCCAGGCAACGTCATGCCTTCAAGTGCGCCCTTTCGGAGCACAGAATCTTTTGCTGCTTTTGCGGCTTTTCGAGCACGCACAGCGAGCACTACTTTTGAAACGATAGCTTTACCATCTTCTGGGTGTTCTTCGAGGAATGCAGCGAATGCTTCACCAAATACGGCTTCAGTCGCACCACGCGCTTCGGTTGAACCGAGTTTTGCTTTGGTCTGACCTTCGAATTGAATTTCAGGCATCTTGATCGACACGACCGCAGTGATACCTTCGAGAACGTCTTCACCTGTGAAAGCACCGTCGGCTTCTTTGATCAAGTTATTTGCCTTGCCGTAGGTATTCAATGTTCGAGTGAGCGATGTTTTGAAACCAGTCACATGTGTACCACCTTCGCTGTTGTAAATGTTGTTTGCAAATGCAGTGAGGCGAGGAGAAATATCGTCCACGTATTGAAGCGAAACTTCGACCTGAATATCACCGACAGATTTTTCAACGTAAAAAATATTCGGGTTGATTGGTTTTTGAAATTGATTTTGAAATTTTACAAGCGACGCGAGTCCTCCTTCGAAATAGAAAGTTTGTGACGGAGCTTCGACTTCGGAATCTTGGAGGTAATAAATGTCGTCGAAGTCCATTTTGTCTTTGACGAGACGCGCATCAATCGCAGTGATTTTCAAACCACGCACGAGATAGGCTTGTTGGCGCAAGTGACCGAGAATCTTTTTGAAATCATATTCAACAGTTTCGAAAATTGTATCGTCGGCTTTGAAAGTAACAATAGTACCGCGCATTTTTGTAGCACCGATTTTCTTTACATCTGATTTTTTCTTACCGATATTGTATTCTTGACGATATTTAAAACCGTCGCGGTGAACTTCGGCAATGAGGTGCGTCGAAAGCGCGTTTACCACAGAAGCACCCACACCGTGGAGACCTCCAGACACTTTGTAACCGCTGCCTTCCCCACCGAATTTACCTCCGGCATGGAGCACTGTCATAACAGTTTCAAGCGCAGACACTTTTGTTTTAGAGTGTTTATCAACCGGAATACCACGACCGTTGTCGACAACGCGAACATAACCGTCCGGCAAAAGCGCGACTTCGATGCGATTCGCGTGACCACCCATGGCTTCGTCGCGAGAGTTATCAAAAATTTCTGTAATCAAGTGATGCAGACCATCCGGGCCAGTTGTACCAATGTACATTCCGGGTCGCTTTCGTACCGGCTCGAGCCCCTCGAGAACTGTAATCTCATCCGCACCATACTTTTTAACGTCTTTTTCTGATTTTTTGTCTGCCATATGGGGGTTATTATAGCATTTTTTCAAGCGGTCTCCAAGTGGTTTTTTATTAATTTAAGTCTTATTTTATAAGGTCTTTGTACATATTGACATTGTTATACGTATATGATACTTTACATATGTACTGACTGATCCTTACAACCCACAAACCGGAGAACGAACGTGAAGCGGAAGATCTTGCCTCTCTTTATTGCAATCAGCACACTGATTGCAATAATCTGGAACCTCCTTGTTTACAAGGACGAAGTGGAATATTCCTGGGACAACCTAACCAGGACCACTACAATCGAAACGCATTCAACTAATGTCATGGTTGTCACCGAACGCCCATCGCCAATTGCTCTCACATGTAACGGAGAACTCATATTGCGAGAACTCTCTGAAGTGGTTACGGTTGTACTGTATCCACACGAAGGAAAAATTGACTACTATATAAAGGGAAAGAATCGATATCTCTTGATATATACTGACACCCTGTCATTCGAGAAACCCGTAGAAGGGGTTCAGATTGAAGGAACGAAAGTCACCATGAAGAGTGGTAGCTCACAAGCCGTGGCTGAGGTGACATTCAAAAAGTCACCTGACACAGTAAACAAAAGTGCTATACTCATATTCTTCATTTGGCTGACTATAGCTAGTATCGGAGGTTTTATTGTATATATTTACAGCCTTAACCACAAAGAGGTTAGCACGGGGGAATAATTTCTCGCGCCACAGCACCGTTCATCACCGGTCTTCACGACCGAACCGAGGACTTCGATCCTCGTAAAAACCGCCCGACGCCCTGTGCGCCTGGCGGTTTTCTTGCATCTCAAGAAACAACGAGAAAACTTTATTTTTTCTTTGGACTTTCTTTAACGAAACTTCATACCCAATCCGTATAATGTGATACGTGAAAGATTTTGACAGTTGGAATCTAAAGAAACAAGAAATAGATAGAAAAGCATATTTTTTCCACCCAAAAGTTGGAGAAATTTGGTGGTGCATGATAGGAATGAATATTGGATCAGAAATATATGGTAAAGGAAAAAATTACCTCCGACCAGGGCTTGTGATTGAATTGGGTCAACACGACAATTTTATCGGTATCCCCTTAACATCAAAAAAGAAGAAATCACGACGTTCATGTATCATACGTTCAGAAGATGGAATATTACATACTGCTCTTATCACTCAACTGCGTTGTTTCGACAAGAGGAGATTACTAGAGAAAAAATCCGCTTTATCAAATGATGAATTTACACTTATTAAAAATTGTCTGAGGAGCGTTCTTAAAATATAATAGCCCCTTTCGGGGCATATCTGGCTCTTTCGAGCAAGGATGGCCAAACCATCCTAGAACATGATTGTATCAAACTATTCTCGCGAAAGTCAACCTGAAAATTCATTATTTCTTTAAAATGCTTATTTCGCGATTTCTTCAAACCAACAAGAGTTAGTAGGGCGAATAAAAATTCCGAGTAATCAAAAAAGCGATTAAAGATTTACTCTAACCGCTTTTTTGTATTTTCCTCCCTAACATCTTGCGATGTTTCGGGCGAGCCATAGGCGTTTATGTGTCTAATATAGTAAAAATTAGGGAAAAGTCAATCTGCATTTTACCTCACCTCCCACCCACTCTTCTTCATCTCGCCGGCAATGCCATCCATAATCGCGTTCACTTCCGCATCCGTCAGAGTTTTTTCGAATGATTGGAATACGAGACGGAATGCATATGAAGTGCGACCGTCTTTTTTGAATACGTCGAACAAGCGATTTTTAATCATCAAAGGGCCGGCGTTTTTCGTAATGAGCGCAAGCACGTCCGATTCCGCCACCGCATCAGGCACCCACACCGCAACGTCTCGAATCATAAAAGGATACGCTGAGATCGGCGCGTATGTAACCGTCTCCACCGGCACAAGCGGTTCGTATGAAATATCGCCAATCGACGCCACGACTTTTTCCAAATCAATTTCCACGAAAAGCGGTGTATCTGAAATTTCCGTAGTAACTAATTTCACCCCCAGAACTTCTGAGAGCTTCGATAAGGTATCCTTAATGGTCTCTTCTGGTCTTGGTTTTTTGAAACCATTGCGATTCGCCACACAAATACCAAGCATCACGCGTTCTATACCCTTCTTTGGAAAGACTTTACCAATTTCAAACACACGCACCTGATCAAGCATCAAGAAATCAATATTGTAGAGATTTTGAGGGAGTGTTGTACCAATACCATGAGCAAGCGTCGTTCGCAAAAACGCCTTGTCTTCTGAAATAGGATTCTCAGGAGCAATCACACCAGTCGGCACGAATGTGTACGTGTAGACTTCGGAAAAGCCAAGGCCGTTGAGCGTCGCTTTTATTTTCTGCGACACCGCATACATTTTGTTTTGTGCAGGGGCAAAATCCATCTGCGAGATCGCAGTTTCTTTGACGTGTTCGTATCCGAGGACGCGACCAACTTCTTCGATAACATCCGCGCCAGTTTTAATATCCAATCGTTCAACAGGCACCGTCAATGCAAATCGATTTTCATTCGGAGCAAAAAATCGACCGTACCCTACAATATTTTGAAAGCGCGCACTGTCAGCAATTTTTTCTTCGACAACGCCAGCGTCATTCAATTCAGTCGCATGCAACACTTTACCATCGCCAGTATAAAATCCAACATGATCCACGCCATGGACCACATCAGTGCCTTTGGCAAACTCGACGCTCTTGTAATCAATTTTATGTTTCAAATCGCCAGTGTTTGCAAAAATCACATCGCCTGGTTGCATGTCAGCTTGCGAAATTTTTTCTGCGTACACAAATTGGTCGACAGACATGCGAGGCACCGACAAACCAGCGAGCGCTGATACGTACGCAGTGAAACTCGAACAATCAAATGCATTCGGTGCGTCAAAAAATACACTTGAAGCCCACTTGTATGGAACTCCTACCAATTTTTGTCCTTCAGAAATAACCACCTCGCGAGGATTCACAATTACATATTCAAAACCGAGACGGTCGAATGCGCCAGCAATTTCTTTTTCAGAATATGCAGTACCGAGCAACGCGTTGACTTCACGCACCGACACACCTGTGCGATATGGTCGCCATGTTTTTGGATAATGTTCGGCCTTGAGCGACACCGCAGTCACATCGGTCGCCGCATATTTCAAAATCAATTCAGTCGCCATATCCATCGCGAGATCCGCAATCGCAGGCGTCACTTCGTTTTCGAAACGCTTTGATGAGTCGGTCATCACGCCGATTTTGCGCGACGTTTTTCGCACATATGTCGGATTGAAATTGGCAGACTCCAAAATGATGCGCTTTGTCGCACCGTCGACTTCTGGAATTTTTCCGCCCTTGATGCCGGCAATTGCGAGAGGTGTGTCATTGTCATAAATTACCACCGCATCCATATTTAATTTCACCTGCTTGTTATCAAGCGTCGTGATTTCTTGTTCGTCTGTAGCGCGACGTACCACAATA
This sequence comes from uncultured Candidatus Saccharibacteria bacterium, assembly GCA_964538855.1. Classification (GTDB taxonomy): domain Bacteria; phylum Patescibacteriota; class Minisyncoccia; order Phycocordibacterales; family JAACPR01; genus CAYLNC01. Next base: position 127,507 of record CAZIEY010000001.1, read on the forward strand.
TTCCCCGTGATTTTATCCGCATCAAACGCGTGCATCGGTTGCCCCACCGCAAACATCACAATATTTGTGATATCGACAATGTTGTTAATTGAGCGTTGACCGAGAGCTTCGATTTTCGCTTTCAGTTCAGGAGCGCTTTCAGCCACGCGGACATTCGTAATTTCACGAGCCACATATCGGCGGCACAAATCGGTTTCGACGGATAAAGTAAAGCTTGGCGCAAAAGTACCAGCATGCAGTGGAATCTCGCGCTTTTTTAATTTCAAGCCCGTCATCATTGCAATTTCGCGTGCAATTCCGTCGTGCGACAAACAATCGTGTGCGCGGTTCGGCAACACATCAACATCAATAATCCAATCATCGCCGTGCGCGGTCACTTCTTCAATTTCAAAAGCCTTGAGCGAAATCATAGACGCCAAATCCTCGGCCGGTGGCAACGGCGCATCGAAATATTCTTGAAGCCATTTGTATGAGACGAGCATAGGTTTAAAATTGATTATTAAAGCGCAAATCCCCTGAATAAAAGTTTCGCAAATCGTCGATTCCGTATTTCATCATCGCGATTCGTTCCACGCCAATACCAAAGGCAAAGCCTCGATATTTTCGTGAATCAATACCAACGTTGTTAAGGACTTTTGCATTCACCATGCCGGCGCCGAGGACCTCAATCCAATTGCCGCCCTTTTTGCGCATATCGATTTCAACGCCAGGTTCCACGAATGGGAAAAAGCCCGGTCGAAAACGAATCTCCATATCATCGCCGAATAACTTTTTCAAAAACGAGCCGAGCGCATATTTCAAATTCGCCATTGAAATGTCTTCACCAACGACAAGCCCTTCAATTTGATGGAATTGCACTTCGTGCGTTCGATCGGTGGCTTCATATCGATACACTTTTCCTGGTGCAACAATTTTAAACGGAGGTTTATGTGACTCCATAAAGTGAATTTGCGCGTTCGACGTCTGAGTTCGCAACAAATGTTTCGGAAAATCGCGCAACCAAAATGTGTCCTGCATGTCGCGCGCCGGGTGATCAGCCGGCACATTGAGTGCGTCGAAATTGTGATACTCATCGTCGACTTCGTTACATGTCACAATTTCAAAACCCATTCCGGCAAAGACCGAAACGATTTCATCCATGACGCGTGTGATTGGGTGCAAATGTCCTTTCATAAAAATCTATTTTATCAGATTCGGAGCTCAAAAAATACCCCTTCGTCTGACACGATAATTCTGTCGTTTTCATTGATGCGAAAATCGAGACCCGCACCTAAATACACAGGTTGAATATTTCTCTCTGATCTATCGTCGATTTCAACTGCCCACAACCCTTCATTATTCAGAACGAGAAGCACATCGGGTCGTTCTGGCATGAATGCGAAACGCACAATATCAACATCCCAATCAAGTACGATTTGATCTCGACAATGTGTCACAGTACAAAAATAAAAAGGAGTAGTTTCTTGCTCATTCACCCATGTTACAATCACATTTCCATCTTCTAACCACGCGACTTGATCTCCTACAATTTCAAAATTGACCAAATCGGCCACATCCGACACTCCATGTAATGCGAGTGCTTCGAGTATGTCCGATGGTGTCGTTGATGCACTCTGTGCCACATCCGACACCACAAAAAGTGACTCAATCGCCGTGTATGTTTTCTGTGGTACTTTATTCGCCAACCCTAATGTGGTAGTTCCGTTTCCTTGTGCATCAACTGCAGGGTATGTCGCCATTGTTTTAATACTCGTCGGCAACATCAACGCATACGCTTCTGTGACCATGCCTTCCGCCACTGATAAATTTTTTGTCCACGAATGATAGCCATCCTTGTGCATTTCAACTGTGTGTGCAACATCCGGATTAAGTGTTTGAACTAACACATTACGCATCCACACACTATTATTTTTGACATATTCACCATCCACAAATACTTCGGTATCAGAAACATCAGAGTGCACGTAAATACCGCCAGTTTTCACAATACCCTTATCATCAAAGCGATATCCAAATGAATACGACAAAATAAAGGGACTAATCGCAATAAATACAAGGAAGAGCAATCCCCAAGAAATTTGTCGTGTTTTTTTTGAAAGTGGTTTCATGTGTTGAATAAATTACGCACCCTTTTATTTCCTATGCTTTGGTGTCACCCAGAATTCACCCATGTATCTGCCGAGCATCAATTTTGTCTGAGCATGCAATCCTGGTAATGAGCCGAACAAGATAATCGTAAATGGCACAAACACCCATTGCAAAATTTGTACTGCCCAGCGGATTTTTCGTCGCTCCATAGTGACTGGCATTGCAGGCAGTAATGACGCAGAAATGATTGCAGCCAAAATAATTCCGAGTGTCGAAATCGTCATCAATGTTCGTGTCACGATCGGCAAGTTATACGACAACAATGTTTCTCGGAAAGCTTCCCCACCCACAATAATCGGTAACCAGCCGAGCACTAAAATCATAATTGGGTTTGTTGCGAGTGACCAAAAACCAACCAATTGTGTGAATGATTTATCCCACTTTTGCTTCCAAGAAATTTTCTTGTTTTTAATAAAGCCAAACAGCATGTACGGGATATTTTCGACACCCCACATCCATCGCATGTGTTGTTTATAAATATTACGCAATGTCGCAAATAATGTCGGCGCCAAATTCGCATCCATCGAAACCGGATATGCCAATGGCACAACTTCGTAATTACCGTCTTTTGCCAAGAACAAATTCCAGAAAATACGTGAATCTTCTGACACCATATTTTTTTGCCAATACCCTACTTCGTACAGAGCTTTGAATGGAATTGAGTGTGAAGAAAATGTCGCCAACTTTTCAGGGCGCTCCTGTTGAATCATTTGCCAGAATGTCGAAGTCACCGCAGCAACGCGAGACAACGCTGGAGCTTGCCAAATGTTGTTGTTATACAAAGGCACCGGTTGATACGATTTATTATATCGATTTTCCGCGGTCAAAAAGTGCCATGTGAGGCATGCAAAATAATGTGGCCAAATCACTGTATCGATATCGAATGATGACACGAGAATGTTTTCGTATGGTATTTGTTTTGGGTCGATGACTCGCAATTGAGTTTCTTTGAGCGCGTATGCGATGTTTGAGCCCTTGCCGCGTACTTCCCCCGGTAAATTATCCGGGTGCATTGTCACAATAAAATCATCGAAATATTTTGCGTACATATTTTGCAATTCAACAGTGACGCCTGTGTATTCGGAACCAGCGCGAACTTCTGCTGCTAAAACGATAATCATTTTCTTTGGGTCGTAATGTGACGCGAGTAGTGATTTTAATGATGCTTCAATCACATCTTTACCTTCTTTATAAAATGGAAGCAAAATAACGTGACGAAGATGTTCATATTTCAAATCTGCTAATTTCGCTTGCCAATCAACATTGATATTATGTTTGAGGCGGCGCCAATTGTAATACTGGTGAAACGAAAGGTGTACAGTTTTCAGTAACCAATACAAATCAAACACAATAATAAACACCGCGACATACAGAGGAAGAAAAACCGAACCCACCACAATCAATATCAACGTCCCCCACGATAGAAAGCCTGGTAAAATTTCGAGTAATCGGAAAATAATTCGGTCACGCCCAGTCAAATCGCGGGCATGCGCTACATGAAAATAAGGAGTTTTCGAATAGTCCATCTTGTCTACTAGACTACCATTTTTACGAGCTTTTTCAACCTTTTTTTGTTTTTTCCTCTTTGTAAAAATTTAGACAGGCACAATTTGTGCCTGTCTAAATTTTTGGAGCCACCTGTCAGGCTTGAACTGACGACCTGCCGTTTACAAAACGGCTGCTCTACCAACTGAGCTAAGGTGGCAATTACTACACGCTTCTACTCTTTATCCTTCGGCAAAGAGTCTTTGTGATCATGCATTGATTTCCAATACGATGACATCGGACCTTGTTTACCAGAGACGTGGTGGCGATGGAATCGATCAAAATATCGATCAACCTTCACCCGAACTTTTGCCCACACCCGCGCGAGAGACAAACTGATTCTATGAGGAATCACTGCCCATTTCTCTATTGCGAGTTTTTTTATTCTAGCAAGTATTCGCAAAATAGCCAAGCCGAATCTAGACAAACCACGATCAGCCCATGTTCGACACCCCATTGAAAAAATCTGTCGATTGTTTTTTAATTCGTAATTACGAATCGCAAGCATAATCAAAATCCCTATAAGCGACACGCAAAACAAAATAATAAGGGTGGGGTTCATATTGAAGGCTTAACCAACAACAGAAAATCGCGCGATGCGACCGATTGCAACCTTTTCTCCAAATTTTTGAACAGCTTGTTCGAGCAGACTTTCGATAGTCTGGTCTGGATTTTTAATATAGGCCTGTTTTACGAGCACTTTCCCTTCTGCAACAGCTGCCTCGAGCGCATCTGCTGCAACATCAGTAACGTTTGCAAATTCGGGTGCAGTCGCAGACACTTGTACTGCAATTTCACGCGCGAGTTTTTTAAACTCTTCATTATTGGAAACGAAGTCAGTTTCACACATCAATTCAACCATAGAACCAATCATGCCATTCCCATGAATATATGTTGCTACAGTTCCCGCACCCAAAGTACGATCAGCTTTTTTTGCAGCAGATACCGCGCTATTTTTGAGTAGAACGGCTTTAGCTGCCTCCAAGTCACCATTCGCTTCTTCCAAAGCTTTTTTACATTGACCAATAGAAACACCTGTTGCTTCACGTAATACTTTGACTTGATCCATTGAAATTGCCATGGTTCTTGAGGGTTAAACTATTAAAACTCGAAAAACAAAACTACGCTGTTTTCCCAGACTTATATGATTCTACTATCTCGTTGAGGAAAAATTTAATACTATCAACAGATGAATCGTTACCAGGGATAACATAATCGATGAGGCTGTAGTTACAGTCAGTGTTTGCGAGGCTGATGATTGGCACGCCAGTTTGAATTGCTTCGTCTCGGGCGATGTTTTCTTTGTCAGCGTCAATAATGAAGATTGCTGCTGGTTTTTTGTCCATTGAAACAATTCCACTGAATCGTTCTTCTAATTTTGCGATTTCTCGGTCGATCAAAAGTCGTTCTTTCTTTTTGTATTTTACGAGCTCGCCTTTTTCTTTTTGAGAAAGTAATTTTGTGTAGTGGTCGATTCTCTTTCGGATTTCTGTAAAGTTAGTCAAAGTTCCACCAATCCATCGTCCAGACACATGTGGCATATCAATTTTTTCTGCTGCATCTTTGATTGCGGCTTGTGCTTCTTTTTTACCACCAACGAAAAGAATGCGTTTGCCTTCTTTGGCGAGTGTTGCAACGAATGCTTTTGCCTTTTCTAATTGAACCTCGACTTTTTCAAGGTCAAAAATTTCGACATTATTTTTTCGGCCGAAAATATACGAAGCGGTTGTTGGGTGTCGTCGTGATTTGATATAACCAAAATGAGCCCCGACGTCAAACATCGACTCAATTTTGTTCTTTGAAACCTTGTTTTTTGTTGAAATCATGTAGGACGAAGTCTAGCAAATCGGCGGTTTTAAATCAAGAGGCAACCTATAATGAGGTTGTGGAATCATCCTGTACCTGTGCTTCATCAGCTTTTTTGGCCAAAGTATCAATAATATCGGCAATATCCCCTTTCATTGCTTCTTCTATGTTATGCCAGGATTCACCAATACGGTGATCAGTAATACGGTTTTGAGGAAAATTATACGTGCGAATCTTTTCTGACCGGTCATTCGTACCAATTTGTGATTTTCGATTTGCAGCGAATTTTTTGGCTTCTTCCTCCTCTTTATGAAGTTGCAATTTAGACATCAAAAGCGACATAGCAGTTTCTCGGTTTTTGAGCTGACTGCGTTCTGAGGTACAGCGCACATCAATACCAGTCGGCAAGTGCACAAGGCGCACTGCGGTCTCAACTTTGTTCACGTTCTGACCACCTTTACCACCAGCACGCGAAAATTCCATATGAATTTCTTCTGGACGAACTTCGATATTGTACTTTTTACGAATCGGCAAAATAGCAACTGACGCGGTCGAAGTATGAATACGTCCCATTTTTTCAGTAATTGGAATTCTCTGAACACGATGCACACCAGTTTCAAAACGCATCTTTTTATAGACTCCCTGGCCGTGCATCTCTATAGAAACCTCCTTATAGCCACCCGCTTCAGAAAGAGATTCCTCGGTCTTTTTCACTTGCCAACCCTGAGCCTCGCCATAACGGCTATACATTTCAGCGAGCTGAGCTGCAAAAATAGAAGCTTCGTCACCACCAGCACCAGCACGAATTTCCAGCATAATTTCATTTGGGAACTGCTCTTCTTCTTTTTCACTTTTCACAATCTCTTTGATTTGAGACATCATCGCCGCTTTTTGTTCGGCAATAGATTTAGACTCTTCCTCAACCATATCCTTCATGTCGGGATCGGTTTCAAGAAGTGCTATATTTTCCTGCTCCTTAGCCAAAAGTCGCTCCAACTCCTCGGCGAAGAATTTAGTTTTGACGTTTTCTTTGTGCTTTTTTAGATCTTCTGGATTCATGTTATTTTTTGCACTTCGTATGGAATAAGTCTACTACAAAAATAAATTTAAAAATACTCATTATTTTGAGCCTTTCGGAGGACGCCTGTTTTCTCCCAATTAGCGTCCGGGAACGAGCTGATTTTTCCTGATAAGGCAAAATACAGCGTGCTCAAAATAATGAGTATTTTTAAATTTATTTCTTTGTCTTAGCCTTGGACATTCGAGTCTTGAACTTCTCTACGCGACCAGCAGCATCAAGAATGTTTTCCTTGCCAGTATAGAATGGGTGTGACGCAGATGAAATTTCAATGTTATAAGCAGGATATTCCTTACCATCTGTCCATTTTTCGACTTTGTCTGTTTCAACAGTTGAATAGACCAAGAATCGCTCGCTTGATGAGTCGTCGATAAAAATCACTTTTCGGTTATTTTGTGGATGAATGTCTTTTTTCATGTACTTATAATACGTTAAATTTGTCCACAGACTATATCAAAATACAGCTTAATCGTCAACTTCTTCCAAGAAATTCAGCTGTTCTTGGAAAGTCGCAGCGTGCGACAAGACGCTATTTGCATAACCAAGTCCAAGCGTAGCCCAAGCGCCTCCTGCATAATACCGCGCTGCTGCTTGCTGTTCTGCACTATAACCGCCCGCCGCTGCACCGAGATCTTTTACGAAAAGGCCCGTTGCCATAAAGGCGTGCTCTGGTAGCCATGGATTTGCAGCTGAAATTCCGAGCGTTGTCGCGACACGTGCCGCATAACCGATCCACGTTGAAGGAATAAACTGTGAGGGACCCATCGCACCTCCGTACCCAACCGAAAGTGGGCACGATACAGGTGTCTGATATGGATCTAATCCAAGCGCTCGAGTAATCGTCAAGAATGGAGTCACATCTCGATCCGGTTTCATCACTTTGGCAAACGGTGTACCAGTATTTTTACCGATTCCCGCGCCCGTTTCAGTATTCGATAGGTAACACTGACCGACATTAACCCCGAGATTTGATTCTTGTTTCAAAATACCCAAAATAAATGCGGCGCGCACCCCGGTAAATTTCGAAGCTTTATTCGCATATTTTACCGCATCTCCAAACGAAATCCCCTCCTGATCGCGCAACTTAAAAAGCTGAGCCCTGATTGATGCCGCCTTGGCATTTTTCTGTTGGATGACAGTTTGATAATTTGCCTCGGTTTGTTTACTGATCGATAGAAGCCCTGCTTTTTCCTGCTTTTTAATAGTCACCGTACGCTTATCTTGTTCAATTTCTGCTTTCACATCTTGCTCCTTATTTTGTTTAATTTGTAACTCTTGCTTCTCTTTCTCGTTTTGTTCTTGAATAACTTTCACTTCATCGATTAGGTCATTCAGCTGTCTCTCTACTACAGTGAACTCATCAAATTCCACGAAAAAATCTGACAAGGTTTCGTTGCCCAGCAAAATTTCTGGCAGAGACATATTGTCTGCCTCGTTCGTCTTGCGCATTAGATCAATGAGGTTTTTTTTACTACGATTAATTTTTTCTTCAAGTTGGTTAATAGTCTGCTCTTTTAATTCAATTCCAGACATGAGATTTTTGATTTCGATATTTTTCTTTTGAATAACAAGCTCGGCTTGTTTAACTTGATTTGTGAGGACAGAAATATCGCGTGAAATGGTGGCGGTTTGACTCTGTTGCTGTTTGAGAGATTCATTCAAGACACGAGCCTCTTCCTCGATTTGAGCAAGTTCTTTGCGTAGTTGAGCTTCCTGTTGCGGCGTAAGAGCAGCAAATACCTGTAAAGGCAGGATATTAAACACAAAAGCCACAAGAACGAGCATTAGTGCCGGTTTTTTAAGAATAGCAAAAATCATCTTCTTTATTATAGCAAAAAAACTCATCGGCGCACCTTGGTGAGTTTAGAAGAACCCTGGCCTGGAAAGTAAAGCAAAACTGCTTAATTTTAAAAGTCTGGTTGAGCATCAACACAAAACGCACGTTCTTTACAGAACGTGCGTGATGCGACCCGAGGACTTTAAAATTAAGCAGTTTTGTTTTACTTCTTGTCCTGACCTTCCGCCGCTGGAGTTCCTCCTGGCACACCTTCTTCGTCTTTCTTACCCTTCTTTTCAACTTCGATTGAAGCGAGGTCAACTGGAGCCGCCTCTTCTTCCTTCTCTTCGCGAGGTTCTTTAACGAGCGCAATCACTTCGTCAGATTTTGAAACTAATTCAACACCTTCTGGCAATTTCACATCTTTTGCTTGAATGTGCGCAGCAAAATCCACGAGAGAAGAGATGTCTACAGTAATATTGTGTGGGAGGTTTTTAGGCATCGCTTCGATTTCGACTTCGTGCATAACTTTCATCAAAATACCACCGAGGTTTTTCACTGCAGCAGATACACCAACGAATTCGAGAGGAACGTTAACTTTGAGCTTCTTACCTTTTTCAATAACATAAAAGTCTGCGTGGAGAGGTCGCAATGACACCGCGTCAAATTGTACATCTTTTAACAATGTGTCGTGTTCTTCTGAACCAAGTTTAAGAGTAATAATTGAAGATTCACCGGCTTCTTTGTACGCTTTCAAAAATTCGACTTCGTTAATAGTAATAGGTGTAGATGCTTCTTTTGGACCGTAAAATACAGCAGGAATATTGCCGCCTTTTCGCATTTGGGCTTTATCTGACTTTAATTCTCGTGTCTTTGCGTTTAATATCAACATATAGGGCTGTATTATACACGACTAGTCCAAATATTCAAGTGATACGTCGTAATCACCGGCGTCGGCGAGCTGATTGAGGCGAAGGCGCTTTGTGAATTCAGTGCGCGCTGCGGTGACGTTTTCATCTTTTCCCTGCCAAATTGTGAGGGCACTTTCCTGCAATGCACGCGCATATGAGAAGGCAATTTCCCAAGGAAGATCGTCTTTTTCTGCAATTGCGTCGAGGTGTGCAGTGGCTTCGACTGCAGTTTGTCCGCCTGACAAAAACACTACTCCGCCGATTTCTGTTGGCACAGTTTTTCGTAACATTCGCACAGTTGCATCGGCGACTTCGGTAGGAGAAGCTTCGTCGGCATTTTTATTTCCGTTGATCACCATGCTCGTCTTCAAAATAACACCTGGCAAGTAGGCTTTGTAGTCCTGCAATTTTTGCATGACGGCGCCGACCACGCGAGTTGTCACGATTTCAGAAGTTTTCAAGTTGTGCGGACCTTCGAGCAACACTTCTGGTTCGACAATTGGCACAAGACCGAATTGTTGTGCGGCAACTGCGTAACGAGCGAGTGCGTCGGCGTTAGCTTCGATACACGCGTCAGTTGGGAGGCCGGCCGATTCATCGATTTTTATGACGGCTCGCCATTTTGTGAACGCGGCTCCTGCATCTGCGTACTTTTTGATACGCTCTGGTAAATCATCGAGACCGACTGTCAATTTTTCATCTGGAAAACCTGGGAAGTCCTTTGCGCCGAGGTCGACTTTGATTCCTGGCAAAATTCCCTTTTCAGCAAGTGCAGTGCGAAATGGTGTCCCGTCGCAATTGTTTTGCCAAAATGTCTCGTCGTATAAAATGACGCCAGATAGAAATTCCTCGAGGCCTGGCATACATAAAAAGAGATGGCGGAATTTGCGGCGCATGTCTTCACCGGTTGCGATACCGAAAGATTCGAGGCGCTTATCGGCTGTGCTGTTTGATTCATCAGCTGCAAGAATTCCTTTTTCAGGTGCGAGTAAATGTGCGACGGTTGCCGTCAGTTTTTGTGTTTCGATGTTCATGAGAATAGTATAACAAAGAATAAATAATGTTATAATTGCCACATGAGCTTGTTCCATAAACAATTAGATTTTATCGGCGTCGGCGATGCAGTCGTCGATACCTTTATCGAGCTCCAAGACGCGTGGATCGAAAATGACAATCCGAAAAAGACACGAGAATTGTGTATGCGATTCGGCGATAAAATTCCGTATAAAAACGAGGTGACAGTACGAGGAACAGGAAACGCATTGAATGCAGCGCACGCGGCGATGAAGCTCGGCTTGAAAACCGGAATTATTACAGATATCGGAGATGATGATAACGGTCTCGAGATTTTAAAAAGTTTTAACCACAAAGGTATCGATACACGACATGCGACCATACACAAAAAGTCACTCACTAATCACAATTACATTCTACGATATCAAGAAGAACGCACTATTTTAATTCAACATCACGATTACGATTACAAGTTTCCAAAATTCGCACGCGGTAGTGGACCAAAGTGGATGTATCTAAGTTCACTATCACAAAATTCTCTTCCCTATCATTTAGAAATTATTGAATTTTTAAAAGCTCATCCTGAAACAAAGTTAGCGTTTCAGCCTGGCACGTTTCAAATCAAGCTCGGCGTAGAAAAAATTCCCGATTTATATAAAATGTCAGCCATCTTTTTCTGCAACAAAGAGGAAGCGCAGAAAATTCTTGCAACCAAAGAAAGCGATATAAAAAGTCTTTTGACCGGCATGCACGCACTTGGCCCAAAAATCGTCGTCATCACTGACGGCCCGGACGGAGCATTCGTCTACGATGGTACCGAATTTTGGCATGGACCAATGTACCCGGATATTGCTCCGCCAGTTGATCGAACCGGTGCCGGAGATTCCTTCTCTGCGACGTTCACCGTCGCAATTGCGATCGGAAAAACAATTCGCGAAGCTTTGATGTGGGGACCAATCAATTCAATGAGTGTCGTGCAATTTGTTGGCGCACAAGCCGGACACTTAACATACGCGCAAATTGCAGAGTATTTAAAAAAAGCGCCGGCAGGATACGAGCCGAGAAAAATGTAAATCTCGAAAATCTAAACGATTTTGAAATGAATTGTAGGTGTATCACCCGCAAGCACGCTCTCCTTCTTGCGGACTTGTGTTTTGACTGCTAATAGATAGGTACCTTCGCTTGTGTGAGGAAAGAGACTGGTGCGCCACGTCGTTGCGCCGAGCGTTGCTTGAATTGGCACAAACCCAACACGTTTTCGGACGCCACCTTTTTTAATTTCAGCAGATAATTTTTTAGGAAGCGTAACAAAATGCCACCCTGCCGCTCCGGGCCATATCCAAACTTTTTCACGAATTGTGTAGTTACTTTTCATTACCGAGCGCCTTATATAAAGTTCCTGTCAAGAACAAGGCCACAATACCAATCCAAATCAACGCAAATGGATGTGTATGGAAAAATTCGATTTGATCTGCCCACAATTCGAAACCGTGGAGAACCGCAGCGACACTAAATGTGAAAGTAAAAGCAAATAGTAGTGGGTAGCGTCGCAAAACTGGTCGAGTATATTTTCCTGCACTTTTATGCGCTTCTTTCAAAATTTTTTCCGCGTGATGAATTGGATCTTTTTTAAACATGTGTTTTATGAATTACTTGCGATTCAAAACTTTTTCAACTGCTTCGGTGATGCCGTTTTCGTCGAGGTCAAAGAAATTGATGAGCTCCATTCCCTTGCCGGATTCGCCGAACTTGTCGCGGATGCCGACGAATTCGATTGGGACTGGGCGATGTGCGGCGAGTACTTCTGCAACAGCGCTGCCCATTCCGCCAGCGATTTGATGTTCTTCGACTGTCACGATTGCGCCAGATTTTTTTGCAAAATCGATGACGGCTGATTCGTCGAGCGGTTTAATTGTCGCGAGATTCATCACACCTACGTTGATGCCGCGCATTCCCATTTCACGAGCCACCCGCATCGCAGTGTGCACCAAAAATCCGCACGCGATAATGCCAACATCCATTTTTTCTTTTGGAGCGTAAAAAATTTGTGCCTTGCCGATTTCAAATGGAGTTTTGTCCGTGGTGATGACCGCGGTTTTTTCTCGACCCAAACGCAAATATGAAGGGCGAGAATTTTGTGCGAGAGCGAGCGTCGCCTTGCGAGCTTCGATATGATCGCACGGCACAATGACTGTCATGTTTGGGATGACGCGTGTGATTGCGATATCTTCCAAGGCTTGATGAGTTCCGCCGTCAGGGCCAGTCGTCACACCCGCGTGTGAACCAACCACTACAACCGGCTGATTATTGTATGCGACTGTCGTGCGAATTTGTTCCCAGCTGCGACCCGGAGAAAACATCGCGTAACTTGCGGCAAACGGAACTTTTCCCATCGCAGCGAGACCTGACGCAACCGATACCAAGTTTTGTTCCGCAATTCCAATTTCAAAAAATCGATTTGGAAATTCTTTTGCAAAAAGATCGGTTTTTACGGACTCTGACAAATCAGCGGTGAGCGCGACAACTCGTGCGTCCGCCTTGCCCGCCTCGAACAATCCTTGTCCAAATCCCATGCGCACAGGAACAACTTCGACGTTATCTTCGAAAATGTTTGGATTGAGATGTGGGGTTTTGTTAATCATTGGTTTTATAAAAAGTATTATCCTTATATCTGTCTATTATATACCGACTTGGTGGAAATAATTTTGTTGGAAGATTGCCGAGTGCAAACCACCTCCATTCTGTAATTTCATCCGGTTCCATAACACGCGGTTCTCCTGAAAAAGCTTCTGCGAAAATTCCAATGGTAATGAAATGGGCTTTTGCTCCTATGCAATTTTCGACACAAATAATTTTAGATCGACTCAACGTCATACCAGTCTCTTCTTTTAATTCGCGGCGCGCACCATCCTCAAATTGTTCTGCGTAGTCTAATTTCCCACCAGGCATAGTCCAAGTCCCCTCTCCTGATAATTCAGAACTAGCTTTTTCTGGATCATCATTTCTTTTACCGAGTAAAACTTTCCCATCTTTTAAAAGCATAATTCCAAACCCCGCGCCGATTTTTTTAATATCAGAAGACATAAATTAATATTGATGAAAATCCACCTTACCACCGAGTGTACGCAATTCGCGAAGCGCCATTTTGGCCTCTTCAGCATTCGGAGCTTTGCCGTGCCATTCGGGTTTTCGTTCGAATTCGTGAACACCTTTGCCGGGAATTGTGTTTGCGATAATCACGGATGGTTTATCGAAAATCGCCTTGGCCTGACCGACAGCGTCGTCAATCATTTCAAAATTGTGCCCGTCGATTTCTTGCACATGCCAATTGAAAGCGCGAAATTTTGCACCGAGGTCATTGAGCGGCATAACGTCTTCGGTATATCCATCGATTTGAATATTGTTACGATCAACAATCACAATTAGGTTGTGCAATTTTTCTTTGGCAGCAAGCATCAAGGCTTCCCAATTTTGACCTTCGTCCAATTCCCCGTCGCCCGTCACACAATACACAAAACGATTCGCCGATTTACCCAAGTCAATTCGAATCGCAAGCGCCATTCCGACAGCCTGCGAAATTCCAGAACCGAGCGGCCCCGACGAAGTCTCAATTCCCGGAAGCGCCGTTCGATGCGGATGCCCCTGCAATCGCGAACCTAATTTTCGCAACGTTTGCAATTCTGCAACCGGAAAATATCCCGCGTGCGCAAGCGTCGCGTACAATCCCGGACAGACGTGCCCGTTCGACAACACAAACATATCACGCTTGTCCCACATCGGATTCTTTGCATCATGCTTCATCGCATGAAAATATAAATAGGTAAAGATATCAGCGAGTCCGAGCGGTCCAGCTGTGTGACCAGAACCTGCTTCGAGAAGCGCTTCGATTGTCGATTTTCGAATTTCGTTTGCGATCGCTTGCAATTTTTTAATGTACGCGTCGGTGAGGTTGCTCATATAAATAATTATACCAAGAAAATGAAAATACGAAGCCATTTTATACGAGAGTAAATGAAAATGACCCTCGGTCGCCGTGAAGCAAACCGAGGATCGGATATGAGCAGAATCTTTCATCCTGGAGCAAATCGATACACACGACTATCGACACGCCAATTACTAGAGACTCCAAAATAGCTAATATCTAGAGACCATGAGTTACCAGACCCATACAGAAAGATAACCTGTTTCCGACCTCTACAATCTAAAGCAAAGAATATATTTGCCATACGATCAATTAAGATATCTTGCGCTCCTTGTATGTTGAGCACCAAAAGAGCGCAAACGTCTGCGATATCGGTCAGTGCGTCAGGACCTCCAAGTGTGAGTGCAGCAAAAAGATCCTGATTGTTCAGTTCCACTTCCAAATCTCCACACCACACGTCATGAGCCGGCATGGCAGAATAAGTATTGGACCCGAACGCCTTGTCAAAAGCCAGTGAAGTATCAATCATCAGCCCAGGTGCAACACCACTCACCAAATGCCTACCGACCACAAACTCAGTGGGGCGAGCAGGAATAGAGAAAGTGCCATGAGGTTTAATGGACATGTGAGACTCTCCTTCTTTCAAATAACAAGAGATTAAGAGCCGATACGGGCGCACCCATATCGTGATAACTCTTATTCCTTAAACATAATTACATTACCCCAACACCTCTGTCAACTCCCTCACCACCTCCACCGGATCCCCCGCATTTAAAATGAGTGACCCCGTCGCAAAACGCGTCACACCAGCATCGCGCAATTTCGGAGCCGTCTCCATAGTCACGCCAATATCAATTGCAATCGGAAAATCCGCGCGACCGAGCGAATCCATTTTCTCACGCAACGCACGCACCTTGTCATACACCCGCGCATCGAGTGTCATACCGTGATATCCAATATTGTCATTTCCCATAAATTGAACGCCGTCGGCAATATCCAAATATTCATCAAGTGCCTCGTTCGGAGTGCTCGGGTTCAAGGCAAACACCACTTGCACATTGTATTGATTCTTAAGCTCGAACAATTCGGCCTTGTCGCTGTCTTTCAACGCTTCGATATGAGGAATGATTCGCGTCACACCAGCCGAAATCCAATCGCGAGCAGCGGCGATTTGGTCAATAACCATTAGGTCCACCTCGAAATCAAGCTCCTCCCAATACGGCAAGCCGACGTTTTGATTCAACAATTCACGCCAATTTTCGTCTTGCTCGTCGTTATACGGCCATGTTATCGACGGCGCGAATTTTCCATCCGTCACATCAATTTGCACAATTTTTGCAGCGCGATGTACATGCCCGATTTCGCTTTCTAAATGCTCAAAGTCTTCGGGCAATATTGCAGGGACTATTTCGATTGGTAATTTTTCTGACATGTTTTTGTTTTATAACGCGGCGCGTTTACATTCCGATCTGATCGATTTTTTGAATTCGTCGAATGTGACGTTCGTCACCAGAAAAATCAGTCTCGAGCCACAGTTCAACTGCTTCGAGTGCTTCTTCTGTCGTCAAAAATCGCGCACCGAGCGACAGCACGTTCGAATCGTTGTGCTGACGAGAAAGTTCGACAACGTTCGGTACTTCGCGACCATCAACAGGTTCCGGCTGACCGATGAAAAGTCCAGCTCGCACACCTTTAACACGATTTGCAACAATCATTTCGCCCTGTCCTGACCCACCAATCACGATGCCAACGGCTTCTGGATCAAGCGACACGTCGAGCGCCACCGGATAACAATAGTCTGGATAATCATCCTCCTCGTCATATTCGTATGGGCCATGATCAATCACTTCGTAGTCACGCTTTTCTAAAAACGCAACAATTTCTTTTTTAAGCTCGAATCCCGCGTGGTCAGAGCCGATAAAAATTTTTCGGATATTTCGCATAGATATATTGTATCAAATAAATAAAGAAAGTATGAATTTTGTAGTTGACTTTTCCCAAAATCACGCTACTATACTTGTATCACCTCGAATTGCTCCTGTTGCGGTTTCGTCCGCAATGGGGGCTTTTCATTTAATCTCGCTTAATCAAGTTTTTGATTTCTGGCAAAAAGGTTAGTTTCGGAGCAAGTCTTTTAATCAAGCTCGAACATTTTTCCTTCCCTCTCGGACTTAATACTATTTGTAACTTATTCTTTTCCTGTAGAAATTTGATGAGGCACCCAAAATCCCCATCACTCGACACCACAACCATTTTTTCGAAATTATTTTCATAATAATCTCTAACCGCCTTCAAAACTAATTCCGCATCACAATTCCCCTTTATGTTTCCACGTCCGTCGGGTAAAGTTGGTTTAAATATTAACGTATACCCTTGTTCTTGAAACCGCTTATACCTTTCCTCATTACCAGGAACATAACCAGTAAATATGTAGGCAGCTTTAATACGAAATTTATCCCTTAAATAAGTTCTAAATTTGACATAATCAGTAGTGAAACCTTCCGCCTCGCATCCTTTATAGAAATTTGTATTGTCTATATATGCAACATTTTTTAGATCTTTATTTTCCACCTCGTCTATTATACGGACCCGACCTAAAAGCTTTATAAAGAAACAATCAAGAAATTCTAAAACTGTCTGTATAGCGATTTCCGCACCCTTCATATATAATCAAGCCATGTATATTGTCCTCCAATCACATAACACGCCGTCTGTTGACCTCGCGGGTACTGCGGTGGTAAAGGCTTTGCACAAGGCGCATCCAGACGCGAAAATCATCGTCACCAGCAATTTTCCAGAGATTTGGCTTCATAATCCGGATGTGTGGCGGGTGTATCGGCTTGGACAGACGCCATATTTTTTCGAAGACTTTGTCGAAGGGCGCGACACGAAAATTTTTGCGCATGACCCGACAAAATCGAGCGACTATGTAACGGGCGTAAAACACCTCATCGAAGCGTGGTGTGATATGTGCGAGGTGCCGTATTCGGGTGAACTTCCCTCTTTGCATTTTACTCAACGTGAAAGCGAAGTCGCAATGCGCATGACAAAATCGGACCGCCCGCTGTTTTTCATTCAACCATATGAAATGTACGGCGCAGTTTCGCAAACTGGCTGGTCATGGCCCAAAGATTTACCAACGGACATTGCTTCAAAAATCGTAAACAAAATGATAGTGGCGGGATATCAACCAGTGCTCATCAAAAATCAAAACCAACCAGCAATCGCAGGTGCGGGCATTTTACAAATGAGTCTACGTCTCGCCCTTGCGGCGTTGCAATATTCGACAAAACGCCTTTTTGTAGATTCATTTATGCAAGTTGCAGCGGCGGCGATCGGTAAACCATCGGTTGTGACCTGGCTTTCAACGCATCCACAAAAAACAGGGTACGATATTCATACAAATATCCTGGCGCGCATCGATACAGACCTCAAAAACATTTTGGATCAATATCACCCATTTTTTGATGTCGATAATAAAATGCTTAATTCTAACGTCGACACCAGCCGTGCGTACGACGTGGACGCAATCGTTAAAGCGCTTCTACAAGCATGAAATTACACAATACCGACAGATTAATATTTGTAATTTCCGGTGGTACTGGAAAAAACATCATCGCAACTGGCGTAATTGAGGCCGCACGCAAACAATTTCCCGCTGCCGAAATCATCATTGCAACCCCATGGACCGATGTGTGGCTCAATAATCCACACATTAACCGCGCAGTCGATTTCATCAAAGAACCAGACCTCTACAAAAATTATGTGAACAAGCCGAACACGACAGTATTCCTGCACGACGTATATCACGAAGAGTCATTTATTCACAAGCGCAAACACTTGACCGAATCCTGGGCGGACATGTGCGGAATCAGATACAATGGCGAAGCTCCAAAATTATATTTTACAGATGCGGAACGTGCGGCGACAAAAGCAAAATTGCCGCAGGACGGCAAGCCGTTGTTTTTCATACAGACGTCAGGTGGAGCTCAAAATCAAGACTACCCCATTTCGTGGATGCGCGACATGCCACTCTCCATTGCACAGCGCGTTGTCGATAGGATGAATGCACTCGGTTATACGACAGTGCATTTGCGACGGCCTGATCAGTATGGACTCGATGGGACATTTGTACCGCATTTTACAGTACGCGAATTACTCTGCTCAATAGAATTTTCTAATAAACGCCTATTTATTGATTCAGTAGCAGAACACGCGGCGGCTGCTCTAGATAAACCATCCGTCATTGTATGGACCGGCAATCGTCCAAATATCTTTGGTTGGAACATACATACAAACTTACTTCCTAGAGAAACTCCAAAATTCCGTCATAAAATAGACTCGTACCTGGAACTATACAACATCACTGGCCTTATCCACGAATGTCCTTATGATACAGATGAATTGTTTGATGTAGATAAAATTATAACAGAGCTACTTAAACAAAAATAGACGCACTCCGGATCTATTCCGTTCCTCCAGTTGAAGAGTCGGCACCACTCGGATCTCCTGATGAATCACCTGCATCAGTAGAGTCGCTTTCGCTAGGTGTTTCAGATGCGTCCGAAACGGAATCGGGTTCTGATGGAGCCTCTACGTCAGAATCAGGAGCATCATCAGAAACAATTTCAGAATCGTCAGTCTCGACAGGCACATCCTCTGTCATATCAGTACCATCCCCGTTTTCTGAAGTATTTTCATCTTCAACTGGTTCTGTAATTTCATCTACACTACCACCATTGCCGACATCGTTCGACTCTTCTGAGGTATCACCTTCTGCAACATCTTCATCTTGTACGTCATTATTATCCTCATCATCGTCAACCTCAACTTCTTCACACTCACCCTGTTGGGTTTTCATTTCACCATTTTCAAAGTACACACAAATTGGTTCCCCTGTCTTTCGATCATAAATAATTAAGCCTGTTTTTTCTGGGTGATCTTCGTTGTTGATAATAACCTCAGAAGCAGTAATTTTCTTCGCGACAACATCCACAAAAGTTACGATGCCTTCATAAACTGTTGCGCCGAAAGATTCAAGCCGAGCAAATATATCATCAACTCTATCAGAAAGAGTGATAATCTCTTCGGATTGAGCATCGATTAATGTGTATATATCTGCCACATCCAAATCCAATGTTTCAAATCGTGCAAGTGTCGCAGCACTCATACCATCTGTTCCAAGCAATGTTTTTATGGAGACAATATCTGTTGCGTTTTGCAAAGCAAGTGCGTCTGTAGTAAGAGATTTTGTATTCAACTGCTTGATCGCATTCACAGAGGCGGCCAAAATAGGACGATCATCTAATCCGTAATATCCATCAGAACCAGTTGCAACAGCTGTAGGAATTACTGATTTTATATTTTGTGCAGAGAAACCACTGTATAGTGTATCTGATCCAAAAGGAGTACTCTCTTTCCATGTGTATTCAATCGGATTAATGGCCAAAATCTCAGTCAATCCACCAGTAAAATCACCGCGGATATCCTTTAACCTTTCATCCGAAGCGGATGTTAAAACACCACTGACCAAAGAAAGGGCACCATCAGCGATACCACCATTAAATTTAACGACACCTGTGCTTGCACCAGTACAGCAAATTAAAATAGATGCGCAGTCAGATGGTCCAATTTTAACTGAATTAGCTTGTGTATTAGCCAGGTTATATCCAAATGATGCCGAGTAACAAGCCGAAGATGTGTTGCCGTAACCAACAGCGACAGCGTTACCCACAGTCGCTTTGTTTATATGACCTAATGAGAGTGTTTTTGCAGCAGTAGAACAGTTACATATACCCAAAGCAATTGATGAAACTCCTGAAGTGACAGCTGCGGGAGTTCCAATAATACTACCTGTGGCCAAATCAATCGATCCTGTTCCGGCAGAGTTATTTAAAAGACCGAAACTTAGGGAAGCACTCCCCGAACCAGATCCTGAAAAATTGTATCGCCCAATTGCAACTGAATCACTCGCCAGTGCAGAGTTACTGTGCCCTATGGCAGTCCCTTGATTTGCAGAAACTGTATTCGAGCATCCAACAGCTAGTCCACCCAATGCCGAGACGTTGTTTGAGAAACCGATGGCAGTTCCACGATTATTGGAAATCGTGTTACCCACTCCAAATGCACTCGACACAAAACAATCGGCGGTATTCAAAGATCCCACCGCTATTGCACAAGCACCTGATGCGATATTGCAGTAACCAAAAGCCGATGCCGCGGCTCCTGAAGAAGTATTTTTAACTCCCACAGCGGTTGAGAGACATCCCGAGTTTGCTGCTGTTGGAGTTAGGGTGATGACACCTGCAGTTGAAATCGCACCGCCAGTTTGATTGTTTAAGATACCAATAGATACAGCAGCGATTCCGGTTCCGGTAAAGTTTGAACGACCCATTACTACAGAGTTCGCCGTTGTGGCAATATTGCGGTAACCAAATACAGAAGAATACGATCCCGAAGCCGTATTGAGGTAACCGGATGCAGTTGATTGGGTAGCTGATGTGGTATTAAAAGTTCCTAGTGCATTAGAAGCATATCCTGAAGCAGTATTAGACGTTCCAAATGCATTCGTATATCTTGCAGACGCAGTATTACCCACACCAACAGCTGATGCTTTAAAATCTCCGCTTGCTACGTTACAAAAACCAACTGCTACAGCTCGGCTAGTGCCAGAAGTGGTATTACAAACACCAACAGCGGTTGATAGTCGGGCAACTGTAGTAGTAGCCGATGGGGTTCCAGTAATAGCACCAGTAGTAAGATCTATCGTGCCTCCAGTTTGATTGTTTAATATACCCACTGCAATAGATGACAAACCTCCGGTACTCGTAAAATTAGACCTTCCCATTGAAACGGAATTTAACGCTGAAGCTATGTTGCAGTAGCCAGATGCAGTTGAATAGGTACCAGACGCTGTATTTACATACCCAAATGTATTAGATCGGCAACCTGATGATATATTGGCATTACCCATCGCGCTTGATTGTGTACCACATGCTCGGTTTCCAAAGCCAACCGCTGATGATTGGATCGTGCCGCAGGCGAGGTTACCTGTACCAAACGTCGAAGCACTCGCGCCGCTCGATGTATTGTAATATCCAGAAGCAGTTGAACAATCTCCAGATGCAACACTGTGACGACCCATGGCTGTTGATCTATATCCCAAAGCACAACTGAGGCTACCGAAGGCACTCGCGCCACCTGACGCATTGCACGCACAGTTACTAATACCAACAGCGACGGCATTCGTTGCAGCTATAACAGCATTCCCAGAACCAACCTCAACTAAACTCAAGTTGTTCACACATGACAAATATGCGGTTGTGTCGACCGTTAATGTTCCATTACCACCTGTAGTTTTTACGAATCCATCTGAAGTTAATGATGCCAATCTCACCGCGTCATTAAATACAAACCCGGTAGAAGTTCCAATCGTGTCAAAAGTAGTGGTGCCGGTTGATGAAAGTGTTGTATCAAAATATGTTGCCGCGCTACCGTTGACATCATCGTAAGAGAGACGAAGAGCGTTAGTAGTACCAAGATTTACTTCCAATGCTTTGTCAGGAGCACAGGTACCGATTCCTACATGCCCACTAGGCGCAATAGTCATCTTTGTTGTTAATGATCCAGCATTTGCAGTTTGAAATCGTAAAGCTCCTGAATTGTCCGCCCCGCTGCGAACTGCAGTGACACTGGCAATCGAAAGTTCAGCCTGATCAGCGTCAGAAATTCTGAATGAAATACCACCTCCATCACCATCACTTAATACATCATTATCTGGAGTAACTATATTGAGTACAGTTTCGGCACCACTAAGTGTTCCGTCGCGAGTCAATCTAGTTCCACTATCTACTGCATATACGTGCAAAATATTATTTAGAGTAGTGGTTCCAATACCAACTTTTCCAGTACTGTCCACATATAGTCCCTCGTTGTCACCATCACCGGATATGAAATTTGATCCAAGGTTTATATTTGAAGCTGAACCTGAAAAAGTGAGCCCGGCCGAAACAGTGCTTGTAATTTTTGTATCAAGCACGCTTTGCAAATCGGTCTGGTCTGACAATGTGCCCGTAATACCTCCCCACACACCACCTCCTCCACCTCCGCTAATACCAAGTGTTGAAGTCGCAACCCATTGCGCACTTGTGCCAGTTGATTGTAATACATATCCAGCAACACCAGTTGAACCGTTAACAGAAAGTGGGCCCGATAATGTTGTGGTACCAGTCACACTCAAAGCACCGGCCACTGAAACATCACCAGAAAATGTTCCATTAATTCCGCTGAAAGACAAATCGCCACCAGTGACTGCGTCCACGGCAGCATTATCTGCAGCTTCATTCATATCTTCGTAAATCCGATCGGTTGAAACTCGATTACCCTCGTAACTACGTGTAGCGACTCGTACACCACTCGACAAATCAAGAGAATTTTTGAAAATCGCAAGTCGTCGCTCTAATTCAGCTTCGGTAATTCCATTTACAATAACTGTCTGATTCACGACGTTTGAATCATTCGAAGTTGCATCATCATCGCTCGAATTGTATTCCTTGCGAACGTCAATGTTGAATTCTACAGCTTGATCTTCTCGGCGATTTATAACTGGAGGAGTGACCGGGACGTCGACATTAGAATTGTGATCATTTTCATTAAAAATGTGCGAGATCGATTCATTAGTAATTTCACATCCGACACCGAGCCAACCAGAAACGGTGCAGTAAAATCTGTGCGCCGCTTCAGCGACAGATTCACCGACAGTTGCAAATTGATCTGTGCTATTAATCACCGAGTTACCAACCGCATATACGCTACCTGAAATTTTTTCTGAGCCCGAAGTTGCGAGATTTTTCAGAGCAAGGACTTTGGCGATTGCTGCGTCACCAAATAGAGATGGAAGTGGTTCAAAAGGAGGATTATCTAATTCGAGTGTCGCTTCGGGACGTTTTTCAGCAAGGGCGATTTTTGCATCAGCAAAAAACACTGTCTTTGCCGCAAAAACAAAAACAATGACAACCGGAAGAAGTCTATTCTTTTGAGAAGTTTCCCGTTTTATCATCCCTATTAATCTACTTAATAAATTATAACACTTAACGTTACGAGTTTTATTGAAAAATATAGGTTGTCTGTGGATAAGAAATCCAAAAAGACACTGTGTTTTACTGATTCTTCCAAAAGTTCAATTTTCCGTACTGTTCAGCGAATGGACCGAGCACTTTTTGCCATTGCGAAGCCATCGGGGCAACCTTTGAACGTATATCGTGCAAACCTTTGAACCCATGCACAGCATCATTTTCCCATGTCACCTGTTCGACATTATCAAAATTGTGTACGAACGGCTCTTCACCTAGAAATTCATAAATTTTATTCATTACTTTTTCGGGATATCGAGTGAGGTCGTCAAAATCAACCAGGAACATTCGGTCAGCGTATCCACGCTGCAATGCATCGACAATTCTGTTGTATGCAAGCCCCACCGGTTGATCTCCGCCGAGCCACGTTTCTACACGACCTTGCACTGTTTGAAATTTAAAATAATTTGCGGATTCAGCAGGAATCTGAGAATTACGGGAATTTTCGCGCCACAACTTTTCAAAGCTCGCGAGCACATCGCGTACATCGCGCACCGGCACAATAATTTTTGCTTTGTGCCCCAAAATTTCTTCGGCCATTTCAATGAGCGAAAGCCAGCCGCGACATTTATCAAGCACGACCGGTTTATCAGTGTCAGCATAATAATTTTCCAAAATACCACGCATCACGCGCAACTTTCCTTCAGGATTTGGAGAGGCTTGAAATTCAACAAGACGATCCCAGCTATTACGCACACCGAACATAACATCCATAATTCCCGAAGTTCCCGTCGTATGAAAACGCGGATTCTGCGCCAAAATATTGCATAAAAGCGTCGAGCCAGAACGCGGGAGACCAGCCATAAAGTAGTAAGCTTTTTTCATGGGTAGGTTAATTTAAGCTTGTAAAATAAGCTTTTTTAGAATTTCCTCAAGCGCTTGAGGATTTGCACTTCCCTTTGACATTTTCATACCTTGGCCTATGAGGAATTTGATTGCGGTTTCTTTTCCAGAGCGAAATTCAGCGACAGATTTTTCGTTCTCGGCAATAATTTGTTGGGCAATTTTTTCGAGTGCGGCTGGATCGCTGTTTTGGAGAAGTCCTTTTTCAGATGCGATTTTTTGTGGGTCGCCACCATCCTGCGCGAGCACCGCCAAAATATCTTTCGCACCGCGTGATGAAATCTTATTTTCCGCCACCATCGAAATTAATTTTGCAAAATTTTCTGCATTCACTTTTTCAAATACACTGTCGCCTGATGTTTTCACAATAGCCGCGAGGTCCGACGACAGGTAATTCACCGAAAGTGAAATTATTTTCACGTCTTTTTGTTTTTTCAAAATTTCATCAAAAATTATGCCGAATTTTTCAGACTGAACAAAAAATTCTGCTTGTTGGTCAGTCAAACCAAATGAAACAAACCGCGCACGTTTTTCCCAAGGCAATTCAGGCATTTCGGCACGAATGACGGACTCTGCAAATTCAGGAATTTCAGAAATCTTTAGTTTTGGCAAATCCGGCTCTGGGAAATAACGGTAATCGTCGCTTGTTTCCTTGACGCGCTGACTAAACGTCTTTTGTTTGGTCTCGTCCCAACCGCGCGTTTCTTGCACGATTTTATCGCCCTCGCCAGCATCCAAAAGAGCGGTCATACGAGCAACTTCATATTCAATCGATTTTTCGGCCGCCTTGAACGAGTTGATGTTTTTCACCTCGACTTTGGTACCAAATTTTTTCGCACCTTCTGGGGCAATCGACACGTTCACCTCGACACGCATTTCACCTTTTTCCATGTTCGCGTCAGACACACCGAGTGTGCGCAGCAACAATTGCAATTCACGCGCAAAATTGCCGGCTTGCTCTGCACTGTGAATGACAGGCTCGGTCACGAGTTCCATGAGAGGCACACCCGCGCGATTGTAATTGACGAGTGAAAATTCTCCCTTGTGTTGCGAAGTGCCGGTGTCTTCCTCGAGATGAATGCGTGTAATATCGACACCATTAATCGCCCCACCAGAAACGAGTGGATATTTGTACTGACTGATTTGATAGCCCTTCGGAATGTCAGGATAAAAATAATTTTTGCGATCCCATTCGGTGAAATCGGCAATCTTCCCTCCAACTGCAAGCCCTACCTTGAGCACATTTTTGATAGCTTGTTTATTCAACGTCGGCAAAGTCCCCGGATGCCCCATACAAATTGGACACACATTCACGTTCGGACGCTCTTCATCCGGATTATTCCGACAATCGCAAAACATCTTTGTTTTTGTCTTCAATTCGGCGTGAATTTCAAGCCCCACAGTGGTGACGTATTTGGTCATATGGGTAATATTAGCGTGGATTGCTAGATTTTTCAAATGAAGTCCTAGATTCAATATACTCATAGATTGATTTCTCAAAAAAATGCTATATATTGACTATGACAAACATCATCCAATTTTTAATTACTGAATCAATCGGCATCTCGGCAAGTGCCACAAACGCCCCAATTGTAACGCAAGGCAAAACTTTTGAAGACCTCAAGAAACATATCGTAAAGGCAATTGAACTATTTTTTAAAGGAGAAGAACCTCAAAAATTAGGTTTTGGTCTCTACCCATCGATTTTGACAAATTTTAAGTTAGCACCGCATTTAAAATATGGGGTCACTGCTTAAGAATTTAAAATTAAAGGAAAATAGCTTCATTTTAGGGGCTTTCGCAGGACGAGGAGATAAAATAATGACGAAGCACTTTATCTATTATTCGTCCGAGAATCGAGTAAAATTTTCCTGAGAAGGAAAATTATTACGTACCCTAAAATGAAGTTATTTTCCTTTAATTTTTCTAAAACGACGAGCTCACGTTATAAATCGGAATCAACACTGACGCGAGGAGGAAGCCGACACCGACAGACAGTGCTACGATCATAATCGGCTCAATCATACCAACCAATGTGTCGACCGCGTTTGAAACTTCGCGACGATAGAATTTGGCAAGCGTACCCAAAATAGTACCGAGGTTACCGGTTTCTTCACCCACTTTGACGAGCTGAATCAAAATAGTTGGAAATTGCGGATGCTTTGCAAACGCGTCAGACAATGCACCGCCGGCTTTGACGTCTTCGATGCTTTTATCAATCGCCTTTAAATACGATGGGCTGTCCACCACGTTTTTCGTTAATTCGAGAGCGCGAATCATCGGAATTCCGGACGCAAGCATTGTATTCAAGTTATCGGCAATACGTGAGAGGTAGAGCTTCTGATAGAGAGGACCGATGAGCGGAATCGCGAGCTTGAATTCATCCACCGCGTCCTTGCCGGGACCAGTCTTATTAAATTTCGCAAGGAAAAATATACCGACCACAACAACAATCAATAAAAATACTCCGTAATTGATGAGAAAGTCCGAAAGCGCAATCACCACCTTGGTATACGCAGGAATTTCTTGACCTGAATCGACCAAAATTCCAGAGATTTTTGGAATAACCATAGTAAGCATCAAGGACATAACCGCGACGAATGTGAACACGATGAACGCCGGATAAATGAGTGCGTTTTTTACTTTTGTAGTAACTTCGTAGGTACGATCCAAATATTCCGCGAGAAATCCGAAAGTTTCGTCGAGACGACCCGATTCTTCACCAGCCTTGACCATACTGACATAGAAGCTGTCGAAGATGTCACCGTGATTCGCGAGTGATTCAGAGATCGAAGAACCTGCCTGTAATGTTTCTGCAATATCACCCAAAGCACGCCCCAATTTTGGATTTTCAGCTTCGGTTGAAAGAAGACGGAAAATACGAAGCGCCGAAACTTGCGCCTGGAAAAGTGTCGCGAGTTGTTGCGACAAAATCACGATGTCTTTCATCTTCACTCGTTCAAAAAATGTGATCTTGCGATTGAGGAGTCCGCCTTGGGCATCGGCTTCCCTAATATCAGAGATAGTAAATCCGCGACGCTGCAAAGAGCTAATAGCAACTTCTTGTGTAATCGCAGTAACGGTACCGCTTTTTGGATTCCCCTGCTGATCGATGGCTTGATAGACGAATAACATATTATTTAATTAAGCGCTCCAGCATTTCTGGTCTGAAAGAATGTATATATGCATTCTCTGGAGTAATTTCTCCACGTCGCACCAAATCCGCGAGCGTACGATTCATATCAATCATTCCATGTTCTGATCCAGTTTCAATTACTGTATCAATTTCGTAGGTACGCTTTTCTCGAATCAGGTTTGCAACCGCATTATTATTAATGAGCAACTCGTACGCTGGAATCATGCCGCCCGAAATGCGTGGAATGAGACGTTGTGAAAAAATGCCGATCAATGAACCCGACAACTGTACACGAATTTGATCTTGTTGATCTCCTGGGAAACTGTCGATGATACGATCGATGGTTTGTGATGCATTGTTTGTGTGGAGTGTAGAAAATACAAGGTGACCAGTTTCAGCCGCAGTCACTGCAGCTGCAATAGTATCTTTACCACGCATTTCTCCCACCAAAATCACGTCGACGTCCTGTCGGAATGTTCCGAGCAAAGCCTTGTCAAAGTCTTCGGTATCAATGCGCACTTCTCGCTGATCGATGATAGATTTTTGAGGTTTGTAAATGTATTCGATAGGATTTTCAATCGTAATAATGTGTTCGGCGCGCTCACGATTGATAAGTTCAATCATTGCTGCGAGAGTTGTAGACTTGCCCTGTCCCACTGGCCCAACCACAAGGAAAAATCCTTGTTTGTGACGTGCAAAAGTTTCCAAAATCGGTGGCAAGCCCAATTCAGAAATCGAACGTAACACGTTTGAAATAAGTCGCATCACCACCCCGACACGTCCCTGCTGCACAAAAGCATTTCCTCGAAAACGACCCTCGGTTTTAAAAGCATATGAAAAGTCGAGCTCTTTTTTGGCTTCGAATTCTTTTTTAAATTCTGAAGACACCATCACACCTAAAACTCCGGCCATAGTTTTTTCATCAAACACTTCGTATGTTGAAAGAGGAATTAATTCACCATTCACACGAATCATTGGGCGACGACCATCAGAAAGGTGAAGGTCAGATCCCCCCTCCTTGATGACGTCCGTCAATAATTTTTCGAGAAGATGTTTGTGATCCATAGGTTATTTTTTAGCTGCGTGAATTTTTTTAACTTGTTCAACTACTTCTGATGGTGTAAAGAGCGCCTTGATAATATATCCGTCGCAACCAATTTCATTTGCCCTATCAACATCCGATTGCTGACCCTGGTTAGTCAACATGATTTTTGTTGCCTTCGGGAGAAGTTTTTCGGTGTTCACGATTTTGAGTAATTCGAGTCCGTCAGTCTGCGGCATAATGATGTCCATTAAAATAATATCTGGGTTCGCACCACCCTTTATTTTAGAAATACAATCTGCAGCAGAAGTTACTGTCTCGACTTCAAAATTATTTTTCTTGAATTTCAAAGCATACATTTCGAGCAAAAATGTATCATCATCCACGAGCATTACTTTTAATCCTGATTGTGCATCCATACTGTGTATTTATTATAGCTTATTAATCTCTTCAAAAGGAATTTCTTTCCTCATAGCCTTAATAATAGCATCTTCCCTCATTGTGAGCATACCTTTCTTACGGGCAACACCGTAGATTTCAGATTCAACAGGACTCTTCAAAATCACGTCCTCGATGTCTTTATCCATTCTATACATTTCAAATACCGCTTTTCGCCCACTAATTCCAGATGGAAATTCTGGAGTGGCTTTCACCTTGAGGAACGAATCTGCCTGCGGAATTCTGCTGCGGAACTCGGCTGGCAGATCTTCGAATTGTTTATCAATCATCGCCTTCACACTACCTTCAATTTTCATTTCTTCACCAGAATTTGGCGCAAGTTTTCTCACGAGGCGTTGCGCCACACCCAAAATCAAAGTAGGGGGAATCAAATATGGATCAACACCCATGTCCACAAGACGTGGAATAATGCCGGCGGCGGTATTGGTGTGAATTGTTGAAAGCACAAGGTGACCAGTAAGCGATGCTTGGATCGCCAATTTTGCGGTTTCCGCATCACGAATCTCACCCACCATGATAATATCGGGGTCCTGACGCAATGTTGTTCGGAGACCGGTCGCAAAGTCATAACCAATTTCTGGACGAACCTGTGATTGAGACACACCTTCGATACTGTATTCCACCGGATCTTCGAGTGAAAGCACGTTTTGACTGTCTTTATCGATTTCTTTGAGAAGTGAGTAGAGCGTTGTTGATTTACCAGAACCGGTAGGACCCGAAATCAAAATCATGCCGTATGGTTTTTCGATTGCTTCGCGCATGAGTTCGAGATTTTCTGGTGAGAGACCGAGCTCATCGATTCCCTTCACGCCTTTTTCTTGGTCAAGAATTCTCATAACCACCTTTTCACCGTAATATGATGGGAATGTAGAAACACGGAAGTCGATCTTGCGACCTTCGATTTTTGCAGAGAAACGTCCGTCTTGCGGTTTTCGTTTCTCGTCCAATTTCATTTGCGACAAAATTTTAATACGAGCAACAACGGCTGATAGAACTTTTGCCGGCAAAATGAGTGAAATATTCAATGTACCATCGACTCGAAAACGCACACGCACACGATCTTTCAGGGGCTCAATATGTATATCCGAAGCATTCCCTTCTACCGCGTAGCGCAAAATAGTAGCCACAATTTTTGTAACCGGTGCGTCTTCGACAATGTGTTTTTCTTCACCGCCGTCATTACCCCTTTCTGTCTTAACGACATCCGCTTCGTCATCAGCAGTTGTTTCCAATTCATCAAGCGCTTTGGTTACTTCTCCAGAAAGACCCTTGTAAATTTCAACAACTCTCTTGAAGTCAGCCTCCGAAATGACAAATATTTTAAAAGGCAAATCGACTTTTGATGAAATAAAGTTGAGAGCATCACGAGCCTCAATATCATCAGGTTCAACCATTCCTACTTCCAAAAATCCATCCTTGACCGTAAGTGGTGCAAATTTATAATGAATTGCAGATTCCTCGGGAATATATTTCAAGATATCAAAAGGAACTTCGGTATCCCCCAAACTGCGGGATGGCACATTAAAAAATTCTGAGCGAGCATTTAAAATCTGCTCTGGCGTTACACCGCTTGCTTTCAAAGCTTCATCTATAGACACATCCGATTCGGTGAGCTGCTTTTGTACTCGACTCACATTTTTTTTATCGAGCAATCCTTTTTCTACGAGAAATTCTAGGAAAGGCATATTTTTATCGAGTTACTCTGTTTGGTGTCGTCGTTGCAGATCTGGTTGAAGTAGCAGAGGTGTTCACACCAATTGAGGCAAACGGGTTTGGTCGACCTTTTGGCTGAGGAGTTAACACCTCGCTTCGATCAACGAGAGTTTTAAAAATTGGATCATCGAACACGCCACGATCAAGTTGTAATGAGTTGATTTGATTAATCGCCTTGATAATATCGGCACCAAGAACATCTCCGCTTGTTGCAGACGTAGTTTGCAACAATTTAGAATCATCAGGGCCTTTGATGAAGGCTGAGTACAATACAAATCCACCACCGAGAATCAAAACTCCTATTATTATTTTTTTGATGATATCAAACATATGTTTATCGTAACCAATACGTATTAAGTTTCAAAGAATAATCGTAGATATTATTCACATCGTTTGCTGTAATCGTGAAATCGGTAACATCGACAATTCTCAAGGAATTTTCGAGGTCGATGAGGAACTTTTTGTAGTCATCATAGGAGGCGGAGAATGAAAATCCGAGAGTAATTGCGCCATTTTTCTTATCGGTCTTATCGACAATCTGCTTTGATTGAGTGGCACTGTCTTCAACACCGCCGGTGACAGTAATACCACGCAAAGTGATCCCGTATTTCTGAGCAATATTATCGATATCCAAAATCAAGCGGACATTATCGACTGTCTCGGGCATTACTTTGCTGAGCTGGTCTCTCTCGGCTTCTGAAATTGCAATGTATTTTTTGTTGAGTACATCGCGTTTTGCGCGCAATTCTGCTGCCTTACCCATCATTTTTTCATTTTCGGCTTTTGTTTCCTGCAAAACTTTCAGCTCTTTGTAATTTGGATCAATATAGAAAAAGAATATTCCAACTGAAACGATTATGAGTAATAGTGGTGAGTAGCTTTTCATATTATTGGGTTGGTTGTGGAATCACTGAATTCAATGATTCAAATTTCTTGCGATAAAGAACTGATTTTGGATCGAGATTTGCGGATAGTGAAAAGGTCACAAGACCCTGGGCTGCGGTTTGTACTTCTGAAAAGAGAACATCTTTGAAAAGGCCCGTCTCTCCCAATTCATCTGACTGCAACACGACGGCTTCAAAACCCGCTGCGCTACCAGAGCTTTTTATTTTTACTGTTCCGTCTACATCCGTCGAATAGGTCAAATTTCTGAGGCGAACATTCTTGAGGACTTTTTCTTCGATAACCGAGAAAATTTGTGACGGAGATTTGTGATTATCGAGTAAATTTTTCACTGCGATAATACGCTCGTTGAGACGTGTTGCTGCTGCTAACGTTTTTTGATCAAATTCATCACGAGATTTTTTAAGACTTGCGATTTGGCTTTCGATTGTTCTCTGAGTTTGAATCTTCCAGAGATACACGCCGCCTGCAGAAAGAATTGCACCGAAGAAAACGAAAAGACCAATGATAGTTAAAATACCAGGGCCGCCAGATTTCACATAAGGAGTATTAGCTACGGCGACTGCCTTTCGCGGAATGAACGACGTTGTGTACTTTTGTCCCTGTTGTAAATCCATATAACTATCCCTATTATACGCGGAGTTTTTTTTGCAACAAGAAAGTTATTCCATTTCTTGCAATTTTCGAATAGCGAGGCCGATGGCACTTGCAAACATAACACCATTTTTCTTGAGTACCGGTTCGAGAAAGGCTGGAGTTTGTACTTTATCAAATGGCGTACCAGAAATAGTTTCGATACCAAAAAATCCTTGGGCTTTGTCATGAATTCCCGCGAGAAGCGATCCGCCTCCAACCAAAATTACCTTGGTGACATTTTTGTTGTATCGTTTTTGAAATTGAAGGAGCACTTCGTTTGCATTCGTAAAAATTGGATTAAAGACGAGATCGGTCATTTCAGAGATAGCCTTGTCCTGAGCGGGTTCATTTTTACCGTAACCACGTTTCAATTTCTCGGCAAAATCGATCGGTAAATTCATGGAGGTTGCGATGTTTAAAGTGAGGTCCTGTGAACCGCGGCCAATAATGTGTGAGTCTCGGACAATCCCCCGTTCTGTAATATAGACCTTGGTTGCACCCGCGCCAATATCAATAATCATAACCGGTGTCAAATAATCTGCGTCGAGCACTGCACGCGCAGTCGAAAACATTTCAATTTCAAAAAAAGTTGTTTTGATGCCAGTCGCGCCGACAATATTACTGAAATCAGCGAGCACATCGTTGTGAATTGCAACAACCATGGTTTCAATGGTCGGTTTATCATCTGCCTTGTTATCGCGAAATTCCGCATCGAGATCTGGAATTACGAACCAATCCAGCGCTACTTCGGAAATCGGTACCGGAATATATTTACGAGCTTCGATTGGAATCATGTCAGCCAACTGCTTCTCGTTAATTTTTGGCATTTTAAAAACCGAAACCATGCTAGAACGAAGAGGAATAGACATTGCCGAGTCAGTGGTTGATGTATTCGCTTCTTTTAAGACATCTTTGAGAGCTTCAGCTAATTTTGCGCCATCTAATTTAGTGGCACGACCAATTTGTGTGCCGGCATATGGCCCAAGTGCAATCTCACCATACGTTTGCAAAATTGCTTGTCCTGATTTTTTACCCAATTGCACAACTTTGATCGAAGAAGCACCAATATCAATACCGAGCACACTTTGTGTGTGCGCCCCCGCTCTAAATTTACTCAAAAAAGTATCAAGAAAATTTACCATAAATGATTGTGAAAATTATACCATAGGTGTATGCGGAACTTTTTCACATATCTGCAGAAGTTAATTGATCTTATTTTGCCGCGCGATCAAGATGTGGTGAAACTACGCAATATGCGTCCAGAAGACGTGGCTTTATTATTCAAGCCATATACAGAAGCGAAGTTGCGATATGTACAAGCACTCTATTCATATCGCGACCCCCTTATCAAAAAATTGGTGTGGCATATGAAATTCAAGGAATGTCAGTGGGTAGCTGAATTATTTGGAGAAATGCTCGCGCGGCGTATGTCTGTGGAAAACTTTCCGAGTAAAACTTTATTGATTCCGGTGCCGATTCACCCGAAACGTCGAAGAGAACGCGGATATAATCAATGTGAGTGGTTATGCGAGGAAATTATAAAAAAGTGCACGGCAGAATTATTTGAATATAGCCCGCACATTGTAATCCGCACAATGTACACTGTAAAACAATCTTGGAGTGACAGAGCCACGAGACAAAGTAACATCGAAAATGCGTTCCTAGTGAAAGATGCTGAAAAAGTATGCGGAAAAAATGTGGTTATCATAGACGATGTCTGCACGACAGGTGCGACATTAGACGAAATGCGCCGGACGCTTGTGGCGTCCGGCGCATTGTCGATAAGAGCTTTTGTAATTGCTCACTAATATCCTTACTGAGAAGTCGCCTTTGAAAAACCTCGAATATACGTATGGAGTGGCCAAAACATAATCGAACCAACAACTGAAATCATCGAAGCAGTGATAATCAGGACGTGGAATCCAAACCTTGAAGCAATGTATCCTCCGAGAATTGAAAGTGTCGCAATCGCAACATCATTAAAGGTGTAATAAATTGCCCACTCCGTTCCCTCTTTATTTTTATCAACATGTCGAGTAAACATCGCAACAAATGTTGGAAATGTAAACGCTGCAGAAATTCCAAGACAAAATTGCACAAAATACAATTGCATTTCAGAATTGATAAACAAATATGCGAGCGGAATTAACCCAGTCGTAATACTGAATATAAAAAGAAGCCAAAAATCGTCGCGTTCGCCTCGATTTTTATCAATGTATGTCGCAACCGGAATTTGCACCACGCTTTTGGTAAGTAAATACACACCCGCGGAAATTCCCGCAACCAATTCATTTCCTCCAGTAATAAAATCCGCGATGAAAAGCGCAAAAATTGGGCCAAGTAACCCCGATGCGCTGTTAATAATCGTATCTGCTAAAATCAAAATGCGTACAAATGGATTAATTTCCCCGAAAAAATTTTGTGCCCCATCTTTGGTTGGATAGTATGGAATCATATATTATTTTTTAGCGAAACCTTCGAAAGCTTTGAGAATTTCAACTGGCACCATGTATACAATAGTGTTCGATTGATCAGATGAAATATCATTAATAGATTGTAATGTACGGAGGTGAAGTGCGCCCGGAGAGCTTGCAAGCATTGCCGCAGCTTTGGCCATATTTTCAGATGCAGCGAGTTCTCCTTCGGATGTAATAATCGCAGCGCGTTTTTCTCGTTCTGCTTCGGCTTGTTTACCAATAGTTCGTTCGAGTTGTTCTGGCAAGCTGACGTCTTTCAATTCTACATTTTGAACGCTGAGTCCCCAGTTGCCAGTTTCCTTTCCAACAATTTCGCGGATTCGATCAGCAATTTTATCGCGGCTCGCGAGCAATTCATCAAGTGTAACTTCGCCCACA
This sequence comes from uncultured Candidatus Saccharibacteria bacterium, assembly GCA_964538855.1. GTDB lineage: Bacteria > Patescibacteriota > Minisyncoccia > Phycocordibacterales > JAACPR01 > CAYLNC01. The sequence continues at coordinate 162,426 of CAZIEY010000001.1, forward strand.
ATGTTTCGCATGGTAGTCTGTGCGTATTGTGAAATCGCGTAACGGAAATCTTCGACTTCAATGATTGTTTTTTGAGCATCGCTGACTTTGTAATAAATGACGGCATTCACACGCACTGACACGTTATCGCGAGTGATGGCGTTTTGATCAGGCACATCGACTGCTTTTGTGCGGATGTCGACTTTTTCAAATGTCTGAATAACCGGCCACACCAATCGCCAGCCCGGCTCCATAATTGAGCTAAACTTTCCGAGGGTGAATTTCACGCCGCGTTCGTATTGATTGATTTGGCGAATGCTGATAATGATGATGAATCCGATTACTGATAGGATTGGGAATAAAAGAGCTGATATCATATATATAAATTATTTAGTAACTTATATAGTGTAACACAAAGAGAAAAAGGTTTAATTTAAAAGTCCTCGAGTCGCATCACGCATTTTTAGTAATAAATGTGCGTTGTGTGTTGATGCTCAACCAGACTTTTTAAATTAAACCTTTTTCTCTTTGTACTCTCGATATAAAATTCTAAATCTTTTCGATTTCTTTCAAGTCTTTGTCGGGGATATAGAGAATCACGAGACCAATAATAACACCGAAAAATCCTGTCCAGCCGCTGTATCCACCAAAAAACCAGCCATCTATCGCATCAAGCACAAGCCAAATTCCACGCCAAATCAAAACCATACCAACGACGACCGAGATGTGTTGTGCGAAATAACTTGTTGAAAAATATTTTTTGGACATGCGGATTTTATTTAAATAATTAAATTTGAACTTAACCATTATGACACATTCGGCGCATTTTGAAACTGAGGATAACTAAAAGGATTATAAACGCCGTCAACGACATCATCGGAATAGTCACATAGCCCAATTCCATCACGTAACGCTTGGTACACGAAATGCCCGCACCCAGGGCGTCGCATGCAAATAAATCGGCACCACCATAGTCAATATAATTGTGATAGAGCGCAATAACCGCACCCACGAGCGACAGCATCCACGCCACCGTATAAGCCCATATTTTTTGAGTTCGCCACGCAATCACTAGGAAAATAATTTGTGGATACAAAAAGTATCTCTGGACCACACACAATATACACGGAGCAAATCCTGCGAAACGAGAATAAAAGAGGCTGAGTACAATCCCGCCGAGCACAATTCCGATCGAGAGCAGGTCGGCACACTTCATCAACAGACGTGCCGGCGCGTGATCCGAATTTTTCCGATTCACAACGAAATAGACGAGGCCGACCACGAGCACAACATGCGACACCACCACCCCAATCGCAAGCACCATGTTTACAATAGAGAGTAACATATTATTCTGGCAAAACGCAGGATGTTTTTTCGGCTAATGTGTCGAGCCTAACTTCCCCTTCTATGGTTTCACCGTCAGCAAAAATCCAGAATGGATAACCTTTCACACCGGCGTCTTTACAAATTGGTAATTGCGACTGACCATCTGGAGTAGAGCATTCAACATAAGGAAGATTTTTGGCAGCTTTACCAAACATCCCTTTTTGTTTTTGACAATGAGGACACCAGAATGCACCATAGAATTTTGCACCTTTATCGGTGAGACACTGTGCAAATTCATCGTATTTGCCAGGTTTTTTGTTTTCGACAACAATAAAGGCGACTGCGGCCGCAATGACGAGTAGAGCGCCAAGCCACATGAGTTTTGTTTTGTTTTTTTCTGACATGCGACTATTTTAGCAGGCTTTGCACAATCGGCAAAATAGCAGTAAATTTCGCACCCTTGTCGCGCCCCTCTGATTCTGCCCAAATTTGTCCGTTGTAATTTTCGACAACTTTTTTTGCAATGAACAAACCATACCCAGTCGATGATGTGTTGTATTTCACAGACTCTTCACCACGTCCACCGGATTGGAAGAGGCGAGCTTTATCGTTTTCAGTGAGACCAATACCAGTGTCTTTCACAACAAATTCAATATTGGAACCGTTTTGCGCAAGTGAAATATTTATACCTCCTTTAAACGTATACAAAATAGCGTTTTGTATGAGGTTTCGCACAAGATCTTTGATGCGAGCTTCGTCAGCTTTTACATGTACAGGCGCGGTGGTGCAATAATAATTAATCGCAAGATTTTTATTTTTTGCTGAAGCATCTAAGTCAGCGATAACTTTCCGCACAGTAGTATCCATATCAAACAGTGCATCGGTAAATTTAATCTTTCCGTTTTTCAAGTTCGCAGCATTCAAAATATTTTCAACGAGCTCAATTCCCTCTTTATCTGATCGCAAACCTTCTATCACGAGACGATTTAAGTTCGGAGAAAGTGCCTCTGCATCGTCGCTTATCGTATCGAAAATGTTTCGACTCTTTGTAAAGAAGCCTTTGATCTGATGCGTAATGAAGTGCATCAATGTCTGCTGTTCTTCATTTGCCCGTTCGAGCAGCTCACGCTGGGTGTCGACTTTTTTAACTGAACGAATTAAAGTTGTTCCGGCTACCGCTACGAATACAAACGTAATACCATTCAATACTTTATTTATGTTATTACGAATGAAGAAAAATTGAGATCCAATTAAGATAATTAGAATCCAAACCAAAGCCTGTGCACCCAACAATTTTATGTTTAATACTTTGAAACGTACGATCAAAAATACAAGTACGATCAGAAAAGCCAGCATCCCAAACAATTTATATTGTTCATATTGCCACTCCCAACCCAACAATAAAGTTATATTACCGGATATAAATATAGCTTGGAAAATCGCGACTCCAATCATAAATAAGGCGTGCTGCATATACTTATCATCACTTCGTCTCTTTAAATAAAGATAAAGGCTAGCAATAAGTGTAATCACGAATGATCCCACTTCTAGTATATACAGATACGACCACAAAATACCTTCGGATAATCCTCTATCACAATTTGATAAATCGTAATAAGAAATATTTAATGATGTATGGGAACTCAAGATAATTGGCAATAACAAAGCAAATGCAGCTAGATTGGTTATAAAATTAAATTCTCGGGCACGAGTAAAGCTATATAACAAACTTAATGCCAGATAAAAGATAACGTACTCAACGTAAATTAAAATATTCCAGAAAAACATAATCAACTCACTTTTTTCATCGGCCCATAGAATCAAATCGAAATACACCCATACAGAAAAAGATACGCACAATAAAAACAACTTAATATTGTTGCTATTTTTATAGTCGTTAATTAATACAAAAAAACCAACTAATAGAGCAGCGATTGGGGGTAGCAAATGCGAATAGTAAATCAAAGGGTCAAAAACATTTTGAGAAAATATTAAAAATTTAGCATTATCCCAACCGCACTGTAATATATCCATACCTTATATAATAGCATCCTCTTTGCAAGTGCAAAGGATATTATTCATGGTCTTCAATATATTTTTTTATGTAGACCTTTTCAAAATAAGGTGGAATCAATGGGAAATATTTAGCAAAAAAACCTGAAGGTAATTTCTCTATTGATCTAATAACTTTTCGGCAATTGATGGAGCCGCAATTACAATCCATCTCCCAGTCCGTATGTTCAGATATTGAGTAATCGAATGTAAGTTCCTCACCGGCACTAATGTCTCTAAGAGCAATATAGGTTACACCATCATTACCGACTGCCAAGTTAGGGTCGCATCTATGATTAATGCACACGTAGGGATAGATCGGATCTATATACAAATCTTTATCCAAACCGACAATATTAGGAAGTGTTAATGACTCCTCCTTATTCTTTGGATGAAAATTGATTGTGGGACCTTTCATAACGAAAACTGCATCCCCTTTTTTAAAACTGCGGGAAGTAAATAAACCGTTTCCAGCAACAGGACTTTGTTTAACGAACAAATGAGGCTCGATATCGTATTTTTCCTTCATACAATACAATATACAACGTATTTAAAATATTATCAAATACTCTATTTAAAAAAGGCAACGCGTGTTTCAGCGTTGCCTCCGTGTGGCCAAGATTGCCACGCTCGCATGGAGAACCATGCAGTTTATGGGGTAAATCACTTCACCCCAACCATTCCACTGCGTACAACACAACATAATGTCGAGAAAGTACGCAACAGTCCACACAATCCAAGGATTTGGATCCTCGTTCTGTGGGTCATCCCAGACGTCCCGAATCATCGGAAAGAATGAGATTAGTGTACTGATCTGCACTGCGATATTGCCTACAAGGGCATCATTTTCTGCCCAAACAATCATCGCCACGACATCCGCACTAAAAACGATCACGTCGAGTTTGGTCATTTTCTTGAAACGACCACGCATCAGACATGATACGAAAAGTGAGATGCAGCAGATACTGCACACGACCGGCAAAACAGTCTTCGCGTTCCACTCACCCGTAAGGTCACGATACGACCAGACGTTGAGAATGGAGCCGAAAGCCCAAATTGCCCAGGAAGTGGTATTAGGAACCACATCCTTTTTACTGGCCAGGTAATACATGTAGTAACCTCCTACATGCGCTACCCCAACAAACCACGGGAATGGATTGTCCATGAGACCCCCTAAGATATGCACGCTCTAAACGTGCGAGTTACAGATGAAAAAGGACTAAAACACTTATTTTATAATAGCATATTATAAATCAAAGGTCAAGAGCATACCACCTCGTCACCAGAACTACTTTCACACGAGACAATTTCACAACCCAACTCGCCTTCAGGACATGCAAAAATTTCACACTCTCCGGAATCAAAACATTGTTCGACTTTGTAGGCTTTGCGATAAATTTCCAAATAATTCCCCTCTTCACCAACAAAACAACCTTCTTGATTTTCTTCGCAAGGAATGTGCATGTAGAGCAAATAATCTTTCTGAATCACCAACACATAAAAAGTGTAGGAGATCGAAGCAGCGATAAGCACACACGCAGAAATCAGTAAAACTTTATTATAGTTCATGAATAGAGTATAACATTTTTATAAATGAGGTTTTACCTCGCCTCCACATCCGTCTGATGCAACCCAAAAGTGTTCCCTTCGGTATCGAGGAAATATCCTTGCCATGCCATGCCGACAAGCGCGAATTTTGGCATCGCGACAGTGCCGCCGGCAACGAGAATTTTCTTTGAGGTCGCTTCGTAGTCGTCGACTTGGACCGTGCAGACAAAAGAATTGACGCCGCATTCCTTTGGCAACGTTTTCGTCGGTCGCTTCAAAAGCCCGCCGTTGATGCCCGGCTCTTTACTTTCCTTCGGCGCGGTCATTATTCCCCAATATTCCCATCCGAGCCCAGGATATTTTTCAATGCTCCACCCAAACACTTCTCGATAAAATTTCGCGGCACGCTCGGTATCTTCGGCTTGAATTTCAAAATGGACGACTCGGTTCATAGGTTTGCGATTAGGTGGATAATATTTGTATTATAACCCATCTCCCACTTACACCACCACCTTCGCGGCATCCCACAAAAGCTCAAAAGCCACTTTTTCCATCTCAATAATATTTTTGTTACTAGTTGCAATAATGTGTACGGGTGGAATCGTCTGATGAATACCTACCACCGACGATGTGATGGCTTTGCTCACAGACATTAGGGATGGTGATGTGAAAAAACGAACAGTTTTTCCCAAGGCAGGATGTTGCAGTACGAGATTTCGATTTTCTTCTGTGTCTTGAACGAGCAACGCGACCCTCACCCCCTTCTCGGTTCGACGCTTGATAAAAGATTGAAAATAATCCACATCATCTGAAATAAAAGAATTCGAATTGCCGATCGCGTAATAATAATCTCCGACACGTAAATTATTAAGCAACGACTCGTAAAAGTTTTTAATCGGAGTTGTACCCTTCACCACAGAAAACTCGGTCGCTTCATGGGCTTGAGTGTGCAAAGCCTGCAATTCCGGGATAATGCCGCGAATTTTTGACTTGGTGAACTCGGCCATATTTTCCAATTGATCAGGTGGAATTGCGACATATTTCTTTTTCAAGCCAACATAGGTCTCTGTCGCGAAACCCTTATCAACTATTTGATGTAAAATCGGGTATACAGCCGTTCTCTCCATGCCAAGCACACTTGCAATATGAGCAATGGTGCTTGGACCATTAGCGATGAAGGCAGTATAAAGCTTTGCCTCTTGTTCTGAGAGACCTAATAATCCCAATGTTTCGTGTATATTCCGGTATTTCATATATTTGTATAAATATTTCTCACAACTATATAACCACATATAACCTTATAAATCAAGAACATAATGACGTAGATTCAATTCGATGTAATACATATTTTGACATCACATACGCCAGTGATAGGCTCAACTATATGAAAATAAACAAGATAATCATAGCGATTTGTGTCGTGATTGCCACGCTCGGTATTTTTTCCTATAACCACAATCGGGAAGGAACCCTACAAATAGGAGTAGTCGCGTCGCTTACGGGCCCCGGAGCATATTTCGGAGAACAGTTTGTTTCGGGTTTGTCGATGGCACGTGATGATATCAACGCTCGCGGTGGAGTACGCGGACAAAAAATTGAGCTTATTATAGAAGACAGCCAGACAAAAGACACCACTGCCCTTTCGGCTGCCAAAAAGCTAGTCGAGGTCGATCACGTCTCGGTCATCCTAGGAGATTCATGGAATAGCACGACACTCGCAATGCATCCATATCTCATGGAACAAAAAGTGATACTTGTTTCTCCGCATATTTCTCTGAACTCGCTTGCGGTAGAAGATTATGCATTCCGCCTGATTCCAAGTACACACGAATTTGTCACCCCAATCGCCGACTATGCAGTTGCGCACGATGTACACAAAATTGCAATTGCGCGTGTGCAAAGTCAATTTGGGCAGGAACATGTGGAATCTTTTAAGAAAATGTTTGAGGGTGATACCCGTACCATTGTTGCTGACGAAGTTTTCAGTCCATCAGCCACCGACATACGATCTGAGCTCACAAAAATAAAATCACAAAATCCTGATGCGGTGTTCAATTTGCACTTATCTGGATTACCTGTCGGATTTCTAATAAAACAGGCGGTCGAAGTTGGTCTAAAGACGCAATGGTTTGCGGCGTGGAGCTTCGAGAACACAGCACTTCTCAAAGAATACGGCCCTATTCTTGAAGGTGTGATTTACCCTGCTTTTTATGATGAGACGGCTTCGGCGCGCTCGGAAAATTTTGTTGACCGTGTGAAGAAAATGCAAAAGCCACATGATATGTTTATCGCGCTTGGATATGACACACTCGCAGTGATATCAGATGCACTCAACCAGAAAGATGTGCCTAACGCAGACAGTATAAAAAATGCGCTCGAAAATATGCAAGACTTTGAGGGTGTGTCTGGAACTTTTAGCTTCGATAATAACGGGGACGCGGTGCGCACTATTTTCTTGAAGACGGTGAGAGACGGTGAGTTCGTGAAATTATAAAACTCGCTCAACTTCTTCTGTTTGAAATTACTCGCGATCACGAAACCCTATCGGCTCTTTCTGCTTCTCCTCCTCTATCAAAAATTGCCGAATAGCCTGAAAGACGATTTTGAAATGACTATCGTATTTTTTCTCGAGCAATTCAATCTTTTCCCGCAATTCTTTGTGCGAGTCGATCATCTCGCGCAGCTTTGTAAAAATTCGAATAATTTGAATGTTGACGCGAATCGCCTTCTCACTATTGAGCACACTCGAAAGCATTGCGATGCCTTGTTCGGTGAAGACATAGGAACCATATTTTATGTTATGCCCAGACTTATTTTTCAAGGTCGCAAATTGCGACCTTGGGTCTATTCCGTCGTTTGAGGTCGCAAATTGCGACCTCAAAAACATTTCCGTTTCTTCAACTGACAATTGAAACATGAAATCATCTGGAAACCGATCATGATTTCTTTTTACTGCTTCGTTGAGACGCTTCGTCACCACCCCATACAGTAACGCCAAATCCCTATCGAACATGACTTTGCGACCGCGAATATAATAAATTTTGTTTTTAATGTCTTGATGAGTCAAACTTTCGGCGATTCCAATTTCTTTTTTCATGAGCCCTATTATACGGATTGAGTATGAAGTTTTGTTAAAAAATGTCTAAAGTTTTGACTACACAAAAGAAAAACCTCGGCACCACGCCGAGGTTTTTCTATTTCACCTATGTGATATTACGCGCTCAAATGCTTTGAAACGAGCTTAGTCATTTCGAACATGTTCACCACTTTTTTGCCACCGAATACTACTTCGAGAGCGGCGTCGGCGTTAATATTTCGCTTGTTCTTTGGATCTTGAAGGTCATTTTTCTTGATGTATGCCCAGAGAGCCTTGACCACTTCTGATCGAGGCATAGGACCTTTGCCTACCACAGCGGCCAATTCGTCGCTTACTTTCATCGGTTTCATAAATGCAGATGTTGCTTTTCCTGTTTCTTTTGCCATGTGTTTAATTATTTCGTTTATATTATTAATCGAGACTTGAGGGAGATTATAGCATATTATCTAAAGGAAGTAATTGGCATATCGTGAGTTTCATTTCCTCTGGCGTATAAACCATCTTCTTCAAATTATATAATTGATCTTGCTTGAAGTAAGATTCATCGTGTGCACCCCACATGACTACCACTGTCGATATACCAGCAATACATGCTTCCCTAACATCTCCTAAAGTATCCGTGACAAAGAGCATACTATCTTTCCCTACATCATATTTTTCTTCAATCATTCTAAACTTCTCAACCTTGCTCTTTGCCACATCAGCAGATACTATCCAATCAAACAAATCAAATATTTTATTTCGTTGTAGTGCAGGAAGAAAATTTCTCGCAAATGCCGACGTGTTAATAACAAGAGTATACCCATAGGAGTGGAGCATCTGTACGACATCACGCACACCTTCATATATTTTGCAATGAGACTTAGTTTCTATCCATGCATCCTCGCGCGCCTGCTTCTCAGATGTAGTTTCTATTTTAGATGGATACAAAGTCTGAAGTTTTTCAATTTCTTCGAGGAAATTACCACATAGCATTTCTCTATACTTAGAGGCTGGTGCAGTCGGAAATCGCTGACTAAAATATTTTTCAGCGAGCTCAATAGAGTCGAGAATAACTCCGTCTAAATCGAATATTATTATTTTTTTATGTGAGTCCCTCACTGTGTGATAAATACAAACTCTTCGTTACTAAGACCACCTCTTCAATTCATCTGTATTTGCGGAGACGGAGGGATTCGAACCCTCGAGGCCCTTTTAATGGAGCCTACCTCTTTAGCAAAGAGGCACATTCGACCACTCTGACACGTCTCCAAAGACTGGTTTAGATTATCATATTATCGGGCAAAATGAAATGCAATTTGCTAAAATACCCTCATGCATCCACATTCCCCTCTCACCGAACATTTTCGCCTCAACGAATCGCAAAAGTTAGCGCTCGAAAAATTGCACATCAAAACGATCGAGGACTTGCTCTACTATTTCCCAACGCGTTACATCAACAGCGCAACCGTGCATTCGATTGGAACCTTGACCGAGAAAACCGAGGCGACTATTTACGGTACCATCAAGAAAATCAAAACTGGCAAAACGTGGCGTGGAAAAATGCCAATGGCCGAAGCAATTATTACTGATGGAACCAAAACTGTGCGAGCTATTTGGTTTCACCAACCATACATCGCGAAAATGTTTTTGGAAGGTGCAACAGTGCGACTCGACGGACGGGTTGGCAGCGCGGACAAAACCGGACGATTTACTCTGACGAATCCAAAAATCGAACATGCCGAGGGTGAGATGCCGATCGCACCCGACGATTCCCTGTTCGCAGAAGCCGCCGCAAACCCCGCAAAATTCTACCCCGTCTACCCCGAATCGCGTGGAATAACTTCTAATTGGATGTATCATGCGATGCAAAAGATTTTTAAAAGCGGTTTGCTCGACATTGCCGCCGATCCAATTCCCACCGAAATTCTCGAGCGCTACAAATTACCAGGAATTAAAACCGCACTCATCTGGATTCATACCCCGCAAAAAGACAGCGACGCGACCGCGGCACGCAAACGCTTTGCGTTTGAAGAAATTTTTTACATTCAAATCAGCAAACGTCTTGAGAAAGAAAAAACAGCACAATTAAAGTCATATGCAATTGCCTCAGACGCCGATGACATGCGTGATTCCAAAATCACAAAATTTACTGCGAATTTCCCCTTCGAGATGACAGACTCACAACAACGCGCCATAACAGACGTGCTCGATGATATGCGCAAAGGCACACCAATGTCGCGACTACTCGAGGGTGATGTTGGGTCCGGAAAAACTGCGGTGGCAGCAACAGCAGTTTTCGCCGCAGTCGAAGCAAACCTACAGGCCGCCTATATGGCACCGACTGAAATTCTGGCCAAGCAACACTTTGAGAGCTTCATTACCTATTTTGAAAATTCGGCAAAAAAATTCGGATTGCAACGCAACATTGAAATCGGACTTCTCACAAGCAGTGGCTGTCGAAAATTTCCCTCAAAAATCAACCCTCGAGAATCGACGCCAATTTCACGAGCACAACTCTTGAAATGGGTTGCAGCCGGCCAGATTCCAATTGTAATCGGCACACACTCGCTCATTCAAAAAGCGGTTGAATTCAAAAATCTCGCACTCGTCATTATCGATGAGCAACACAGGTTCGGTACGGCGCAGCGACAAAAATTGGCGAAAAAAGAAGGTTTCGCACCGCACCTTTTGTCGATGACTGCGACGCCGATTCCGCGCACACTCGCGTTGACCATGTATGGAGACCTCGACCTATCACTGCTTGATCAAATGCCCACTGGTCGCAAACCAATTATTACCGAGATCATCACACCGAAACGGCGCGCATACGTGTATGAAAAAATCCGAGCTGAAATAGCTGCTGGGCGCCAAGCCTATGTTATTTGCCCTCGCATCAACGAACCAGACCCAGAAAAAGAATTCGCGATTTTAGCGAAATCTGTTGCAGCCGAAGCAACCCGTTTGCGACGTGAAGTTTTCCCAGGCCTCGTCATTGCCGAGATGCACAGCAAGATGACACCGAACGAAAAAGACGACACTATGGCACGATTCGCCGCAGGTGAAATTCATATTTTAGTTTCAACGTCGGTCGTCGAAGTCGGTGTGAACGTACCAAACGCGACCAATATCATTATCGAAGGTGCCGAACGTTTCGGTCTCGCACAATTACATCAATTACGCGGGCGCGTCGTGCGCAGTAATCATCAAGCCTACTGTTACGTCTTTACTGACTCGCGCAGCGAACAAACGCTGGCTCGTCTCAAGGCGCTCGTCACAGCACGAAACGGATTTGAATTGGCCGAACATGATTTGAAATTGCGCGGTGCCGGCGAACTTTCCGGCGGCGTCCAATGGGGTGTGAGTGACCTTGGTATGGAAGCTATCAAAAATATCAAGATGGTTGAAGCAGCACGTAACGAGGCAACTAAAATTGTCGCAGCCGATACAACGCTTGCGCACTTCCCGCTTCTCAAAAAGAAAATCGCCCGCATCGGCGAAATTCATTTCGAGTAAATACAAAACTTTACCAACTTCCACCGCCTCCCCCTCCGCCACCTCCGCCAGAAGAACCCCCGCCGCCACTACCGCCAGGTGTAGAAGTTAAAGATATCTCGGCGTTTGCGCTAAAAGATGAAAGCGAACTATAAAAAATGGATGCGTTAAACATCGAACCCGTAGATCCCGAATACCATTGCGGAGCAACATTATAGATACCATCAAATTCCTTCGCCCAAATTTCAGCGACACCAAGCACCATAGCGTACGGTAAAAGCTTTTCAAAAAATTCTGGTTTTTTATCTGGTGCATTATGAAATTCGAGACGGCTTTTTTCAGCAATTTGTAAATAATCTTTTAATCCCAAAATATATTCTTTAAGAGCGACACCCTTTGGAGTTTTCGCGGGACTAAAATAAGTAACGACCGAAATAATCGCACCGCACAAAATCAGACTCAAAATAAATACGTCTGTGTGTGCGGGGAAAAATATACTCCCAATAAGTACTCCGAAGACAAGTGACCCAATTACTATCGCGAAAGCAATACCCACCACAGAACCATTGAAGCTTAATCCCCCCTTCATTCTGCCAAGATTTCTATAATATCCTTTCTGAACAAGCGAATTCATCGCCTCCTTCGAAACAGTTTGCGCGTGCATATAAAATACATCTCGCAACTCTGACAAGAGCACAGATTTTTCTCCAACAGTCCCCACATCTACAGAAGTGTTGTGTGACTTACTCTTAAAAATATTTTTTAGAAATTGGGGCGCGAGCGGAAATGGCGAAGTTTGCATATTAAAGAGCGCATCCAAAAGAGTGCGATCAAACTTGTTGAGAGAATCATCCGCATCTTTTAATTTCACTAATTTATAATCAAATTGTTTGATAAGCCAGAGTAATTTCGATTCGACTTGCACAATTTTCAAATAACCTCTCGTTGCCAAGTAAATAATTTCGGCTGAAATATCCTTAGAAGTAATTTTCTGCTGAGCAAGCGCTGCTACTTCCATCGGTGTTAAATTATCCGGCACATCATATTGAGGCACTATCACACCAGTACCACGCGGATCTCGACCGTACTTTTTCCAATACAAAAAAGACAAGACGAGCACAACAATTGGCAAAAGTATCGAGACAATATATCCCAAATACATTGTGATAAAAAGTGACCTTTCATCTGAAGGTGTGTAAGGATGTATAACACCCTTATTAATTCCCGCAGCAATGGTTAAACCTTCCCCACTATGTAACTCGCGCGGTGCAACAAAATAAAATTTTTCTCCCTTTTTTTCATACGTACATGTATTTGTAGACCCTATCACACCAAAATAACATGCGGCCTGGGTAGAAATTGCGTTTGACGGAAATGTAACGACAGCGCTCGAATACAGAATCGGCATATTCCAACCATTCCCCGTCACATCCCAATATATTTCATCAAAATTTTCGAACTGACCAACCGCTTTTGTTGCGCGATAATAAATATTATAAGTTTTCTGACCAGAAAATACTCGATCTGGATCTCCAATTTTTATTCGAAAATAATCACCTTCTCTGAAAGTTGTAAAAATATACGGCTTTCCCACCTCATCAGTCACACGCACGTCGTCGATTTCCATCTTTCTCCCTTGGGATGAGTACAGATAAATATCTCTAAAAATTCCGTGATGTGATTCTGTTCCGGTGTTATAGACAATTGATTCCAAAACATTAACAGAGTTATCGACATGTACAGTGATATCTGCAGTGTAAGAAACGATATGCTCGTACGACAACGTATCAGTTTGAGCATGTGCTGAACGAGAAAAAACAAACCCAAAGGCAATTACAAATAAAAAGACTCGCCAAATTCTCTTACGCATATAATTACAATTCATTTTACCAGACTTATTCAGGAAAGATACTTCTTTACAGGCCCAACGAAACATAATAGAATCAGCGTATTGCGCGTGTAGCTCAGTTGGTAGAGCGGTCGACTTATACTCGATTGGTCCCAGGTTCGAGTCCTGGCATGCGCACCAATAAAAGATTTGCTACAATACACACATGAAAGAAGGTATCAACGAATCAAATTTATTACCACCAGACGCCCACGTCGAATTTCAAGGTCAGGGTGAAGATTCAGACGACTTCCCAAGACGGGTCGAGCAACCCTTCTTAGAACTTAACATGTGCGAACCTCAGGAAAAAGAGATTCACCCCATTTCAGCACTTCGCAAAAAACTCGATGATGTAAAAATAAGGACCGCACAAAAAATCTTTGAGCTCAGAGCAGCGGAAGTACGTAAAGATCCCGCATCGGAAGCACAATTACGTGATGAAATACATAAACTCAGTACTGAGCATGATGCGATACAGGATGATTTAGCTAAATTAGTGGCGCAAGCTCAGAAAGAATTAGATCGGCACGCAGGAGAACCTGGCACGGACGAAAAAACAAAAACAGGTCCAGAGAATGTATTCGCGACTTTGCCGACAGAACGCATAGTCGCTATTCGCGACATAGTAGAAGAAATCCCGCAATTGCGTACGCTCTACTCCTCATACAGAAATCATGCGAAAACACTACAGAAATCCCCTCTCCGTAGTAACTTATTTGCCCAAGTAGAAGCAACCCTTAGAAGAGGTACCCAAGAAGATATTGAGCGAGCCGAACTCATGCTGTACGAGGGAGATGACATCGAAATTAATCCTCAGAGCGTCTCAGGACTCAAACCAATAATCAACTCTATACCAAATTTAAAAACGTTACAGGATAAAATCCATCATGAACTAATTACAAGTAAACAGAAAACTGGGTTGGCGCGATTATTTAGTGGAAAGGTAGCCATTACTAATATTGAACTCGTCACATCTCTCATCGCACATTTACGTGCGCAACAAGATCGCAGATCGAAAGCACTTCTGAAAATACTATCCTACTATTCTCAAAAACAAAAACCTCGATAAGTACCCTTGATACAGAGTAGCGCAATTTGCTATGATTATACTATGACACCAGAAACACCAGGAGGTCCTAACGGATCAGAAATAGACAAGGATCTCGATATGGAATTACGAGAAGCACAAGAAACATTAGCAGAAAAAAACAAGGAACTAATAGGTTTATTGGATGGCGGCAGATTACTTGAGATTCTCAGACGTATGTGGTATCGCGACGATTCAAATGCAGTTACAAGACAACACATGGGTATGGAAAAGCCAATGGCAGATGTTATTCTCGCCATCTGCGATACTGTCAGAAAAAATGGTGATGTAGCTCTATTCAATGAACTTAGCGGAATAATCACAGAAGAAAGTCGTGCCGAAAGAGAATCGAAAGAAAAATTTGCACCGACAACAGAAATCGACCCAGCATAACCACAATAAAACTCGACTTGGATGGCTCTGCTGAGTTTGGAAAATTGCGAACGACTTTTGGCGTAGGAGTATATAAACCATACTGATTATAATCTCACACCGACTACCCCTTACGGCAACGCGCCATATTACAACGCCTCCTTCTTCACCGGATGTGCAACTTTAATACCATGTGCAGCGAGCAACGCTTCGTAGTCTTCGCGTTCAATCGTTTCGACGTCGAGAAGGCGTTGCGCCAAAATTTCGAGGACTTTGCGATTTTCAGTGAGGATTTTTTCTGCGCGGGCACGGGCTTCGGTCATGATGCGAGACACTTCGGCGTCGATTTTCGTTGAGACAGATTCAGAATATTCTTGACCTTCGATGCCACCGCGTCCGAATAATGTGCGGCCACTTCCCTCGAGGGCGATTGGTCCGAATGCGTCTGACATTCCATAACGTGTGACCATATCACGAGCAAGCGCTGTTGAAACTTGTAAATCATTGGAAGGTCCAGTCGTTACATCTCCGAATATCATTTGTTCAGTCACATAACCACCGAGTGACATTGCGAGGTCGTCGAGAAATGCTTTGCGAGATTGCAATTTGCGTTCTTCGTTTGGCAATTTCATTGTGTAACCACCCGCATGACCGCGCGCGATGATAGAAATTTTGTGCACAGGATCCGCGTCAGGCAAAATTGATGCAACGAGTGCATGCCCCGCTTCGTGATATGCAGTAATTTCGCGTTCTTTTTTCGAGAGCAAGTGATTTCGGCGCTCAGGACCGAGCATGACTTTTTCAATCGAACGAATCAAATCGAATTGTGCAACAGTTTTTCGATTTTCACGCGCTGCCAAAATTGCAGCTTCGTTCACAAGAGAATATAAATCCGCACCAGAAAATCCTGGAGTTCGTTGTGCGATAACTTCGAAATTCACGTCTTCAGCGAGCGGTTTGTTTTTCGCCTGCACTTTCAAAATCGCCTCGCGGTCTTTGCGGTCTGGCAAATCAATAGTGACACGCCGATCGAATCGGCCTGGTCGCAAAATTGCAGGATCCAAAACGTCTGGACGGTTTGTCGCTGCCATCACAATCACCTTCTCATTCGGATTAAATCCATCCATCTCCACCAAAATTTGGTTAAGTGTCTGCTCGCGCTCGTCATTCCCTCCACCCGTACCGACACCGCGCGCTCGTCCCACAGCATCAATTTCGTCGATAAAAATAATTGCGGGCGCCGCAGCTTTTGCAATTTTAAACAAGTCACGCACACGAGATGCACCAACACCCACAAACATTTCTACGAATTCAGAACCAGAAACCGAGAAAAAGTTCACACCCGCCTCGCCCGCTGTTGCACGCGCAAGAAGTGTTTTTCCAGTACCTGGTGAACCCATAAGCAAAATTCCCTTTGGAATTTGCGCACCGATGTCGATAAACTTTTTCGGATTTTTGAGGAAGTCTACAATTTCCATCAATTCCTGTTTTGCTTCTTCATTACCAGCGACGTCTTTGAATGTAACTTTTTTCTTGTCGCTTGGATTAAAGAGGCGCGCATTAGCTTGGCCGAATGTGAAAGCTTGCATGCCGGCACCTTTTACTTGGCGAGATAAATACCAAATAATGATTCCAATCAAAAGAATTGGGAAAATAAACGGAGCGCTGACCGCGAGCCAGTAGCCAAACCCAGACGGATTTTGAATGTCGATTTTAATTGGAGCAAGTTCCGTCGCAGTAATTCCGTAATTCGACAATGTTTCAGACAATGCTGCATCACTTTCTTTTTGAGTTGTCTTTGTGGCTTCGGTCGGGGTACCCTTTTCATACACCACATTAATTTGATCGCCCGACACCGCGATTTCAGAAACTTTACCCGCGCGAATATCAGCGGCTAATTGCGAGAGCGCAATCTCTTCGACATTTTTCTTTTGCTCTGCCACAAATGTGTAGAGGAAAATAATCATAATGATAATCAAAAATGTTGTGCTAAGATTTGCAAAAAATCCCGCCGGCTTTTTTGAGTTGTGCGACTTTTTCATTTTGTGCTGCGGAGCCTGATGTGGCGCCCCACCTGGTGGCGTCTGATTGTGTTTGGTCATGATGCATATTATACATAAAAATCGGGCAGAATCGAATACGTAAATGTCTTTACTTTTTCGTGCACTGAATATAGTCTAATACTCGGATCAACATCCAGAAAGGAGTACGTCATGGCATTTCTGCAATGTATGAAGAGAGCCTTTTGCATTGTTGCCACAGTGTGCGCGTTACACATACCAATTGTATACACACCTATATACACTGGGTCGCGGCGCAGAAAGTCAAAATATTCCGCAGTCGTCGCAAACCGATCGAAACACGGCATCTGCCAAATTAATGACTTAATGGAAGCTATCATCGAAGCTCATCAGCTATCTAAAATTTTTGATGCAATAAGCGCCACACCATATACACAAAGGTGCTTCACGATACCCAAAATGGAGGAGCCTCGAGCAAATCGCCCGTACCTTCCATGGAAGCACAAGAAGAGACACTGGAATCCAAAGACCGTAGATCAAGTATGAGCACCCTAAACACACAAAATGCGGGGTGCTTTTTAATTTTGACATTGTCTAACTATTGACTTTTTATAAAATATCGGCAGAATACGCATCGGATAAGAAGGCTCATTATTTGTATGATGAGGCCTTTCTCACCATTCACCCTAAACCCCGAAGGAATAATCAGTGAAGAAACCTGACCCGATACCGACCCGCATCCGACTGACGGTGGAAGGAAACGACATCTTGATCCATGACCCAGGCGACAAAGATATCGACCAATTGAAACCTCAGGCCGGTGTTCATGATGTGTGTACAGGGATAATGAAATGGATCGAGAACACATCCTCCGTGCAACACGCGCTGCTTTGCACCCGATGTGGTCTGCGATTCGCATTTCCCAGATCTATCCTTACCTTCAGCGGATTGAAGAAGTGGGTTGATGCAGAAGCCCTTGCCGGAGTTGAGTCAACTGTACGCCTCGACAGGAAGTCTCTTCGTGGCGAGGAACAAGGGTGACGAAGTAAGTCGAACACAATGCCAGTGTGAAACACCCCGAGGAGAGGATCCCGGGGTGTTGTTTATTTCACCTACTAGCAAACATCTGGTACGATATACCCAATGACAAACTTGATCGAAAATCGCAAAGCAGGATTCAACTATGAACTCGGAGACAAATACGAGGCTGGTATTGAATTGACTGGGCACGAAACGAAATCAATCAAAGCAGGCCGTGGAAATATGACCGGCTCTTTTATTGTGATTCGTGGTGGCGAGGCGTTTATTTCAGGACTCGAAATTACATCGTTTCAAGCAAACAACTCCCCAATCGATTTCGAACCGCGACGCATGCGCCGGCTGTTGCTCAAAAAAAGCGATATTTCAAAGCTCCAAATGGCGGAGCAACGCGACCGTTTGACACTCATCCCACTTTCGTTGTATAATAAGGGTAAGTTCGTGAAGCTATCCTTTGCGGTAGCTCGCGGAAAAAAGAAGTCCGATAAGCGCGAATCCATTCGCCGCCGCGAAGACAACCGCGACATCGAACGCACCTTGAAATCACGTCGATAATATATTCGGTCATTCACTGAAAAATATCGAATAAGTCAAAAGACCTGACGCATACTTTTTGAGTCTGGGTCCTCGCTCCAGGCATTGTCGCTGCGGAGGCCTCAAAAAGCACGCGTCATGTCTTTTATTAAACTTATTCGATATTTCTCAGGGGATGATCGGCTTCGATATACAATCGCCAATATATGTGCAGAATAGAGCTCGAGTAACTCTTAAAAAGGCTCGAAACTACAAATGCAAAATCTGTCGTAAGCCCTTACTTTAAGGCAAACAAACTAGCATTCGCGTTCGCGTAAGCCAACACGACATCCGCGTATCTTACACCTGATACGATAAGGCGGGTGTTACCCCATCAGGTTAGGTGAAGTACACGCTCTTTGTACTTTTCCGAAACTCAAGGAGATCGGTCGCGCAACATTTCGTTCGCTCTAAGGTGCACGATCCAGAACAAAAAGCGTACTAGATTCTGTAGACTCATATATTGTCCTTGCATACACGCGGGTTCGATTCCCGCCATCTCCACATTAAAAAGAAAATCACCCAACATTGGGTGATTTTCTTTTTAATGTGGAGATAAGAGGAGTAATGCGGAGCATTACGACGGGAATCGAAAGCCGGAGCGGGTTACCTGTTTGGAGCGTTAGCGACAAATAGGTCGCGAGGCGGGGTCGCGAACACTTAGATTTTTATGAGCGAATGCGAAATAAAAAGCTTAGTGATTTGTGACCGATTCAAGACATTTTTCTCCAAAGTGATTCTAAGCTATTGGGATATTACGTAATCATTGACAAACCACACAACATTATGTAATGTACCAAATAGACGATTCATTTCCAACCCCAACCCCGAAGGAACTCTCATGAACGCAACTGCAGATCTCATTCGCGACGACCGCTGCACCACAGCACTCAAACCGTTAGTCGAAGAGGGTGTCAACCGTCTGAAGACCTTCATCGTCTGCGCAAGCCTGGGCGATTTGAACAATTGGCACCTTCCCAAAGTCGGTCATGCCACCCTCAACCTAACGGTTCGGGATGGAAATATCGTCGAAGGGACGATTTCCATTCAGGATGGTGAAAACTTCACTGTCAAAGCCATAGTCTCGGGACTGACGGGTAACTGCGTGGCGGTGATTGTGAATAAAAGCGAAGGTCCTGTGAAGCTGTATTTGAACATCCCACTCAAGGCTGACAGCAACCCAGCTTTGTCAGCACTTTGTGAGATGAGAAAATGCGAGGAGCAGCAGCGAATTGAGAATGTCGCGACCAGGCTCAAAAACCTTCGATAGTGGTAAACCCACCCGGTGAAGCAACCGAAGAGTCCGAACCTCTTAAAACTGCCAAACGGCACCTAGCGCTTTTAGCTCCTGGTGCCTTTACTTTTATTAACTGTCGATAGAAGCGCCGGGAATCGAACCAGGAAGGGGTCGGGAAACCTGTGGTTTCCCGTGGAGGAAGGCAGTGAGCGATAGCGAGCGTTGGAAAACCGTGGGTTTCCAAGTTGATTCAATAGCGAAGCGACCCGCCATCCCTGCAATTTTAAAAAATCTATCAACATGTAGTATAATTCATTTATGAAAAAGGCTTTTAAAATAATACTCTCGGTGTTGATTATATTTTTACTTTTGTCTGCATTACTAGCTTATCTAGTCTTTAGTGGACATATAGAATGTAATTTCCTAATTACAAACGGGCCTAGAGTAGAAGATTCGTTTATGTGTCCAATCATCGGTTTTTTGGGGTACATTTGGTATTTCATTTCGCTACCTTTTTCTCCATTCTTTTAGAATAAGCCTCTACATCACAAACAAGTCCTGGCCCCATACATTTACCACCTTAAAATAATGGTACAATTATTAGATGAGTAATTATAGAATACATCATTATTTACTAGTAATAGTAATCACAATATTAACGATCATCGGTGCCTGGTATTATTTTACTAAAAAAATGTAAGCTGCGCTCGAGACAGCCAAGGTATCAAATCATATATTCTTAAATCAGAATTGACTGCTTACGAAAATGTAATAAAAAATATCGACGGTAGTCAACATTTTGAAGACTGGAACATATTCCAAAAAATCAAAGATAGCGCGTCAATTTACGCACAGGACGTAAATAATTGTTACAGTGAACATACTTATCAGATAAAAAAAGGAAATATACTGGTTGAAGTAACCCAAGAGGAATTTCAAGATTATTTAATGAGTAGCGCATTTAATAGCAATTTTTGTGAAAGTGCAGTTCAACTTACTAAGTCTGGCCCTAGCCCAGTCTTTATTAAAAATAATTTCTGTACAAGATAATACCTTTCTAGTTGGTTCCAAATATTTCTGTGGAGATAAGAAGAGGTGCGCGGAGCGTACCGACGGGAATCGAAAGGCGCGGGCGGGGACCACTCTGGTCGAGAGTATCGAGACCTGGGGCGCCGAGCCGGGGTCGCGAACACTTAGATTTTTATGAGCGAACGATAGAGAGCGAAATAAAAAGCTTAGTGATTCGTGACCGATGATTAAAAATCTCTCCTATTTGATTTATACACACGCAAAAACACGCCTCTTATTTCACCGGAAATAAATGTTTAACAACTACAAGCAACATTGTTGTTATCTGCAAAATAGTTGCAGTAATTAAAGTTCTAAAGTTCCAACTGTCCAAAGAAAAACCCAAATTCTTAAAGCCTTGATAAAAGGTAATTGCAAACACTAACCCGGTTTCAACTGCTAAAAATAAAAACAATCTATCTAAAGTATTTCGCTTTAGAGCAATATTTTGTCTTAAATCTTCATTCTCAATTTCTTTCTTCTCCCGCTCATAGTCTCGTAGTTTATCTGGCACAGACTTACCTGAGCGAGAAAACGAGGATAAATATTTCTTGAAAAATTTGTTATCCGATAAATCTGAGTTTGATGATGTGATAAAACTCTTAAATAGCGCAATCTGCTCTTCCTGATTATTCTGAGACTTTGTATTTCCCATAGATTTAACTTTCCAAGAGTTTTAACCTTTCTAGTCTTATAGACATCGCCAATGGAGAGACATCGAAAATCTCTGCGGTCTCTTCGATGTCCTTCACCTTACCCCACACCTCTCTCACTAAATTTTCAGGCATAATTAGCTCGGCAGCAAAATTATTAGCCTCCTTCTCAATCTGACTGCTCTCTTGATCACTTAAACGAAACAACATTTTTGTACTATCTAACGAATCCCCTCTGTCAATAATAGCGGATTCTATTTTTAATTTGTCTTGATGTAAAAAATAATGCCCTAATTCGTGAGCTAACGTAAAATGCTGTCGTGTTTTAGAATCATTTTTATTGATGATAATTGTAAATCTTTGTGCATCCTTCTCAAAAAAGATTACTCCTGATACATTGGACATATCATCAGTAAAATCGACATATGCAAATTTTAAATCTTGAATTTCACTTTCGATATTTTCATACGGAAAAGGAGACAGGTTTTTTGGATTGTATTTCTGTCTCACTTCTATAGCTTTAGATATAGCGCGTTCAATTTTTTGATCCATAGTGACAGTATTATATACGATAGGTTGCACACTCACAATAATGCCCGCACAGAGTAACGAAAAATCGTAATATCTACTCTGAACTTACTCAAGACTGGCTACCCCATCTGTACAAACAAACTTTCCCTCGTCTTTACTAAGCAAAAATGTACTATATATCAAATCTCCACATGTTTGATAGTATCTCTTATCGTTAGATACTGTCTTGAATTCATAGTTATCTTTGTTTTTATGTTTTAAATACGAATTACAAACCTTCTGGTCTGCTTTTTGTAAAAATTTGGAATCACAGTCATTATCTTCAGCATAAATAAGTGCAATTTCGCTAATGCTTATACTTTTTACTTTCTTTTCTGGAATTTTATAATCCACAAACATTAAATCCACCAAATCAGAGAGCATCTCTCTACATTTATCACTAGGCGCTTCTCCGCGACACTCTTGATCGTATTTTTTATCTAATTTTATATATTTAGGATTTTTAGAATAATTCAAACCACCTGTATATGTTGAAGGATAAGAAGATGTGTAACTTGGTACATACGTAGGTGTGTAGCTAGGTGTATATGTTGGAGTGTAACTTGGAACAGAATACGAATTACTTTCATACAAAGACTTCCCTGTGTAGTAACTTGGATCTGTAATATAAGTTGGAGTATCCCAAGTCGAGCCTCGAGTACCATACGAACTATTGTATAAACCCTGGCTCGGCTTGTATCCATAATTATCGTACTTCAAACCGTTTGGATTGCTTCTAACATGAGGAGCAACGTAAGTTCCATTTGATCGATAATACCCTTTAACACTTACATAAGCATCGACATTAAATAACGGTGTAAATGACAATAACAATAAAAATAGACCGATTAGTAGTTTTTTCATATAACCCCATCCTACCCCCTTCCAAAAATAAAACAAGCACTCCCTACTCACACCCCACCCCATCACCATCCCTATCCACATCAAACACATCCGCACCAATCACTCGTACCACTCCCGTATAATGAGGTCCGTTACCAGAGCCGCCAGCGCAGTCATATGTCACGTGGTGCCAAGCTATTGAAGGATTACGCACCACTTGACATTACTAATATATAAATGTATATTATCAAACGACCCCAACCCGTTCTTTACCCACCACATCAGGAGACAGCAATGAAAAACCCCTCGGAATATTCTGGTCCGTTCATCATCGAAATCTGGAACGAAGCTAAGACGGAACACGTGCCGTCTTCCGCAAGGATTATTGATGGAAATCAGATCAGTGTCACATCCGGGCGTTTCCACAACTCCTTGGGTGGCATCCAATTCTATTCGGACGGGCAACCCTTCAGCTTTCATGCCTTATATATTCGCAGGATCACCAATCCCAGCGGGCAAATTATCTGGAGGAACTGGCATAACAAGGATGAGCCGGTACCCGCCAAATAACCTCCGCCCACCCCGCTAGTGAACCCCCGTTAGTTCACTAGCGGGGTTTCTTTTTATCCTGCCACCTACCTCACACACAATCTTGACTGCGACCCTCACATTGCTATAATACATTTCGTATCCACTCGAAACGTACTGCATAAGATTCCGTCCTTATGTGGTGCGTTTCATTTTATAAGCAAGCTTTTTCTTAAGATCATTCAAAGATTGCAATCTATCATGTGCAGCGAGGCATAAAATCTTGGCGCAAAAGTTTTTATTAGGACTTACTACCGCCTCAAACTTAGAAACCGAATATAAATACTGGACCAAAGAATAAAAATCACCGTCGTTACTTACAATCACCGCGTTTTCATAATCATCGAACTCAAGCATTGCAGTCAAAACCAGATCTGCATCGACATTCCCCTTGCGATGACCTCGTGCATCAAACGTAGTGGGTTTAAATTTCAAAATAAAACCAGCGTGCTGTAACGTATCATACAAAGACTGATTATTAGGTACAAAACCAATGAATAAGTAAGCTCGTTCAACACCATATTTTTCTCTTAAGTACACCCGAAACTTTGCGTAATCCAATTTCCAACCAAGGGACTGAATACCTAAATGTAAGTTCTGACTGTCGATAAAAGCATAATTGCGGCGATTAGAAATCACACGCACATTATACTGACGGGGGTTAAAATATTTTTAAAGAAAGATTAAAGAAATTGTGAGGTTTTTTCTTGTCTTCACTTGGATAATTACATATAAATAACTTGTGGCATACAATAATCATGATACCCAAAAAAAAATAACAACGAACCAATTATCCATTCTGGAAATATGGAGGAAGATTAAAAGAAAAAACACCAACCGAAGTTGATGTGTTTTCGTGTGCCTGGTTACAGTTTTAAAGTGACCGTGAGAGGGTAAATACCCACCAAACACATTTATAGTATAGCGCGATTTTCATAAAAATCAAGTCCGCGTTTTAACCAATTCCCCCTCCATATTTGCACCACCACCCACCACACGATACTATTACATCATGAACATCCAACCACTACGCCCTTGGGAAAAATTATTAGACATTATTCTCATACCAATCATGCGACTCGTTTCCGGTGCACCCGCAGAGGAACCTCAAAGAAGTCATGTGTGGAATGTAAAAACTCTCACTCCGCGAGATGTTGAGAACTTAGACAAAAGCCTAATGGTCACAAACAGTGGAATGTCGCGCGGCGTGCAAAGAAGCAAAATCATACCGAGACATCACATTCCAATTTTTGGCGGATGGAAAAACTATATCGTCATCTCACCCAAAAATCCTGAGGCAGGATGGTTCATTGGCTGGAACACACATAAAGTTACCGAACATTCTCGAATCGAATTGAGAACTCCTGTGCGAATGTTAGTTGCTCCCGAACAAGTGCAATTTTTTGCCTTTTCTATATCCGGAGAGCAAATTCGAATCGAACAAATCGGAGAAGGCGTTGTCGGTGATAAAAGTCAGTATTCGAAATTGCCGTTGTTGTAGTTACGAACCCGCCCCTACCCACATCAAAATTCCATAAAAACCAACCCAAAAATGATAAACTGAAGTAGTTATGGAACCAAACGAAAACAGACCTAAAATCGGTGTAGGAGTAATGATCTTCAAGGATAATAAAATCCTTTTAGGAAAAAGAAAAGGTTCTCATGGTGCTGGTGAATATACTTGGCCAGGAGGACACATGGAATACATGGAAAGTTTCGAACAAACAATTCGAAGAGAAACTAAAGAAGAAACAGGACTTGAAATTGAAAACGTAAAATTCTTGCGCCTGCTCAATTTAAAAGCTTACGCCCCAAAACATTATGTCGATATTCTGATGACAGCAGATTGGAAAAGTGGTGAGCCAAAAGTATTGGAACCAAACACATGCGAGGGATGGGATTGGTATAATATTAATAATCTACCAGAGCCATTATTCAAAGCAGTATATTCTGGTGTTGAAGCACACAAAACAGGTAAGATATTTTTTGACAATTAAATCTAGTCTGACGAGTAACCTTATAATAATGACTACGCTTTTATGAACAAGTATGATATATATAATCTGGATCAGTTTCGAAGAACAGTTTCTTCGAGTCCACAAATGGCCGTAGTGAGCCACTACCAAACGGAGTAAATCACGATGAAAAGTCTGAGCATCAACCACTCGAAAGACCTGCTTCTGCGGTTGAGTTTAGATGGCGCCAGTGTCGGGGCGAAAAAAATGCACACGTTCATCTCCGCATTGTGGTTTGGACTAATGATAGATACAAATGCAAAAACGAGCATCCCCGATATTGATACGATCTTGCGCAAGGAGCTCTTTAACCTCAGAGGCCGCCATCGTGTAACGATCGGACTCTCTATTCACGTCCAAAATCCGGGACATGATGGATGGATTAGAGTAAATCTCTGTGGCTATGTAAAAAACTCTGGAGGTCCTGTCTATCGCAACAATGTTCTATTCAAAATCGACACTGGAGAAATAAAATAAGAATCTAAGCCCACCAACCGCAACACGGAAGAAACCCATCCGTCGCGAGATAGGTGGGTTTTTTCTTTTTAACGAAACTCCACTTCCTCCCCCTTATGACTCAACACGAATTCCTCCCACGATTTTTTGAATTCGGCGTCGCGTGCGAGCAGCTCATTAAACGAACCTTGATTGCGAATCGCGCCCTTGTCCAAAATCACAATGCGATCAAAATATTTGAGCAAGTTCATTTTATGAATTGATGCAATAATTGTGGCATCGCGAAAATTCTCGAAAATGTGTTTGTAAATTTTCACTTCGTTAACAGGATCAACTGAGCTGGTCGATTCGTCGAGCAACATGATTTTCTTGTCCTTCGAGAACAACAACGCACGCGTTAACGCGAGACGTTGTTTCTGCCCTCCTGATAAATTCACACCTTTTTCATTCACCACCGATTCGATTTTACGTGGTAATTGCTCAATCACATCAGTAAACATCGCAGCATCAGATGCACGGCGAATTTCCTCGTCGGTGAAGTCGAGCAAAAGTGTGATGTTTTCGCGAATACTTGCAGAAAAAACTTCGGGTTCCTGTGGCACCAATGTTGATTCCAAATCGAGGTCCGCAAAATTTGTTGTGATTGGTGTCGCACCGTCGATTGAAACCTTGGCAGAAGCCATTTCATACATACCGTGCAATATCTTCAACAATGTCGATTTACCAGAACCACTTTCCCCGATGAAGGCGATTTTTTCGCCGCGCTGTAATGCGAAATTAAAATCAACAAATTCTTTACGCACGCCAGTCGTGTCATAGGCAAAATTCAAATTAGAGATTGAAAGCGTATTCCAATTTTCAATATGTCGCTTGTATGCACGTATATTTTTATCAAATGCAGCTTCGATAGGTTCAACGTTTTGCAGACGTGCTTTGTCCATGATCAAATCGGCATACATATGCGTAAACGTATAATACACACCTATCAAGTTAGATAAATACAAATAAAGTGTGCTCAATGTACCAATCAATACAGTCCCTGTCGTGTGATATTGATTCCATACATAATATGCGAGAGGTACCGAGACAATACACGCAAATAATATTCCGCCAAGTGCCCATTTGGCCTCGATCCACTGATATTTGATTTTAAAATTACCGAATGAAGCCCAGCTCGATTTCATGATGCTCTGTAAAATAGAAGATTCGATACCCAATACTTTCACTGTGGTGACATTTGAAAGACCATCAAACACCTTCGCTGAAGCCTTATTTTCTAGTTCATTAATAATTTTATACTGCGGAATAATCTTCTTATCAAAACAAAAAATAATGAAAAGTGATAACGCCAACAATACTATCGCAATAGCGCCCACCGTCACATCAAAATACATGAGTGCGATTGTCGTACCGATTGCACGCACCCACACATACAAAAATGTAGATACGTTACCTGCTGCTTGCGACAATGCTTCTGTTGATTTATTTACTTTGTCGATAGTATCTCCCGAATCGTGATCAGTGTGCCATGAAAGTGGTAAAGATAATACACCTTGGTATAAAAACTTTTTATAATTTCTATCGATACGAAATTGATTGTACATTTCAAGCAACGCACCAGGTGCACCAACGGCGCGCGCAATCAATTCAACAAAAACAGAACTTGCAATCAACAGGAAAATGAATGGCATGTTTTGCAAACCATTCACTTGGATTTCATTAATGAGCATTCCAAACGTCACAGGTGTAACTAACCACATTGCCTGGTTAATCAAAATAAGCACCGCAGACGCAATGAATTGAGGTTTAAACGCGCCAATAAAGCGCCAGATTTTACGTAGCAAAAATATCGTTGGCTCCTTTTTGAGAATAGAAAACATTATGTAATCCTATCATAAGACCTCACAAAAATCAGGCGCGGGGACGACGCAACCACGCATACCAGACAGCAACCACTGCTCCGAGCGTATTAAAAACTAAATCAAGCGACGTGTTCACATACCCACCTACCCCATTTCCTGGGAATAATAATGTCGCAATAAATTCGACAATCTCGTTAATAACACCAAGTCCCATACCCGCAAGCACTGCAATGATGTACACACCGACCTTATTTCTATCTGGCTGATAGCGACGTAAAAAGTGCAGCATAGTACGCGCCGCGAGACCAAAACCAAATGCATGCACAACCTGATCATACTTCAACAAAATCATCTCACCACCACCGTTATAAAGCGGGATTAATTGCACACCATACAAAACTGTTCCACCGACTTTGACACTTCCCCCTGCAAGATGGAGCAATGCCCACACCGATAATCCCCACACGACACCGCGCGACAATTGCGACTTTGGCAAAGTTCCGATCACAAGTACAATCAGTAAAATCACCACCGCGATATACCAAATAAATTCACCGTTGTCCTGCAACAAAAAATACGCAGTGAAAGGAACGAGATACGCGAGCGTAAACACGACAAGCCATTTGTAATCCCTGAGTGATTGGACAAAACTTTTCATGAGCACATCTTAGCACAAATACCCCTCTTGTTTCAAAATCTTTTTCTTTTCCTCTGCCCCGCGATTGTACTGACCGAGCTTCCCATCCGACCGAATCACACGATGACATGGCACGTCGGGGCGATAATTTTTCGATAAAATCGTTCCGACGGCACGAACCGCACGCGGTGAACCAACACAACGTGCCACTTCTGCGTACGTGAATACCGAGCCACGCGGGATTTGTGCGACCACTGCAAGGACCTTTTCAGTAAATTGGTTTTTGTTATTCATATTGACTTTTATTCACAATACAATAATATTGTGCAGGCTCTTGTTCATTTCGTCAAATCACACCCCTAACTCAAGGAGAAGTGCCGTGCCAAAACCAAAGCAGAAATTAGCACAACTGCAACTGAAAGTAGTGCGTCCGATTAACGCCACAAACATTCAAACGAACACGCATGTGTCGCTACGCCCTGGAACATACATCGTTGAGTATATTGAACGCGCATGGGAGCCAGGAAGCATACGAACATGGATTGTTGATACCAAAACTCAAATTGGAGTTCTTCTGGAACAGCTCAAACACGAACGCAATGCGACGCTATATGAAAATGGAGTAAGCATCAAGAAAAAGAAGAAGTCATAATTTCAACCACTACTATCCACACGCACCCAATGTTGTTGGGTGCGTGTCTCACTTATTCTTCATTAATCGTTCTAACTCAGCAATATCTGCTTCGATTTGAGCGAGGCCTTCTTCAAAAAATTTCGGGTGACGCACGTCGATGCCGACTGACGCAAAAATATCCTCGGGACTCGCACTGCCACCTGCTGACAAAAATTGTTCAATTTTTGCTCTATACGTAGCATCTTTTTTATACTTTGCAAATAATGCATCGCTCACTAATTCCCCGAACGCATACGAGTACACATAGAAATGTTTCCGAATATGTGACCAACCCACGAAAAAATACCCATCCTCTGGTTTGATTTTGAATACAGGACCGAGATATGCCGACATATGTTTGTTCATTAACTGTGCTAAATCTTCTTTTGATGCAAAACCTTTTGATCGCACCAACATGTGTGCATCATGTTCAAAATTGAAACACGCAATTTGACGAAACACAGAACTTATCTTTCCAGAAATTTTATCATGAAGTGCAATGATTTTTTCTGCTTCAGATAAACGACCGAACGCCTCTTCAAATACAAGATTCTCAAAAAACGTACTCGCCACTTCAGCAACAGCAATTGTATAATCATTGTACAGCGGTCTCTGAGCCTTTGAAAGTTCGCTATGAAAGGCATGTCCCATTTCGTGTCCGAATGTCATCACTGAATTGAAATTGTTCGCGTGATTAAGCAACACAAAATTCGGGATATTGTATGCACCCCAACAATATGCTCCACCTCTTTTACCCTTTTTCGCAAACACATCAATTTGACCATTTAATAGATACGAATTCAAAATCTTCACGTATTTTTTATCAAATGGCGCAAATGCTTTTTGCAAAATATCGACAGCATCTGCAAATAGAAACGGTGTTTTTGTGTCTCCAATTTCAGCACCACGATCTGCATATTCCAAATATTTCTCCTTCATCATACGCGCCTTAAGTTTAAAAAAACGATGTGAAATTGGAAAATGTTTCGTCACCACTGACACAAGTGTATCGACGGTCGCTTCCTCATTTTGATACGACATCACAGTGTTTGAATACGGTTTTTTGAAACCACGCAATTCATCAATGACATTTTTTCGATAGAACAACGCATTGATTTCTGCCTCCGCAAAATCCGATATCTCAATCATCTTTTGCATCAACATATTCCACATCATACGACGCTCTGTGATGGGTAAGCTATAATATCGTCCAAAAGCTTCGGTGACAGGCATCAACACCCCTTTCCACATTATTTCCTGCTTATTTAAAACTTTTTGAAGCCCGTCGATCCACATTTCTCGAGCTGGCTGATTGAGGCGAGTCAAGATCTTTTCTTCCGCCTCCGACAAATCGTGTTGAGCAGTGTTCCAAATTACATGTAGAAAGTAACTGTACGGCGCAAGCACTTTCTCTTTTCTAAACTTCTGTTGAATTGCCACGGAAATACGGCCGATATCCAACGTAAAAAATATAAACCTATTCAAAATTTTGTCATAGCGATTTTCTATATCGGTCATACGAGCACGAATAGTAGTGTCACCATGATTTGTATCTCGCCGGAAATAAAAATAAATACGAGGACGAATACAACCAGGGTGTGAAATTAAAATCTCGTAATCTTTACAGGCGCTCGCAAGCGTTTTTGCAGTTGTAAGCCATTTCTTATTTATGCTGTATTTTCTCTCGAATACTGCAACAGCTAACTCGAAATCTGCAACATCGCGCATAATCTGAGGATCATTATCACCTTTATATATAAGCCCTAAATTCCATTCAGTTTGCATGCGTGGCTGTTTCGGGATGCGAGGTTGTGATGCGTTGTTTTTCATGGGTTTTATCATAGCAAGTGGCTTTATCAAAATCCATCCTTAGAACTTCTTTACAAAGATCTCAACCCGATAGAACATCATAATTCCTCGTGCAGGCAAATATACACTGATGTGTTCAGGCATACAGCAGCACCCCCGCAGACTCCCACAGAGTCTGCGGTTCTTTTTTATTCTCCTAACACATTCCACACCCGCGGATCACCCTGTCCCAAAGCCCATGCAGACATTCCCCGTAAACCGCGATCTTCCACTATTTTCTGCTTCAGCTCAATACTGTCGATATTGTCGCACCAAATTTTCATCTCGGCTTTCCCTTGTATAAAGCTAAAAAACTCCGCGCCGAGAGCTTTATCAAATCCAGTTTCGCGATCCGCACCCTTCTTATAATTTTTCTTGGCAAGATAATAGGTAGTCGCTCCCATGCGCACACCGTTCTGCCACTGCCAACAATACATCGGAATTCCGAGTGACATTTTTTCAGCAGGCACCAGTTTCACCAAATAATCGAGGGCCGCGTTCACATACGGCAAAGACGCAACGGGACCAACTGATCGCGGATCATCGTATGTCATAAGCGACAAAAAATCGACATGAGATGCGAGGTTTTTATAGTCATACGCACTCGACCAATCCTGATATGCTGAATTTGGGTTGTAGTCGTTGTTACGCACAATCACTGCCACACTAAATTGCAAATTATTTTTCTTCATCTCAGCGCCAGCCTTTGCCACGAACGCGGTGTACAAATTTCGATCACGATGGTTGATATTTTCAAAATCAAATTGCCAACCAATGTATTTATACTTTTTTGCTTCATCAAGCATAAAATCAATGATCGAGTCTTGAACCTCCGGAGAGGTGAGAATCTTTGTCATGAGAGCCCGATCGAAATTGTCTTGCACCAGAAGAGGCATAGTTGGCACGCGTTTTTTCTCGATTTCGCGATGAATTTTTTTTGAAACGTTCATCGTAATCTTGAAATCGGGTCCGACTTCATATATTTGCGGAGCAAAGATCCCGATATCTTTTGCATGTTTCTTAAATTCTTTGAGTCCGTCTTTATTACTGTAGAAATAAAATAAATTTTCAGCACCCACGGTCAAAGGCATAGTCACAAAAGTAATCGCGAGAAGGATTGCAGTAATGCGTTTCATATATTACCATTCTAACATGCATGAAATATTGTTGTACTATAAATACACGAAAATCGCCGATCCCAAGCAATTAACACAGGATCAGCTCGCGCTTTGCAAATCCCTTGGACTCAAGGGGCGAATTTTGATTTCTCACGAAGGCATCAACGGAACGCTTGGTGGCTTACCAGAAAATACACAAAAATACATCGACGCGATGAAGGCCGATGCAAGGTTTCAAGATATACACTGGAAAAGAAGCACTGGCCCAGCCGACGCATTCCCCCGCCTCTCGGTTCGTGCTCGCAAAGAAATTGTTACAGGACGTCTAAGTACTCACGAGGTTGACCCAAACCAAATCACAGGAAAACGTCTCACACCCGACGAGTTACATCGCTGGTTCCAGGAGAAAAAAGATTTTGTCATTATCGACATGCGCAACAGCTACGAATATCGCTTCGGACATTTTCGCAATTCAATTGATCCAGGAATGGAGAACTTTTACGACCTTCCCAAAAAAGTCGCAGATCTCAAAAAGAAATACAAAGACAAAACGGTTCTGACTGTATGCACAGGTGGTGTACGTTGCGAAAAAGCGTCCGGCGTCCTAGTCAAAAATGGTTTTGGCGATGTCTACCAATTGGATGGTGGAATGGTCAGTTACATGGAAAAATATCCAGCTGAAAATTATGACGGGTCCCTTTTCGTGTTCGATAAACGCCAAAACGTCTATTTCGAAAGCCCAGAAAAACACGTCGTGATCAGTCACTGCGATTACTGTAATGCTAAAAGTGAAATCATGCGCAACTGTCGCGACTCATTCTGCAACGGCAGAATGGTTTCATGCGAAAAATGTATGCCCACAGATCGCTGTCGTGAATGTCCAAAATGTGAAAAGCTCCCCGCCTTTTTCAAATCACTTCGTCGAGTCTATAAAAGAGTTCTTCAGTGGTGGAAAACAGTCGTGATAAAGAATACCTAAATTTTGCCCGCTAGAAATTCTTTGGATGCGTCGACTAAAAAATTACTCGAAAGCACCACTCGACCGATTAAAACAGGATTGTGCATATTTGTGCGATTGTTCAAACCGATTTTTATATGCATTTCGCGTGAACCAATCACAAGCGGTGTCCTGATAATGTAACGTGGTGATGTTACCCCATTCGCATCGCGAACCCGCTTTTTTGTGTAATCAGGCGTCTCATGAACAGTGTCTTTATATTCTGGGTGCGAAGTATCTAAAAGTGAAAATTGGAGGAACTTTTTTCCGTCGCGCTCGACTTCACCAATGATATCAGCATGAATGCATCCGTTATATGCACCGGAATCAATTTTTGCAACCACGTTACGTATATTAAACTGAGGGAATGAAACATATTCCCGACGTCCAACCATCATTTTGAGATCTGCTTTTTCCATCTTTTTATCCTAGCATATTCTGTTGTCGAACCACAGATTCAAAATACTCTGCCATCACATCAGATATATCGACGCCGGTCACCTCTTTAACTTGCTTTATACCGGGAATTTCATTTGTCTCGATAAAATATAGATCCCCAGTATTCTTGTCTTGCATTAGATCAACTCCCACAATTTCACAACCGATAAACGAAGATGCCACTTTTTCTGCCATAAGAAATATTTGTTGCAATAACGCAGCGTCAGTAACTTTTTCCATGCTACCACCCTGGGAGACATTGGCTTTAAAACTGTCACCTGATGGCACTCGTTTATACGCACAGACTGCCTTGCCTCCAACCACATGAATACGAAAATCGCCATCGTTTGGGATAAATTGCTGATACAGCAATTCGGAACTACTCATTGTCTGCCGTGCATTATCGTATTCTTCCTTGCTTTTTATCAAATATACTTTTTTGCCACGACTTCCAAATGCCGCTTTCATCACAAAAGGAGTACCGAGTAATTCAATCAATCGTTCATATGAAGCATCTCTCTGAACAATAGTTTTCGGAGTGCGAATATTATTGTTCGCCACTACATATGTTTGAGTAATTTTGTTCAAGGCTCGTGTATCTTCCAAGAAGAGACGGTTCACAAAAGGAATTTTGTGAGCTTTCAAATAATCCAAGAGACACATTCGACCAGTAATTCCGGCGCTATTCCAATAATACACAAGATCAATCCCTGACACATCAAATTTTTCTGGATGCGTAATATCGAAATACAAATAATTATTTGTCGTGACTGTATGCCCCCTGTTCTCGAGCGCGATACGCAACAACCTCGTGGTCAAGGTTTCCTTATTTTGAAAGATATGAATATTCATAAATATCATTACAAGATAACATCTTTTGAACACATTGCAATGCAAAACCGACTTTAACCCCAACATTTTCATTCGGCTGGACTAATGCTACAATGCAATTTATATGAATCAAAAAATTTGCCTATTCACATCAAATGTTCAATATTATTCGACGCAACGTTTTGTTGAGGAAGCCAAAAAAATTCCAGTCGAACTCTCGATTGCAACATACGAAGATCTTCATATCGATCTCAACAACGAGACTTCATGGATGCGTGCTGGTGCAGAATCTCTGGATAATTACACCCATTTCATTTTTCGAAATAGCAAAGGCATGAGAGACATTCGAAAAACAGTTGCAGGTTTTCTCAAAGACAAAACAATTTTGAATAAAGAAATTCTTTCTGCGACAGATATTTCTACAAAATTGTATAAGACAATGCTCCTAGGACAGGCGAACCTCCCTATCGTCGGATCAATCACCGCAACCTCAGACGAAAATTTCAAAGAGTTGGCTCGGCACACGCTTCGTACATACGGAAAAATAATTATCAAACCAACTGATGGCACACACGGAAAAGGAATTTCTCTCATCACAAGCGAGGCGGAACTCGACGCATGGAAAAAAGAATCCCACGATTACATAATTCAGGAATACATCGAATCTGATTCGGATGTACGCATTTTAGTGCTCGGTGATACGGTGCTCGGTGGAATGAAACGAATTAAAAAAGCCGGAGAATTTCGAGCCAACGTTTCTCAGGGTGCACACACAGAAATTTTTGATGTTTCGGCTGACTTACAAAAAATTGCGATCGCTGCGACAAAATGTTTAAAATTAGATTTTGCTGGTGTCGACATTATTTTCGATCGCAACAACACACCATTTATATTGGAAGTTAACTCTGCTCCACAATTTGAAGGGTTTGAAAAAGCGACAGGTGTAAATGTTGCGGGGATGATATTGAAGTTTTTGTTAAGTAAATAAAAAAGGCCTGAAGCGCGATGCGTGTGTTTGTGTCCACGCATCGCAACCTCAGAGCCTCACGGGAGATTGGGGTCATGACCCCAGCCATGTCCGACCGCTTCGGAAAGCGGCTTTTTGTAGCCGGGATTGCCTACAGCCTCCTGGATCACTGGCGCGAGCAACGCGACCAGCAAAATGACGATCACGACTACAATGAGGAAGAACAGAAATGCCTCCCCCTTCTTTTTTTGGAACTTCATGCAGTTCTCCTTATGGACTATGGATTGAAGGATCGAATCAATCGATCTTTATTATAATAGCACAAATATATTATTTGGTCAATAACCGAAATGTCTGCCCTTACCGAATAAATAAAACAAGAGGTTGAGGCGCGAACTTAATCACACCACAACCTCTGTACCCCCCAGACCTTTAACGGCTGGGTGTATTGGGATGAGGTACCCCGCCGTCCGGACTCTGGTCCGTTGGCTGCTGATTGACCACCGCAAAGATGAAGATCAATAGCATGAGCAGAATCAGCATTTCGAAGAAAATGATGACCGGTGCTCCACCACTCTTTTTCCCGCTTACCTTTTTCACGTCAGAACTCCTGATTTCGGTTTTTTCAGATGAGGTTCATTCCGCTGCCAAAACACACTCTATCACAACCTCAAAACATTGCAAAACAGCCATAAACATGGTAATATCTTTGACACGATTGCTTATGCGGCAACGTTTTTAATTACCCACTTTGTTCGAGAATAAATTCATAAAACGCAGAGAAAGTCGCGCCCGCTACAACGGGCAAATTCGGGCTAAAGAATTGCGAGTTGTCGGTCCTGCCGGCGAAAACCTCGGAATTCTGTCGCTTGCAGACGCATTGTCTGCGGCACATCAAGCCGGACTTGACCTCATTGAAATTTCAGCCACTTCCATTCCAGCGGTTGCAAAAATCGCAGATTATGGTAAATTTCTCTACGAACAAAAGAAAAAGCAAAAGGTAGCAAAAGCCAAGGCTACTACAGTAGAAGTCAAGAACATTCAGGTAAAAGTAGGTACAGACGACAATGACCTTGGTATCAAAGCCAAAAAGGCGTCGGAATGGCTCGCCGAAGGTCACAGATTGAAAGTCGATCTCTTCCTCCCTGGCCGAACGAAATACATGGATAAAACCTTCCTTGAAAGTCGAATCGATCGCCTTCTGAAACTTCTCACTGTTGAATACAAAATCGCAGAGCCAGCGAAAAAGAGCCTCAAAGGTCTGACGATGATTGTTGAAAAGAAATAGCCTACGAAAAAGCGAAATAACAAAAACATGAAAAAGACACACAAATCATTTGCAAAGAGACTTAAAGTTACCAAAAAAGGTAAAGTTATTGCGCGTAATCCTGGCCAAAACCACTTCAATGCAAAAGAAAGCCGCCGAAGCCAACTTGCCGACAAACGTTCAGTTGATTTGCGAGACCGTCTCAGCAAAAAAGAAATTAATCACTTTATTACTAACCTTTAATTATTAAGTAACCGCCACACATATGTCACGAGTAAAACGAGGAGTTATGGCCAACAAGAAGCGCAAAAATGTGCTTGCGATGACCAAAGGTTATCGATTCGGCCGAAGCAAAAAAGAAGCTCAAGCAAAAGAAGCCATTCGACACGCTGGTCGTTACGCATTCCGAGACCGACGAGCAAAGAAACGAACTGCACGCCAAGTTTGGACAATTAAAATCAACGCGGCGCTCGATGCAGCAGGTATCAGCTACAGCAAATTCATCGGTGCAATGAAAAAGAAAAACATTGAACTCGATCGAAAAGTGCTCGCACAACTCGCCGAAACTCACGCAACTGCGTTTGCAAAAGTGGTAGAAGCGGTTAACAAGTAAGACTCAAATAAAATAAAAAGCCTCTAGTTTCTCTCTTCCGAACCGAAACTAGAGGCTTTTTATTTTATTTGAGCTCGACAGTCTCCCCCTCCTCTGGATGCACCGCATCAACGCCTAATTCGTCTCGCAATCGCTGTGCTAAAAAGAGCGCGGTTTTCGGCTCACCCATCACAACAAAAACTTTTTTGAGCGTCTTTGCGGTATGCTCGACAAATTGCACTAAATGATCAGAATCCATGTGCGAAGAATATCCGTTAATCACAATCACTTCTGCATTCACAGGAATTCGATCGCCATCAATAGACACAGACGCGTTTTTCTCTAGAATTGCGCGACCAAGCGATCCAGCTACTTGATACCCAATAAACAAAATGGCATTGCGCGCTTCGGGCAAATAAATTTTCTCGTGATCCATAATGCGACCACCCGCAGACATTCCCGCGCCCGCGATGATAATTTTTGGACCTAGGACACGCTCGATTTGATGAGAATCTTTTACATCCGGCGTGCGAATCAATTTCGGAAAGTTAAAAATATCATCACCGGCTTTAATCCGAGCCTGCACTTTTTCATTAAAACAATCTGTGTTTTGAGCATATACATTCGTCAATTTAATCCCGAGTGGTGAATCAAAATATGTCGGCACCACAGGCACTCGCCCCGCTTCAATCATTTCATTCATCTCATGCAATAGCACCTGTGATTTCTCGAGTGAAAATGAGGGAATCAGCATCGTTCCCTTTCGTGCGATAATGCGGTTCAAAGCTTCCTCCAATTTTATTTTTCGCGTCTCTTTACCTTCGTGATTTCGATCCCCGTACACACTTTCCATGATCATGTAATCTGCATCATCAAAAAATTCAGCGTCACGAATCAGAGGTGTCGGAGAATTTCCGAGGTCACCCGTAAACACCACTTTTTTATTCTCCGGCTTATAGGTGATTTTAAACATCGAAGAACCTAAAATATGGCCCGCGTCTTTCAAAAAAACTTCGAAATCATCATTCAAAAGAAATGGCGTATGATATGGAATGTCGTGCCACAATGTCATCGCAAGAGCCACATCATTTCGCTCGAATGTCTGTGACATGCCACAACGTTTCGCCTCGTGCTCGTTAATAGTAAGCGCGTCGGCAAACATATATTCAGTCAATTGACGTGTCTGTGGAGTCGAGTAAATCTTTCCACGAAAACCATCTCGTACCAATTTGGGGATTCGTCCAATGTGATCGGCGTGCGCATGTGTCACAAGCAATATATCCATCTCCGCCGGATTATATGGAAACGGCAGACGATTCGGATCATTTTCACATGTTGCATGGCGCCCCTGCTCTAATCCACAATCTATCAGTATCCGCGTTTTCCCATCCGACAAGAAGAAATTCGCCCCTGTGACCGACCCTACTCCACCATGAAATGTGACGGATAATTTACTCATTGATGTTTCTTTTAACATAATAAAATGCTGCGATTCCACCCAAAGTGTCCATGATTATATCCAAAATAGTATCTGGTAATTCATTAAACCTATCAGTGAAGCCTGCAAATAATTCCCACACTTCCCACGCAAGACCAACAACGAGCACTGAAAAAATCATTACGAGCACGATAAGTGAGAAGTTACGTATCTTGCTCGTCACAGGAATGTAACCAGAAGTAAAAAATACAAACGCAGCACCTAATCCAATCACTGCTCCACCCAGGAAGTGCATCAAGATATCAAACCAATCCGTGGTCCAATACAATGAGAAGGTCAGTGCGACATAATGCAACCCGGCCACTACAACTGCACTAAAGAATAATTCCACAAGTAATGGTCGCCGCGTAAGATTTTGTAACATGCCATTATTATACCAAGAATACAAAAAACACATACCGAGATGGCATGCGTTCTTTGTGGGAGAATGAATGGACCTAGATTTATTCTAGGTGGGCAGCCGCAATTCTGTACCGAGGCACAAAACGATGTAGGCCGAGCCCTTAAAAATTTTTAACTAGAATCATTCATCCGCCCACATGAATTATACTCCCCTCTTTTTCTTTGTCCAGAAAACAATCTATTCTTTCTTTATATTTGATTTAGAAAAACTTTAGACTATTCGAAAATCCCGTCTAGGTTAACATCGTAGAGAATTTGCTCTTGCACTAATCGATAATTGATGATGTCTTTCTTATCAAACCAGAGATCGATTTCCGACTCAGCTTCTTTTGGTGAAGTCGACGCATGAACAAGATTTCGCACAGCACGCTTGTCTTTATCAGCAAGCTCGTAGGAATCAATCACGAAATCTCCACGTAAAGTCCCAACATCAGATGAAAGTGGTTCTGTTGCTCCAACAACCTTACGAACAATCGTCACGGCGTGCGCACCTTGCCATACCATAATAATAACTGGACCAGCGCTCAGATATGCCACGTTCTTTGCAAGGACCGATTCGCCAACCGTTTTTGGATCCTTACCAGAAACATCAACCCCGCTAGCCACTAACCCCCGGATTGATTTTGCGCCAACTTTTTCAATCCACCCTTCTTCTAATAGATAATGTTTCTTAATTTGTTCTGCATCCGCCACGATAAATTTCATCGCCACTAATTTAAGACCGGTTCGTTCAATACGTTTAATAGTTTCTCCAATAAGACCACGCTGTACACCATCCGGCTTTATTAAAACAAATGTACGTTCTTTATTCATCATATTATTGTAAAGTTTTTAAAAATTTAAACATAGACTGTTCGTCCTCGAGATCAAAACGAGTAGCTTTTATAACATTCTCGAACTCGCCCCTCAAAATATAGTACGCGGCACAATTCTCGAGAGTCTCGGGAGAAGTTTTATAATCTAATTCTTTCAAAAATCTCTGTATTTGATCCTCTAAATCCAAGACATTACCCGATTTTGCAAAAATCTCATTTCTCAAATCAATCATCGCTGGAATATTCTCAAAACCTTCCCCGTAAAATTCTAATTCATCGACACCCTCCCCATCTTCTGCGGAGTGAACAGGATTTCTATCGTAAAAATTAAAGCCTTCAAACATGCGCAGATTATATCACGCCGAAAATTATTTTGTCATGATAACAGGAC
The DNA here is from genome assembly GCA_964538855.1 of uncultured Candidatus Saccharibacteria bacterium. GTDB lineage: Bacteria > Patescibacteriota > Minisyncoccia > Phycocordibacterales > JAACPR01 > CAYLNC01. The sequence goes on from CAZIEY010000001.1 coordinate 202,647, forward strand.
CCTTTTCTGTGATGGCGATAGTGTGTTCGACCTGGACGGCGATGGAACCGTCCGTGGTCATATACGTATAACCATCTTTTGCCAATTTAATCCCCGAATAACCGAGCCCAAACATCGGCTCAATCGCAAGAACCATGCCCGGCACAATCTCTTCACCCTCACCAGGATTGCCGTAATTTGGCACATAAGGGTCCTCGTGCACCGCAAAACCCACACCATGCCCAGCGAGGTGCTGAATAACGCAAAATCCGTGCTGTTTCGCAACGTTTGAAATCGCGTAACCAATGTCCCCAATGCGATTCCCTGGACGAGCCTGATCAATACCCGCCTGAAGCGCCTCCTTCGCCGCCTTGAGTAATTCGCGCACTTTCTTGTCCACCTTGCCTACAAGAAACGTCACCGCATGATCTGTGTACAACCCCTTATAAATTAAACCAGCATCAAGCGTCACTACATCGCCCGTTTTAATGGTCTTAGGATTTTCGTTTGGAATACCGTGCACAATCTCGTCATTAAGTGCAATGCACGAAGCCGCTGGATAAGGCCGCTTGGCCCCATCAGGCGTGTAATTCAAAAACGATGGGATCCCGCCCGCCTCTATCATCATTTTATGTATCATCTCGTCCAAAAAAGCAGTAGTGACGCCGGGTTTAATCTCAGCACCAACCACCTTCAAAATATGCGCGAGTATTTTCCCACCCTCTCGAATAGTCTTGATTTGTTCTTTGGTTTTGAGTTTAATCATGCTTATTTATCAAGCCCCAACACACTCATTATATTTTTATGAACCATTTCAATAGATTGTTCTCCATTCACTTCGTGGAAATTATGATGCGGATGTGTACGATATAAATCGATGACAGGAACTACAGATGATTCGAACCAATCCATTCGTGTATTAATACTGTTCATACTCTTGTCATCCATACGTCCACGCGCCTGCATTCTATCTACTGCCCACTGTCGTGACACATTGATATACACAATCTCGATATTTTCTCTCTGGAAGAATTCAAAAACTGATTCGAGAGTCCTAGCCTCACCCAATCGTCGTGGTGTACCGTCAATAATCAAATGTTCGTCTTCCTGCAACTGTTCTAGTAAAACACTCACCCAGCCCCAAATTGAAAGAAATTCGGGCTGTAATTTACCTTGCACAGCGTTTTCATAAGCCAGTTTACTTGAATAAAACTTTTCCTTTATAAAAGAGCGAAATTTTTCTCCAGCATCCAAAGAAAATACTGGGCGGGAATCATTCTTCTTCAGATAATCAATGAGTAATTCAACCTGTGTACCCTTTCCGCAACCAGACCGTCCTATAAATATTATTGTTTTTAAGTTCATACGACAGTAATTGTATACTGTGTTTAGTATTCTCGCAAAGAAATCTGTGAATCCAATTTCTTGACCAAGTCAGTTGCTACTGAAACTGCGATGAGAAGTGATGTACCTCCGAGTGTGAGTGATGTAATACCAGAGAGTGACTGCACCACAATAGGCAAGATTGCGATCAAACCAAGGAAGATTGCCCCGACGAGAGTAATTCGAGCCAAAATGTGTCCGATGTGTTTTGTGGTTGATTCTCCAGGTCGAACTCCAGGGATAAAAGCACCGGTTTTTTGTAGATTCTTTGACATTGCATCTGGATCAAATGTAACTGCAGTATAGAAATATGTAAGAAGCACTACGAGCACGAAGTAAGTAATTCCATAGTAAAGCTGATTCGCAAGAAATCCTGAAACATGGGAGGCAATAGCTGCAACGGTTGCATTTGCAGAGTTAATAAATACGTTTGCGACTAGTCGTGGCAAAAGCAACACTGAAAGTGCGAAAATGATTGGAATAACACCAGCCATGTTCAATCGGAGAGGCAAATAAGTTGACGTACCGCCCATAACTGAATTACCCCGAACTTGTTTAGGGTGAGTAACAGGAATCGGACGCTCTGCCTCGGTAATAAAGACGACGCTCGTTATAATCACAATCGCGACAAGCACGAAAGCGACATATGACACGATCTGAGTCGCATCGTACGCAAAGATCGCCTGTTGAATATGGCCTGGAATACCGGCTACGATACCAGCAAAAATGATGACTGAAGTACCGTTACCAATACCGAATTCTGAAATCAATTCACCAATCCAGAGCAAGAGGAATGCACCAGCAGTGATAACAAGAATGTTCAACCCCATTTGGAATCGAGTCAGATCAGGCAAAATATTTTGTTGTTGAAGAATCAATAGAAAGCTCAGACCTTGTAATACTGCGATTGGCAAAGTGAGTAAACGTGAATATTGTGCGAACTTTTTCTTGCCTGCCTCCCCCTCTTCTGAATACATTGATTTCAATTTCGGTGACACCATTGTAAACACCTGCATAATAATCGAAGCAGTAATATAAGGACCTACACCAAGCATTACAATCGAAAGACTGGATAAACCACCTCCTGAAAATACATTCAAGAGACCGAAAAATTGATTACTAGCGAAAAACTGTTGGAGCGCTACTGTGTCAATTCCTGGAATTGGAATCGCAGCAAATAGTCTAAACACAACGAGTGCACCCAAAACAAAAAATATTTTACTGGATAAATTTCTATCTTGGAAGATTAATTTGAGCTTTTGAAAGAAATTTGAAATCATGTTTTTGACTTATTCTACCTTTCCACCTGCCTTTTCGATTTGTGCGAGAGCTGTCTTTGAGACCCAGCAATTTCGTATTGTTAATTTCTTATCGAGCGCCTTGCCTGACAAAATTTTCACTGGTAATAGTTTACCATTAAATGTGGTAACGAGTTTCTTGTCGAGTAAAACTTTTGGGGTGACCATTTCACCGCTCTTAAAATTTGCATTCAATGTGTCGATTGAAATCGGAGTCGCAGAAACCTGAATAGATTTATTGCTATTAACACCTCGTCCTCGCATTTTCGGGATCTTTTTGATCATGTCACGAATTTCTGGTCGCTTTTTGTGACCGGCTCGAGAGTTTTGACCTTTTTGACCTCGTCCACCCGTTCGGCCTCGTCGTCCACCACGTCCAACAAGCTTGCTCTTTCGATTTGGTGTTTTTCTTTTTAGTTCATGAATTTGCATAGGATTTTGAGTTAGATTATCGTTGTAACAAGTTCAAAGCCTGGACTGCAGCTCGGGCAATGTTCAATTTGTTCTTACTACCAGAGAAAATTTTTGCGTTGATATCATTAAGACCAGCTAGTTCAATCACGTCTTTGACGGCGCTACCTGCAATAACACCTCGGCCAGGAGCTGGCATGAGCATAATTCGTGCGCTTGAATATTTTGTTTCAACACCATGTCGAATTGAGTTTGCTTTTGTTCGCTTTACATCGATCATGTTTTTCTTAGCGTTTCGAACAGCTTTATCAATAGCAACTGAAGTATCACCTGCTTTGGCAATACCTACACCAACTTTACCCTTTCGATTACCAATAATGACAGCTACAGAGAAAGTAAATCGTCGTCCGCCTGAAGAAACTCGAGTTACGCGTCGTACAGAAATAGTTTTCTGGTCAAATTCTGACTTAACTCGTTCTGGTCGCTTTGAAGTTCGGCGCTTATTTTTGCGGAATTCACGCTTGTCACCTTCTTGAGGGGCAAAGCTTTTTGGAGCTGCAGCCGTTGTAACTGGCGCTGCGCTTGGTACTGTGTTTTCTGTTTTGATGTCTGGTGTATCCATAGTATTAAAATTCTAAACCGTTAGTTCGAGCTGAATCAGCTACGACTTTAATATTACCTCGGAAAAGGTAACCTCCTCGATCAAAGATTACTTTGACGATTTTTTTAGCTTTTGCCAATTCCGCGATTGCTTTGCCGGCTGAAACAGATTTTTCTTTAAGAGTCTTACCGTCTAGATTTTTAGTCCACACGTAAGCAATTGTTTCTGCTTTTACATCGTCAATCAACTGCACAGTAATGTGTTTGTTTGATCTGAAAACAGACAATCGAGGTTTTTCTGCGCTACCGATAACACGCGCTCGAATTCGATTTCGTCGTGCTGTTCTTTTTGCTAGTTTTGAAGTTAATTTAGCCATGGGTTTTTAATTATACGTTTTTCTTACCTTCTTTTCGGCGAATCGTTTCGGTGCTGTATCGAATTCCCTTGCCCTTGTAAGGTTCAGGTTTCTTTTGCGCTCGCAATTTCGCTGCAAAATGTCCGACGACTTGTTTGTCGATGCCTGAAATTGTGATAGTTCCCTTTTCGCTAGTTACTTTGAGACCCTCTGGAATCTCGAGCTCGACTGGGTGTGAAAAACCAATTTTGAGAACCATTTTTTTACCTGCGACGTCGGCTTTGTAACCAACACCTTCGATCATGAGAACTTTTTCAAAAGCCTTGTTCACACCAGCAATCATATTGTCGATAATTGATGTGTAAGTCCCCCAGAGCACCAATGTTTGTGCGTCTTGATTTTTTGGTTTAACCACAACTGTTTCGCCCTCCTTTACGATTTCAACTGATGAATCATAATTCATCTTTAATTCTCCAAGTGGTCCTTTTACGGTAACAGTTTCTGCTGAAATAGTGATTTCAGTTTTTGGAATAATTTGTACTGGTTTTTTTCCGATTCGTGACATATATTTTTATTACCAAATTTCAAACATTACTTCTCCACCGACTTTCTTTTCGCGGGCAGTTCGACCAGCCATAATTCCAAGAGGAGTTGAAACAACTGCGATTCCTAAACCATTCAAAACTGGGTTGATGTATTGTGAACCTCGGTAAATTCTCTTTGAAAGTTTTGAAACGCGTTTTACGTCTGTAATCGCTGAATCACCGTCTGCATTATAAGCCAAAGTAACAGTAATAGTTCGCTTTTTCTTATCTGCATCAAATTCAGTGATAAATTTCTCTTTCTTCAAAAGTTTTAAAATCTCCACATTCAAGTTTGAGAGAGCCACTTCGACAGTCGGTTTACCAGACATAGAAGCGTTCTTCATCTTGATTATTAAGTTTGAAATTTTGTCGCCTACCATGATGATTTTTTAATACCAGGAATCTGGCCTTCGTTAGCTAATTCTCGGAAACAAATACGGCACATATCGAAATCTCGCATATAACCACGCTTTCGACCACATTTAAAACATCGTCGAACGACTCGACATGCGTATTTTGGTGTTTTTTGTGATCTTGCGATGACTGATGTTTTTGCCATAAAAGTTTGCCTATATTATCAATTTGACCTTGATAAGTCAATCGATTTTAACCTTTTTTAAAAGGTATACCAATAAATTCAAGATATGCCAATGTTTCAGCCGGTGAATTAGACTTTACTCCAATTGTAATACCGAGACCAAATGAGTCTTTTACATCTTGGTCAGCAGTTTCTGGAAAGATACCATTTTCCTTGATTCCAATAGTGAAATTCCCCATCTCATCAACACTTGTCTTTGAAATTCCTAAAAAGTCTCGGGTTCGAGGAAGTGCAATGTGAATCAATTTATCGATGAAACTACGAGCCTTTTCACCGCGCAATGTAACTCGATAACCAGACAATTGACCAGCGCGGACCTTGAAAGTCGCGATTGATTTCTTTGCTAATTGATGTGAAGGTTTCTGACCAGCAATCAAAGCGATGTTTTTCTCGATCAATTTGATCTTGTTTTTGTCTTGGATTGAACCAACTCCAGATCCGATGACTACTTTTGTAAGTCGTGGAGCTTGCATTGGGTTTGTATAACCAAACTGTTCTTTCAAAGCCTTGAAAACCAATTTTTCTTTTTCTGTGAGAGTAGTAAACATATGATTATTTCTTAGAAACCTTAGCAGCTTTTGTGACTAACGCAACATTTGAAACGTCGATTGGAACCGCTCGTTCAATTCGCTCCCCCGCCTTGCCATTGCTTCGGGCTTTGACATGCTTTTTTGCCATATTAACACCTTCAACCAAAACTTTGTTTTTCTTTGGGAAAGCTCGGAGAACTTTTGCTTTTGTTCCCTTATCCTTTCCTGTGAGCACTATTACGTTGTCGTTTTTCTTGATTTTCATGGTATTAAATTATTTCAGGAGCAAGTGACACGATTGATTGATAACCGAGTTCTCCGATTTCTCGTGGAATTGGTCCAAACACACGGTTTGCAGTCGGTTCAACAGTTTTACCAATAGTTACGCATACTACTGAGTTTTCATCGAATCGAATATAAGAACCATCCTTTCGACGGAAAGGTTTCTTTTGTCGAACAACAATTCCGATCAAAACGTCTTTCTTTTTAACTGCTTTTCGAGGTTGTGCTTTTTGAACTGAAAACACAATGAGATCACCAATTTCAGCGTATCGCTTCTTTGTAGAACCGAGGATTTTGAAAACTCGCCCAATTTGAGCTCCGGTGTTATCTGTAATGGTAATGATTGATCGGTCTTGTATCATAAATTTTTATTTAACGATTGAAGTTAAAGTGAATCGCTTGTCCTTTGAAATAGGTTTGCATTCATAAATAGTAACTCGGTCACCGATTTTTGCAGTATTACCAGCATCGTGCGCCTTGTGCTTCTTTCGAGTTTGAATGAATTTTTCGTATTTAGGGTGTTTTGTAAAACGAGAAACCATTACAACGATTGTATCTTTCATTTTGTCAGATACAACAACTCCTGCGAGGGTTCGGCCCTTGCGCACTGGTTGTACTTTTTTTGTTGTTGTTTTGACAGTTGTCATGTTTTTTAAAATTATCTGCTGTTTTTCTCGGTCAAGATTCGAGCAACGTTTTTTCGTTGTTCTCTCATAGCTTTGACATTTTTTGTCGTAGCACCAGAAAGATTGAAACGGGTCTTTCGAATATCCTCTCGCGCTTCAGCGAGGATTTTGTTTAATTCTTTGTCTGTTTTTGTTTTAAGTTCTTTTGACATAACTTTGATTCGTTACTCTATCAGATTTTTCCAGAATTACAATCGCGCGACGATTTTTGTCTTCACTCCTAATTTTGTTCCAGCCTTTCGCAACGCCTCTTTTGCGACATCATCCGCAACACCATCGACTTCAAAAAGGATCCGACCTGGATAAATTTCTGCGACATAACCCTGCAAATCCCCCTTACCCTTTCCCAATTTTACTTCGGCTGGCTTTTGGGTATAAGGTCGATCTGGGAAAATTCGAATCCATGAACGACCTGTTTTACCGAGCTGTCGTGACATTGCCTTTCGAGCAGCTTCGATTTGATTCGATTTAACTCGATAATATGTAAGCGCCTTCAATCCAAATGAACCAAAATCAACATTGACTCCTCGAGTTGCGTGTCGAAGTTCTTTGAGTGGATTCTGTCGTCCTGTTTGCCACTTTCGGTGTTTTACTTTTTTTGGAAATAATGTCATACGTTTTATTTTTTATCTGTATCAAAAATTTCACCTCGGTAAATCCACACTTTGATACCGAGCACTCCCTGTGCGATATTTGCTCGTGTTCGAGCGTAATCAATATCAGCTCGGAAAGTTTGGAGTGGAACACGACCTCGTTTTACTTGTTCTGTTCGGGCCATATCAGCACCGTTCAAACGACCACCGACTCGAATTCGAACTCCCTGAACATTTCGGTTCGCAGCTACTTTTTCAACCAATTGTTTCAAGACACGTCGGAAAGGCATTCGCTTTTCCAAACCATCCTTGACCAAAAGTGACACAATTCGAGCGTCGCTCTCTGCAGAGTGAATTTCTTCGACATCGATTTTTAATTCGATTTTATCATTCGCGATCTTGTTCTTGATCATGAATTTCGTCAAATCTGCACGCAATTTTGTCATTCCTTCGCCACTTCGGCCAACAATAAGTCCAGGACGTGAGCTCTTGATGATGATTCGGAAAGCCTTGTCACTGCGTTCTATTTCGATGTTACCAACAAACATACCTTCGGTTTTTGCCATCAAGTAGTCGCGCACCAAAACATCTGCCTTGAGGTAGTCTCGGTATTTTTTGTTATCACCAAACCAGCGAGATTTCCAACCTCGAATGATTCCTAGTCTGTGTGAATATGGGTGAACTCGGTGTGACATGTTATTTTTTCTTTGCGGTTACTTCTTTGACGACTTTCTTTGCAACTTTTGCTTTTGCGACTGTTTCCCCCTTTTCAGCAAGTACAAGATGAATGTGACTTGTGTGTTTATGGATTGGGAAAGCTCGTCCGCGTGCACGTGGCATACTGCGTTTGATAATGGCACCCTGATTGACACTGATTGATTTTATGAAAAGATTTTCTGGCTTGAGGTTGAAATTGTGAGTTGCGTTTGCGATTGCAGATTCAAGGAGCTTTTTAATTGGGTTAGAAGCTTTTTTAGGGACGAATGTCAAATGATTCAATGCAATGATTACATTTTTACCGCGTACTGTATCCGTAACGAGTCGGACCTTTCGTGGAGCTTGTCTATAGTTGTTGAGTTTAGCGGTAATCATATATTTTATTTAGCAGGGGCTGTAGCAGCTTTTGCAGATTTAGAAGCAGCAATTTCAGCTTCTTTCTTTGCAACGTCCATATCTTTTTGCATTTTACCTCCGTGGTGTGTGAATTTAGTTGTTGGAGAAAATTCGCCAAGTCGATGACCCACCATGTCTTCTGTAACTAACACTTCGATGTGATTTTTTCCGTTATGAACACCAAATTTAAAACCGACCATTTCAGGAGCGATAGTGCAATCTCGTGACCAAGTCTTAATCACGCCAGCTTGTGCTGGTTTTTTGCCTTCGATTTTCTTCATTAATTTCGGATCCAAGTATGGTCCTTTTTTGAGTGATCGTGTCATGTGATTAACGGAAAAAGCTCACCATGAGCTTGGGTGCTATATTAGCAAATCGTCGTTAATTGTCAAATGGGTTTTGATGAATCAATATTAATTCGTGCAAAAAGTGTTGACATATGTGCATACGAAATGTATTGTGAATATGTACCGATCTTTCCACAAACCAACCGGAGACAGATTCATGAAGGAATTATTTGTCACCCACCCCTTCTTAGCATGGGGAGGAGTACTGGGAGCACTGCTGTTAGTCGGACTCGTCATAACCGTCGTCGTTCTCTGCTCGAGAAGCTATCTCAGTGGAGCTGGCTATAAACCCTGATCGATATCTCGACTAACTAACCCTGGAGGACTTCGCATGATCGCATGGATTTCAAACCACTGGTTCGGATTCAGCCTCTTTGTCGGGTTCGTCATCGTGATCAACACTATCGCGATACGCCGCGACAAAGCACAAGAACAGGCTGACCGTGAAGTTGCTGAGTAAAACGCGCAGCAACAAAAAAGACGGGCCCTCACGGACCCGCCTTTTTCCTTTTTATATTAAGCTGTCTTATTTTTCCCAACCTTTCGTCTTGAAACAATGAAATTGTTAGAGTATTTCTTTGGTTTTCGAGTTTTTTGGCCTTTACCTGTTGGCTTACCCCAGAGAGACTTGGCTCGTCGGAGTCCTCGACCCTGACGACCTTCACCACCTCCGTGTGGGTGATCAACTGGGTTCATAGCTGTACCACGAACTGTTGGGCGAATACCTCGGTGTCGGTTTCGACCCGCTTTACCAATGTTTACAAGTCGGTATTCAGCGTTTGAAACTTCACCAAGTGAAGCCCAAGCAGTGCTGATGATTTTGCGAATCTCAGTTGAAGGCATTTTGATGTGAGTCATACCCATGTCCTGGGCGATAACTTCTGCAAAAATACCTGCTGCTCGCGCAATTTTCGCACCTTCGTTAGGACGAATCTCGATATTATAAACAAACGCTCCTACTGGCATTTTGCCAAGTGGTAAACGGTTACCAGGCTTAATTTCAGCAGTTTCGCTCGCAATAATCGTATCCCCAACTTTCAAAGATTTTGAAAGCAATACATATCGGCGCACACCGTCGGCGTAACACACGAGTCCGATGAAACCAGATCGGTTTGGATCGTATTCCACACTTTCGATTTTCGCAGGAATGTCTTTTTTGTCGTATTTGAAGTCCACTTCTCGGAAACTTCGCTTCACACCGCCACCCTTGTGACGAACTGTGATACGACCGAGGTTGTTTCGACCGACAGATCGGCGGAAACCTCCTACCAATGATTTGTGCGGCTCGCTCGCAGTCAAAATGCCTCGATAGTTAATCGATGACATGTCTCGTCGACCGGCGCTTGTTGGTTTATGATGTTTGATGCTCATATATTTTTAATTAAACGAATTCGATTTTATCTCCCTTTTTCAAAAAGACCATAGCCTTTTTGCCGCCACCAACCAAAATCTTGCGAACTCGGTTGTGAGAAGATTTTCGAGCGAGATTGATAATGTTTACTTTGACTGGAGACACTTTGTAAATGTGCTTGATTGCTGATTTTACAAGTGTTTTTGTCGCATAAGATGCTACATCAAAGCAATACGAGTTGTTTTCGTCGGCCTTGATCGCAGCTTTTTCCGTAATTCGTGGCTTCACAATAACTGAAGACATATCGATGTTTGGATTTTGTTCTGCGTCGCCAGATTTAGCAACAGCTTTAACAGCTTTTACCACTTTGGCTTTCTTTTCGACTTTGACGTCTGCCTTTGCATCGTCTTTCTTTGTTTTTCTGCTGAATAGAGCCATGGGATTATTTGTTAGTAACTGTTAATCGTGAAGCAAGCGCTTTCATCGCCTCTTCTGCGTTTTCAATCACAAGGTATTTGTGGTTAAGCACGTTTGCAGGATTGATGTTTCGCACTTCTTCGACAAGCATGTTGTTGAAGTTAGCAAAGCTCTTCTCAACATTTGCATTTCGACCTGAAAGACCGATGATTGCAGTGTTTTTTCGCTTTGTCGCGAGCTTGTTTGCATTTTCAACCTTTGAAAGTGCAAGAATGATTTTCTTGGCATCTACTGTCTTTGGTTTTTCAAAAGACATAGCTTCAACCAAAATTAATTCGTTGTCTCGGATTTTTTGTGACAAAACTGTCGCAAGTGCCTTTGATCGCATCTTTCGATTGACCTTTCGACCATAATCTTTCTCATTTCGAGGACCAAATGTGATACCTCCACCTACCCAAATTGGAGAACGTCGTGAACCATGACGAGCCTGTCCAGTTCCCTTTTGCTGCCATGGTTTCTTACCACCTCCACGCACTTCACCGCGGTTTTTGGTATGAGCAATCGGTGTTCGAGCATTCGACATAATCGAAGTCACAACTTGATGCACAAGGTCAGGATTCCATTTCAAGCCGAAGATTTCATCAGCAAGTTCAATTTTCTTTATTTCAACACCTTTGGTGTTATATACAGGTAATTTCATATATTTGTGTATTAGTTATTGCCTTGTATTTCTACTAATGTGCCCCTTCGACCTGGGACTGCACCTTGAACATACAATTCGCCTTTTGCGGCGTCGACAGCGACAACTGCGACATCTTTTAATGTCACACGATCGCTACCCATTCGGCCGGCCATACGCTTGCCCTTTGGTACGCGAGTACGTAGACCTCCACCGATAGAACCAGGTTCTCGTTCAGAGTGTTTCTGACCGTGTGTTCGTGGACCTCCGGCAAAGCCGTGTCGCTTGACCACACCTTGGAAACCCTTACCTTTTGAAATTGAAGAGATTCTGACTTTGTCACCCGCAACGAATGCAGATAATTCAATCTTGTCTCCGATTTTTACACCTTCTGGTAAGGTTTCGTAACGAAACTCCTTTAGATATCGGAAATTGCCGAGACCTTTCATGTGACCAAGAAGAGCTTTGGTGATGTTTTTTTCTTTTCTCTCACCAAAACCAACCTGAATCGCATTGTATCCGTCCGCCTCTTTTGTTCGAATAAGAACGATTGTAGCTGGTCCAGTCTTGATAATTGTTGCTGGATGGACTACACCGTTTTCATCGAAAACTTGTGTCATTTTTTCTTTTAGTCCAAGTAATGCTTTCATAATTAATTAACGGTTTTTGGGTAATCCCATAGCCCAACTCTCCGTGAGGAAAGCTGGGCTTGGGCGTATAGAGGGACTATTGTCCGTATACTTAAATCATTTTTACGTCGATGTTCACTCCTGATGGCAAACTTAAGTTTGTCAGAGCTTCGATTACCTTAGCATCAGGATTTAAAATGTCAATGAGTCGCTTGTGTACTCTCATCTCGAATTGTTCTCGTGCATTTTTGTACACGAAGGCGGCTCGGTTAACAGTATATTTCTTGATTTCTGTTGGCAATGGAATCGGACCGCTGATTTTTGCGTCAAAACGCAATGCGGTATCGATAATTTGCTTTACAGATGCGTCTAGTATCTTGCTTTCGTATGCACGAACCCTTATTCTCAGCTTCGTCATACTGTTATCTTTTTTTTCTGTCATGTGGGTTGATTATCTCTCGTGCAACCAGTGGTTGAAGTGACCCGGAGGCTGACTTCAATAACCTGTCTGCAGAAAGTGTAGTAATTTAGGCAATAACCTTTGTGATAACACCAGCTCCAACTGTTTTACCACCCTCTCGGATAGCAAAGTGTTGCTGATCTTCAAGTGCAACTGGACATACCAATTTCACTGTGAATGTTGCTGTATCTCCTGGCATAACCATTTCTACTCCCGCCTTCAAAGTAACATCTCCTGTTACGTCTGTAGTTCGCATGTAGAATTGTGGCTTGTAACCAGTGAAGAATGGTGTGTGACGACCTCCTTCTTCTTTCTTCAACACGTACACTTCAGCTTCAAATTCTGTGTGAGGTGTAACTGAACCTGGGAGACACAAAACCTGACCTCGGTGAACATCTTCTTTCTTCAAACCTCGGAGGAGGAGACCTGCGTTGTCGCCGGCGATTCCTTCTTGCAATTGTTTGTTGAACATTTCAATACCAGTCACAGTTGTCTTCATTGTAGGTTTGATACCAACAAGTTCGATGTCTTGACCGATTTTGATTGAACCTCGTTCAATACGACCAGTAACTACAGTTCCTCGACCTTCGATTGAGAAAACGTCTTCAACTGGCATGAGGAAAGGCTTAGCCAAATCTCGAACTGGTTCTGGAACATATGTGTCCAAAGCGTTGATAAGGTCGAGAATTTTCTTTGCCCATTCATCAGATGCAGATGTTGCTTCGAGAGCTTTCAAAGCTGAACCTCGAATAACAGGAGCGTTTGAACCGTCGTAACCGTGTTTATCGAGCAATTCTCGAATTTCAGCTTCAACGAGTTCGATCATTTCTGCGTCGTCAACCATGTCGCATTTGTTAATAAAGACCACGATCTTTGGAACACCAATTTGTTTTGCAAGCAAAACGTGTTCACGAGTTTGTGGCATCATACCGTCTGTTGCAGCAACCACAAGAATAGCACCGTCCATTTGAGCGGCACCAGTAATCATGTTTTTGATGTAGTCGGCGTGACCTGGAGCGTCAATGTGCGCGTAGTGGCGAACATTTGATTCGTATTCCTGGTGAGACAATGAAATAGTAATACCTCGAGCTTTTGACTCTGGTGATTTATCAATTTCATCAACTGACTTCTTGCTGGCCATTTTTCCGTCCAATGCAAGGACGTTCAAAATAGCGGCAGTAAGAGTAGTCTTACCGTGGTCAACGTGACCGATGGTACCGACGTTGACGTGCGGTTTGCTTCGATTAAATTCTGCCATTGTTTTTAAATTAATTTAATAAAGATTCTAAATAACTCTGTCTTGATTCTCTTCAGGGCGACCTTAGCAGAAGGCACGAGAACGCGAGCCTCTGCCCAGATCACCCTACCCATTTCCGATTTTTTGCAATACAAAAAAGCGCAAAATGCGTAGGAATTATATTATCAGAGTTTTTCCGTGTTTGCAAATAAATATGACTAAGAGAGAAGGCTCCAAATCATCTTAAACCAAGTGCGAAAGCTGTCGGCGACATTTTTATTAATGATCACGGTTAGCGTCGCGTTCTCGTCGATAATTTGACCATTCACATTAGAAAAGATCACTACCCTATCCCCAAAAATGTCTATCGTTGAGTTACTAGAAAATCCTTTAGGTAAAAATTTATGTGTACCTTGGCTTGTCTCTAAGACACTTGCAGGAATAGTCTCTTTGCTTCCATCAAACAGAATGTGAAATGAGAGTTTTTTAGCCTTAGCCTCTTTTACGAATTTTGCGAAAACTGTCTCGATTTTATTATCCGACCAAGCACCCTTCCCTCCAATAGTATACAAATCCTCTCCAACATTCAAAATATCCTGCATATAATTTTTCCACCCCTCTATACCTTTGTAAATGTAAACTGCCTCGGAGACAGGTTCCTCTATAAACATTGCCTGCAAATTGGGCATGATTTTATTCAAAGCTACTTCTTTTTCCTGAATCTTTTCTTTCAATTTATTCGGATTAACAGCGTTATACTTGTTCTCTTTTCCACCCTTAATTTCGAAGACAAGCCCTTTTTCTGTTAGACGGTTTAAGGAATCGTAAATATTTCGTCTGTGAATATCTGTGTGAATAGAAAGTTCCCCCACAGTTGATTCACCCCATTTTAAGAGCGATTCATAGAGAATCGCCTCGTTTTTCGCTAAATCCAGTTGGGTCAAAATATGGCTGTACATAAGGAAATTGTTGTTAAAAGTTAATTAAATTTGATGTGGTGGTATTTGCCACTCGTTTAACATAGCACAGAATATATGGGTAGTCAAATTAATCAAACCCATATGCAAAAACAACAAAAATTCTTAGTGGCGGTATTGATCGTAGCGACTGTAGCAATATTGACCCTTAATTCTAAAGTGGATAATACAGAAAGTATTAAAATCGGAGTAATAAGCGACTTTACTGGTCCAGCAGCGTATTGGGGCGAATCTTCCAAAGTTGGTGTAAACGTCGCGGTTAAAGAGTTAAAGGCAGAAGGATACAACGTTGATGTGACTTTTGAAGATTACAAGCTTGATGCACCGCGAGCAGCGACAGCAGCACAGAAATTGTCGAACATTGATAAGGTCTCTGCGATATACTCAGAATTCAATCCCGGTGCGATTGCAGCAAACTCTGTTTTAAAAGATACAGATGTATTTCACATGTATCTCGCAGCGATTACTTCCCCACTTAAAGACAACCCAAATGCATACAAAACATATTTGGACTATGAGGCGGGATGTAAATTAATTGCACAGGAATTCAAAAATAGCGGAGTTGCTAAAATCGGCGTACTAAAAGCGAATCAAGAATTTGGAGAATTGTGTTTAGATGGGGTACGAGAAATATACGGTGACAAAATTGTTTTGGACTCATACAACCTCGGTGATACCAACTTCAAAACTCAGTTGTTAAAAATCAACGCAGAAAAAGTAGAGGCGGTCATTAATGTCGGTTTCGAAGGAGACACGTTCAACACCTTAAAAGTTATGAACGAATTGGGATACTCATTAAGATTAGGGACCGTAGAAGACACTATGAGCGACAAAGTAAAAACTACTTTCCCTAACCAAATTAAAAATGCTCTTACTTTTGGTTTCCAAGAAGTAAACAAAGAATTCGTTAAGAAAGTCACTGCGGAAAACGGTGGTAAGTCTCTCGCAAGCAATTATGCAGCAGCCGAAGCTTACACCCACATCAAGCAAATCGTTAAGGCTCTAGATGCGTGTGATGAAGGCGATATGGAATGTACTAAGAAGCACATTGACATGTCTGCGCCAGATACGACTTTTGGATTTAAAAAGTTCAATGGACGTATCGCGGACATTGGGATGCAGATATATAAGTACTAAGGTTTAAAGCAAAAAACCACCCTCTCGAGTGGTTTTTTGCTTTTACTGCAACTGCTCAACGACCCATTCCCCGCCAACAAGATCATTATTCTCGTCAAATGAATAGGTACCCGTGTACCCCCTATAATTCATTTCTCGAACATACTTGTTCAAATCGTCACCAGACTTTCCTTCACGCATAGCCTGAACTAACATCATTGTTCCATCATATGCACGATCTGCGTACGATCCAGGATATCGACCATACTCTTTCTTGAAATCTTCTCTGAATTTTTGGGAAGCTCCGGGAATAACTACATACACATTATCTTTTGCGGCCACATTAATTTTGCCATCTTCGTCATGCTTTTTGGCAATCTCTGTGGCAGCTAAAAATGGTAGACCTGGGTGCAATTCTTGCACCTTATTAATAATGACAGCTGTTGAAGTGTCGAAACCTGTAAATAGAACTGAGTCCGCGCCAGCACTGATAGTCTTGCTAACAATTGTCTGAATATCTTGACCAGAAGCGCCGTATGGAATCCTCTCGGTGATGACAAGATTTGCTCCGGCATTTGAGATGGCCTTTTCAAAAGGCTGTATGTGACTGTCTCCCCAAGCCCCCTGCTCGAGCACTATAGCGACCTTTTTGGCGCCGGTCTTTTTCAACCATTCTGTTGCTGACCCTTCTTTCAAAGCGTTCTTTGGGGCACCGAACAAAAAATAATCACTCTCTCCTTCAACATGTTCTGAGGTATTCGCTGGGTTAAATGATACGATACGTTTCTCTTGGATAGAGTCCGCAGCAGCTGCCGAGAGAAAACTCCATGTCGGTCCGATAATAGCCGCAACATGATCAATGTCTACTAATTTACTAACCGCACTAACAGTTTTAATTGGTTCTGTTCCATCATCTTCATAGACGACTTCTAGGGTGATGCCATCTTTTTTTAATACAGACTTTGCGAATTCGATACCGTCTTTTATATTCTGACCATCAACTGCGGCCATACCGGTAAGCGAAAGTACGGCGCCGATTTTAACATCGTGCACTTCTCCTGAATAATTGTTTGAAATAATAAAACCGATGATAACGACTACGATTGCGACAATTGATAAGGTTTTTTTCATAATTTATTTTTTACTATGCATATAACCATACGACACTTTTTTGTCTTTATCAACATATTTTTATGATGAAAATATGATACACTACACTATGTAAATAAACGTTAAATTAACCATATGTCAGACACTATTGATAAAAACAAAGATATCAAGCAGGAGCTTTCTTCACTTGGAATGGACGAAAACGAAGCCACTGTATACCTCTCCCTCCTCAAATTAGGAGAAGTGGGTGCATCAAAAATAGTCAGAGACACAGGACTTCATGGGCAAACTGTATATGACGCATTACACAAACTCGAGACAAAAAATTTGGTCAGGTTTAATTTAATCAAAGGTCGAAGGAAATTTATTTCGCAAAACCCATCCATTCTCTTGAATTTGGTTAATAAGCAGCAACAGATCGTCGAAAGTGTTTTGAATAAGATAGAAAAAAGATTCTCGATCATCGACACAGACAATATTGAGATAATAAAAGGTAAAGATTCTTTTGTTATTAACGAATTCAAAATGTTGCAGGAAGTTCCAAAAGGTAGTGAATTACTCATTCTCGGAGGCAGCGGAGATTCTTTCATCGCCAATTTTGGAAATAAGTTTAACGAATATGATTATCAGAGAACGAAAAAAGGTATCTCGGTAAAATATCTCGGAAGCGAGACGCAAAAGAAATATTTGACCGATTCTGTAGACAGCCGACACAACTTTGAATACCGGGTTATTCCGCAAGTGTTTTCTGGTGTCACAAATATCACTATTTTTAAGAATCACGCAATAGTTATATATCTCTTTGATGAAAACACGACTTCTATAGTCATTAGAAATAAAAAGATAGTCGAGAGTTATGAAGGATTTTTTGAAAGCTTGTGGGGTTTGGGAAAGTAGTTAGTCAAAAGAAATAACTCACAACATGCGCGAAATGTTGCAGGAAATCTTGTCTGCTAATAAATAAGCAAAATAAAACACCTCTAAAGAGGCTTTCGGAGGACACTTGGTTTCTCCCAATTAGTGTCCGAGAACGAACTGAAATTTCCTGAGAAGGAAATTTACAGTGTACTCTTTAGAGGTGTTTTATTTTGCTTATTTCAATTCAACCTTCGCACCAGCTTCTTCCAATTTCTTCTTGATCGCTTCAGCGTCTTCCTTCTTTACGCCAGCTTTCAAGTCTTTTGGAGCGCCATCAACGAGGTCTTTCGCTTCTTTAAGACCGAGTCCGAGAGCTTCCTTCACCACCTTAATAACGGCGATTTTTTGTGCGCCAGCGTCTTTGAGGTGGACGATGAAGTCAGTTTTTTCTTCACCAGCCGCAGCCGCAGCAACTGGAGCAGCCGCAGCCGCAACAGCGCTCACACCAAATTTCTTTTCTAATACTTTTACGAGTTCGTTTAATTCAAGAACGCTCATTGCTTCAATTTTTGAAACGAGGTCCTGGAATTTTGCAGGAACTTCAACTGCATCAACTTTTACTTCGTCTGCCATAAATTTGTTTAGATTTAATGAATTAATAATTTGAGTAAACCGTGATTATGCTGTCTTTTTGTCCGCAATTGCCTGAAGACCAACAACGAGGCCTTGAATTGGCGAATTGATAACGTTGACAAACATGCCACGCAATACATCGAGTGAAGGAATGAGAGCAATACCCTCGATTCCAGCTTTGTTCATGAATGATTTTTCGAAAACTCCACCAACGATACTGATATTATCTTTGAATTTCTTTTGGAAGGCAAAGATTTCTCGAGCTGGTGCAGTTGCATCATCACCATATACCAAAGCAAGTTCACCTGACATTTCTGGCAATGTTCCTGCGATTTTTGATTCGCCGAACGCCTTTTGAAGCAAGCTTTTCTTGGTGACAAAGTAAGTGACTTTGCTTTCGCGAAGTTTCTTACGAAGTTCCACTGTATCGGCCGCTTTCAAACCCTTGAAATTGACGAAGACTACAGACGCTTTGTCGGTAACTTCGTTCAATTTAACAAGAATGTCTTTCTTTTGTGCTTTTGTAAGTGCCATTTTGTTTCCGATTGTAACCCTTTAATAAAAAATCGACCATGTAAGGCAATGGTCGAGGAGTATTCACAACAATGCGCCGAAGCGTACTGTGATGTGAGACCTCGAGAGGGCTTATGCTGCAATGCTTTTTCAAGCTTTACCGCGCCTCTTGTCTTGAGCCTTACGAGAATTACTTTAGCAGAAATAAGGGTCAAAGTCAAAACTAAAAAGTCACACTTTGGAAAGTCTGGTTGGGCATTAACACGAAAAAAATTATTACAGAGCGTGCATGATGTGACCCAAGGACCCTCCTCAAATTGTGACTTTTTAGTTTTGACTTAAACCAATTTTCTATATCCCTGACTAGATCTCGTTCAGAGTACCTTTTTTAATACACGAAAGGAATTCCGACTGAACTATTCCAATTTGTTGTTCTTTATTTTCTGGATCAGGTGCAGATTCACAGACAATTTTGTACTTATTATTCGGCTCTACATCTTTAGATCCATCTTTGAGACCAGAGATATCACCCTTCATTTCACCTTGTTCGTTGTATATCTTACATACAGGTGTTGCAACAGGATCGATATTTTCCCAATTCAAACGACATGTCTCATCTGACTCGACAATGGGTTTGTTAAACGTCGCAGTAATACCTTTTACAAAGGAAGCTGATGGGCAGAACGCAGTTTGATCAGGAAATCCGGAAGCGCGGGCGGTTACCGAAATTTCACCCCTCAGTAATTTAACCAGATTCGTCGATGTCATTGTAACGGCCGCGTTATTTGAATCATTAAAGACTGTACCATTAGAAAATACTGGGTGATTCCAAGTAAAATCATATCCATTGGAACTTGAACCATCTGGATCAAATGCTGTCCAAACAATCATGTCGGTTCCGTTGCTGACTGCGACATTATCCTCGCGTGCAACACAAACCAATTTAAAATTAGGGTCAATATTTGTTGTTGTTCCTCCGTCAGGCCTATTGCTTCCTCCGCCGCCATTCTTATCTAAAGAACACTGCGCAGCTGCACCGCCTTGAGAACCAGGACATTCCCACGTAAATTCGGATGAAGTCTCTCCTCTATTAACAGATTCTCCTGGAGTAGAGCACGTATTTTTTGCTACCGAACAAACACCGTTCACTGCTGGTGCGGGAGTAGATTTTGTATATGTGTGTGTATTACCACAACTCAAGTATCGAGACCATGAATTTTTATTTTCTGCCCAAAATGCTCCAGCATCAGAGTTGTACATCCAGTCCATACGTTCTGTAAATTCAGCAGGTGTATCACAATATCCAGTACTTGGACCAGAAAATGAAATTGTTATATTCGATCCGGTGTTTGTCCAATTATTGAACACAACCGTACCAGTTGAATACGGATCAGCACCAGCAGGTCTAAAAACTTCGTAATTCCAAGTTTTTCCTCCCCATGAGCCAGAACAAGTATACGCATCTGCAGTATGAGGATTAGTAAGTACTACGCACAATAGGGCCATAACAACCAGCGATGTAAATTTAAAAAGTTTGTTCATATTAGTTTTCAGTTAATGATTGCGAGTACCCAATAATTGCTCGATCTAAAACTTCTTTCATCGTTTTCTTTTCATTCACACCCAATGTAATGTCTTTTGATACTACATCCAAACCAGCGTTGAGAACCGCAATTGACTCTTGAACTTTGTCAGAGAAAAATAATGCTTTCGCCTCTGTCGCATATGCCGAAGTCAAATTCGGATTTATAGTAAGAGCGGTATCTGTTAATTGTATCGCTTCGGCCAACACCTGATCTCTCTTTTGAATATACGTCGCCACACCTGCAACACCAGGTGAAATCTCTGTCATTTTTACATCAGCAAGTGCAACATACACATTCGCCAATTTTGGATCTGCCTCGCTCGCATGAGTCAAAGCAACAATAGCTTCAGCAAATTTTTCTTGTGAAGCGTTGTGCAGACCAACCATCAAATTTGCTTCTGCAACAAACCGGTGATTCGCTGATGTTTTTATCACTTCATTTGCCCTTGCAATCGCCGCATCAGTTTTACCTAATCGATACAACAATTTCGCGAGATTGTACGATGCGAAATCGAGTTTTGAATCGATAGTGAGTGCCTTGGTATAATTAGCTTCTGCCTTTACAGTATCACCCATCAAATCGTAGGCATGCCCCAATCCGCTATATGCCACAGCGTTATTTGGATCAAGTGCAATTGATTTTTCATAAGCTGGAATTGCTTTTTCATAGTCCTGCATAATTTCATATGCATAAGCCATCACGCGGTATGCGTTCGAATTATTTGCACTGATATCGAGAGCCTGATTCGCTGCTGCAATTGCCAAATTACCGTACTCCATTTCCTTGAATTCTAAGCTCCCCTTTTGAGCATACGCAGAAGCGAGTGCGATGAGCACATCCATCCGATACATATCAGATATGTTTTTCGTAAGCAAATCTTCTAGCTCTGAAATAGACAAGTCTACGTTTCCGTCATTGAATGATTCTTCGGCAGTATTTATTCTTTCAACCAAAACAGCTTCATCAATAAATTCGTGCTTAAATACAAAAAACGAAAGAAGTATTGCGACAATGGCAGTCAAACCGAGCACAATCCAAATATATTTCTTACTGTGTAAAGTTTCCATTTTTGATAATTAATTTAATAAATAAAGGTTGCTTAAATTATAGCACCTAAATAAAATTCATTAAATTTCTATCAACGTCCCACTTTTCATACACGCAAGGTGCTCTGATTCCACAAAACCTGTCGGTTGGGTCATTAATTCACAACCAATATAATATTTATTTCCAGGTGTGACTTCACGACTACCTGCTGGCAAACCTGAAATATTTTTAACCGAAACACCTTCTTCGTTATATATACTGCATTGAGAAGCAGACGGGGCTTTAGACCAAGTCAGGGTACATGTCTCATTCTCATCTACAATTGGTGGGTCCATTTCTACGATAATTTCATCGACAAATTTTGCAGTAGGACAAATTATTGTGGGTGCTGGAACCACGAATGGATTCAGAATAGTAACCATGAGATTTATAAATGAGACTGAATTAGGAGAAGTAATCTGAACAGTCTGACCATGTTGAGATTCCACGTCAAAAGGATCATTTGCCCCGTACATATCAAACCATGAAAATCCAAAATTAGCGGAGGAACTGCCTAATCCTTCTACTGACCAAGTAATTGGACTATTAACTTTTGCAACCAAAGGAGAAACGCGACAGACAGGATCAAAACCACCATCGTCGTAATCATCTTTATCCATGGAACACATGTCCAAATTTCCTGGAACCTCTCTGCCGTACGTATTACTGCCACGACAATTCCATAAAAATTCAGTAGTTGAATCAGGAACATATTCTAGATTACCCACACGACATTGATCCGGTTCGGTTCCACACTCACCAGGAATAAGCGGCTCTGGTGCAACTGAAGCAAAACAGCTTCTATCATAAAGCCTATTGGTGCCAGCGGCTTCGCAAATCCACATAGCACCCGCATTAGTTGGAAACGCTGGATTCGATCCTCTCAACGTACCGATGGCACAAAAATCAATGTTTTCACTTCCTAAATATTGAGTAGTACCGTAACTATATGCAGCGGAATTCCGTCCACACATCGCATAGACAGGTGTTGGATTTTCAGGTATCTCGGGAATCACAGGGACTTGGACAATATCTCTTGTATACGTGTGAGTATTACCGCAACTCATAGCTAATGGATCCTGCCAACTACTCAGGCCCGACGAGAGAAAATTGGGAATACGAGAATAAGCAAATGCCATATGAGTCACCATGGTGCTTGGTGATGCACAACTATTATCCAAGGCCAGGTTCGTACCAAAAAAGTTCATCACAACTTCGTACGTCGTGTTACCATATCCATAGGTTCCAAAATCATAACTACCATTTCTAAGATTGCCTGTTCCTCCCCCTACGATATCGTACTGGAACGACCCATATACTGTCGAACCCATACAACGGATAGCAAATGTTGTTTTTGGGGCAAGAAAAATCATCGCAACAATGCACACAACATAAAGTATATTTTTATTAAGCAAAAATTTCATATTATTTTTTAATTAAATTTTGATAATTTTTTGCGTAATCTTTCATACTAATCATCATGTTTTGTTTTTCTAGCGCGCCAAGAGTTATATCCTTACTGACAGCAGAGCTACCCTGCTGAATCGCGGCGAGAGCACCCACAAAATCACCTGACATTTGTAAAATTTTTGCTTTTGTAATGTAAGCGACTGACAAATTCGGATTTAAACTGAGAGCTTTTTCTATCAAAGGAACCGCCTCTTGGATAAACAATTCGGTATTTTTAATAATTTGGTTTATATCAGCATCTGGTCCATTCGATTCAATCATGGCAAATCGCACCTGCACAAGACCGACGTAATTATTCGCAAGGCGCTCATCTGCCTTAATGGCATTCTCAAAAGAAGTTTCGGCTTCACTTAATTTGTTTTCTCTAAGAGAAATTACACCCAATACATTGTAAGCTTCTGAGATGAACCTGTTGTTTTTAGAAAATTTGACCGTTTGTTCCGCATACATTCGTGCATCGTCCATATCATTGTTTCTGACATAGACTCGGGCAAGATTTAAAAGAGCGTGATCTAAATCATTCTGTATAAGAAGAGCATGTTTATAGTTTTGTGCCGCTAACATCAAATCACCTTGTAAATCATATGCGTGGCCGAGATTGCTATACGCCATAGCATTATTCAGATCAAATTCGATCGCCATTTCATAATAAGCAGTTGCGGCTGCATAGTCTTCTGAAATTTCGTGTGCATACCCCATCACTCGAGCGGCTTCAGAATTATTTGGATTCAATCGCAAAGCTTCTTCTAATAAAAGAATAGCTTTTGCCGCAGACTCTTTCTCGTCAAAATTCAAACTGCCCTGTTGAGAATAAAGAGTGGCGAGAGCAATCAAAATACGCACTCGATCATCATTAGATAAATTCTGAGTGAGTATTTTTTCCAACGATTCAATAGAGGGATTTAAATCCCCGATTGCAAAATTTTCAGAAACTATTTGCATTTCCCGCTCTATTACAGCCTTACGAACAGGGGCAACGAAATAATACACAGAAACAGCTACCGCGCCAATAACTAACGCTCCTGTAATTATAATGAGACGGGGCCGCAGTAAATTCATAAATGATACCAAGATTATATCACTTAAAAATTTACAGATGGACTACTTCTTCACTTTTCCTGCTTTGATTTCTTCCGCAACGTTGTTTGGCACAACTTCGTAGTGATCAAATTCCATTGTAGATTGCGCGCGACCTTCTGTCATAGAACGCAATGTAGTTGTGTAACCGAACATTTCTGAGAGAGGTACCTTTGAGTGGATGCAAGTAATGCCGTTTCCAATATCATCCATACCATCAATTTGAGCACGTTTTGATGACAAGTTACCTGTTACGTCACCAGTGAATTTTTCTGGAGTTGTAACTTCAACTTTCATAATCGGTTCAAGAAGTACTGGCTTCGCTTTGAGAGCAGCTTCCCTGAACGCCATAGATGCAGCCAATTTGAAGGCAATTTCTGAAGAGTCCACATCGTGATATGAACCGTCATACAATTCAACTGAAATATCTGTCATCTTGTAACCGGCAGACACACCGCGTGAAAGAGCTTCTTTCAAACCTTTTTCAACAGCTGGAATGAATTCGCTCGGAATAGCACCACCTTTGATGTTGTTCACGAATTCGAAACCACCGTCTCGTTTTATGTTCTTAGGTAGATCTTCTTCTGCAACACTGTAATCGAGAGGTTTGATTTTAATTTTAACGTGACCATATTGACCCTTACCTCCAGATTGTTTTGCGTATTTGTAATCGGCGTCGGCTTCACCTTTAATTGTTTCTCGGTATGCAACTTGTGGCTTACCAACGTTTGCTTCAACACCGAATTCTCGCTTCATACGATCAACGATAATTTCGAGGTGCAATTCACCCATACCTGAAATCAAAGTTTCTTGAGTTTCTTCATCTGAAGTTACGCGGAAAGTCGGATCTTCATCAGAAAGTCGCTTGAGAGCCATACCCATTTTTTCTTGGTCAGCTTTTGTCTTTGGTTCGATTCGCATAGAAATAACTGGTTCCGCGAATTGAATTCGGTGCAATTCGATTGGGTTTTTCTCATCACACAATGTGTCAGAAGTTTTAGCTTCTTTCAAACCTACTGCAGCGGCGATTTCACCGGCGTATACAGTTTGCACTTCTTCTCGTTCGTTTGCGTGCATTCGCAAGATTCGACCAAGTCGTTCTTTTTTACCGTTTGTCGCGTTGTATACATATGTACCAGCAGAAATTGAACCTGAATATACTCGGAAATATGTGAGCTGTCCTACGAATGGATCAGATTGTAATTTGAATGCGAGTGCTGAGAACGGAGCTTCATCAGATGCTTCGCGTGTTGCTTCTGCACCAGTTTTTGGATCAATACCCGTAATTGCAGGAATGTCTGTTGGAGCTGGCAAATAGTCAACTACACCGTCGAGAACCAATTGAACACCCATGTTTTTGAGGGCAGAACCTGTAAATACTGGGATAATTTTGATAGCAAGCACTGCTTTTCGGAGCGCTGTTTTCAATTCTTCTACTGTCGCAGTTTCACCGTTGAGGAATTTTTCAGTAAGTACATCGTCGTGTTCTGAAATCTTTGAGACCAATTCTTCGTGATACTTTTTCGCATCAGCCATGTATTGTTCTGGGATTTCGCACTCAACTACTGTATTACCCATTTCGCCTTCAAATCGGTACGCCTTCATTTTGAGAAGATCGATGAGACCAGAAATTTCACTTTCTTCACCCATTGGAATTTGAGCTCGGACTGCGTTTGGAGTAAGTCGATTCAAAATAGATTTATATGATCGTTCAAATGACGCACCTGTTCGGTCGATTTTGTTAATAAAACAGATTCGAGGAACTTTGTATTTGTCAGCTTGGCGCCATACAGTTTCAGATTGAGGTTCAACACCGGCAACACCGTCAAATACCACCACGCCACCATCGAGCACTTTCAAAGATCGCTCTACTTCAGCAGTAAAGTCCACGTGACCAGGAGTGTCGATAATATTGAATCGATATTTTAATTCCTTGTTTGTCTTATCAGCAACATATGTTGGAGTCCAGAAACAAGTAGTCGCAGCTGCAGTAATTGTAATACCGCGTTCTTTTTCTTGTTCCATCCAGTCCATGATAGCCGCACCTTCGTGCACTTCACCAATTTTGTGTGACACACCAGTGTAAAAAAGAACTCGTTCTGATGTAGTTGTTTTACCGGCGTCAATGTGGGCGATAATACCGAAGTTACGTACTTTGTGTAATGGATAGTCTCGTGACATATATATTGTGTTAATGGTTAATCTGAAACGTAATAATAAAAAAACGAGGAATACTCGTATCTCAAAGATTAACGTATTTTCAAGGGGTTTGCAAGGTGGATTGGTTTACTATCGATACACATCATGACTACCAATTGCGTATAGCACAATTTCTGATGCATCCAAGTAATCAAAGACGATTCGAATTTGATAATTCACACTAAAACTCCACTTACCGTTTAATTTGCCGTGCAATTTATGCACCTTGAGCGAGATATGATTCTGCGTATCTTTCAATATTTCTAATTTTTCAATGGCTTCTTCACGCAATCCAATATCAAGTTTCTTAAATTGCTTCAAGAAACTTGGTGTGACAGAAATGCGCAACATATTATTTGAGAATGTCTTTTAGGTTACCACGAATGATCTTCCCTTCGCGCACATCCTGTTCTGATTTGAGTACAGCAAGTACAGCCTCGTTTTCCATAAATTCATAGAGTGCTTTGCGGACAATTTCGGCCTTGCTTGCCATTTTGTTCTCTTTGATTTGAAGCTCTAAAAAAGCTTCCAGTTCCGGCGATAATGGTACAGATAATGTGGACATTCGTTTATGATTTAATAATATTATAATATCATACACGCATCAAATATGCAACAAAAAACCGCCCATCGGCGGTTTTTTACTACCACGCGAAGTGTGCAAACGCTTTGTTTGCTTCCGCCATCTTGTGAGTGTTATCTCGTTTTGTGACGGCTGAACCTTCGTTTTTGTTAGCGAGGATGATTTCTTCGGCTAATTTAATGTGCATTGGTTGACCTTTCTTTGCTTGAGCAGCTTCTTTGATCCAGGTCATACCGAGGTATGCGCGTCGTTCTGGGCGAACTTCTCGTGGAACTTGGTAGTTTGCACCACCGACTCGGCGAGAGCGAACTTCTACTGTAGGAGCCGCGTTTTTGAGAGCATTTTCAAAGATTTCCAAAGGATTTTCTACTTTTTCTTTTTCCTTGATGATATCAAAAGCCGCGTACACGATTTCTGTCGCTACGTTTTTCTTTCCTCGTTCCATAATTCGGTTAATAAATTTAGCAACTTTTGTTGAGTTGTATTTATTGTCCGGCTTTACGATATTTCGATTTCTTACTGGTTTTCGCATGGTTTATATAAATTAATAGATTACGCTGCCTTTGGCTTCTTTACACCGTATCGAGAACGAGTAACTTTTCGGCCTTCAACACCACTTGCGTCGAGCACACCTCGAACGATTGTGTAACGGAGGTTCAAGTCTTTTACACGACCACCACGCACAAGTACCACTGAGTGTTCCTGCAAATTGTGACCTTCTCCTGGAATGTAGGCAGTGATTTCCATACCGTTTGAAAGGCGCACGCGGGCGATTTTACGAACAGCAGAGTTAGGTTTACGAGGAGTTTTTGTCGTTACTTTTGTACATACACCTCGTTTAAATGGTGAGTGAAAGAAAGTTGGTCGGTTTTCGATTGTGTTAAAACCACGGTCAAGAGCACCAGTTCGAGATTTTCGATTTGCCTTGAAGCGGCCTCGTTTTACTAATTGATTTATTGTTGACATATATAGGCAGATACTTTACTACAGCACGCTTAAAAATGCAAGACGGATAAGTCTATTCTGTTGGGGCCGAGCCGGAATCCCCGCTGTCTGAGGCACTATCAGAGCCACTGTCGGAATCGCTGCTCGAGTCGCCGGATGTATCAGAACCGCTGTCGTCAGAATCATTTGATGTGTCAGATTCGCCGTCGGGTGCTGAATCAGAACCTGTATCAGAGCTGTCATCGCTTGCCTCATTAGCAGCGCCCTCATCAGCGTCAGGTGTTACAACGTCGTCTGTGCCAACATCATTAATGCCTCCTTCTTCATCGACTGGAGTGTCACTTTCACCGTCACCGCCCGAATCTGTTGCAGTATCACCACCGTTATCATTTATGCTGCCAGTGTCACCACCTTCGTCATTATTCGCATCATTGTCGTCATCGTTCTCATCAGTATCCGCATCGTCTTCCACGGTATCTTCTGGCGCTTCGTCACCGAGCAATTCGCGCAACTGGTCTCCTGTGAGACAGACTTCGACTCCATTTGAATCAGGAATGCACAATTTATTTGTCGTCACTTTGTCCGCAAACAAATCACCGACGTAGGCGCGCATTGCGGTTATTCGAACAACTACAAAGTCAGATAATGCCTTTGTTTTTGATCTAATTTGCTCATTTATATATGTAACAACATCAGCAACACTCGCAGGTTCGATCTCTGTATCAAATATAGACTCATAATCTACACCGTCTACGGAACCACCGAGAGATTCGCGAATAGCCTTGATTGCGCCAATAGACACAGTGGTAAGTTGGTTGTAATCCAATGTTAATTGATTTTCGACTACACCGCCTTGTATATAAGAGACAGCATTCGGAATAACACCTTGCACATCTTGGGCAATAAAGCCAAGCACTGGTTTGCCATCTGGTTCAGCAAGCCAATTGAATGACACTGGTCTCATTTGCTCAATCAAATCAAGGGCCAAATTCGAATCAAGATCGAAATTGATGTTCTTGAGGCGACCATCGGAAACAGCGTTAAATTCTGGAGCTAAAATACGACCAGTTGCACGAATTGAATATGAATTTATACCACTTGATGTACCAGTAGTACCAGATGGATTCAAATAACCGTAAGTTTGATCTGAAGAAATTGTAGACGCAACATCAAGAGGAAATGCGGGGTCATTTGTGCCAATACCCACATATCCAGACGCATCGATTCTCACCCGTTCACTCGCAGCAGTTGTAAAAGCCAACTCATTCGTAGTCGCTCGGTACATACCCACATCAGTATCATTTAAAAATGAATACCCCGGAACAGATGCGGAACCGTCTTGAATTTGCCACACATATCCACTAGTCAATTGTGCTCTCGCTGACTGTCCACTTGTTTCAAAATATAATAAAGGATTAGACTGCGATGCATTAGCGCGCATACGAATACCGTAGTATCCACCAGACTGTGGTTGAATACCCAACTGTGAACTATCAATACCCATAGTACCAAGATGAACCAACCCTAAATTTGTCATACCAAAGCCAGTGGTGCCATTTGTCGTCAAATATAACCAGTTTGTTGCACGATACATACCCGTTCCGGTCTGACCCGAGAAAGAATAAGCGGGTGCAGATGTTGATCCATTTCCCGCATAAAATGCGCCGCTTGTCGTTACGTTATTATAGAATTGTACAGTTTGATTACCTAATACGTTTATCCATTGCGAACCAGTACCACCGATTTGGTTAATGTATCCAGCTAATGTGTTCGAGTTTTGTGCGCCAGAAGAAAATTCAGCAGTCCAATACGTTTGACCGTATGTATTTGAGTATGAGAACCCCATACGAGCTGTTGTTGCAGATGTCCCCGTAACGACAAGGGAGGCGTAAGGCGTTGAATTGTTAATACCTAGACGATTGTTTACCTGATCATAATATGTAGTGGTACCTAAAATTATATTACCCTTTGTAGCATGCGAAGTTGACTGTAGAGTAAGATTATTACCTGAAGCAGTACCGCCAATTACAGATTGACCGCCAGAGACACCTGTTGAGAGATTTGATGTAATTGTATCTATTGATCGAGTGAGACCAGTAGAGAATGTCAAAACACTTTCTTTCGCGTCAAGTGCTGTTTGCAAATCTGTCTGATCCGAAAGTGTGCCTGTGATTGAGCCCCACATACCTCCACTAGTACCATTTGAAATTGAGGTAATACGACCTTTTGAGTCAACGGTAATGTCTGCGCTTGTGTAATTTCCAGCAGAAACTCCTGTGTCTGCAAGAGTTGTCACGAATGTACCCGTACCAGAACCTGTGACATCACCCGTTAATTCAATAGTTTGATCACCAGTATTGGTACCACTACTTGAGCCAGAAAAATTACCAGCGGAAATATTCCCCGCAAAATAACCCGCACCTATATTCGAAACGTTAAACTTGCTGACAAAACTTCCTCCACCTACCCCAGCGTTAATTAAATATTGTGCACCAGAACCAACCGCGGTTTCTGTACGATTAATCAGAAGATCGTTGTTTGCAGCTGTACCAGACGTTTGATTGTATAATGGCAAAATTTCCAAAGTTGCACGTGTACCGGAAGTGTTTGTCATTGTGCTCACAGGTTCAATTGTGACAGTATCTACATTTGTATTGCTTGACCCTCGACCTCGCAATGTAAGATTGGCTGCACCACCAGACAAGATCGGAGTTTCTATCGATTGACCAGTGGTCATCACTAAGCCATCTCGTGTAAATGACCATCGTACAGTATCCGACCCATCGACACCGCGTAAATACATTGCATGACCATCAGTAGCATCAGTAAATTTAAGATCTAACAGTGATGTATCGACGACTAAATCTGCAACTGTATTTTGAATAGTTGCCACCGTACCACCATCAATCATGCTTGAAATATGAAATGAGGTCGAAGGTGTGCTAGTTCCAATGCCAACTTTCCCATTACCATCGATGAACAAACCCTCGTCATCACCATCACCCGACAAGTAATTCGACCCCAACGCAATGTTTGATGTCAATCCAGAAAATGTTAAGCCACTTGAAACTGTGCTTGTAATAAATCCAGAGTCGTTAGTAAATTCAGACAATGCAGTTGGGAATGTCGCGAGTGACAAATCCCCGCGCAAATATTGTGCGTTCGTACCAGTTGTAATTGCATCCTGTTTACCATTAAACGTCGTCCAATCCGCAGATGTCAAAAGTCCGCGCGCAGAACCAGACGCGTTTGGAATGTTAAATGTATGAACCGAACCGCTCGATGAAATTCCAAAATCAGTGCCGACTGTGCCCGTTGCAAATGTTTGGTCACCAGTCAAAGCAAGTGTGTTCAATGTCAAAGTTTGTGCCACATACGTCGAAGCTGCAGTCGTTGTAGACAATCTCGCATCAAGCTCTGTTTGCAAATCTGTTTGGGCGGAAAGCGTGCCTGTGATTGAACCCCATGTACCGCCACCTCCACCAGAAATTCCTAATGTCGAAGTCGCCACCCATTGCATACCTGTACCGGTAGATTGCAATACGTAACCTTCTCCCCCTGCAGAATTATTCACCACAAGAGGACCTGATAACGTTGTAGTTCCAGTCACCCCTAATGTCCCCGCAATGGACACATTACCAGTGAAGTTTCCATCAATCCCTGAGAATGACAAATTGCCCCCAGTCACAGCCGCGTCGGCCGCCTCGTCGGCTGTATCACCTATATCTTCGTAAATACGATCGATGGAAATGTTCGAACCCTCGTAACTCTTGTTCACAATAGTGACTCCGGATTTTAAATCCAAACTATCTCTAAAGGAGGCAAGACGACGTTCCAAATAATCTTCTGAAATTCCACGCACAATAACCGAAGTTTGCGGTGGTCTTTGTTTTGGGGGCTCGGGTTCTTTCACCGCATCGGCTAATTGTGTATTCGCAGATTTTTCTGAAATGGTCGGCTGATATGTCGCCAACTGATTTGCATAATATTCATCATCGAGAATACCTGTAATTTTATCTGCGACAACATGGACACCGCGATTGTAAACTTTGGACATCTCAATCACTGATTTTCCGACTTTGTATACACCTCCTGCATATACGTCGGCCCACAAGCGCAACGTTTCACTGACACTTGCTAAACCACCGCTATAGGTCGTTGAAATTTTTTGTTGGGCAAAAGAAAGGCTCGCAGACGCATTTGCGATATTGTTGTCCAACCCCTGATTGAATCGCTGTAATGTGGCAATTCGTTTTTCTTCAGCAACTTCAAATGCAGAGTAAGCCCTATTACCGACCGAATAAATTCCGACTACATAATTCTCTCCCAGAAATTGGACATCTCTGGCAACTGAATATATACCACGCTCATACGCACCCAAGATCGCAGCACCCCTGTCGCTAATGTCTGATGCAAATGCGACGACAGTATCCGAAACTGTGTGAGCTCCACCAAACACCGCTGAAGCATAGGCCAAAGAATAGTTTGAAATTCCAGCAACAGCGAGATTTGCAGAATCAGCTACCGCATTCCCTACCGCAACAACAGATTGATTAACGTCGTCTGTAACTCGGGCAACATTACCCCCTACAACATGCGCAACGCGCTCAGCCAATTCAATGGCACCAGTGTTCACAAGCGCTTCATTGCCAGACAAAAATTTCAATGCAATCGTAATCACAACACATGCAGCCAACATAAGCGATTTTGACATTGTGAAAATGCTTGGTGTAGAAGCCGCCATTTCCACCAATTCTTTTTCCTGTTCTTTAAAATTCACAGCTCGACTGTGGTATTCGATTTCACGTTGCTTAGAAAGCTCTTTTCGTTGGATCTCCTTTTGCAAAGTTGACTCACGCAAATAATCTGCAATAGAAGCCTCTTCGATAAACCATTGGTTATGATGCCGAGTTGCGTTGATTTTACCTTGTCGAGCTAATTTGCCCGCATAGTCTGGGGTACATTTTAAACGCACCGCTGCGAGCCGAGTAGAAATATATTTCTTATTGTCGATAACGAGCTCCACCATCTACCTAATTTTAGTACGTATGGAGACAAATAGATACCCTAAACACTATATATATGTGGAAAACGACCTAACTATATTTACCAAGCGTTTTTTAATAATATCCTAAAATTAATTTTGCTAAAATTTCAGCTATTGGAGATATGATGCCGGATAGAAAAAATATAAACACAAGGAGAAAAAAAATGCCGTATCTTTCGAGGGCGCCTCGGAACTTGTCAGCAGACTCTGGGAAGAGTGCAAACAGCACTTTTGATCCATCGAGGGGCGGAATTGGCATCATATTGAATACGGCAAGATAAATATTGATTACTACTGTGAGTTCCGCCAAATCATAGAAAGCTATCGGCAAATTCATCATCGGGCCAAATCGCACGACGACACCCATTAAAATTGCCAGGAGGATGTTTGAAATAGGGCCAGCAATCGCCACCAAGAGCTCGCCCCAGCGTTTATTACGCAAATTGTACGGGTTGTACGGAACCGGCTTGGCCCATCCAAAAACAAGGTTTGGGTTAATTATTGCGAGAATAAGTGGAAAAATCACCGAACCGAACGGATCGAGGTGTTTGATAGGGTTCATGGTGAGACGTCCTTCGTATTTCGCGGTCACATCCCCCATGAATAGGGCTGCGTAACCATGAGCCACTTCATGAATGACGACAGACATGATTAAAATGGCGACTGAAAATATAATGGTGATGTCCATCGGAATATTGTAACACAGCAGGCGGCGACAGACTTGCAAAATGTCACGACTATGCTAACATAATCGCCAATGGCTAAGACATGTCAAATTACAGGTAAAACATCAATCGTCGGAGGCGGTTATTCTAACCGTACTCGTGCTACTCAATTCAACCCTTCTGGAAGCCGACGACGTCATGTAAACCTCCAAACAAAGAGCATTTTTGTTCCTGAATTAAAAAAGAGCGTGCGCGTGACTGTCTCTACAACTGGTTTGAAAACTATCAACAAGAACGGTGCATTCAAAACTTTGAAAAAAGCGGGATTGATTTAATCTCTCCACCACGTTACTCCATCGGTTCTAAAAACCACTGACCCCCGGTCGGTGGTTTTTATTATTGGGAGACCGAGGCGTTCGAGGCGTGCCATTACTTCCGCGCTCGGGTGATTGTAGCGATTATTAAGACCCGCCGATACGATTGAAAATTCCGGCATGACACGCCGCAAAAATAATTCTGACGACGATGTTTTTGAACCATGATGTCCCAATTTCAAAATGTCGCTTTGTAAATAAGTGCCAGCGTCGTACGAGGTATATTCCGACACCAAAATATTTTCGATTTTGAGCGATGCATCACCCGTGAGAAGTACATCGGATTCCCCGTACACTAATTTCGTAACAATCGACATATCATTTTTATCCGGCATTTGTTTTGTATCAGTCGGCCACAACACGTCAAGATACGTAGTTCGCGATGCGTCGAGTATAATTCGATCCCCTGCCTGTACATGTGCGACAGGTGTTTTGGTTTCCTCAACGAGCCGTGCAATTTTTTCAATAATGTCAGACGTCGGACTATTATCATAAAAAATATATGAACCAACCGAATATCGTTCGAGCAACGTCGGCATACCACCGATGTGATCCAGATCCGGATGTGTTGTTACAACAAAATCAATATGCCGATCAAAATACGGCAGAACATCAGACAATGCGCGTGCAATAATTTCGCTTGGTCCAGTGTCAATTAAAATTTGATTACCATTTGGGGCCTCGATAAAAATGGCGTCGCCCTGCCCCACATCAAGAAATATGACGGTGAGAAAATCGCGTTCGCGGTGCAAATACACAAACGACCACAACGCGATATTCGCGCAAATTAAAACGAGACACACAATTTTTATATACCTGATAAATTTCATATGCTAGAATGACCTTACTTATAAATTAACATAATTACTATGAAAAAATTCGAAGAACAAAAATTCAATATCGGCACACTCAAAGGAATCTCCACAAAAAATATTGAAGAACATTTGAAGCTCTACGCAGGATATGTGAAACACGCAAATGTAATTGTTGAGAAGATTGCAGCGATGTCATCAGACCTTGAGGCGAACGCATACATAATCGGAGAATTACAGCGACGATTTGGTTTTGAATTCGACGGAATGCGAAACCACGAAATATATTTTGCAGCGCTCGAAGGTGGCGCGAAAAAAATCGACGAAGCCGGAAAATTGCATGCGGCAATTTCTGAACAATGGGGGTCGTTTGATGCATGGATGAAACTTTTTATTCAAGTCGCAAAGACACGAGGCATTGGTTGGGCGGTGCTTTACTTCGATAAAGTTTCTGGGCAATTAGTGAACGCGTGGATTGATGAACAACATCTCGGACAATTGAACGGTGCAGTGCCAGTCTTAATGCTCGACATGTGGGAGCACTCATTTGTGTCGGATTATTTTCCGAGCGGCAAGACTCAATACATCGCGGACTTTTTTGAGAATCTCAATTGGTCGGTAATAGAAAATAATTATCACGAGGCCATAAAATAAGACGGTCACGAATGCGCTTGGTGCGGGAACCTGAACCACCGCAAATGAAAGTGACGAAAAAGTTTCTACCATCCACAATTCGAAACTGAGTAAAAGGTTCGCAACAAAACCAATTACAAATCCAATCGGCCACCACACATACGCAGCGATACCTGTTACAAATCCAACAAGCATCGTCGCAGGAATTAGAGGTAACACAATTAAATTGACCGGCAACGCAATAACTGAAATTTCGCCGGTCATTTTTAATATGAGCGGAAGCACAGCAATCTGCGTCGATATTGTTGATGAAACAATTTCTCGGAAACCTGCACGTTCGGGCAACCATGATAACCATTCCGAAATTCGACCCGACAAATTAATCAGTCCGAGTGTCGCGAGAAACGATAATTGAAATGATGGGTCGTGAAACAAAATCATTGGGTTCCACAAAACCATCACGTAACCCGCGAGGAATAACGCTCTGTTCACATTGTAATCTCTACCCAAAACCTTGGCGGATATAGCGATAACTGACATTATGCTCGCTCTCACCACTGTAGAACCTAACCCCACCATGAGAGCAAAGAGGATAATGAATAACACGCCCGCTCCGTATTTGATGGAACGTGGGAGCCGAGACAGCATTGCAAACACTGCAACAATAATGATTGTGATGTTATAGCCCGACAACACTACTACATGAATCAAGCCCACGCGGCGAAAATCTATTTCGAGACTTTTACCGAGTGATTGTTTCACGCCAAGTAGAAGTCCGCCGAGCAATTCAGATTGAGGTGATGGCAGGACTGTCGATATCTTTTTGAGGAACGCGTTTTTGATATCAAAAAGCGCACGTGACATTACGAAATGTGTATCACGCCCCACCACTTCGACATCAGTAAAATACATGAGCGAAAAAATTCTATCTTTGACAAGAAAATTCACGTAATCAAATTCGAGTCCATTATCGTTGTTGAAGTTTTCTGGTTTTTCAAGAATACCTGTCGCACGCACTTTGTCGCCAATTTGAAAATCAGAAAACTTCGAAACGTTTACGATGACGTTCTCTTGAGGATATATTATTTCGGAATCATGCATCACACTTTCAATGCGAAGTGTGATTTTGATATTTGATTCACGGACCTGTGGTTCGGTGATGATATAACCAGCAACGATTACCTTTTTATCGTACCAAGCACCGATCTGTGTCTCATATTCTGTGATCCATAATCGATACCAAAAAAGTGCGAGCAAAATTAAAAGTGTTGCCACGATTTTCATCACACGTACCACTCTTCACATAGTACGGGCAGTTTAAAAAACGCCAAGTCAAACTGTGGACGTTTCTTTAGAATTTCTTTAGAACGTCGTGCGGTGCTTGTCGCGCCTAATTTTTTTCAACTATTTCCAACTTGCAATAATTGTTGCCTCATCTTCGGCACTGATTGACTTGCGAAATTTCGCACCCGCTTTGCCTTTGACTCGAGCTTCGCATTCCGCCCATGTCGCATGTTTTTCGACTACCCCATCAACCTGACTTACATATGAAAAAGCTTTTTGTTTTTTGCGATCGTCGGTTGATTTCTTCTCGCTCGCAGATTCTAATTCCTCGGCGGTCGGTGCTGCAACTTTTGTAAAATATTTTTCGGCTGGTCCGTCGAATAATGTCACTGGAGTTTTTTTCGAAAACGCCACCGCAATTTCATCAACGCGATTGTTCACCGCAAATCCGGCGTGCCCGCGCACTCGCACAAATTTTATTTTTCGAGCCAACACCAAGTCATGCATTTCTTCCCACAAATCTCGATTTAAAACTTCTTTTTTATCTTTCGTCTGCCAATTATTTTTTTGCCAGCCGTACACCCATTTTGTAATTCCGTTAATGACGTAGGATGAGTCCGTGTAGATTGTCGCGTCGCTGCCAGCCGAAACTTTTTTGAGAGCTTCATTCACCGCGCGCATCTCCATGCGATTATTTGTAGTGTTCAATTCGCCTCCGCCGATTTCTAAAACTGTGCCGTCGTGCGCAACGACTGCCGCATATCCGCCAGGACCAGGATTTCCAGATGAAGCTCCGTCGGTGTAAATAATTGTGTGTGACATATATGTATATTTAATCATTAAAGTTTACCATATGTCTGATCGTTGCGTTTCCCTGCTGAAATAAAAGTAATCTCATCTCCTGACTTCATAAAAATAACTCGATATTTTCCGAAGCGTACCCGAAAGACATCTTTAAAACCTGACAATCTACTGACATCTAAATCGTGCAGATCACCATTTTTTATTTTTTTAAAAATAATAAGGGCTTTTTTATAATATGATATCGGCAGTCTATCTAAAAATTTATCGATTTTGTCCATAGATGCGTTTCTCGAGTGCAGAAATGACTTTGGTGATTGAAATACCTTTTGGATTATCAGGAGTTGTAAAATCGGTAATGGTTTCCCATGCGCGCCCACCTTCATCCACTGGAATGATTTTAAAAATTGGCGTTGAACGACGCATGACCGTAAAGGATTCTCCCTTTCCAATACGCTTTATGTAAACTTCTGCATTTTCACGAAGTTCCTTGAGCCCTAGAATGTTGTGTTTCTTCTTTTTTGTAAAAGATGTATTCATGTAGTAAGTTTAACTTAAGATAATCTTTTGTCAAGCATACTACACAATATCAACCACCCGCAACCTCAACTCCCTCCTCCCTCCAAATGTCGATTTCTCGACATGCGCTACAAAATTGATTACATCGCCCGCTTTCAGATTCGCGAACTTTTTGTTGTCGCCGGCGAAAAATTGAATCGCGGAAACTTCGCTAGAGCGGCGGTAATTTGAACCGCCTGCAGGCGCACTTTTTTGAAAAATAATTTTGATGTGAGACTTTTCTTTGCCGAATTTAAAAATATCAGAAATACGGGCGCCGCGGATCAAAAACGAAGGCTTCTCATTGCCCGCTCCAAACGGTGATAATTTTTCGAGCTCGTCGTGCAGTCGCCATTCAATATCGTCGATGGTGAGCGCCGCATCCACCTGCTTTTCAAAATTATTCACGGCGCCGGCCACACATTTTTTGTAGGCTTCGGTCAACGTTTCCTCGAGCCTATCGATTTCAGACATCGCTGCAACGAAACCGCCCGCCATCAAGTGACCTCCGAACGTTTCAAGAACACCCGCAGGAAGCGCAGTCATCATATCAACTACGCTCGCGCTGCCATTAGAACGACATGAGCCTTTTAATTCATCACCCTCTCCCCGACCCCACAGAAAAACCGGGCAACCGTATGTTTCGACAATGCTTGATGCAGCAAGCCCAAGAAGCGACGGCGACCAATCAGTGTGCCCCCGCACAATTACCGGCACCCGCAATTTTTTCACAGGCGCAGTCGGTGAGTCGCTCGGCGCACCATGATCCACCAAATTTTCGTCCACGAACTTTTTTATGTCGCGCACCATCGCCGCCACAGTGCCCTTGCGCTCGTCATTGATTTTATGCAAATGTCGCACGGTTTCGCCTGCCTCGGCTTCATCGTCCGTTGCAAGCATTCGAAAAGCAGTCTCTGGACTTCCCATTCTCGACGCAGCATTGATGCGCGGCGTAATCGTAAACACGACGTCTTCTTCGGACAAATTTTTCTGATCAACGCCCGCGTCTTTTAATAATTTCACAAGGCCTTTGCGCGGGCTTTTTCGCAGGACGGCGAGCCCGAATTTCGCAAACACGCGATTTTCACCCGTGAGCGGCACCATGTCCGACATCGTCGCAAGACCCACCATATCCAAGAGCCACTTTTCCCAACCAACAGGCATTGTAAAGCCCGGCAATTTTCGCTCGCGACCGCGAATGATCAAGGCTTGAATCACTTTGAAAATCACACCTGACCCGCACAACATTTTTTCTGGATACGCGCAGCCCGGCTGTTTTGGATTAATAATCGCATACGCAGGCGGCAAGACGGCGCCACATTCGTGGTGATCCGTCACAATCACGTCGATGCCGAGCGAATTCGCAAGTGCGACCTGCGACACATCCGCGATTCCGCAGTCGATTGTGATAATCAAAGTCCGCCCCTCGCCTGCAATTTGTTGCACGGCCTCATCGTTCAAGCCAAAGCCTTCCAAATTTCTATGCGGAATATAAATCGAAAAATTCGCAAAGCCAATCTTTTTCAAAAAGTCATTCATGACAACGGCGCCCGGCACTCCGTCGGCGTCATAGTCGCTGTACACACAGATCTTTTCGCCCGTTTCATGCGCGCGCAAAATTCGGTCGACAACTTTGTCCATATCCTTGAGCAAAAATGGGTCGTGCGTGTGTGCATCATAATCGACGTTGATAAAGGCTTGGGCCGCGTCATTCGTCCGCAGACCTCGTCGAAACAGCAACTTGGCCGTCAAATCAGAAAACAAATTCAATTGCTCGCGCTCTTCGGTAGATATGTCGGGCGCAATTGCGTAGGTTTTCTCTTTCATAAGTAGAGTGATTATAGCATGGTCGCCTGCTGGAAAAACGCTCGGAAACTTACTCTTTCTTGGTCTTCGGAACCGAATTTGACGAGACCCACATAAATTTAAACCACTGTTTAAAGCCTTCTGCCACTGACTTATTTTTTATCACGATAAGCGAAGATTTATCATCGATATGACCATATTCAATATTAGAAAGGATCACAACATTGTCCCCATACACATCAACCGTCACATCTGACTTATATTCTTTAGGTAAATAACGATACTCCCCGCCGAGTAGATTTCTTATGATTTTAGTATTCTGCTCAGCATCGTGGTCATAAATAATTTTTATCTTGATACCCAACTTTCGTGCTTCTTGTGTAAACTTCTCAACATACGGAACTAGTCTCTGATCATCCCACCCACCCTTTGCCCCGAGAGAATACAAATCTGATTTGGTGCGCAACACATCTCGCATATAATTTTTCCACCCATCGATTCCGCGATATATAAACATCGCCTCTTTACGTAAGGTATTGAGGTACATCTTCTCCATGCGAGGTAAAATGCTGTCCAAACTCTCCTGACGCTCGGACAATATCTCCTTGAGCTTCTTGGGGTGTACCACTTGATACTTACTCTCCTTATTCTCTTTAATCTCAAATGCTAGTCCCTTTTCCATGAGACGACGGATGGCATCGTAGGCGTTTCTACGGTCGATTTTTGAAAATACTGCTATATCAGTTACAGAAAGTTCCTCATAACCAATAAGTGTTTCGTAGATTTTTGCCTCTGTTTTGGATATACCCAGTGATCCGTATAGTTCCTCGTTCATAAGTGTTATATATTAGGGTGGTTATTACCACCCATAGGTATTCTATACCACCATTACATAACATGCAAGACTTATCCCATCCTCCAAAAGGCCTTAATAACACTCGGCGGATACATCCTAACCAAAATTATGAAAAAAGTTATTGGAATCATAGTAATCATAGTGTGTCTCGGTGTATTTATAGTACACACTAATACAGAGCCTCGAGAAAAAATCGTGCTCGGATTTACAGCTCCCCTTTCTGGTCCACTTGCGGAATATGGAGAGGCTTTTAGAAATGGAGTTATTATGGCGCAAGAAGAATTGGGTGAGGCTTCAGAGAAATTTGATATCGTCTTTGAGGATACTCAATATGATCCCAAATTAGCATTGAGTGCTTTCAAAAAATTGACTGACGTAAACCACGCGCAGATAGTCATGGATTGGGGAACGGCCACAGGAGACTCTATTACACCTACAGTTGCAAACAGTAACGCGGTTTTTCTTACCAACACAATAGATGCTGCAGCTACGACCAAAAGTGATTATGTTATAAGATATTTCTACAGTCCGGACGATATCGCCCAAATACTTTGGAAATATTTCAGAGAGAACGATTACAAAAATATCGGAGTCACAAATCTTAATATCGCGTATTTTAATAAAGTCATAGAAGCTCTTGAGAGACAAAAGGAAGACGGCGAAAATGTTATTCGACTGGAAACATATAATTCCTTCACAGAAAATGATTTTCGTACCGGTATTAGCAAGACAAAAACAAAAGATATCGACATTATCGGAATATTTTTGGGTGCTGGACAAATATCGCAATACTACAAGCAAATGCAACAGCTGGGTTTGATAAAACCCACTTTTGGTTCAGACTTCTTCGAGAGTGAGACTGAGATTACCAATAGTGCAGGCCTCATGAATGGTAGTGTATACGCAAATATCGGGGTAGACGATGATTTTTCAGCTCGATACCAAAAAAGATTCGGGAATACAAACCAGATATCTTTTGCAGGAAATTCATACGACATTGCAAAAATCCTCATGAGTGACGTTTCCTACAAAAATAAAAGTGATATAAAAGATTCTATCACCAAAATAGCAGGCCTTGAGCTGGAAAATGGTATCTACACATACATAGAAACTCAAAATGATCGATATATCAAACCAACACTGCACCTCAAACAGATAATTGGGAACAAAATT
The DNA here is from genome assembly GCA_964538855.1 of uncultured Candidatus Saccharibacteria bacterium. Lineage (GTDB taxonomy): Bacteria > Patescibacteriota > Minisyncoccia > Phycocordibacterales > JAACPR01 > CAYLNC01. Next base: position 244,342 of record CAZIEY010000001.1, read on the forward strand.
ATTACACAATAATAACAAGGTGTGGAGAAAAAAGGTTTCTGGTATAATCCCCACATGACTACTGAAAAAACCATCTTCGAAAAAATCATCGCCGGCGAAATTCCTTCATACAAAATTTATGAGGATGAACACACATTTGCGTTTCTCGATATCAATCCCGCGAGTCACGGCCATACTTTAGTCGTCCCGAAACGCCCTTTTGAAAATTTGCTCGTGATGCCGGATGACGTTGCAGCCGCCCTCATACAATCCACCAAAAAAGTGGCCGAGGCCATCAAAAAAGCTACTAATGCCGACGGGATAAAATTGATCATGAACAACGGCGCCGCAGCGGGCCAAGAGATTTTTCATGCTCACATGCACGTAATTCCGCGCCACACAAATGACGGGGTCACATCAGGACGATATATGAAATACAAAGTGGGTGAAGCAGACGAAATTCTCAAAAAAATTGTTGCAAACATTGGAGTGGAAATTAAATAAAACTTTAGACTTTCTTTAACGTGGCTTCATACGTGATCCATATAATATAGCGGAGATGTTCCAACAGAAAGGTTCGCTGTGATTCAGTTCCGTGTTGTGTTCGAGTATTTCGCCTCATTCTGGATTTTGGTATTTTTGGCATCCCAAGTCCTGATCTTGCGCGAATGCCTGATTAGTCGAAACCCCAAACCTACGCGAGCCACTGATTCATGATTGGCTCGCATCCACGAAATAGCTGGCAACTATTTCGTGGATATCTTATTACACAATTTGCTTCAGCACCTCAGCAAATGTATGGGGATTCAAACTTGCTCGTCCAATTAAAAGCCCGTCGACTTCACCCTCTTTCAAAATGTCTTCGCAATTATCTGCGTCGACCGAACCGCCGTAAATAATCGGCACGATCATACCAATTTTTCGACCGAATTGTGAAACGAGAATCTTCTTTATAAAAATCGACATCTGGTGAATTTCACGATTCTCGACAGCACTGTGACCAGCACCCATCGCCCAGAGAGGTTCGTACGCGATGACAACTTTTTGAATTTGTTTCTTGTCGATGAGAGTAAGTGATTCAACCAATTGCTGCTCGACAAATCGCAAATAACTACCTTGCATGTCGCGCATGATTTCACCAACGCACAAAATCGGAGTAAGCCCAGCCTCGAGCACATGTGCTAATTTTTGTGCCACAATTTCATTCGTCTCGCCCATCGCCCGTCGTTCCGCATGCCCCACAATGACGAACTCGGCTCCCAAATCACGTACCATGCCAACCGAGATTTCGCCCGTCGTTGCCTCGTTATCATTCATATAGACATTTTGAGCTCCAAATGCAAACATGCCGCCCCGATAATTTTTCACGAGGTCCGCGAAATAGATGCTCGGAGGACAAATCACAACCTTGGCAGCCTTGGTCGAAAATTTCGTGCGCTTCAGTGTCGCAAACGTCTTTTTTGCTTCATTCAGAGACTGCGGCGCCATTTTCCAATTCGCGACTATGAGTTTTTTTGACATGAAGCAATTTTAGCGTGTTTCGAGAGAAAAGGAAAACACGATCTGACTATTACATCTTTTCAAACTTCCCATTCTTCGCTACTCTTACTTCAAAATCTTGCTCGAGAGTGTTACCGTTCTCATCGAAATTGAGAACTCCAACAAGACTATCGCCGTAAGTCTCACTTGTGAGCGCATCCGCCACAGCTTTATACGTATCGCTTTCATCTTCCAATGCTTCAGTAATGATACGCATCACATCGTACGCATGCACACTGAATTTGAGCGGCTCCCGATTATTGAATTCCTTTCGATAATTGTAGCAATACTGTTGCATCGCCACCGATCCTTCACAAGAAAATAATTGGTCGGTAACAATCACACCTTCCGCATACTCCCCGGTTTGCTTAAAGAACTCACTACCAACAATTCCAGACCAGCTCAAAAATTGTTCGGTGATTCCTTGTTCGCGCGCCTGTCTGACCACACCACCCGCACTCTTGTCGTTAGTGAGAACGTAATATGCATCAGGTTGTGCACCACGGAGTTTCGTTAATTGTGACCTATAATCGGTCACTGATTTTCCATCAAACCCTTCCATCGCAACAATGCGTCCGCCAGCCGCTTCATACTGCTCTTTCACATAATCCTTCGCGAACACATGCGTATCGCTCGACGAATCATAGATGACCGCGAGATTTTTAATGCCCTTATCAAGCATAAATGGAATAATTTGATCGATTTCTGCGTCAATATCTGGTTGAAGCTTGAACACATACTCACCTGCCGTATTTAATTTCGGCGTCGACGAGATTGCAATAAAAATAGTTTTTGTTTCTTCCATGATTGGAGCAACCGCGATATTCACACTACTGCCCGGCCCAGAAATAATCATCGATACTTTATCAATATCGATAAGTTTTCGCGCAGCAAGAACCGCCTTTTTAGGATCACTCGCGGTATCTTCATAAACAAAATTCACTTTCGTTCCGTCGGCAGCCAAATCTTTTTTTATAAGATCAAGCCCGTTTTTAATGTCTTCACCGAAACTTGAAAAACCACCCGTGAGCGAAACAAGCACTCCAACATTTAAAGTTTCCTCCGATTTATGAGGCGTCACAAACTGAAAATATACACACGCCGCAATAAACACGGCAACCATACTGATCCAGAAATTTTTCGTCATAATATTGTTTTTCATTACAAGACTAATTCTTCCATATGTCTAGTATATAAACAATAATCTCGGCATATTAATCACATAGACTTGATTATACCTATAATATAGGCTATATTCTAGATTATAAATGTCGCCATTATTTTCGGCATTTTATACGCAAACACATCATGAATATAAAAAACGTACTGAAGCAACTGGGTTTGAATGACAGGCACTCTACGATATATCTTGCCTGTCTCGAGATTGGATCTGCCTCGATTCAAAAAATAAGCGAAAAATCGGGCTTCGCTCGCTCTACCTGCGAGGCAGTTTTGAAGTCTCTATGTGAAAAAGGATTCGTTACATCTTTTAAAAAGAAAACATCTCGACATTTCAGCCCAGAAGACCCGAAAAAGATTGTCGCGCTCGCACAAGAAAAAGTAAAACTGCTCGAGGAAACTTTACCGCAATTTTCAGCGCGGTATTTCAAGGGAAATATAGTCCCAACTGTTAGGCTTTACCAAGGAGAAGTCGGAATAAAAAATGTGCTCAAGGAAATGCTCGACGAAGCAACTGAAATTATAAGTTTCGGATCTATTGATGATATTCATCGGGCACTTGGAGACTTTTTTCCAAAATTCACTGCGGAAAGAATCAAAAAACGGATTCCACTCAAGGTAATTCTACGCCACTCAGAACTCGCAGAGCAACGAAAGAGGCTCGGGGTACAAGAATTGCGCGAAGTGCGAATTATTTCAGAGGAATATAATGTTTCGAGTGCCACCTTCGTATGGAATAACAAAGTAGCAATGTGCTCTCTCAAAGAAGGAGTTGTGGCCTTTGTCATCGAAAGCAACGAACTTGCAAATATTCAGAGAACAATGTTTGAACTTATCTGGCACACACTACCGGCATAAAATTAAAGAAACTTTTTAAGCACCTCAAAATCCTTCTTCAATTCTGGTAACCGCTTCCGGTTATACACCGCAACCGCCGGGTGATAGAGCGGGATGATGGTGACCGGTCCAAATCCGGCCTTAGCTTGAAAAACTTTGCCGTGAATCGTGCTAATGGCTTCAACAGACTCGCCCAAACCCAGCCGGTTCATCACATATTCCATAGAAAAACGCCCGAGCGTCGCAATAACACGGGGTTGAATTACATCGATTTGGCGATCCAAAAATGGGCCATACAATTCGATTTCCGCTGGTTTGGGATCGCGATTATCAGTTGGGCGATCTTTTACGATGTTTGTCACATAGACGGAATCGCGAGACAGGTTAATGTGAGCGAGTAGTTCATCCAAAATTCGCCCAGACATTCCGCAAAATGGACGTCCAGTTGCGGCCTCGTTTTTACCAGGCGCTTCTCCAACAAACATGATGTGCGCGTCATGACTTCCCTCACCAATCACAGGGTGCGCATTATTTTTCACGCGCTCGGCGTAAAGGGGCGACTTTTTCAAATTCCACACCTCGTCATGAATCTTTTTAATCAGCTCATCCCTGCTCATATATAGAAATGTAACAAATTTAGCGCTCGTCGTCTAAATCACGTTCACGAGTGAGTACATCGGACTAATCATGGAAATTGCAAAGAATCCAACAACAATACCGACGAGCACCATCAAGAACGGTTCGATAATTGTAGACATATTTTTCGTCTTTTGATCAACCTCATCTTCATAAAAAACAGCGACTTTGAGAAGCATTTTACCGAGGTCTCCAGTTTCTTCACCAACAATCATCATTTCCGAAACGAAAACTGGATACAACGTGTCTGCCTCACGAAAAACCTTTGAAATCGGCAAACCGAGCTGAATATTTTTCTCAGCCTGTTCAATAGTTGCCTGATAATACGAATTTTGCACGACTTCACGCACAATTTGCAAGGAACGCACAAACGGCACGCCAGCCGCCAAAAGAGATGCCAAGGTTCGTGTAGTACGCGCTGCGTTCACTTCTTTCACCAAAGGCGCAATGAGAGGCATATGAAGAAGGAACCAATCGCGACCCTGTCGCCCCTTCTTTGTCTTCAATCCAAAATAAATTCCGGCAAAAATCGCGGCGATGATCGCAATAAATGCGAGCCAATGATTTTGAGCAAAATTACTGAGATTAATAATGAACATAGTCGAGCCAGGCAATTCCACCTTCAGTGCCGTAAAAGTATTTGTCAAAGTTGGCACAACATACACAAGTAAAAATACACCAATGATCACCATCGCGGAAATAATAACTCCTGGATACACCATGGCGCCCTTGATTTTCTTCTGCAAGGTATAGGTTTTTTCCATTTGCTCTGCAACCACACCGAGAGCTTGAGACAAATTTCCCGACTCTTCACCAGATTGAACCATCGACACCATGAGTTGCGAGAACACATTCGGGAAATGAGTGAGTGCAGTCGAAAGTGGAGAACCTTTTTTGACACTGTCATTAATAAAGGCCAAAACCTTTTTCATTTTTTTGTTAGTGGTCTGACGTTCCATGACCGACAATGCACGCGACAAAGACAAGCCCGCCTCGATCATCGCCGCTAAATTGCGATTGAAAATAATCTTTTCGTGTGTCGAAACCGTACCCATCGCCGACAATTTTACCCACAACATTTGCCAATTAAATGAGCCACTCTGTTTTATAGACAAAACACCCAGACCCTCAGAGCGCAAAGTTTTTTGCAGATCAGCCTCGTGCTCGGCAGTTCGAATACCTTGGATAATTAGACCCTCTTTATTAAATGCTTTGAAATGAAATTCGGTTGCCATAATATGAAATTATTCAGAGATAACACGCAAAACCTCTTCGATTGTTGTGTGTCCGAGAGCTGCTTTGTAAATTCCGTCTTCAAGCATAGTAAGCATGCCTTCGCTCTTGGCTTGATCCTCGATTTTTTCAGCAACCTCGCCTTTAATAATCAAATTACGAATAGTGTCGGTGACATGCAAAATTTCATGGATTCCAACTCGACCATGAAATCCATCATCGTCGCCTTCGGCAATCGGTTTATAAAAAGGAATCTTTTTCCAAGTCGCGCCCACAGGAACTTCCTTTGCCTTAATCAAAGTCTCTAAAATCTTTTTCATGTCTGCTTTTTTCTCGAGCTGAGCGAGCGCTGGCGCTGTCAAAAAATATTTTTCTTTCTTGACGAGGCGACGTACCAAACGTTGCGCAATGATTACTTTTAAAGTTGAGACGAGCAAAAATGGCTCGGCACCCATATCGATCATACGCGGAATTGTTCCTGCCGCAGAATTTGTGTGAAGTGTCGAAAGAACAAGGTGACCAGTCAACGATGCATTAATTGCAAGTGACGCAGTCTCCCCATCTCGAATTTCCCCCACCATAATAATATCCGGGTCCTGACGCACCAACGTTCGTAAACCTTCAGAAAAAGAAAATCCAATATCCGGTTTCACCTGCGTTTGGTTAACGCGTTTCATTTGATATTCAATCGGATCTTCGACCGTTGAAATGTTCACGTCCGGCGTGTTAAGCAAATCCAAAAGCGTGTAGAGTGTCGTCGACTTTCCGGAACCAGTCGGACCAGTCGCCAAAATTAAACCGGTTGTTTGTTTGAGGGCTTCGTGAATTTGTTCCAAACCGTCGCCATGAAAACCGAGCGATTCCAAAGTAAATCCACCGCCACCTTCGCGCAAAATACGCATCACAGTTTTTTCTCCGTAATACACCGGCAAAATAGATACACGGAAAGAAACTTTTTCGGCATCAAGTTCAATTTTAAATCGTCCGTCCTGCGGTAAACGCTTTTCGTCGAGTTTCAAGTTCGACAAAACTTTGATACGCGCCGTGATCGCCCCGCCAACGTGTTTTGGCAACGTCATCGCATCGTGGAGCAAACCATCCACGCGATATCGCACCACCAATTCTTTTTCGGCTGGTTCGATATGAATGTCGGATGCTCCCTGCAAAATTGCGTGCTTCAAAAGTGTGTCCACAATTTTCACCACTGGCAAATCAGCCGCGATTTTTTGTAAGTCATCTTCGCTCGTTTCTTCGCCGCCAGTATCCTTGATTTCGGCTGTCTGCGTTTTAATAATGTCTCCAAAATCCGCCTTCAAAGATTTCTGGTACTGAATAAGAGCCTTTTTAAGCGAATCAGTCGACGTGAGACGTGGCAAAATTCGCAACCCCGTTTTTTTATGTACGAAATCAATCGCCGACAAATCATCAGTGTCGAGCATGGCAACCTCCAAATCCTTGCCGTTCTGTTTGTAGGCAATAATGTTGTGTTTGCGCGCAATCGGCTCAGGAATAATAGAGAGAACTTCGAAAGGAATTTTATTTGTGCCAGCGTCAATAAATGGAATTCCGAGGATGTAGGCCTGGACGCGTTTGAGATCATCTTCGGTGATTTTTCCTTCGCTCACCAAATAGTTTCCGAGCGTCATCGATCCGTCCGCTACTTTTTTTTCGGCAGAGAGAATATCCTCACGACTGACGAGGCCAGAGTCAACAATAAACTCTTTTAATTTGTCATCCTCAATGTACACGTTGCAATTATAGCAGGAGTTTTCAAATCTGCGGCGAGGTTTTTCAGTCTAAAAATAATTTGACACATGCAATTTAAAAGAATAAGGTTTTATAGAATCCCAACCATAAGGAGTACGAACATGGGAACGACATCAGTTCTGATCTTGATCCTTTGCCTCGGAATAATGACCTGGGCAGTCATCAAAGCCCCAAAAAAGCGGGGCGGCAAAAACATCAGCCAACCTCCTCAGAAAACCCCAAGTGCCATCGAGGAGGAGCAGCTGACCAAGGAAGGTAGGTGCCTGACCTGCAAACAAGTCATGCACAGGGGAAATCCGGATTGGGGTGGAGGTGTGTGCAGGCGGTGTTGGGGCATAAGCCATTGACCCCTCGCCAAGGGAATTGGGGGGCTGGAGCGTGTGGACATAACCACGCTCCAGCCCTTTTATAATATTTGACAACTCCCTAAAAGTTTTGCTATTATATAGGGGTTACAGACAAGTTCGCCAACACCAGGCGGGCTCATTTTTTTAGGAAAAATGGCATTTCGGTGAATTATTAACGCGCGCAAGCGCACTTACAAACCAAAAAACATGTTCGATTTAAAAATCATCAATTCAGTTCTCGCACAGCTCGAAGAAGAGCGCGGAATCCCAAAAGCAAAGATTATCGAAGCGATTGAACTCGCGCTCGGTACTGCATATAAAAAAGAGTACGGCAAAAAAGGTCAAATCGTCAAAGCGAAATTCAATCTCGACAGTGGCGACGTGGAATTTTGGCAAACAAAAATTGTAGTCGACAAAGACTCTGTCATTATGGAAGGTGACATTACCGAAGAAACTCCAGCAACTGTAGAAGGTACTGAAGAAGTTATGAAAGTTCGCTTCAACCCAGAACATCACATCTTGCTCGAAAACGCGAAATTGATGAAGCGTGGCGCAAAAGTCGACGACGAAATTCTCTTCCCTCTCGAAAAGAAGGATGATTTCGGACGCATCTCTGCTCAAACCGCAAAACAAGTCATCACTCAAAAGATTCGCGAAGCTGAAAAAGGTATCGTTATGTCAGAATACGGTGAAAAAGAAGGAGAAATTGTCTCTGGAACCGTCGAACGAATCGAACGCGGAACTGTATTTTTGGATATGGGTCGCGCAATCGGAACACTCGCCTACGAAGAACAAATTCCAGGCCAGCGATTTAAACAAGGTGAGCGAGTTCGCGCATATCTTTTCCGCGTCGATGAAACTCCACGTGGTGTTTTCCTAAAACTCTCTCGTTCTCATCCTAAATTCCTCGAAGAATTATTCAAGGCAGAAGTTCCTGAAATTGCGTCCGGTACTATCGAAATTAAAGCCGTTGCTCGCGAAGCAGGTTCTCGTTCAAAGGTTGCCGTCATCACAAAAGATGATCATGTCGATCCTGTCGGAGCGATGGTTGGTCAACGAGGTGTTCGTGTCAGCACAATTACGAGCGAACTTGGTGGAGAAAAAATCGACATTATCGAATGGTCTGAAAATCCTACTGCTTTTATCGAAGAAGCCCTCTCTCCTGCGAAGATCTTGAATATCGAAACCGCAGAAACTCCAGAAGGTGGTAAAATTGCCAAAGTGACCGTTGCCGAAGATCAGCAATCACTCGCGATTGGTAAAGGTGGTCAAAACGTTCGTCTCGCTGCGAAATTGACTGGTTGGAAAATCGACATCCGATCAGATGCAAAACCAAAGGAAGACGCGGACGACGCAGTATCAACGGAAGAAACTTCAACAGAAACTAACCCAGCATAAATATGACAAACTTATTGCACGACATAGACCCAGGAACAAAGAGCGAGATGACCACAATCATCGAAATTAACCGCGGTTCAAAGAACAAGTACGAAATCGACAAAAAAACTGGCCTTATTGCGCTCGACCGAGCAATGCACACAGCCCAGGACTACCCTTTTGACTACGGGTTCGTTCCGCAAACATTATGGGATGACGGCGATGCATTAGACGTGGTTGTTTTGACAACATATCCACTTTTCCCAGGCATTTTGGTTCGAGTTCGCCCAGTTGCCATCATTCACATGGTGGATAACGGTGAAAGTGACGCAAAAATCGTCGCTGTTCCAACAGAAGATCCTCGATTTGATGACGTGAATGACCTCAAAGACGTCAATAAACACACAATCAAAGAAATTGAACACTTCTTCCTCACTTACAAGAAAATTCAAAAGAAAGAAGTTACAATTAGTGGAATCGAAGGTCGCGAAGCAGCAGAAAAAGCATTCGAACGATCTCGAGAGATGTATAAAGCAAGTAAGAAATAAGGCGTTCGCGATAAAAAACTCTCTTTGTGAGGGTTTTTTATTTACTTTTCCAAAACTAGTATATAATTATTGCATTATTAGTCGTTAATTAATTGAGCCAATGAAAAAAAGTTTATACGTTTTATTAATGTGTGGTGTGTTGTTTGCCGGAACTACCGTATTCGCACGTGACGGCGCAAGCGGTGCTGACCGTGCTGATCGAATTGCAGAACGAGGAGCTGCATTAGAAGAAACACGCGCGGAACGCGAAGCGAAACTTGCCGAAAGAAAGGCTGAGTTTGAAGCAAAACAAGCTGAGCGCGAAGCAAAAATGGAAGAACGGCGTGCGGAAATTGAAACCAGAATCGCAGAACGAGGTGAAAAAGTCGAGGAACGCACCGCGAAACTCGAGCTCAAAATGGAGGAGCGTAAAGCCAAAATGGAAGAGCGAGGAGCGGAACGTGCAATCAGAATCGAGGAGCGAAAAACAAAAATCGAAGAGCGCTTTGAAAAAATGAAAGCAAACGTTGCTGAACGAAAAGCAAAGTTTGATGAAAAACAAAAAGAACGCGTCGGGAAACTTTTCGACAGAATTTTTGCTACATTTGATCACGTCGCAGAAAAACTCGCCAACATTGACGCACGAATTACAGCAAAATTAACTGCGCTCGAAGCCCGAGGTGTCGACACATCCGAAGCCGAAACAAAACTTGAAGCCGCAAAAGATTCTCTCAACGCAACGCTCGCTGAAATTGCTTCTGTAAAAGAAACACTAAGTGGCGCAGTCAACGACGAGATGAGCAAAGAATTTGCAAAAGAATTAATTCAAGGCACAAAAGCTTCTCTCAAATCAACTCACGAAGCATATCGCGCAGTACTCGTATCTGTAAAAAAATCTGACGACGGTGCCGAAGACAAAGTAGAAGTGGAAAATGAATTTGAAACTGAACATGCAGACGATGTAGACACAGAAGACGCTCAATAATTATTAACTGATATACTATACGTATGGACTTCTCAAATAATCAACCAAACAATTTCCCAAACACAATGCCAGGTGCAGTACCACCTAAAAAAGAAAGCGGAGTTGGACCAATTATCGGCTCAATTATTATTATCATATTATTGGTTTTGGGTGCACTCTATTTCTACGGATCGATTGTAGAACGACGTCAAACACAGGGCGCTCGAACACCAGCTCTCAGTGAATCAACTCGTGTTGCCGACATCGAATCAGACCTTAATGTTCCAGAGCTCGATACAGTTGATGCGGATATGGCAGAATTAGAGGCAGAAATTGACGCAGCATTGTAATGTAATAAAAAAGCGCGGATGACACACTGCTCCGTGCTTTTTTATTACCTTTGATTTTTTACCGATTTTCATATAGAATGCCGGAATCATGTCAGATAAAAAAACAAACAAAAAACACGATTATAAAGTTTTGAGCAAGGACGAAAAACAAAAAGTTGCGACCTTAGAAATTGAATTGCCTGCCACAGCTCTAGAATCACACAAGGACAAGGCTCTCAAAAACCTCAGTAAACACATAGAGTTAAAAGGTTTCCGCAAAGGCACCGCTCCGGCCAAAATGGTCGAAGAAACCGTTGGACCAATGCATGTATTGGAAGAAATGGCACAACTTGCAATTTACGATGTTTTGCCGAACGTTATCGAAAACGAAAAAATCGAAGCCCTTCTCCAGCCGCGCATCGCTGTGACAAAAATTGCTGCGGGTAATCCACTCGTATTCAAGGCGGAATTTGTGCTCGTACCCGACATCAAATTAGCTGACTACAAAAAGGTTGCGAAATCTGTCCCGGTAGAAAAAGACACCAAAATCACCGATAAAGAAATCGAGGAATACATTCAGTACCTTAGAAAATCTCGTGGTGAGGCGGAACATATGCGCCGCAAGACTTCAGCCGATGCAAAAGAACGTGAATTAGCTCTCGAATTAAAAGAAGCTCCCCTTCCTGAATTTAATGACGAATTTGTAAAAACTCTCGGTGATTTCAAAAACGCAGAAGAATTCAAAAAAGTTCTCAGCGAAAATATGCAAAAAGAGAAGGAAAACAAAGCTGCGCAAAAACGCCGACTTGAAATCATGGAGAAAATTATCGAAGCTTCTAAAATCGATTTGCCCGAAGTCATGATCGAAGATGAATTACATCGCATGATGCACCAATTCAGAGATGACATAGAGGCTGCGAAAATTGATTTTGCTGACTACATGAAGGAAATCAAAAAAACCGAGGACGATATGAAAAAAGAGTGGCGCCCTGACGCAATCAAGCGCGTCATGATGAATTTAATTGTGCCGAAAATCGCGCTCGAAGAAAAAATCGAAGCTGACAAAAAACAAGTCGCGCATGAAGTCAAACACCTCCGAGAACATCACAAAGATCTCGATGAAGCCAAAGCAACTGCGTACGTCTCATACATGCTGCGCAATGACGCCGTGTTTGCATTTCTTGAATCTATTAAATAAGCTATAATCAAACCTAACCACACATATTATGTTAATCCCAACCGTAATCGAGAAATCACAATTCGGCGAGCGTGCGTATGATATTTATTCGCGACTTCTCAAAGACAATATTATCTTTTTGAGCGGACCTATCGACGATCATGTCGCAAACATTGTCATCGCGCAATTGCTATTTTTACAATCCGAAGATTCCAAAAAAGACATTTCGCTCTACATCAATTCACCGGGTGGTTCGATCAGCGCAGGTCTTGCGATTATCGACGCGATGAATTACATCAAAAACGACATTACGACTGTTTGTGTTGGAATGGCTGCATCTATGGGTGCCGTTATTTTGTCAGCTGGTAAAAAAGGCAAGCGCTTCATTTTACCAAATGCCGAAGTCATGATTCATCAACCGCATGGTGGTGCCGAAGGTCAAGCTTCTGATATCGAAATCAGCGCGAAACGAATTATCAAAAGCCGCGAGACTTTGAATAAAATGCTCGCGAAAAACACCGGGCAGCCTCTCGCTCGAGTGGAAAAAGATGCCGACCGAGACTTCTTTATGTCAGCCGAAGAAGCGAAAAAGTACGGCATTATCGACAAGATTTTGGTGGTTACGAAATAAATTTTTTAAACGAAAAGCCCCGCATATATCTCGCGGGGCTTTTTCCTATGTAGAAAGAACTTGAAACGGTCCAAAAGTAATGTGCTTTACAACTGCACGTTCAAACTCTTGGAGCGCTTCATTGAAAGAACTAATTCTCCTTTGCTCCACCTCGACCTCGATGGCAAAATCATACGTGCCGTTATTCACATGCACAGAATGAATCTGCATCAAGTTCAAACCGCGTTTTTCCCACGGCTCCAAAGCGCGAACAAGTGCGCCTGGCGCATCAGCGGTTCGAAACACAATCAGCGCTCGATTCTGTTCTCCGATCACACGACCACACGCAGTCGATCCAAGCAAGAAAAACGTGGTGATAGCCGTCGCATCTTCACACGCATCCGCGACGATATTCAAGCCGAACTTTTCCGCTGCCGAAATAGGCCCGAGCGCAGCCCATGTACCGAAACCAGAATCTTCTGCGACCATGCGTGCAGCCTCTCCGTTACTGGTCGCTTCTTTGGTAGGCACCTCCAGTCGGCCCACATTCCCCCTACACGCACCCAGAGCCTTTGGATGGGCCACCACACCTGTCACCTGTGACAGTGCCACACCGGCTCGAGCCATCAGACAGAAGCTCAGTTTCATTTTCAACGCACGAATAACTGAAAAAGGTCTCGTACTGTTGTCATAATTACCGAGCAATCCAATGAAAGCTTCGAGTGGCTCAGCGACACGGCCCTGCGCGGCGGTTTCCATTGCAATCGCACCAAAACCTCCATGCTGTACAATCGCTTCAATCACCTTCGGATTGGTAGGAACGGGCTGATAATCCGCCTCTTTTCCAATCGGAGCCCCATATTCAGTTGCCAGTCTGTGATAAGCAACATCAGAAAACGTCGCTCCCAGAGGACCCAAAAACGTCACGCGATTATTCATACTCTCCTCCTTACGTTGCGCTTGCGCGCGGTTTGTGGTTTAAGCCTAAAAACAAAAATCCGCCACCCGGAGTGGGTGACGGTTGTTTTCAAACTTGTGATACGACACTAATTCACCCCTCGGATGTCCGAATTTGAGAAATTAGATGTGAAAAATGAATTTGTATGTATCACAGGTGTATATAATATCAAAAAAAGTGACCTTGCAAAACCCCCTCCAAAAGCATAGTATTCATTTGTAATACACTCATAAAACCATGCAATTAATCATCGTTTTACTCATTGCAGCAGCGTCAGGGCTCGCCGGTATCGCGGTAGGATGGTTTTTACGCTTTATTATTGCACTCGGACGACGCGGTTCAATGGAGCTCGAGATCAAAGAAATGATGCTCACTGCGCGTGAACAAGCCGAAAAAATCACGTCGCTTGCAGAAAAAAAGGCTGAAACAATCATCGCCGAATCGCGCGCCCAAGCCAAAAAAGAAGAAGATCGCATTCAGAAAACCGAAGATCGCCTCATCAACAAAGAGGCGCTGCTCGACAAACGTCAAATTGACCTCGACGCGGAATTTGAAAATCAAAAGGAAAAATACGCAGAAATCGAAGCTTTGCGTGTGAAACTCGAAAACGAAATCGACAAAAAAACTGAGGAGTTGCAAAAAATCGCCGATGTTTCACGCGAGGACGCCAAAAAAATGCTTCTCGAACAGCTTGAAAAAGACTATTCCGAGGATTTGGCGGTGCGCATTCAGAAATTAAGCACTTCAAATCGCGACACTATGGACAAAAAAGCCAAGGAAATTCTCGCGGCTGCGATCCAGCGCCTCGGGACAGCAGTACCAGCCGACATTTTCTCCTCGGTCATTGATTTGAAAAACGAGGAAATCAAAGGAAAAATCATCGGAAAAGAAGGGCGAAACATCAAAACATTTGAACGCCTCACAGGGGTTGAGATTTTGATAGATGACACCCCTGGCATTATTACCCTTTCTTCATATGATCCGGTGCGCCGGGAAATCGCCAAAGTCGCCCTGGAAAGCCTCATTCAAGACGGTCGCATTCAACCTGCCAAAATCGAACATTATATTGAAAAAGCTCAAAAGGAAGTCAATGAAATCATTCGCAAACAAGGTGAAAAGGCTGCCTACGAATGCGGAGTCTTTGACTTGGACCCTAAATTACTCGTTATTTTAGGCCGTCTCCATTATCGAACGAGCTTCGGTCAAAACATTTTGCAACACTCTATTGAAATGGCACATTTGGCCGGTATGATTGCCGAAGAACTGGGTGCAGACGTAAAAATCGCAAAAGCAGGCGCATTATTACACGATATTGGTAAAGCAATCGATCACGAAGTCGCCGGCTCTCACCTCGAAATCGGACGACGCATTTTGCAGAAATTCAACGTCGATGAACGTATTATCAAAGCAATGCAAGCCCATCACGAAACATATCCATTCGAAACTGTTGAATCAATTATCGTATATGTGTGTGATCATATTTCAGGAGGTCGCCCAGGCGCACGACGCGATAATGCAGAAAATTACATCAAGCGACTTTCAGACCTCGAAGCTATTGCCAACTCATTCGAAGGTGTGGTGAAATCATACGCTATCCAAGCGGGTCGTGAGATACGCATTTTCGTCAATCCAGAGGCCGTCAGCGATACCGAAGCAGCCAAAATAGCTCGAAATATAGCCCTTAAAATAGAAAAAGAGATAAAATACCCTGGCGAAATTCGCATCACTGTTATACGCGAAAACAAGATTGTTGAATTTGCTCGATAATGTGGGGTGCTTGCATTCTGTTGCTACAAAAACCCTTATTTTATATAATGTTTGGGTGCGCAATGAGAAGCTAACAAGGCACTTTTATTAAAATAACTTCACGAATAAAAACCATGAATAAAGCAAGCTTAGTTGATGTAATCCACGGAGTACTCGGTGGAACAAAAGTTCAAGCAGAACAAGTTGTTGATACACTTTTCGACACAATCACTGCATCTTTGAAAAAAGGTGAAGAAGTATCAGTAGCAGGTTTCGGAATCTTTTCAGTAAAAGACCGAGCAGCTCGAACAGCTCGAAACCCACGAACTGGCGAAACTGTACAAGTTGCCGCTATGAAAGTTCCAAAGTTCAAGGCTGCTAAGGCTTTGAAAGATTCAGTTAAATAAGACTGTCTCCCGCGCGGTGCACTATGTGCCGAGCATAAACAAAAACCCCGCCGTGATGGTGGGGTTTTTGTTTGTTTGCTTTTATAAAATACTTTGGCTAGACTGACAAAGGAGTCGATTTTATCGACAAGCTTCACACACAGCTAAAGTGTGCAAATGAACACTGACAACGCATTGGAGGATTATCTCATGATCAGGTTTTCGAATGGACATCAATTTGAGTACATGACCGCAGGTGGAGCACTCGGCTTCGACGGTCGTGGCTGGATGTGGGAATGGCCGTTGAAATGGTGCGGGCTAATGAAGCCTCGCCTCTTCACGATCGTTCTGCGAACCCTAACTTCAGACCCACGAACATGGAACACTGATCCGGCGGCAAACTTGTCCTGGATTCGTCCGTGGACTTGGTTGCCCTGGAGTCCGTGGTCCTGCGTTCGGTTCTTGCCGAACGGTGGCGCAGTCAACAAGGTCGGTCTTTATAACCCCGGCATTGATTGGTGGTGCAATGAAGTTGCGCCACATCTCGACTACGCAAACCAACCTCTGGTCGGTTCAATCTTTGGGAACGAAGACGAACTGGTCCCGATGGCGCACCGAATGGACGCCTACGATCTAGTTGGACTTGAAGTCAACTGTTCCTGCCCGAACTCTGGGCACAGAATGGACGCGGTGGCCAAAGTGGTGGAGGGAGTGTCTGCAGTGAAGGCCAGGTCTCGACATCCCATCATTGTTAAGGTCTCCGTTGATCAAGATTACATCGCCATCGCACGCGGACTCAAAGGAATTGCGGAAGCGATCTCCCTGAACAGTGTTCCCTGGAACACTGCGTTTCCAGGAGGGGCGTGCAAAACCCCTCTCTGGAGACTTGAAAAGCGAGTCAAGGGTGGAGGTGGCGGTGTGTCCGGGAAACCGGCACAACGAGCCAACTGGAAAGCTGTCGAGGAATTGGCGGCTGACGGTTCGCTTCCTGTTATTGGGCCAAGCATCATGGAATACGAAGACATGGATCGTGTCCGGACTCTCGGCGCAAAAGCCGTGAGTTTCGGCGCGATTCACCTTCGCACTCCATGGAGGCCAACGCAATTCGTTGAAAGAGAAACCCTGAAACAGAAAGGACAAGGTGGAGTATGAGCAAAGTACAACTGAGGATTCGCAGGTGGTTTGAGCGCCACTTGCACGTTCGCGATGGTGCGATGATGAGCGCAGTACTCCCGTGCACGATTCAACAACGTGCGACGGGAGCGATCATCATGCCGAATCTACAGCCCGACCCGATCACCACGATCGAAAGGGCAGAGGCCTATCGTGATCGGATTCTGGCCGCTCGCGGCGACTCCGACTTTGTGCCATGCATGACCTGCTATCTGACGGATCACACCGATCCCGAAGAAGTCGTGAGAGGTTTCAAAGGAGGCGTCTGGCGAGCAGTGAAACTCTACATGGCCAATCAACAAGGCCAAGGTGGAACCACTGGTTCGGCACATGGCGTGAGAGATCTACTCAGCCGCTACTCGGTGTTTGAAGCAATGGAAGAACATCAAATTCCACTGCTCGGACATTTTGAAGCGGTTGAGGACGATGTTGACGAATTCGATCGCGAGATCGTCTCCGTTGACCGCGATCTCGCGCCCATTCTGGGGCATTTCCCGAAATTGCCGGTGGTCTTTGAGCACCTCACGGACGGACGCGCAGCGGAATATGTCGCCTCGCTCGGTGACAACGTCAATGCCACAGTGACGGCGCATCATCTCATGATCAATCGGAATGCAATGTTTGCGGGAGGAATGAATCCTACCAACTACTGCAGACCGGTGCCGAAACGTGAGAAACACCGCCTGAAGGTTCGCAAGTATGTGACGGATGGAAACAAACATTTCGGAGCAGGGACTGACTCTGCGCCACATGATGTTTCCAAAAAATCACAGCCTTGTGGCTGTGCTGCGGGAATATTCACCGCACCGAATGCTGTGGAACTGTACACTCAGGTGTTCGACGAGGACGGCGCGCTCGACAAACTCGCAGCGTTTCTCTCGGAAAATTTCCTGGACATCTACGGCATGAAGCCCAGCGATCAGATGATGGTCATTGAGCGGAAACCTTTCGAGGTGCCCGACACAGTGAACAACGTCAAAGTCTTCAAGGGTGGTGAGGTCCTCCCCTGGAAACTCGTTGGGTGAAATCCCCAGTTCTTTAGACCTCGAACTCCGGCCACTTGCAAAAGTGCGTCCGGGGTTCTTTATTTTTATACCTAATCAAATAAAAATTGTGTTTGAAAAATTGGTGCGGGCAGGGAGAATCGAACTCCCGTCTACTGCTTGGAAGGCAGTCATTCTACCACTAAACCATGCCCGCGATTAGAAAAATATAGCAGGAAACGAACTTTTATTCAACTCCTTAATCTCTCTGTGTCTCTGAAATTTTACATGACTTACATATGATTTTTAAGTGGGCTTTCGGAGGACGTTCGGTTTCTCCCAAGTAACGTCCGAGAACGAGCTGAGTTTTTCCGATAGGAAAAACTACAGCGTACCAATCAAAAATCATATGTAAGTCATGTAGAATTTCTGATATACTCTATTTCATGCCACTTCTCGTTCGAATAATTGCCCAGCGCGCACTCGTCGGTATCGGTGCAGTTATGACCTTTTTTGGAATTGCACCAGAAGCACACATCCCAGACAAAACTCAAATTGTCGCGCAGGTTGAGGAGCGCCAAAACATCATCGTAGAAACTGTTACAGGTTCTGTCCAAGATAACAACAAAAAACCTGATGAAGTTCCACCGCTCTCGCCTGCCCCAACAGATCCTGTAGTGCCAGCTCGACAAAATCCGATTCAAACACAAACTCCAGCTAACCCTCCGAAATTTACCTCGGTTACTGTTCAAACTCCAATTCAAACAAACTTAGAAGAAATCACCGAAACCATTCGAACCGAAATCGAACATTCAATAGAAGAAATTATTCGCCCCGAAGAGAGACCAGAACCAATTCCGACACCAACACAAGTTCCGCAACCAGAACCGGTACGCAAACCTGATCCAGAACCAGAAAAACCAGCATTTTCATCTGACCTCGCGAGCGTCCTCGTAAACATCATTTGCACCCACACAAACGGATCTGCAACAACTGCCTCAACCGGGAGCGGAGTTATCGTGTCCCCTAGCGGCGTCGTACTCACAAATGCCCACGTCGCGCAATATTTTCTTCTGAAAAACTATTCGCGTCCAAACTTCCAAACTTGCGCCCTTTATCAGGAAAATATTCCAAATTACGGCTTCAGAGCAGATATTTTATATATTCAACCAGAGTGGGTTAACAAACATTACGACACTATCGTCAGCAAAAATCCACGCGGAACCGGCGAGGATGATTATGCGTTTCTAATCATCACCGGCAACACAAACCCAGGACTTTCCCTTCCATCAAAATTCAACTACGCACCAATTTCGACGAGCGAGTCTAATTACGATATCGACACAAACATTGATGTCGGAGGTTTCCCTGGTGCACCTGCTTCTATTTTAGACTTGGCCCGAGCAGGAAGTCTCAAGACCGACAGTACCACAATCACTGATGTCTTTACTCTCGAGAAAAATTCGGTCGACGTCATTTCTACCGACACCACGCCTGTGGCCCAAAGAGGTGCCTCTGGTGGTGGAGTTTTCCGAAATGGTGAATTGATCGGAATCACTGTCACAACATCAGGAAGCGGTCGAAATGCGAAAATTAACGCCCTTACTACCGGCTACATCAACCGCGATTTGCGTTCCGACATCGGCACCAGTATTTCTGCCTTTATTTCCGGCGATGTACGCGGACGATCTGCACGATTTATACAAGAAGAGTTGCCGGCGCTCGCTGAACTATTGGGTGGGCAGTTGTAAGCTATAATTAAACCCCGCTTTATTATTTCGCGGGGTTATGAAAACGATTTTATACTCTTCGATTTGCTTTATTTTCGTTTGAAACGGGGATTTATCTCGCCAATTCGTTCAAAGATGTCAAGCGCAGGAAAAACCACATATAACCCCATAAAGAATCGGTACGTATAAATCTCAACCATAGAGTCAATATCATCTCCAGAAATAAAACTCCTCATGTTAGCTATGTATTCGGGGACAAGAATAACTAAAGGAATGATCGAGAATGCCGATACAAAAATCCATGGCACTATGTCATTCATAAACATCCTCTTCGGCAAAAAGAATGTCGACCAGAAACCAAACCAAATCGCGCAAACAACAATATCAAAGATAGGCATTTTCATGCTCCTACATTTCCTGGCTAAACACCATGTTTAACCTTCCCCAACATAATAGCATTTAAAATGTAATTAGTCAATATATATCGACATAAATACACTTTAAATAGTCATATTTATCAATCTATTCATACTTATCAACAAAATATTGTGGAAACATATCGACACAGTTTACTTTTTAGAGTACAATAGAACCAATCATGAACCCCGCCCAACAAGAATTAATTACAAATCTGGTCAATTTTGGCCTCAGCACCAAAGAGGCTGGTGTATATATCGCCATTCTTGAACTTGGCAAAGGCACAGTTACCGAAATATCCCGCAAGGCCGGTATAAACAGAACGACGGGTTACGACATTTTAAATTCCCTATCTAGTAAAAAGATTGTGAGCGTATCTGGACACGAACCAAAGCAAGAGTACGTTGCAGAACCACCGTCTTCTATTGTGGCTTATTTAAAAAGAGAAGCTGTACATCTCGCCGAGCAGATAAAGAAATCAGAAGAAATGGTCGACGATTTAACATTGCTGCATTCCGTACAAAATCGCCCTAAAATTCGTTTTTACGAAGGTAAAGACGGTCTTAAAAATGTATATGAAGACACTTTGACCAGCACCGAGACTATTCTCGCCTACGCATCAGTTGAAGATGTGCACACTACATTACCAGGATACTTCCCTGCATATTACAAACGACGTGCTCAGAAAAATATTAAAATCAGGGCTATTTTCCCTCACACATCTGAAGCTTTAAAATTAAAGGCTCGTGATGAAGAAGAAAAGCGCGAAACAATGCTCGTTCCCGCCGATAAATACAATTTTTCCCCGGAAATTAACATTTACGACAATAAAATTATGATTGCGTCGTGGCGAGAAAAATTAGGAATCACCATCGAGAGTCGCGAAATAGCTGATGCAATGAAAAAGATTTACGAATTAGCCTGGATTGGTGCCAAAACCCTCAAATAGTCTTTTTAGTACGCCCGCTTTCCCTTTGTAGAAAGTGCGACGAGTTCGTTGAACGAATCCCCTACCGCGGCCTTATTTCTGCGTTCGTGACTACATTTCTGACATTTTTGGACAATATAAAAAACATCGCTTTTATTTTCGAGGCTCGTCGGTTCCATCAATCCCCCGCAAGTCGCTGCGCGATCCCCAGGATTCACATCCACGTGTTTTGACCACAGACATTTCGGGCAATGATTTGTATAGCCGTTTCCATGCACCAGCTGTCCGCATTTTTCACACACAAAATCCTCCTCTCGCTTTTGAAACTGCTTCGCCGGTAAACTTCCCTTTGATTCTGCCATATAAATGTCGGAGCACTGGGATTCGAACCCAGAGTCATTCGCTCCCAAAGCGAACATGTTAGCCGTTACACCATGCTCCGATATAACAAAGCAAATACTATCAGAAATGCGGCGATAAACAAGGGTCATATGCCTTTATTCAATCACGTTCTCGATAAACTCCACCCGACCGATCATATCCGGCATGAAAAACACCACCGAAGCAACGTCTATTTGAAATTCTGTTTCATGAAGAACATTTTTTTCGGCTAAATACAGTGAGATCGTGCGTTTCATACGTAACATCTTAAGCCGATTCACGGACTCAAGCGGATTATATCCCGAAAAATCATCCATTACGATCCCCAACCCATCATATGTTGTAATGTCCTTTGAAACGGTTTTGACCTCTATAAAATGCAAGACACCGTCCTTCTTTGCCACAATATCAATTTCTCCACACCTTCGGAGAAAATTCCTATCCAAGATCTGCATACCCTTCTCTGACTTTAACATTTCACACACAATTCCCTCTCCCCAATTCCCAAACTGGCGTTTTTGACTATATTTTTTAACAGAATCCTCGGCTACCTGTCCTATAAAGTCGGGCATTTTAAAAATTTCACTATCTACCCCATCATTATTTTTGTTATACATGTTTCATGAATAACATATCCGGTATGAAGAAGTGATAAATAAACAATGTAGAAATAATGAATTTTACAGACTAATAATCCACAGTGAATTGTTATTCATGAAACAAGTTATGTAGTTTCACGTGAAACATAGGTCTTTTATCCACTCAAAGACAGATTTGACAAAAGGTCAAATATATCCTTACTTTACAACATATTTTAACGTTTTGCCTACTTGTAAAAGACTAAAAGATGATGTCTTTTATACACATGTCCCCAGTCTTATCCACAGTTTTGGGGATACGGTCTTATAGACTCTTGGTGCGGCCAGGGAGAATCGAACTCCCGTCTAATCCTTGGCAAGGACTCGTTCTACCACTAAACCATGGCCGCAACAGGGAATATTATAAATAATCCCTAGCAAAATAACAAATTTGCTGTGCACCCGGAGGGACTCGAACCCCCAATAACGGTTCCGAAGACCGTTGTGATATCCATTTCACCACGGGTGCAAAAAACCTTTAACAACAAAGGAAATCATAGCTTATAGCTCGCTAAAAAGCAAAAGCTGATATAGAATAAAGTTGTTATGAAATTGGATAACATTCCAAAAGAGGTGGTGCATGTCTCAGAGACCCTTGAAAACAAGGGTTTTGAGGCATATCTCGTGGGTGGATGCGTTCGAGATCTCATTTTAAAAAGGGAACCAAAGGATTGGGATATTACGACAAACGCAACTCCAGAACAGATTATTTCACTATTTCCAGAGACTTTCTATGAAAACCGTTTCGGGACCGTTGGGGTAAAGACCGAAAGTGAAGATCCTTGCCTCAAGGTAGTCGAAGTAACTCCATACCGCCTTGAAAGTAAGTATTCTGATAATCGACATCCGGACGAAGTCATTTTTAGCCAAAAATTGGATGATGATTTGCAGCGTCGCGATTTCACCATGAACGCAATTGCCTATAGTATTTCTAAAGGACAAATGATTGACCTTTATAAAGGACAAGAAGATATTAAAGGACAAATCATCAGGACGGTAGGGGAGGCAGACTCCAGATTCACCGAGGATGCGCTCAGAATGCTCCGTGCCGTGCGTTTTGCTGCTGAATTAGGTTTCACGATTAACATCGACACTCTTTCGAGTATTAGTAAAAACAAGGACTTGATGGCGAATGTTTCGCAGGAACGCATAAAAGATGAGTTCACAAAGATAATTCAATCAAATAACCCCATGATCGGCCTTGGTATGGCACAGAAATTGGGAATTTTGCCATATATTTCAAAGAAATTAGAGGAAATGGTGGGTGTTGAACAAAATAAGCAGGCTCACATATACGATGTATGGGAACACTCCTTGCGAGCAATGCAACACGCAGCAGACAAGCAATTTCCATTTGAAATTCGGCTTGCAGCCCTGTTTCACGACATCGCGAAACCTGAAACCAAGCGAACTGCGGGGGACAAAACAACATTTCTCGGACACGAAGTAATCGGGGCTCGTGTTACTCGTGAAACACTCAAGAATCTCACTTTCTCAAAGGAAATCGTCGAGAAGGTTTCGAAATTAGTCCGTTGGCACATGTTTTTCTCTGATACTGAGGAAATTTCACTCTCTGCGGTGCGCCGCCTCGTGCGAAACGTTGGTCCGGAAAATATTTGGGATCTCATAAACTTGCGAATCTGCGATCGTATTGGTACCGGCCGACCAAAAGAAGAGCCGTATCGTTTGCGCAAGTTCCAATCCATGATTGAAGAGGTGATGCGTGACCCTATTACTGTAAAAATGTTGAAAATCGACGGAAACATCATTATGAATGATTTGAAAATTGCTCCAGGACCTGTAATTGGTAATATTTTAAATGCGCTCCTAGAAGAAGTGCTTGAAAATCCAGCTCTAAACACGCCAGAATATCTTAATAAAAGGGCGGTGGAGATGTCTAATTTGCCTACAGAGGAACTCGCCGAGATGGGTAAGAAAGCCAAGGAAACTAACGCTGACGCAGACGAAGCCGAAATTACTAAATTGCGTCAAAAAAGGTTTGTAAAATAAGGGGTTTTTGGGTATAAAAAAACTACATAGAAATTTCCTGAAAAAAGCTGGCCAGTATACGGCTGCGCATCGTGATACGTTTAGTATTCGGATGCAAAGTGGGTTTTGGGGATGTATTTTATTTATTGTTGTAGCCAAACAAGTGGGATTGTTTTGACTCGCCGTGGCAAGTAGAGGAATTTGATCGCTTCTGATAAACAGAAGTAAGCAAATTCCTCTACTCGACAAGACTGTGCCGTACCCGCCACACTACGTGAAATTTATATATAGTTTTTTATTCTACTGTCTGGCGATAGCACCGCATAAAGTTTTGAGCCACAAGGGGCGAACCGCGCGCATGCCAGATTATTTTAATGAACAGAAATGAACTAACCTGAAGATAGTATACGTCCTATAAAGGACATATGTAAAGGACATGGATGTGGATAACTGAATGTCCTTAATAAAAACTCTTAATTTTAAAGTCCTCGGGTCGCATCACGCACGTTCTATTTAAGTCTATTAAAGAGAGATATCAAGCAAAATAGGGCAGTGATCGGATCCTAAAACATCACCAAGAATTTCTGATTTTTTAATAGAATTTTTGAGAGCAGATGAAACGAAAAAATAATCGATTCTCCAACCCACATTTCTTTCGCGAGAAAAGGTTTTCATATCCCACCACGAGTAGGCGATTTTTTCTGGGTACAAATTACGGAAGGTATCGATATAGCCGGATGCGACGACAGAATCAACCCACGCGCGTTCAATTGGCAAAAATCCAACACTATCTTTGTTTTCTTTCGGACGAGCCAAATCAATTTCGTTGTGGGCTACATTAACATCTCCACAGAAAATTATTTTTTTGTAACCGCACTTCTCGAGCTTCTTCAAATATTTCGTGAACTGAGCAAAATATTGTAATTTGAAATCGAATTTTTCGGGAGAACTACCTCCGTTAGGGAAGTAGCAATTGATCAAAACGTAACCTTTGTAAAACAGCGCGATCTGACGACCTTCATTATCGAGTTCAGGAATCCCAAAACCATATTCCACTTCCTCTGGCTCGTGTTTAGTGTAAATCGCAACACCACTGTAACCCTTGCGTGTACGAGCATGATCATAATATGCAAAATATCCAGCGGGATTTCGCAATTCCTCTGACAGTTGTTCTGGGTGAGCCTTGGTTTCCTGAATACATAAAAAATCTGGTGCCTGCTTTAGAAACCAAGCTTGACAGCCTTTTTTAAACCACGCACGAATACCATTCACATTCCAAGAAACAATTTGTATATTTTTATTTTTTGTCATAGTTATTTTTTATGCCTGCTCACTTTTCCCGTGAAACTTTTTGTGCACATCTCGCAAATGTTTGTCGGTGACGTGCGTATAAATTTGCGTCGTCGCGATATTCGAGTGACCAAGCATTGCTTGAACAGAACGCAAGTCTGCTCCGTTCGATAGCAAATCTGTTGCAAAACAATGACGAATCACGTGCGGTGTTACCTTTTTGGAAATGCCGGCGATAGTCGCGTAGCGTTTTACAATGCGCTCGATTGATCGACGAGTCAAACCATCCTCTTTATTTTCCGGCTGTGTCCCACGTTTTTTCTCGTCGGAAATTTTTACAAAAAGTGCATCCGACATGTCTTTGCGAAGTTTCAAATATGCAGACACTGCTTTTTTCGCGCTGTCTGAAATAAAAACGACGCGCACCTTACCACCCTTACCACGAATCGACAGTTCATCTTGACCCAAGTCGATATCATTACCAAGCGAACACAATTCCGAGACACGCAAACCAGTCGAGAAGAGTAGTTGCAAAATAGCGTGACCACGAGCAGATTTTTCCGGGTCCTTGTCCTGATTCGGAGCATTGAGAAGACGCTTCAATTCATCGCGTGAAATAACATCTATGGTTCGCTCACCAACTTTAGCAAGCTCGATTTGGTCGGCGGGGAGGGAAGTGATGCCACGGCGTGTCAAAAATTTTAAAAAAGTCCGCAAAGCAATCATGTAGTAATTCTGAGTCTTCTTTTTCATCGTCTCGCCGGTCGCGCGATTATTTCCAGCCGACTGTCGATTGAGCCACATACGGAACTCACGCACCACCGTTTCCGTGAGCTGTTTCGGTCCAGTAATTTTTGTCTGATTAATAAAAACCGTTAGATAGTGGTCATAATTTTGAATTGTGCGAAGAGCGCGACCCTTCTCGATTTCGATATATTCGAGAAATTGCCGCTTGAGAGACTGAATTTCACTAGTTTGAGTCATACTTGTTGCCAATTATAGCACTTTTGTATGTCGCACAATAATTTAGAGTGAAAATAGCTCAAAAACATTGAAAGTGAGCTGAAAACTTGCAAAAAAACCAAAGTGTGTTAATATATACCTCGATGTTAACTACACGAAAAAAGTCCGCAATAATTAAGGACACACAGATTCACAAGACAGACACAGGGTCTGCTTTTGTTCAGGTTGCAATTTTAAATACTAAAATCGAAGAATTATCAAAGCATTTGAAGAAAAATAACAAAGATAATCACTCTCGAAAGGGACTTCTCGGAATGGTTTCAAGACGCAACGCGACATTGAAATACATTGCAAAAAAAGATCCAAAGAAATTCAAGGAATTATCAAAGAAACTCGACGCAAAGAAATAATCTTCGACAAAAAGCCCTGAAAATGGGTTTTTTGTTTCCTCGAACGGAATCAGTTAACATCGATTTAATAAAGTAGCGAGAAGGTGACAAATAAGTAGTACAATATACAAATGACAGTAATCAAACACGCCGAGCAAAGAGTGGCGATTTTAATAGACGCGCAAAACCTTTATCACTGTGCAAAAAATTTATACGGACGCAAAGTTAATTTCGGGGCAGTCGTCGCAGAAGCTCTCGCCAATCGAAAATTGGTGCGGGCTATCGCGTACGTAATCACCTCTGAAAGTGGTGACGAGAAAAGTTTCTTCGAGGCTCTCGGAAAAGTCGGTATCGAGACAAAAACAAAAGATTTACAAATTTTCTCAGGTGGCGCTAAAAAAGCTGATTGGGACGTAGCAATCGCAGTAGACGCAATCAAGCTTGGCTCAAAAGTAGACTCAATCATCATCGCATCTGGAGACGGGGACTTTGTGCCGGTTGTTGAATATTTAAAATCAACCAGTGGTTGCCAAGTCGAGGCAATTTCCTTTGGCAAATCTTCGTCAAGCAAACTCATCGAGTCGGTTGACGACTTCATCGACATGGACTTGAACCCGAAATTGTTCCTCATAGGCAAAACAAAAGTTTGGAAAAATCAGCAATAGGAATTACAATAGAGTAGATGAGCGACGGTCAGAAATTTGATCCTAATGTAGACATTCGGAATCTTCGTACCTACGAAGAGGATATTAAAAATGCACTTGATGATGGCCACGTGACCACCACCGACATTGTTTTAGCTGAACAAAAGAAACGTCAAGCATCGGTAACGATGGCAACAGCAAATAAAGAGCAGAAGCTCTTTGCGGAAGCAGCACCTGCAAAACCGAAAAGTCTCCCTATGATATTTGCGGGAATAGTACTGCTCGCACTTGGAGGCGGAGGAATTTATTACGCAATGAAATACGGAGTGCCTTTTGCGGGCACATCAAACAAACCGACAGTGAATGTAACACTCACGAACGAAACATTGCGTAGCGATAAAACAGTTACTATTACTACTCAAAATAAAACCCTCAGAGACATTATCGGGGGCATTCGTACGGAATTAAAAAAACAAAACCAGCTCGGACAAGAAGGGATTCTCGATATTAACATTGTAAAAAATGTAGAAGTTGAAGCAAATGGTCAAAAAACAATTCGAACTACAAAAATTGACTCTGCGGACTTCTTTGAAATATTGGAATCGAGTGCGCCAGAATCACTCGTGCGATCATTCGCTCCAGAATTTATTATCGGTATTCACGAACTCAGCAAACCAGAGCCATTTATTTTGTTACAGACAAACGATTTCGAACAGAGTTTCGCGGGTATGCTTGCATGGGAGAAGTCTGGAATGATTGCGGACGTGCGTGATATTTTTTATGCAAACCTGGGTTCATCGCAATCGTTTCAAGGTGAAGCAACACCTACTGCCACACTTACACCAAACGCCACAGTTTCGACTTCTACAATCAATACGATAGAGACGAGCACAACAACAGCAACGACAACAACCGCGACAACCACGGTAGTTATTAAAAATACCGTCGTTGTTCAGGGTGGGGCGACATATGATCCGCAAAAATTTGTAGATTTGGTACTGCTCAACAAAGATGCGCGTGGAGTCCAAGATTTCACAGGAAAATTGCTCCTTTTCTATACATTTATAGATAAAAAGAATCTCCTTATTACCACAAATCCTCAAACGCTTGAAATGGTGCAGCGTCAGCTCAATATTACTAGTCTAATCAGATAGAGTCTGATAAAATGTCTATATGAAAGACAAATTAAATGTAGAGACATACAAGGCGAAATTACTCGAAGAAAAGGCTCGACTCGAGAAAAACTTATCTGATGTTGGACGAAAAAATCCTGATACACCAGGAGATTGGGAAGCAACAGGAGATGAAACTGAAACCGAACCAATTTCAGATCCAAACGACATCGCAGATTCTATGGAAGAATTCGAATCAAGATCAGCGACATTGGCTGAATTGGAAATCAGTCTCAAGGATGTAAACGACGCCCTCGCGAAAATCGAAAAAGGAACTTATGGTATATGCGAAATCAGCGGAGAACAAATTGAAGCTGACCGATTGAATGCAAATCCAGCCGCTCGAACCTGCAAAACTCATATTAACGGATAGCCTATACACAGAGCACACAAAAACTTTAGAATTTCTTTAGACTTTCTTGAAAGTTTCTTCACACCCAATCAGTATAATGATGGGTGTGATTTTTTCAAAAAACTTTTCAAAAGTATACAGCGCCCAGCCAGCACTTCTGAACGCGCGGCGAGTTGACGTAGAAGTGGATATTTCTCCAGGGCTGCACACTTTTACTATTGTCGGGTTGCCAGACAAAGCTGTGGACGAGGCGCGTGACCGAGTCTCATCTGCCATCAAAAATTCTGGGTTTGTTTCGCCCAAACAAAAAAATCATAAAATTATTGTTTCTCTCGCCCCAGCTGACATTCGAAAAACTGGACCGACCTTTGACCTTGCCATTGCAGTTGGATATTTAAAATCGACGAGACAAATTGATTTTGATTCAGAGAAAAAATTGTTTGTGGGCGAATTATCGCTCGACGGGAAATTGCGTCCCATGAACGGTATTGTGCCGATTATGATTTTTGCCCAAAAGGCTGGGTTTACTGAAATCTTTATGCCGAAATCAAACGCAGTCGAGGCAGGACTCGTTGATAAAGTAAAAATTTTTGGGGCAGAAAGTCTCGACGAGGTTCTGATGCATTTGCGAGGCAAAAAAGAAATCGCAGTCGCTGCGAAAACAAAGACTGCCCCGGAAAATCTAGAGGTGGCGACACGATGGAAAAATGAAACGGAATGGGGTCAAATTTTTGGACAAGAAAAAGCCAAAAGAGGATTGTTGATCGCGGCCGCAGGCGGACACAACATCGCTTTTTACGGTCCACCGGGAACAGGAAAAACGATGCTCGCAAATTCTCTTATTGGGCTTTTGCCGGCGCTTGATTATGAAAAAGTAATCGAGTGTACGTCGATACATTCAACCTTGACCGAGCTACCACCATTTCGATCACCCCATCATACTTCGTCACACACTGCGATTGTTGGTGGAGGGGCATATATGAAACCAGGCGAGATTACTCTAGCTCACAACGGGGTTCTATTTCTTGATGAATTTCCAGAATTTAATCGCCAAGTCGTTGAATCACTCCGTGAACCAATCGAACGCGGCTCAATTTCTATTTCAAGAGCTCATGAAAAAATAACCTTGCCGAGCAACTTCATTTTAGTCGTAGCAATGAATCCATGTCCGTGCGGATATTTCGAGACAGGAATCAAGCCGTGTGTATGCACCCCACACAACATCAATCGATATCGCAAGAAAATTTCAGGCCCCATCGTCGATCGAATCGATATGTGGATTGAAGTTTCAAATGTCTCTTTTGAAAGCCTTGATTCTGCCGAAAAGTCTGGAGCAAATTTAAAAAATGGCGACGATTTTATAAAAATAAAATCCCAAGTACTAGCGGCTCGAAAAATTCAGCAACTGCGTTTCAATTCGCACAAACTAAACAAAGAAATTCCCGTAAAAAAGATTCCGGAATATTGCGCCATGGCGACTGAAGCAAAGAATATCCTTAGAACTTCTGCAGAGACTTTGAAATTATCGATGCGTGGATACCAAAAAATCATCAAATTAGCGCGCACTATCGCAGATCTAGATTCAAAAAATAGGGGAGGACAAATCAAAAAAGAACATATTTTAGAGGCGCTTCAATACAGACCGAAAATTAATTAAAATTTACACGCTCGACCAACAATACAATCTGCAAGGGGGTTTTTGGCACCACGCACTTCGAAGTGGGTGTGATTTCCCGTAGAATTTCCAGTCGAACCCACATATCCGATCATTTGACCTTTTTCAACTTGTTCACCAACCAAGACAAGATTCTTTGATGTGTGACCATACAGTGTTTGTACGCCATTTGCGTGTGAAATAACTATCATTTTTCCATAGCCTCCGTTCCAACCGATTTCGGTACTCTTGATGACAGTACCGGCAGCAGCGGCATAAATTGGTGTGCCAAGCGGAGCACCAATATCAACTCCGTTATATCCGTGCAAATTTTGAGTCAAAACCCCCGCCGGAACTGGATTTATGAAATATGTTCTCGAATCAACCTTTGGGTTAATTGGGAATTTATTAATGAGGGGAGTTGTACCATCTGCACGTTGAGACGACGCATTTGAAGCAGAAGCAAGTTCGACATTGGGTACAATAATTTTTTGACCTGGCACAAGCGGGGTCTTTTCATCAATACCGTTAAAGAGCGCAATTTCCGCCACATCAGCATCATAAATTTTGGCAATATTTTGAATTGTTCCTCCGATTTTCACGGTGTGAGTAATTCCAGTTACTGGCAAAATCAACAATGTTTGGCCGGGCTTGATTGACCCCTTCAATTCGTTGGCCCATTTGATCGTATTAACTGACACATCAAACATTTCAGCAATTTGTGACAAGGTATCGCCCTCACGAACCTCATACACACTGATAGTACCCGCATGATCGGCCTTTTCTATGTCGAGCGTCGTTCCCGCAAGACCAGATTCAGCCATAAGCGCCATGCCTTCTACTACAACAACATGTCCACCATCTTTACTTGGATTGGGGTCTAAATTAACAGCTGCCTGCAAAATGGGGATATTCTGTGAATTCACGTCAGTTGTACCTTTTTCTTGAGAAAAAGCCTTATTTATATAAGTAAAATTGGGAAAATCACCAAGTGATATGGCTTGTGCAGTATTTGAAGTGAGAATTGATACAAAGAGAGTAATTAAGAGGGTTAAGTTCTTAAAAACACTCTTTTTCAATATGGTCATTTGAGAGCCTTGTTTTGCACCGTTTCCTGTCGTTTTCAGGGCTTCAAAATCTTGGGTGATTCGTAAAATAAGGTTATTTCTAGCGGTATTCTGGCGTTCTGTCGTAATGGACCGTACGGGTCCCCGTCTGCCTGTTTTTCTGGGTATCCAAGGATTATAGCCCCTCCCGAAACTAAGTCAAACCTCCCAAAAACCAAAAAATGTGGTATATTTTCTGAGCATGAATTACCTCGAAGACCTCAATACCGAACAAAAAAGGGCAGTCCTCCACAAAGATGGCCCTCTTTTAATTTTAGCGGGGGCGGGAGCGGGAAAAACACGGGTGATTACATATAGAATTGCTCACCTAATCAAACACGGGGTGCATCCGGCGGAAATTTTGGCAGTAACTTTTACAAACAAGGCGTCGAAAGAAATGGCGGAACGAATAAATCATCTTTTGTCTAACAACCCAAACTTCACCATGCCGGTTGCGATGCACGAGAGACCGTTTGTTCGCACGTTTCACTCGCTCGGCGTGCACATTATTCGCGAAAATGCAGAATTAATCGGATTACCGAAACGCTTTTCGATTTTGGACAGCGCTGACGCCAAAAAAATTATTAAGGAAGCGTTGGAGTCTGCCGGTTACGATACAAAAGAATTCGAGCCTCGCAAAATTCAATCAATCATTTCAAATCAAAAAGGGGATTTGATTTCTATTGCCGATTACGAAATAAAATCTAAAAATTACAGCTATTTGGGCGATGTGGTTTTAAAGACGTGGCGATTGTACGAGAAGCGCCTGAACGAAGAGGGTGCGCTCGACTTTGATGACTTGCTCATAAAAACAGTGCACATTTTGGAAACATATCCGGACGTGCTGGCTCGCTATCAAAAGCGCTGGAAATACATTCACATCGACGAATATCAAGACACGAACGAGGTGCAATACAACATTTCGAAATTGCTGGCCGGAGCACACAAAAATATGTGTGTCGTAGGAGACATCGACCAAAATATTTACTCGTGGCGCGGAGCAAGTATTAAAAACATCATGAATTTCGAGAAGGATTATCCTGGCGCAACCGAAATTATTCTCGAGGAAAATTATCGCTCAACACAAAACATTTTGCAGGCCGCAAACGAAATTATTTCGAAAAACGTGATGCGAAAAGAGAAAAATCTTTTCACAAAAAATGGGGAGGGGGACAAAATCACGGTCTATAACGCAATCGACGAATATGACGAAGCGAAATTTTTAGTGCGCAAAGCAAAAGAAGCGATGGCGTCAGGTGTGCACCCAAGCGACATGGCATTTTTATACCGCGCCAATTTCCAATCCCGCGTTTTAGAAGAAATTTGCCTCCAAGAACAGTTGCCACATCAGGTGATCGGGACGAAATTCTTTGATCGAAAAGAAGTTAAAGATGTCATCGCTTATATCAAAGCGGCGCTTAACAGCAAGGATTTTACAAGTATAAGTCGAATTATCAATGTACCAAAACGTGGCATCGGCAAAGTAACGCTTTTGAAAATTGCAGACGGACACGAAGACGATCTGACTCCGGCAGTATACGCAAAAGTTCAACAATTCCGAAACGCATTGACCGAAATCGCTGATGCGATACACACGCACAAACCACATGAAGTCATCACGCACATCATGACCGCGACTGGGCTTGAAGCAGAGTTACAAAAAGATGGGGAAGAAGGCGCAGAGCGACTCGAAAACATTCGCGAATTGGTGTCGCTCGCAAAACGTTACGAAGATTTTGCGGCGGAACATTCTCCGGCCGAAGCAATGGATAAACTTTTGGAGGATATGTCGCTCACATCTGATCAGGACGAGCTCGATAAAAAAGAAGACGGCGTGAAATTAATGACGGTGCACGCCGCAAAAGGTTTGGAATTCGCGCACGTGTTTGTGACGGGGCTTGAAGCTGGACTTTTTCCTCATGAAAAATTTGATGCAAAGGGTGAAGAAGATGCCGAGGAAGAGCGTCGATTGTTTTACGTCGCAGTCACTCGTGCTCGAAAAAAATTATATTTAACACACGCAAGCTTCCGAACCATTTACGGTTCAAAAGAAGTGAATATGGCGTCAGAATTTTTGGAAGACATCAGCGACAGATTGATTCAGAAAGAATCTTTTGAAGACCAGTACGCGCGCGAAGAACGCGGTGCATCAAGTGGCGGCACGAAAGAATATTTGATAGATTTCTAATTACTTATGGTCTACGCAAAAAAATCACTCGGACAGAACTTTCTCAAGTCAGAGGCGGCTTTGCGTGAAATTATTGAGGCAGGGCACATCACCGCGGGGGAGACAGTGCTTGAAATTGGGCCGGGACGCGGGGCGTTGACCGACTATTTATTGAAAGCGGGCGCAAACGTAATCGCCATTGAAAAAGATCGCGAACTGATTGCTGTGCTTAACGAAACTTTTAAAGAGGCGGTGGCAAGCGGTGCACTGCGCATCATCGAAGCCGACATTTTGGAATGGAATCGCGCGGAATTACCTGCGGACTACAAAGTCATCGCGAACATTCCTTACTACATCACCGGCGCAATCATCCGAATGTTTTTTGAAGCCGACCATCAACCAAGCAAAATGGTGCTTCTTGTACAAAAGGAAGTGGCCGACCGCATCGTGGCTCGCGACGGAAAAGAAAGCATTTTATCGGTCTCTGTCAAAGCATATTGCACCCCGCGCCTCGTCAAAGTTGTGAAAGCCGGCTCTTTTGTGCCAGCACCCGCCGTTGATTCAGCAATTATCGAATTTAGCGATATTTCTAAACGTCTTTTCGTCGAACACGGCGTCAACGAATCTGCATTTTTCATGGTCGTCAAAGAAGGTTTTGCCCACAAGCGCAAGGTTTTGCGCAGCAATTTAGCCGACCTCGCTACTCGTTTTGATAAAAACATGTCAGAAATCCTATTAAAGGCAGATGTCGTAGGAAATGCGCGGGCAGAAGACTTGAAACTGGAAAATTGGTTTAAAATTGCGCAACCTTTCTCATAAAGATACCCCCCCGTTTACTTTTTTGGAAACGATGGCAACAAACTCGAACCAGTTCCCGCAAAAGGGAGGGACGTAATGATACCGTTTGCTATTCCGGTATTAACACAAAATGGTTCGATTGGCAAAAACGGAATTATACCATTCCTACACTGTAGAGGACTCGTATAATATTGTCCGAGCGCAGAATTACCAGGGATAAAAATATTAAAATTTCGATTCAAACGTGATACAAACGGTATGTACAAAACTCCAATAGGTAATTTGGTACGAAAATCCTCTATAGTAACGAGTAAGCTTGAGGAACATAGACAAGGGATGGTACTGAGTACTGTACCACCAAACGGCACAGTAACTATTCCCGTCGGAATCTGAGCATGTACACCAATCGGCACAATCAACGAACTTACACATAATAGGATGATCGCAAAAAATTTGTTCATAATCCATACAATTATATCACAGTCGTCTGATATAATAACCACATGCAAACACCGGGGACAAGAGTTATCTATTTTTCAATTTTTGCAGCGATTGTGGTTACGGGAATCATCTCATATTCAACATATCAAGAAAAAAAGCCAGTGAGAATCGCAGCGCAAGAAACTGAAAAAAATCTCGCCATCGTGGTCGATAACCAATATAAAAATACCGATTCAGATGCAGATGGTCTATTCGACTGGGAAGAAACTCTCTGGCGCACCGACCCAGAGAACGCAGACACAGATAAAGATGGGACCAAAGACGGTCAGGAAGTTGCCCTTAGTCGTGACCCAAACAAAGCTGGACCACAAGATGATTGGGCGCCGAACAACTACCTCGAGCAATATGTTGCAACTACAAAAATCGATCCGAATTCCTTGACAAGTCGCATCGCCCAGAATCTATTGATCGCAGTAGGACAAAGTGATAGCCCAGATATTGCCACTACACTACTTGCGCAAATTCAGGCAGAAATAAAAACTACCCAAATCTTTAAGAAAGAGAATCTAATTACTTTTGACGATATGAATAAAGAAAAAGTGCAGGAATACGCAAACGCATTTATCGAAATATACCAAAAAGAGACTCGTGCGGCAGAACTTATTCCAGAAAATAATCAAAAAGCCTATGCGGATGTGTACAAAAAGATGGCACTATCACTATCGACTATTCCAGTCCCAAATTCACTTGCTGGAGTACACACCAATTACATCAACAACTTGAATAACATGAGTATTTTCACCACGATCATCATCCAGGCAGAAAACGACCCGATCAAAATGGTAGCGGTTATTCCAGAATTCAACAAAATGCTCGGTGAACAAATTACTTTGTTGGAACAAATAAAAACTTACATGCAAAGTAATGCTATAATTTTCACTATCGATGCGTAATACCAGCAAACCAATCAGCAACAAATTAAAGACAACCTTCAATTTCCTATTGATTGGAATTTTATTGTTCGGTCAATTTGGTGTTGTGTTTGCACAAAACACTCCGACACCCGATCTTCCTGAAAGTGAAGAGAACTGGCAAAATATCAATGAAAACCAGGAGTTTCGAGATTTAGAAGAAGCTCACAACCAATACGACGACCAATTCAACGACGAAACCGGAAAAAAGATCTATCCGGAACAACAAAAGAAACCGGATGCCCCAGTCGCTACCGCAGCTAGCGCAGGAAAATGTGTCTTGGCACAACTTGCGGCCAACCTAGCAAAAAAGGGTTTCGCTGTGTTCGCAAAAAAAGTATCTGCAACACTGGTCAATGCAACAATGGTTCCGGTATATATTCCAGGTCTGGAAAACAAAGAAGTTGGAACACTTGGTGGACTTGGACCAAGCGAAGACGGTATTGGATATTGTATTGCAAACAGCATTATCCAATATATTTCTGATTCGACGATTGATTGGATTAATAGTGGATTTGAAGGAAATCCTGTGTTCGTCGATGATCCAACACGAATTTTCAAGGATTTAAGAGACGACACAATCAACACATTTCTCAGTGAATTCGGGGAGGGAATTCTCTGTGAGGATTTTAGTATGAGAGTCAAATTAGCCCTTGTGACAAAAGAACGACCAAAAAAGAATTTCAAATGTACTTATGAGATGGTAGATGCCAATATACGAAACATGAAAGAGAACGGGGTTTTCACCTTCGAAGGTTGGGATGAAATCACACAAAATCCGCAAAATAATCAAATTGGAGCATTCCTGTCGCTCGATTCAGAGCTATTAAAACTTAAGGCGACGCGAGAAGGTAATTTAAACCAAGAATTGACCTGGGGTAGCGGATATTTACCATGGAAGGATAAGGATAATAAAAACAGAACAGTTACCCCGGGAAAGGTCGTCCAATCATCTATTGAAAAAAACCTCCAATTGAAATCAGACCGATTAGTATTAGCAGATGAATTTGATGAGGTTATTGACGCCCTTGCAGATCAACTCATGAGACAGGCAATTATTGGAATTCTCGGTCAAGAGGAACCACCAAATTAATCTGTATAACTTTTAGTTTGACACATTATTTTTCTGTTATAATTTTCAATAAAGATGTTACATGGGATTTATAAAAAAATAGGCCTGTTTTTTATACTATTAGTTATAATGGTCGTACCCACCGTGTCGTTACATGCGACGAGCTTATCGACAATGGTAAAAGATCGCGCGTTCGAGGATAATAGCAACAACGCTCGCGCAAGATATTTAAACGAATATAAAAAAGAATACTCTGATTTGGTTGACAAAATCGCTGGCTCCCAAACTTCAAATCAGGAAGATTTGCAAAGAAAAGCCAAACTTGAATATCTATTACCAAAAGCAATGAGTTCTAGTGAGTGGGCTAGTTTTTCTCACGCAAACATACACCCAAATAAAATAAGCAATGTGTCATTTGGGTCTTTATACAATGGCAATACAGATGGTGTCCAAGCAACTGATATATATACAAGAAAAGAAGGAACGGATGACGTTTACACGAGTAATAATCCGAAATTCAAGGACGTCGAATTTACATTGTCACTGAAAAGTGATGGTACATACCAAGTTAAGCGCGCCTACAATCCTGTAACGAAACAGGATTTCAGTGTTACAACTGAGGCACAATTACAAGCACTTAAAAAGGCAGCGGAGGCAGACGATGTCGAGATTGTTTGTTATACCGGAGTCAGCACAATACTTAGTACAATTAACCCCCTCTGTTGGATAGCGAAATTTTCTTACTACATCATATTCACTATTAGCTCATGGTTTTTGAGTATATCTGGCCAATTGTTCAATTTTGTTGTCGTGCAAACTGTTGTTGAGATGAAGGAACTCATCCAAGACAATATCGTCAACCAAGGATGGATCTTATTCAGAGATATTATAAATATTCTATTCATATTCGTACTTATATATGCAGCGATAAGCACCATTCTAAAGGGAACAAGTGACACAGGAAAAACCATCGTAACAGTTATCGTGGTTGCTGTTTTAATTAACTTTAGTCTATTTTTTACAAAAGTGATTGTTGATATTTCAAACACACTTGCAGTTAGTTTCTATAATTCCATTACAACGATGCCCCTAAAAGATGCAAAGGGTAAGCCTGTTACCATAAACAGCAGTGCTCAATTCGGGATTGCCGAGGTGTTCTTAACTCAAACAAATATGACGACTATTGTCGGCACCAACCCAGAAAATATTAAGTGGGGTGTTGCGTCATTAACTTATCTCGGAATCATCAAACAGACCCTCATTGCCTCTGTATTTATCGTCATACTGGGAGTAGTTCTTTTGCTGATGTCATTGATGCTAGTCACCCGATTCCTGATCCTGATATTTGTGATGATCACATCTTCGCTGGCATTTGGATCCTACATACTACCCAAACTCCAAAGTCAAGTTGCCGACAAATGGTGGCCAGCTCTCATTGGACAAGCGTTCTTTGTACCGGTATTTTTCTTGATGTTATACATTACACTCAAATTTTCCCAAACACTTCCATTCGACAAAGGTACCGGTTGGGCAAATATGGCACATATTGTACCAGGACAAATAGTCACTTATATTATGATTGTTGGAATGCTTATTCTATCAATGAAAGTTGCAAAGAGTATGGCTGACGAAGCGGGCGCGGCGTCCGGAAAAATTACTGGGATGTTGGGCGGGGCAGCACTCAGCGTCACAGGATTTGCTGCGCGTCACTCAATTGGAATTGCTGCTCGAGAGATAGCAAACAGCAAGCTCCTTTCTGGTAGCGGTCTAACCGCAAGAACTTTGCGTGCTGGATTTGGCCGTATAGGAGAAAGCAGCTTCGATGCCAGACATTCTGATACATTCAGTCATATAAATGATGCTGTTGGCGGAACCGACTTTGGCAAGGGTCGCGGAGAAGGTGGTTATGACAAGTTTGCCGACAAGCGAGAGAAGTACCACAAAGAAAAATATGCTGAGGAAGAAAAGGCATATAAAGAAGAGGGCAAATTCACTGACGATGAGCAGGACGCTGTTACTGCTGGTCTACAATTTGAGAAAGAAAATAAGTCTGCTATGGAGGTGAAGAAATTGGTTGACGCTAGGGATAAACTCGCTGCTCGACAGGCTGCTGCGGCTACCCAGCTTGAAAAAGATGCGATCCAAAAACACATCGATAACGTTAATAATGAAATCAACAAAAAAGATATCACGGAAGCTGACGCAAAAGCAATATACGATAACGCAGATAACAAGAAGATTCTTGACGCCAAGAAAAAAGCAGAAGCTGCCGCAAAAGAAAGGCAAACGAAATTCCTCGAATCTCGTCAAAAGACTCGATGGGGAATCCGCAGTGGAGATGGTGCTAAATTTGCTCGCGAGCAACTTGCTAAAAACGCCAAGGAGAAAACTGACACCGACAGACTTCTTGAGGGTTTGAAAGCATCAGCCAATAGTGGTGGAGGAGGTGGAGGTAAACCATAAAATAATCATGCCCAAAACAGAAAACAATAAAATTATCGAGGATCGTTTCGCAGAATTACCTCAAGTTATCCAGAAGATAATCACTGATTCTGGTTGGCAATTCAAAATTCGTGACTTAGTCAAAAAATTTAACATTCGTGTGGATCAGGGTGGGGCGATAGAGAACGAGATACTGCTCGTAATGTTAGATTTCGAGAACCCAGAAAATTTCGTCCAAAATATCATGAACGGAGCGCAGTTGGACCAAAAAACCGCAGAATCTCTCGCAACGGAAGTTGGTTTGTTAATCTTTGATCCAATTCGTGAGGCTCTAATTGCAGAAACGAATTCTGAAAAAAACGCGCTGAGCGGCGGGTCAAGTGGTTCGGTAGTTCAACCTCTCGAATCTCGCGAAGACCTCCTCAAACAAATCGAGGATCCGACTGAAATTCCCGATATCAAACCGAGTACAATGAAAGCGAATGCGTCAGTTGCAGCGACACCGACAGTTTCCGCATCAATCAACGTCGCCACCGCACCAGTCACATCAATACCAGAAACACCTCGTCCAACCGCGCCAAAAATAGACCCATATCGAGAACCGATTGAATAATTCGAGCGCAGAGTCGCAGAACTAAGGTACAATTAGACTAATGAAATACCAAGTCCCACAATTCATCGAGGTCGAGGACAAGATTTTTGGTCCACTCACACTCAAACAGTTTCTCTACGTCGCCGGTGGGGCAGCGATTGGTTTTATTATTTGGTCGGCAGTTCCAGTAAAATTTATTGCAATAGTAGCCGCGCTACCAGTTGTAATCTTTTTTCTCGCCATGGCATTCTATCGCGTAAATGAACGACCTTTCGTAACACTCGTAGAAAGTTCGATCAGATATTTTTTTGGGACTAAACTATACATTTGGCATAAAATCGAAAGGAAGCCTGTGCAGACACAAAACACTTCTACACCCACAGCAGCGAACAATCTTGATGTACTTATCCCAAAACTTTCCGATAGCAAACTGAAAGAATTAACCTGGAGTCTCGACATTAATGAAAAACTTGGTAATTCCGGAACCACGAGTGAAAAATTTAAGGTATAATGTTTTTGTACCTTTTATATGGCAACATCTAGCAAACCAACCCAGGAATTCGTGCCCATCCAAGAAGTTCGTGATGGTATCATCGTCATGCGCGACGGATCGATGCGCGTGATTTTGCTTGCTTCGTCAGTGAATTTCGCCCTCAAATCAGAAGACGAGCAGGCTGCGATTACATTTCAATTCCAAAACTTCTTGAACTCACTAGATTTTAGTATGCAAATTTTCTTGCAGTCACGCCGGCTCGACATTCGACCGTACCTCGCACTTCTCGCTGACAGACAAAAGCAACAAATCAACGACTTAATGCGTATCCAGATTCGCGAATACTCTAATTTCATCAAGAGTTTCACTGAAAATGTAGAAATCATGACAAAAAACTTCTTCATAGTAGTGCCATATGTACCACTTCGTCTCGATTTCACAAAAAGCGCGGGGTCATTTGGAAAACCAAAAAAGGATTCGGGGCAAGAAAAAAGTGAGAACTTTGAAGAGGCGCGAATACAGCTCGATCAGCGCATTTCAATCGTCTCAGGCGGACTCTCACGTTGTGGTATTCGAACCGTCGTCCTGGGAACAGAAGAAGTGGTCGAAGTCTTCTACAAATTGTTCAACCCGGGTGACATGGACAAGCCGATTTCACTAACACAAAAATAATATGGGAATATTCGATTTTCTAAAAAAGAAGGAAGTAGCAACAAAAGGACCAGACATCACCTCGTTTTTGCCACAGCAAATTTATGAGGCAGGTGTCTTGGAATTACGCGACATTATCGCACCATCTGCTTTGAAAATTACCCCAAAAACACTCAACCTCGGCGAAAAGGTGGTGCGTAGCTTCTTTGTAATTTCATATCCGCGCTTCTTGTCAGACAGCTGGTTTGCACCGATTATCAACATGGACAAAGTTTTTGATGTCTCGATTTTCGTCCATCCGATTGAAACTTCAAAAATTCTAAAGCAATTTCAAAAAAAGGTGGCCGAAGTTCAAAGCCAAATTAACATGCGTGCAGAAAAAGGTCTTGTGCGCGATCCGCAATTAGACACTGCATACCAAGACCTCGAATCATTGCGAGACAATTTGCAACAAGCACAAGAACGCATTTTTGATGTCGGACTCTACATTACAATTTACGCCGATAACGAAGAAGAATTAGACAAGGTCGAGTCGGAATTCAAATCAATCCTAGAATCCAAGTTGGTTTACATGAAACCGGCTCTTTTCCAACAAGAAGAAGCTTTCAAAACGGTCATGCCTCTTTCAACAGACCTTCTCAATATCCATTCCAAGCTTAACTCTGGACCTCTTTCAAGTATTTTTCCATTCATTTCTTTTGAATTAACCAGTGATCGGGGAATTTTGTACGGAATCAATCGCCACAATTCAGGGCTCGTCTTGTTCGACCGATTCTCACTCGAAAACTACAACTCAGTGACATTTGCAAAAGCTGGTTCCGGAAAATCGTACGCGACCAAATTGGAAATTTTGCGTTCACTCATGTTTGGTACCGAAGTAATCGTGCTCGACCCAGAACGAGAATATGAATTTCTTGCCGAAGCAACCGGCGGGCGATATTTCAACGTATCTCTTTCATCAGAACATCATATCAATCCGTTCGACTTGCCGCGCGCAACAGGGGACGAGGAACCTGCGAATATTTTGCGCTCTAACATTGTAAACCTCGTCGGGCTTTTCCGTCTCATGTTCGGAGGGCTTTCACCAGAAGAAGATGCGATTATCGACCGAGCAATCAGCGAAACATACGCCCTCAAAGACATTACACCTGATTCTGATTTCTCAGATATCGAACCACCGCTCTTGTCAGACTTCGAATTAGTTTTGGCTGGTATGGAAGGTGCAGAAAGTCTCGTCCAAAAATTGAGCAAATACACGAAAGGAACTTGGTCTGGCTTTATCAATAAACCAACAAACGTTGACCTCACCAAACATTTCACTGTATTTTCATTGCGCGATATGGAAGACGAATTAAAGCCAATCGCAATGTATTTGATCACGCACTACATTTGGATCGAAGTTCGCCGTGAATTAAAAAAACGCCTCCTCGTGATCGACGAGGCATGGTGGATGATGAAATCAGAAGACACCGCCTCTTTCCTATACGGACTCGCAAAACGAGGTCGAAAATACTATCTTGGACTTTCAACAATCACACAAGACGTTGAAGACTTTATGAGCTCACCATATGGAGTGCCGATTATTACAAACTCATCAATTCAATTTTTGATGAAGCAATCTCCATCTTCAATCGACGTAGTCCAGCGCACCTTTAACCTGACTGACGAAGAAAAATTCCTTTTACTTGAATCAAACGTAGGGGAGGGTATTTTCTTCGCTGGCATGAAACACGTTGCCATGAAGGTAATCGCCTCATACACCGAAGATCAAATTATCACGTCCGATCCGTCTCAAGTTTTGTCAATTCGTCGTGCAAAAGAAGAATTCAAAAATGCCCAAGCAACTGGCAGTGAGGGTCAGGACTTCAACCGTTCAAGCATCAGCAAGGTACGCGAAAACCTCCAAATCAACAAGGCTTAGGAAAGCCGGCTTTTCTCGCGAATTTTTGTAGTATAATTTGAGTAATGAAAAAGTCTTTCTATGTAATGCTCGCATTGGCAATAGGGATACCGTTTTTTTCTTTTGCTCAAATTGCGGAAACTGATATATCCGCAGAAATTCAGGCCTTATTAGACACCTCAGTAGTAGATACATATTCTGGACTACCCGAGGGAGTGAGTGAGCAACTTTCTCTCGATATCACTCCGACAAATCCTCGACCTTTTGGCGATGTTACTTTGAGAATTACAAGCAACGCCACTGATTTAAACAAAGCAAACATTACTTGGCGGGTTAACAGTGCAGTTTCTCTCAAACAAATCGGTGCAACAACATTTACTTTTACTATGGGGAGGTTGGGGGAAAGTAAGGCAGTAAACGTTTCGATAGAAAAATACGGGGGAGGGGTTCTCGAAAAGACATACTTCTTTATTCCGACAGAAGTAGATTTGATTTACTCTGCGGACACATACACACCACCTTTTTACAAAGGGAAATCATGGCCAACACACCAATCAACCATCCGAGTCCTTGCTCTGCCTCGCATTTTGGATGATTATGACAGATTAATTTCCCCTGACTCATACGTATACACATGGCGACGCGACGGCCGTGTAGTACAAGACCAATCTGGTTACGGAAAAAATGTCTTTACCTATACCAACGGCTTACTTGATGCAGATGTAAAAATTAGTGTCGAAGCTTCTCCGCGCGAATACAACACTGTCGCATCAGCAAGTGTCATCATAGATCCGGTCGAACCCGAAATCGTTGTTTACGAAAAAAATCCAATCTATGGAACAATTTTTGAACAAGCAGTCACTGGAACTTACTACCTCACCAGAAATGAGATTACTTTTGAGGCCATTCCTTATTTCTTCAACAAAAACACCTTGGACCTTTCCTGGGTGATGAATGGGCAGCAGATAACCAACCTCTCAAATCCGCGTGAAGTCACCTTCCGTATCGAGGAGGATGAGGCTGGTAGGTCTGACATTGGCATTCAAGTGACAAATAGTGATAAAATATTGCAGTCAGCAAGCAATGGATTCACCCTGCTTTTTGAAAAGATTGCAGACGCAACGACTCCAAATAACTTTTAACATATGCGCACATTGAAACTATCGCAAAAAAAAATATTAGTAGGTTCTTTAATATTTACTCTGCTTACCCCTTTTGCTCTATCTGCCCAAATTTTTAACAGCTCAAATTCTACCTTGCCGCAAGCTCAACAGGGCGCATCAAATCCTGCTGCGACGCAAAATACTACTGCCCCAAAACCTGACACAACACAAAAAACCACAGCACCTTCCTCAAAGAAAAGCTACACATCACTCACTGATATTCCAGGACTAACTCAGAACGGCACCAATTCCAATATGTTAGCGACTCTCCAATTCATATTCAAGTGGGGAATTGCGGTTGCTGTGTTGCTTGCAATCCTAATGACAATTATAGGCGGAGTACAATATATGACCACCGATGCGATGTTTGCCAAAGAAGAGGGTAAGCACAAAATTCAATCAGCAATAATGGGGCTTCTCCTCGCTCTTTCGGCTTGGATTATTCTCTACACCATTAACCCGCGCATTCTCGAAAAACCAGATTCTGAATTGTTAAGATAAACCGCAAAAATACTTTACCACCTGCTATAATAAACGCATGTCTCGTAAAACTCTCTTAATTATCATTGTACTATTCTTTTGTATCGGAGTCGGATTTTTGGGATATTATTTTTTAAAGCCTACAGCAGTAATTGAAACACCACTCAACAATACTGGAGTCCAAAACCCGTTTGGTAATTTCTTTCCAGCAGAAAATGTACCAGCAGCTCCGAACGTTACAACACCAGAAAA
This sequence comes from uncultured Candidatus Saccharibacteria bacterium, assembly GCA_964538855.1. GTDB lineage: Bacteria > Patescibacteriota > Minisyncoccia > Phycocordibacterales > JAACPR01 > CAYLNC01. Next base: position 289,164 of record CAZIEY010000001.1, read on the forward strand.
AGAAACTTCAACTATACAATATAGCGAACCCATCAGAAACCTGAGAAAAATCGCTGACGTACCGATCGCAGGTGGAATAGTTTTTGATAAAACTGCAACAAGCACCGCGGGCACCGTCTCAAACACGATATTCCGATACGTCGAGAGGGCAACAGGTCATGTGTATGAAACAACCGCAACAAGCACCGCTAACGTGCGCATCTCAAACACAACTATTCCAAAAATCTATGAGGCATTTTTCTTGGAGGATAAAAACCAAATTGCATTCCGATACTTAGGAAATGATGAAAAAATAGAAACATACGTGGCAACCATTCGCGCAACCACCACAGTAGAAGGGGAAGTAAAGACCAACCTCGAGGGTATTTTCATGCAAAAAGACATCTCGGACTTTTCGACTTCTCCAAACGGAAAGAATATCTTCGCACTATCCCCAAACGCAAACTCTGCGAGTACGGCGCAATTGCTTGGACAAAGTGCCCTGGCTTCTAATCCAAACAAGCAATCAACCCTCTTCAGTTCTCCAATTCCGGTTTGGTCAGCAGAGTGGTTTGGAGGGGAACAGATTGCAGTCACTTCGAAACCAAGTTACAACGCGCAAGGAATTTTATATTTCATTAATTCCAGAACTGGATTTCAGGAAAAGATTCTTGGTCCAATCACCGGACTCGTTACAAAACCAAGCCCCGACGGTAAAAAGGTTGTATATTCAAAAAATGACGGTAGTGGAGTTACAACAAATTTCCTAACTGTTTCAACGAATATTATTAAGAGTTTACCTATCAAAACAATCGCGGATAAATGTGTGTGGAGTCGAAATAACAAAGATGTGTTCTGTGCGGTGCCGAATTCAAATCTTACCGGAGAATACCCAGACTTATGGTACATGGGACTTACTTCATTCAACGACTCACTCATAAAAATTGATACGGAACAAGAAACCGTGCGCACAATAATGTCGGTTGGGGCAGAAACAACAGAATCTCTTGATATGATTAACTTGCAACTTTCTCCAAAGGAAGATTATTTAGTGTTTACTAACAAACGCGACCTCAGTTTCTGGAGTCTCGATATTAAAGAGTAGGGGTAAATAAAAATAACTTTAAATTTTAAAAGTCTGGTTGAGCATCAAAACAAAACACACATTCATTTCTGAACGTGCGTGATGAGACCCGAGGACTTTAAAATTTAAAGTTATTTTTATTTACGCTCTCTCCTAAGATAGAGCTCTTGGCCAATTGAGAAAATATTGCTTGTCGTAAAATAGAGGGCGAGAAGCGCACCTAATTGAGCAGAAATAAAGAACATAATGATCGGCAGAACATATTTCATCTGCATATTCATACCTTTCATAATATCTTCCATCATTTTTTCTTTCGAGCCTGCTTCGGCAGTATTAGTCGGCTTGTTATTGGCCGCCATAATGTGCGCTTGAATTAGTTGCGAGAAGGCCGCAGTAAAGGCAAGAAGGTACGATTTTGCCGTCAAAGTGATAAATCCGAGAAATACCACATTCACGGACGCTGGGATTGAAATAAACGAGTATAGAATGTCGGTATTAATATTTGGAAGACCTTCTCGAAGAAAAACAAAATAGAGAGCAAAAATAATTGGTAGTTGAATCAAAATCAACAAAATACTCGCAAAAGGCTTGATGTTATTTTCTCTATAAATCCGCATCATCTCGGTTGCCATCATCTGGCGATCATCTTTGTACTTATCCTGAATTTCTTTTATTTTTGGCGCAATCTCCTTCATCTTTATTTGAGAACGAATAGCATTTCGAGAGATAGGGAAGAGAATTGCCCGGACAATCACCGTCAAAATAATGATCGCAAGTCCGAGATCACCAAAGGGAATAATATTAAGAATAAAGATTAACGCGTTATAAAGTGGTTCTACGATAAAGTTTTGGTACATGCGCTGTATTATAGTACATTTTCAAGCTCTTTCGAAATTTCTACGAAGGTCGCACCATTTGATTTGGGTGAAGCGAGCACAACATGATCGGAATTACTATATTTTGAAACGTTTTTTCGTAAAGCGTGCATAAATCGCTTTTTTACCAGATTTCTCCGTACTGCCGATTTTGAAACCTTTTTCGAAACAACTACAGAAAACCTTGGAAAATCAAGGTTATTCTGTGTTTTTCTCATTAAAAAAAGCCCCGAAGAGACCTTTTGGCCTTCTGTCAGGATTTTTTTAAAACACTCCCTTGGTACCCGGTGTTTAACAGGGAACATGGTGTTTTTACTTCGAAGAAACTGTGAGCTTTCGGCGACCTTTCTGCATTCGTCGCTTTAAAGTCTTTTTCCCACCTGGAGTTTTAGTTCGTACTAGAAATCCGTGAGTTTTTGCTCGCTTTCTTTTTTTTGGGTTGTAGGTGAATGACATAATTTTTTATTAACAGCTTATAAACATATTATTAACATATTTATCGCATTTTAACAAGTTCTTAATTTTTTCAATGGGTATATAATATCTCTAAACCAAATTATGTTAAACACTCTTGATTACAAAACATTATGGGAAGATGCTTTGATTAGCGTTGAAAAAGAAATTTCAAAAGCTAACTTTAAGACTTGGTTTAAAGATACTTTTATAAATAAATATGATGACGGGGTGATTCAAATCGGAGTCCCCAACACTTTTGTTAAAGATTGGCTTAATAACAAGTTTAATAAAGTTGTTTTAAAGGCTTTACGTGATATTAATGACTCCATTCGGGCAGTTGAATATACTGTCTGCAAGATTGAAAAGGCTAAAAACCAAGAAAACAAAAGGATTTTTGCCAAAAACCCAAACGAGCTTCCTTTGGCGGACTATTATATTAATCGTGAAGACAATTTAAATCCGCGCTACATTTTCGAGAGCTTCGTTATTGGTCCGTTCAACGAATTGGCGCACGCAGCTGCACAAGCAATCATCAAGCAGCCAGGAATCGTCTACAACCCACTCTTTGTGTACGGCAGCACAGGGCACGGCAAAACTCACCTCATCCAAGCGATAGGGAATCAGATCAAAACACAGTATAAAGACAAAAAAGTCTACTATCTCACCTCTGAAAAATTCCAATCCGAATATATTGATGCTGTTCAAGCAAACCGCGTAAACCAGTTCAAGGAAAAATATAGAAAATATGATGTTGTCATTATGGACGATATTCAATTTTTATCTAAAAAAGAAAAAACCCAAGAAGAATTGTTTCACCTATTCAATACTCTCTACGACAACAACAAACAGATCGTCTTTTCTTCTGATCAACACCCAAATTTCATTCCGGGGCTCGAAGACCGCCTCAAATCTCGCTTTAATCAAGGAATGATTGTTGATATTCCTCAACCTGATCATGAATCGAGAATCGCTATTTTACGTTCAAAAATAGACCGCAGCGAGGTAAATATCCCAGAAGATATCGTTAATTTCCTTGCTCAAACCATAGAGGGAAACATTCGTGAATTAGAGGGTGCTGTAAACTCAATCATTTGCCACACACAACTGAAAGGTCGCGATCTATCGTTCAATGAAATCAAAGACCTTATTAAAAACAATTCAAAACCAAAGAAAATGGTTTCGGTCAATGAACTCATTAAAATTGTCTCTGAATTCTATAATATCGAAGAAAAAAGCATCTGCGATAAAACTCGTCGCAAAGAAATTGTTCGACCTCGCCAGGTAACTATGTATATTTTGCGAGAAGACTTTAACATCTCTTACCCAACAATTGGGGAAAAGTTGGGGGGAAGAGATCACACAACCGTCATTCACTCTTGTGACAAAATCAAGAGGGAAGTGTTACTAGATAACACATTATCGCAACAAATTAACCAGATCAGGTCTATGTTATAAAAAGTGGAAAACTTTTGTATAACTTCCCTGAAAATTGTGTACAAGTTCCTTATAAGTTTCATTCTTTAAAATTATTATTTTCTTATTCTTTCTTTCTCAGAGAGTTATCAGATACCGGTAATCGCCCTGTGCGTTGCAGACAAAGAGAAAAATCATCTTATCCACTTATCAACAGACTTATATGGTTAATTGTTTTTATTAAAAAGAGATACAATATAAATTATGAAATTCGAATGTAATAAAGAAAAAATATCTGCGGCAATAAATCGATCGGACAGGATCACAGGAAAAAATGCAAGCCTCCCAGTTCTTGCTTGTATTCTAATTGATGCCAAAAAAGACGGTGTAACTGTAAAATCAACAAATCTTGATATTGGTCTTGAAATATCAATCTCTTGCAAAGTCTCTGAGCCGGGAATAGTTGCGGTATCAGGAGGTATCCTCAATTCATACCTCTCTAGTTTGAGTAAAAACGACTCAACATTGAATTTTAGTCTACAAAATGACAATCTGTATATCTCATCGAAAAATAGCGAGACGGTGATTAAAACACATCCTCACGACGATTTTCCAAACATCCCACGCATTAAAGAAGAGCAATCGTTTCGAATTGAGCCAAAGGATCTTTTGAAAGGATTTCAGTCTGTGTGGTACAGCGCATCCATTTCGAACATAAAACCAGAACTTTCAAGTGTTTATATTTATCCTGAAGGTGAAAATATTTACTTTGTGGCTACCGACTCGTTTAGACTAGCAGAAAAAAATGTGAGACTTGGAAAAACCGATGGTTTTCAGGCTATTTTAATCCCTTTCAAGAATACCACTGAAATTGCACGTGTTTTTGATGACAGCAGCGAAGTGATAGATATTTTCTTTGATGAAAACCAAATAGTTCTAAAGAATAATGAAGTATATGTTATTTCTCGTATTGTTGACGGAGTCTTTCCTGACTATAAACAGATTATCCCCAAAACCGAGACAACAGTTGTGAATGTATTAAAAGACGACTTTGTTCAGGCGATGCGCGTTTCTAATATCTTTTCAAATAATTTTAATCAGACAACCATCTCGATAGTACCGAGCGACTCTGTTATGGAAATTTCGACACAGAATAAGGACAAAGGGGAAACCATTAATAGAGTAAAAGCAAATATAGAAGGTGAGGCAATTAAAATTAGCTTTAATCATAAGTATATTAATGATTGTCTTGGATCAATCAACTCTGACACTCTCAAGTTGATTTTTAATGGAAACGGAAAACCTCTTGTTATTATGGGTTCAAAAGATAGCACTTTCAGATATTTGGTGATGCCGATGAATAAATAGCCTATAAGAATGCAAAATATTGCTTTTTATTTACAAAAATACGCAAAGATTGGTTTTAAGGAGGAGGGTGTTAAAAAATGTCTCATAACTGCAATTAAAGAGGTGTGTAATGTGGATTTGGACCCCATCAAAATAAAAATCACTCAAGAAACAATTCATATTCACGCAGTCGGCATAGAAAAATCAGAAATCTTTGTGAATACTAAAAAGATAGTTGATCTGTTTAATCAAAAAATGGAATATTTAGGATACAAAATTCTCGATAAAAAGATTATTTAATATTGAAGCTAATTTCATCTGCGAATTTTTGGCCAGATTCGTCGGTAACTTCTACTCGCATTTTATTTTTTGTTTTAATGACTGGAATCTCGCTCGGGAAGAAGGAAAGGGTTTTGTTAACTGAATCAAATGCTCCAACATTGATTCCATTGATATAGACTTCACCAGATTTTATAGCTCTTTGATCATTAAATGATCCAGAGATAACCATAATTGTATCAACGAAATATGTTTTACCGTTTTCGATCGTAGTGATTGAGAATTTGGTTTTTATTGGCTCATCGGAATTATCTGTAGAAGTAACAATGGTAGAGATGTTTTGTGATTTGAGCCATTTTTGTACACCATTTTCCCACAATTTGTATTGAGGATCATTTTCCGGACGTCTCGGAGATGGGCCGAGGGGGTCTGTTCTATCAACCCAGTGCAAAATGTCGTGGATCTCACTTCCTCTAGAAACATTGATATTACCATCTTTATCAACCGTTGTATTTTCACCCTTCCAGTAACCAGCGAGGATTGGTTTAATGTCCTTGTTGATCGGAGCAGGTTCGTTAAATGTTTCATTTGGGATTTTCTGTAGAACGATTTGCATGAATTCGTTCCACATTGGTGCGGCAATCATACTCGATGAGAGGGGATTCATGGATGAATTATCGTTGTTTCCGGCCCATGCCGCGACGGTAATGCTTGGGGTGTATCCGATAACCCATGCGTCACGAAAATCGTTAGTAGTACCAGTTTTAGCTGCTACATCGCGCCCTCCGAAATAAAGAGATGATATTGGTCCGAATTGAGGTGCTCGAGCCGAGTTGTCCGTCAATATGCTAGAGATGAGACGACTAGTTTGTTCTGATAAAACACGCTCACCAACTAAGTTGTTGTTTTCAAATAATACGAGCCCTTTCGAGTCTTCAATTTTCTGGATTGAGCGCTTTGCATATTTCATTCCTTCAGCTGCGAAAACAGAATACGCATTTGCCATATCGAGCAGGTTTACTTCACCTCCACCAAGAACGAGAGTTAGTCCGTAATGGTCTGCATCTCCAAGTGATTCGATACCCATCCGTTTTGCGAGATTCAAGGCATCTTGGATACCAGCGAGATAGAGAACTTTAATTGCAGGAATGTTTCGTGATTGGGCGAGGGCGTTTCGAAGTGTAATTGGGCCCATAAACTTTCCATCGAAGTTCGATGGGTTGTAACAATCACCCCCTTGCGAACATGCTACAGAGAATTCTGTTTCGGTATCAAATAAAACCGTTTCTGGACGGTATCCTTTGTTGAAGGCTTCTGCGTATACGAACGGTTTAAAAGTTGAACCTGGCTGGCGATTAGCAGTCGCGATGTTAAAGTTTCCGTCAATCTCTCTATCGAAATAATCTCGCGAACCAACCATTACTAGGATGTCACCGTTTTTAGGATCAAGCGCAACCATTGCGCCATTTTCGGCCTTTGCCCGCACCACATTTTCGAGTGAGCGTCGATGAACAATTTCTTCTGCTTTTTGTTGCAATTCCCAATCGAGAGTAGTGGTAACGCGCAACCCGCCATTTTCCACAATATCTTTACCGTATTCCTTTTCGAGCTGCTCAATAATATACATGACGAAGTGCGGGGCTTTGATTCCGTAGGCCTCTGGTTTTTGAAAAGTTACGACGGTTTTTTGGGCTTCATCATGTTCTGTCGCGGTAATAAATTTTGAATCGAGCATTCGATCGAGCACATAATTTTTTCGATCCTCTAATTTTTGTAAGTTACCACCGTAAGGAGAGAAGTATGTGGGTGCCTGAGGGAGGGCAGCGAGGTACGCTGCTTCTGCCAAGGTGAGCTCGAGCGCGCTCTTACCGTAAAATCGGTGGCTCGCTTCTTCTATACCGTAGACACTACCACCATAAGGGATTTCGTTGAGATAAATTTCGAGAATTTGGTCCTTGGAAAGTACTTTTTCTAGGCGAGGAGCCAAAACCCATTCCTTTAATTTTCGAGAAATGGTTTTTTCTCTAGTAAGGAGTGCGTTTTTAATAACCTGCTGTGTAATAGTTGAACCACCTTGCCCGCTTAAAAGATCACCATTTTTGAGGTTGTTTTTGATTGCACGAAAAATCGATGAGATTTCGATACCGTTGTGCTTATAAAAATTCTGATCTTCGACGGCGATAGTGGCTTTCTGGAGATAATTTGAGATTTTTTCGAGTGGTACAACAGTTCGTTTAATGTCGCCATATACGTCGTAGAGGACAACTTTACCAGTACGATCATAAATTTTGGTTGATTGCGAAACTCTACGTTCTTCGAAGGAGTTCAAATTGGGTAAATTGATCGTTGTGGTCCAAATGATAAAGGCTCCAACAATAAACATACCAGCGATAATGACCCACAAAAAGACCTTTTTGGTAATATTTAGATATTTTTTTTGTTTCTCTGTCATATATTGTTATTATACTGCGGATTTAGTAAATCGTATTTTTGATGTTAGAATATACTATATGTTTAGATTAAATAAATCAAAGGTGGATACGAATCCAGAAAAGATAGAACGATTATTAACGCGCAACGTCGAAGAAATCTTCATTAAGGAAAATCTACGAAAACAGCTTTTGTCTGGACGACGCCTCAAAATTAAGCTCGGTTTTGATCCAACTGGTTCGAAAATTCACATTGGTCGAGCCATTGTGTTGCGAAAATTGCGCGAATTTCAGGATTTGGGTCACGAAATTATCTTTTTGGTGGGTGATTTTACTGCGCGTATTGGTGACCCTTCCGATAAGTTGGAAAAACGCCCGATGTTGGACTCGAAAAAAATTAAAGAAAATCTCAAGGATTACAAACGTCAGGTTGGGAAAATTATTGATTTGAAAAAAGTACGTTTTGTATACAACAATGATTGGCTTTCAAAATTGAAATTTGATGAAATTGTAAATCTCGCCGAGAGTTTTACTGTGAGTCAAATGACAAGTCGCCGCAATTTCAAGGATCGTCTCGATAAAGGAGAGGAAGTTTCTTTGCGTGAATTTTTATATCCGCTCATGCAAGGCTACGATTCATACGAATTGGATGCTGATGTTGAATTGGGCGGCTTTGATCAATTGTTCAATTTAAAAGCAGGTCGCATCATTCAAAAACACTACGGCATGCGCGAACAGGATATTTTGTCGACAGTAATGCTCGAAGGAACCGATGGACGCAAAATGTCTACTAGCTGGGGGAATGTAATCAATACTATTGATGAGCCGAACGATATGTATGGCAAGGTTATGTCAGTGCGCGATGATTTGATTGTAAAATATATGCGAGCTTGCACCGATATGACTGATGTGGAAATTACTCAAGTTGAAGCCGATTTGTCCAAAGGTTTAAACCCGCGCGACGCAAAAATGCGACTTGGTCGTGAATTGGTAACAATGTATCACTCAAAAGATGCTTCTGAAAAAGCAGAACAAAACTTCATTTCGACATTTCAAAAGAAAGAAGGTGCACCAGAAGACACAAAAGAAGTGAAAGTTTCTTCGGGCGTTGCGCTCGTCGATGTTGTAATTGCCGAAGGTGTCGCGCCATCGAAATCAGAATGGCGACGATTGCTCGATAGTGGGGCAGTATCAAATGTCGAGACTGGTGAGAAAATCACAGATCCAAACTTTAAAGTCACGTCATCGATTACGATTAAAGCCGGTAAAAAACGCTTTTTGAAAATCTTTGTGAAATAAGAAATCAAAAACTTTTGGGTCTGGCTAGGTGTTGTTGCTCTCGGATAAATAAAACAAAAACTCTTAATTTTAAAGTCCTCGGGTCGCTTTCGCTCAACCAGACTTTTAAAATTAAGAGTTTTTGTTTTATTTAGAAACTGTCCTCATCATCAAAATCTCCGACAACAAAGTCTATATCCTCCTCATCTGTTCCTGCGTCAGGATCGACTTCACCAAACACACTCTCTTTAATAGGAGTAATTGCTTCATCTTCCTCTATCTCAACAACCTCGTCGAACGCATCGTCCGAAATTTCTTTGAGGTCGTCGTCGTTTATTGTTGTATCATCATTATCTGACATGATTCGAAAAAATTAAAATATTTTTAATAACTTACTATCTTGTATCAATAAAAAAATATCTTGGCAAGAATTTTCCTGTGGATAGTCGCTAGAATGTAACGTGATGAGCGAAATAAGTCAAGCCGACTGCGATTGCATCGAACTCGTCGTCACTTTTTATGTCCTTTTTTATCTCGATGAGGCGAGGGATCATGGTCATTATGGCGCGTTTGTCGCTCTTGCCATAGCTTGTGATTGCGACTTTTATTGCGTTTGGCATGAATTCTGCAACGTCGAGGCCGGATGTGACGGCTGATGCGATGATTGCACCGCGAGCCTCGGAAACCATGAGCGCAGTTTTTGTGTTTTTAGCAAAGAAAAGTGTTTCTATGGCGAGCACTGTGGGGGAGTGGGCTTCGATAATTTCTTTTATTTTATTTTGAATGAGGCCGAGTCGTTGTGGGTGAGGGAGTTTTGCTGAAGTTTTAAAACATTCGGAATAAAGCAACATCTCTTTTTGTTTCGGCTGTTTTTCAATTATGGCGATACCGAGCCGTTCGTAGCCAGGGTCGATAGAGATGATTTTCATGTGTCCATTATACACAATTTGTACACAGAATTCCGCTTGACAAATGGTGTACACTCGGTGTACACTTTATTCATGAATAACACGGTACTTAGAAAAGAAAAAGTCCCAGAATTTGTTGGGGTAAAGGAATTTCGGAATAATATTTCGAATTATATTGCCAAGGCTCAAAAATCTGGCAAAAAAATTATTCTTACAGTCAATAACATTCCTACATTTGAAATGCGTCCAATCAAAAAAGAGCAAGTGTATTCAAAGCAATTTATTGCGGACATATTAGAGGCAGAGGAAGACGTTAAACACGGTCGTGTATATTCACACGAATATGTTTTAAAAAAGTTTGGCTTCAAAAAATGATTTATTTTTCTCACACATCGAAAGCGATACAAGATTTAGAACAAATAGATAGTTATAATGCGAAAAGGATTACTCTCAAAATTGGCCAGTATGAAAATGACCCTCATCCTCTCACGCGAGCAAAACCTCTCTCTGGAAATTGGCACAACAGGTTTCGGTATCGAATAGGGGATTACAGAGCAATATTCAAATATGAACAAAATGGTAACGATTATCTCGTTACCATTTTGCGTATTAAACACAGAAAAGATGTGTATGAATAACTATTCTGCATTCGTAAACACTTCTTGAACATCTTCTAATGCGTCGAGCGCATCAACCAAATCGTTCAATTTGTTTCCGTCTTCCTCGTTAACTGACACCATTGTGACGGGAATCATTTTCCGCCCCTCGCGTTTGAAAGCCCATGAAGCAGAGCCGATTGCAGCCAATTCCGCACCGCATTTATCTGACAAAATGTGTTTCACTTCGGCGACAGTGCGGTTTTTGTTGTCGGTAAGGGCGTCGATGACGATGGCGACTCCGCCTGGACCGTAGGCTTCGTAGGTGACTGGTTCGAGCGCCGCAGTGTTTCGATCCGTTCCTTTTTTGACGGCTCGCTCAATCGTGTCCTTTGGCATATTTTCTTTTTTGGCTGCTTCGATCACAGTCGCAAGAGAAGGGGACGACACATCACCGTTGCATTTTTTAGATTCGGCCGTGATAACGCGCGATAATTTTGAAAAGATGTTGCTCTTTTTTGCGTCTTCGGCACCCTTTTTGTTTTTAATTTTTGACCATTTATTATGTCCTGACATGTGATTGTTGGTTAATGCGCTCATTATATGTAAAGGAAGGAGGTTTTGGAAGCGTTGACATATTTAGTTGTAAATTGTAGTGTTTGATATGAAGTTGTAGACGCAATTCACTCCGGATTGTGCTTGTGCAACAAAGATTCGATAGGAGAATCAGTCATGTTGGATAAAGTTGGTAGACTGCTGAGACTGCTGAGACTGCTGAGACAAAAACTTCGGGGTTCTGAGGGGCGAGAATACATGAGGCGAATAGAGGCGATCCTCTCTACGCCGCTACCCGTGCAACCCAACCAGCTGCACGACAAACCGAACCCCAACGCACAGACTGTCCTCGTCACAGAACGGGATTTGGGCGACCGGGCAATCTCGTTGGAGGAGTGAACGGGTCCATCGCCTTAGCTGGCGAATCTCCAAGTTGTAGGTTGCGTCAGTCTTGACGCTCCGCAACTTGGTTTTTTATTTATAATAACTTCTCCTGTATATGCTCCGGCACCTCTACACCCATATGTTTATACCCCAACGCCGTCGCTTTGCGGCCGCGCGAAGTTCGCTCGATAAAGCCGAGTTGCAGCAAATACGGCTCGTTGAATTCCTCGATTGTGCTTTCTTCTTCGGAAAGTGACATCGCGAGCGTGCCGAGTCCGACTGGTCCGCCGTTGAATTTTTTAATCAAAGTTTCCATCACGACAATGTCTGCCTTTGTCAGACCGAGCGTATCAATATCAAGCATTGAAAGAGTTTTCAAAACGCTCGCCCGGTGCAAGTCAGTCTGATTGATTTGGCTATAATCGCGACATCGTTTCAAAAGGTAGTTTGCAGTGCGGGGAGTTTTGCGGCTGCGCTTTGCAATTTCGGCGCATGCGTCACCGTCGATTTTGACTCCGAGAATTTTTGCAGATCGTGCGATGATTTTCTCAATCTCAGCGTCGCTGTAAAATTCGAGACGGAATGTTCCTCCTGAAAATCGTGATCGAAGCGGTGCGGAAACCATAGCGACTTTTGTTGTCGCGGCGATCAATGTAAAAGGCGGCAATTCCAATTGAATGGAACGCGCGCTCGGACCCTTGCCGATAATAATATCAAGCACACCTGATTCCATAGCAGGATAGAGGATTTCCTCGATCGATTTGTTCAGGCGGTGAATTTCGTCGATGAACAACACGTCGCCTGGTGCGAGGTTTGTGAGGATGCTTGCGAGGTCGCCAATCTTTTCAATTGAAGGTCCTGATGTAATTTTTATCTGTGCACCAATGTGTTTTGCGATCAAATGGGCAAGCGTCGTCTTGCCGAGCCCCGGTGGACCATAAAAAAGGATGTGTTCCGGCGGGTGATTGCGCTGTTTTGCAGCTGAAAGCAGAACGTGGAGGTTGTTTTTTATGCTTTCCTGACCAATATATTCGTCCCAAGTGTCGGGGCGCAATTGTTGGTCCAAAATAACCTCCTCTTTTGGAGCCGCTTGTTCTGTTTTCAAATCGCTTGACATATTTTTTATATATGCTATTATATCACCTGAAGACGAAATTTGCTCTCCACAAGACTTGCCCGCGCGACTTATTCATAGCCGCGCCTTTATCCAAGTCATAAATCTCTAAACAACGTGGTTCACGCCTAACAAGGTATTGCTTCGAGGACGTTCCTGGTTTCAAAACTTCGGTTTTGTTGCTGTGACTATCCTCAGAACCTTACCTGCCTTCAAACAAACGAGTTTGATTGATTTGTTTAGAGATTTATGTTTTGGATCTCTGTGGTGTGCTTCGTAAAAAAGAACTTCTTGTAACTAATATTACAGAAGTTCTTTTTTATTACAACTGGTCAGTGGGGAGTTTTTGTTTTATAAGTTTCCAAGCATCAGATTTTACGATCATCTGGCAAAAAGAGGGTAGAGTTTTGTGGGTTTTTACTTCGCTTGGTACCAATTGATGTATTTTACAGGATCCGTTTTTTCGTAGTCAATTTTATTTTGAAAATACTGAATTCCTCTAAATCCACTCACAAATACTGCGATAAGAAACATTGGTACAAAAATAAATCCTCCGTAATATGCACCAAATACAACACCAAGTATTATCGTCTCTACGAATAGGGAACTCGTGAGTCCCCCTGCTCCAACAAAAAGGCTTGCAATCACTGATAATAATAAAATACAAGAAATGAAAGAATACGTTTTAAAGTACCTAAGTTGTATAAAACAAAACATCAAAAATAATAAAATACAGTTAATGATGTAATACACCAAGTGAAAATCTGTTGTATTACCTAGCAAAAAATCAGAATCAGAGCTCATTATGTTGTAAAGTAAAGTCAGTATGATAGTTCCCGCTGTAGCCCAACCAAGAAATGCACCGTATCGCTGATGATTTTTATATGGAATTATTTTCATATGTTAGGAGTTGCCTCAGTACCATCAGCTATCTTTCCTTCGCGTTTCTCCATATCCACCGTTCGCGCCACTTCTTCCCAGTCGGTGAGACCGGCTAAAATCTTAATGAGACCGTCTTGAGACATATCCATCATGCCTGCAGCAGCAGCCACCTTTTTAATTTCACGTTCGCTTGGGTTGTCTTGAACGATTGCTTCGATTTCTGGGGTAGTAGTGATGGCTTCATAAATACCGAGACGTCCACGGTAGCCAGTTTTGTTACACTTTTCGCAACCAACCGGTTCGTAAATTGTGTCGGTAAAAACAGGTTTGTGTTCTGTTGGAATTGATTCGTGAATTGATTTTGCAATTTCCAAAATCGCAGGGGACATTTTCACGGCTTTCTTACAATGCACACATAATTTTCGAGCGAGACGTTGCGCAATCACGAGAGTGAGCGCTGACGTTAAAATTTTTGAATTGATACCAAGGTCAATGAGACGAGGGTATGCACCCGCCGCATTATTGGTGTGAAGGGTAGAGAACACAATGTGACCAGTGAGCGCCGCCTGCACCGCAGTTTCGGCTGTGTCGTAATCTCGAATTTCACCCACCATGATGACATCGGGGTCCTGACGGAGGGAACTCTTGAGACCTTTTGCAAAGTCATATTCCATTTTCGGATTGACTTGAGTCTGCACAACACCTGCGAGGTGATATTCAATCGGGTCTTCGATAGTAATGATTTTAATGTCAGCTCCGCGCTTTTTGTTGAGAAAGGCGTAGAGTGTCGTTGTTTTACCGGAACCAGTCGGACCAGTATTCAAAATCATCCCGTGCGGTTTGTTAATTTCGCGCATGAAAATTTCAATCAAATATGGTGGCACACCGAGGTCTTCGATCGGAATTGAAAGGGAATTCGGGTCGAGAAGACGCATAACAATAGACTCTCCATAATTTCCCGGTAATACCGACGAACGAATTTCAATTTCGTGTTCACCGACTTTTACACTGAAACGACCGTCCTGCGCATTGTCTCTAATGTTAATTTTCAGACCAGATAATAATTTGATGCGGGACAAAAGAAGTCGATATGTTTCGTGATCAAATGCGCTGACTTTGATGAGTACGCCGTCGATGCGGAATCGTAATGTGACGCTTTCTTCTTCGGGTTCGACGTGAATATCGGATGCCTTGGTGGCCATTGCTGCAGCGACAATGACTTCGACAATTCGCGAAATGCGGAAGCTTTTTTTCATTGTCATCATTTCTTCGATCAGTGCGCGTGCGCTGTCTATGTTTTGTACTTTCGTCATGAACTCTTCAATTTCTCCACTTGAAATATCAAGGGAGCCAGCTTTTGAAACTTGAGCAAAGGAAATGTCGGCATAACGCGACCAAGCCTTGTTGAGACTTTTTGTGGAGACAAGAAAAGGTTTGATGAAATATCCGCGTCGTTCTAGATCGGCAATTTCATTTTTCACCTCCTGACGATTTGGCGTTTTCATCGCAAAAGAAACCGTTTTGTTATTCATATTAAAAACTGCGACTTGGGTTGCGCGCGCACGATCTTCTGGGATAAGTCGTAGCGCATCAGTGTTGATTGTTTCACCAGACAAATCAATATATGAAATCCCGTAGCGAGAAGAGAGGGTCTGGGCTAACTCCTCCTCTTCAACTTCAAGGAGTGAATCAATGCGCTGATTTTGTTTTTCCTCATCAAACTTAATGGTCATTTGAGCTTATTTTATCAGACAATCGTGGTTTTGGGGCGGGGATATTCATAATATGTTAAAATAATCATATGAAATGGCGCGCAGATAATTTAATAACGCTTGAAAAAGTGGCGGAATACGCCCTACAAGAGTCTGAAAAAAAATCTACACTCAAGAAACACGCTGGCGTGATTGCGCTTCACGGAAATTTGGGAGCGGGTAAGACGACTTTTACAAAGAGCATTGCGAAACTGCTCGGAATTACCGCGACGATTACGAGCCCAACGTTCGTGATTCAAAAGAGTTTCGAAGTCTCGGGTGATTTCGCGACAAAATATGGTTCGATCAAAAAATTAATTCACATCGACACTTATAGAATCGATTTACAAGACGAGCTCGTCAAGCTGGGCTGGCACGAAAATGTGGCAGATGCGAATAATTTAATTGTGATTGAGTGGCCGGAGAATATTCCGGATCTGTTGCCAAAGGAAACTGTGCATGTTTATTTTGAATTTATAAATGAAACGACCCGTGAAATCGAAATCCGATAAAAAAATAGAGAAGAATTCGAAAGTTGAAAAGCAACGCATTGTCCTTCTCGATGCGCACGCGATTTTGCACCGCGCGTATCACGCTTTGCCGGATTTCGCTGCATCGAACGGGGAACCGACGGGCGCGCTTTTTGGGCTTTCGACTATGTTATTTGCAATCGTACGTGAATTGAAGCCGGACTATATTATTGCGGCGTTTGACTTGGCCAAGCCGACGTATCGTCACGAAGTGTATGCCGATTACAAGGCGGGTCGCAAGAAAATCGATGATAATTTGATTAAACAATTCACAAGTGCACGCGAACTTTTCAAAGCGTTTAATATTCCGATCTATGAAAAAGAGGGTTTTGAAGCCGACGATGTGCTCGGAACGATTTGCGAAAATTTGAAGGACAATAAAAATGTCGAAATCGTCATCGCGTCTGGTGATATGGATACATTGCAACTTGTAAGTGGAACAAGGGTGCAGGTATATACTTTGAAAAAGGGTATTAAAGACACAATTTTATATGATGAAAAGGCGGTTCTTGCGCGATTCGGTTTTGGTCCAAAATTGCTGCCGGATTACAAGGGTTTGCGAGGCGATCCTTCCGACAACATTATCGGTATTCATGGGATTGGCGAAAAAACTGCGACGACTTTGATCACACAATTTGGCACTATCGAAAAGATATATAAAGCTTTTAAAAAAGACCGCGCGCAATTTACGGCTGCGGGTATTACCGAACGCATTCAAAAGCTACTCGAAGAAAATCAGGAAGAAGCCGAGTTTAGTAAAATGCTCGCCACTATTCGACGTGATGCGCCAATCGATTTTGTAATCCCAGAAAAAAAGTGGCGCGAGGGCGTAGACCATTCGCGTATCAAAAGTATGTTTCAAGAGTTGGAATTTCGAACGCTTGGTGGGCGCTTGAACGAGGTGCTCGGTGTTACAGGGGATGATGCAGATGCGAGTGGTTCTGGCGAATTAAAAGTAGCAGAGAAAATCGATCCGCAAGAATTGGTCGAGACTTCAATTATGTTGTGGATTTTGAATTCGAATATGTCAGACCCGACACTTGAGGATATTTACACGTATACAAAAACGAGTGGATTTACACAGGCGCGTGGAATTATTTTGTATGAAATTGAAAAGGCTGGTCTTAAAAATATTTTTACTGATATTGAAAAGCCTCTCATTCCGATTATTACGAAAATGCAAAAAGCTGGCGTGAAAATCGACGTCAAAAAATTAGCAGACTTATCAAAGGAGTATCATACCGATTTGACTGCAATCGAAAAAAGAATCTACGCGGCGGCTGGTCAGGAATTCAATATTAATTCGCCGAAACAGATGGCGGAAATCTTGTTCGAGAAAATGGGTCTGACTTACAAAGGCTTGCGCAAAACAAGCTCCGGTAAATATTCGACGAAGGAGGAAGTGCTCGATAAATTAGCGGTTGAACATCCAATCGCACAGGCCATTTTGGAATATCGCGAAATTCAGAAATTGCTCTCGACCTATATAGATAGCTTGCCGACGCAGGTTGCGGATGATGGGCGGATTCACGCACAGTTTATCCAGGCGGGTGCTGCGACTGGACGTTTTTCTTCGAAAAATCCAAATTTGCAAAACATTCCAGTCGGTACAGAGCGTGGCAAGAAGATTCGCGAAGCCTTTATTGCGGACAAGAGCAAAGTTTTAATGAGTTTTGATTATTCGCAAATCGAATTGCGCATCGCAGCATTTTTATCGAATGATGAAAAATTAATCAGTGCTTTCAAAAATGGGGAAGACATTCACACGGCGGTTGCTGCGGAAGTTTTCGGTGTGAAGCCTTCCGAAGTTGATAAGGAACAGCGCCGTAAAGCCAAGGTTATTAATTTCGGAATTTTATACGGCATGGGCGTTTCTGCGCTTCAAAAAAATCTTGGTACTGATCGCAAAACCGCGCAGGAATTTTACAATCGATATTTTGAAAGTTATCCTGTCCTTGCGAAATACATCGAACGTGTCAAAGCCGAAACGGCGGATCGAGGTTACACCACAACGCTTTTCGGGCGTCGCCGATATTTTGAGGGGTTCAAATCTCCGCTCCCGTTTATTCGCGCTTCGGCGGAACGCATGGCAATTAACGCGCCGATTCAAGGAACTCAAGCCGATGTGATTAAAATTGCGATGGCCCGCATCGATGAGTTTTTAGTGAAACATGGTCTCGAAGAAAAGGCTCGTCTCATCTTACAAATTCACGACGAATTAATTTACGAAGTCGACAAAAGCGCGATTGATGATTTGCCAACTCACATTAAAAAAATCATGGCTGACGTTTTGACGCCCGCACAAACAAAAGGTGTGCCGATTTTGACCGAGTGTGCAATGGGCGACAGTTGGGGAGACTTGAAAAAAGTTTAAAAAATCATGCTTTATTTTATTCATGGACAGCCGAATAAGGTTTTTCAGAAATCCGAGCAAATGGTTGCGTCGCTTCTCGCGAAAAAACCAGACGCGGTGGTGGTGAAGCTCGACAGGGAGCAGATCATAGCAGGGAAAATCGCGGAATTTATTGGCTCACAATCACTTTTTTCGACGAAATATATCGTGACTTTGTCGCGTGTTTTGGAGGATGAGGAAATTTCCGAAATCGTTTTGGATTTCGCGGAAGATATTCATGCTTCCGAAAATGTGTTCATTTGGGCTGAAGAAAAAGTTGATGCGAAAACCTTGAAAAAGATTGAAAAGGTTTCTGATAAAATTCAGTATTTTGAAATTTCGAAAACGGCTGGACCTCAGATAAATATTTTTGACCTTGCGAGTGCATTTGCAGAAAGAGATAAAAAGCGCGCGTGGATTTTATATGTCGAGGCGTTGCAATATTTTTCGCCCGAGGAAATTTACGGCACATTGTGGTGGCAAGTGAAAACGATGCTTCTCGCGCAGGCGACCAAGACCGCGACAGAAGCTGGTATGAAGGATTTTTCATACTCAAAAGCCAAGGGATTTTTACGGAAATATAAAGAGGGAGAAGTGACTGAATTGGCTCGAAATTTGATTGTCACCTATCACCAGTCACGCCTCGACGGGGAAAGCCTCGAATTGAATTTGGAGAAGTTGATACTTGCCAATTAGTGTGGGGTGGTGTAATATCTGAGTCTGTTCCAGGCCATCGTATGGTTGCTGGATTAGTGTCAATTCGTTCGGAGTCCAATCAATGAGTAAGCCGGTGCTGGTATTAGCATTAGAAGAACCCCAACTGGGTGGGGCCGCTCCTCAAGAGCAGCTTTGTACACCAGGAGTTGTGGCGGGTCGTCGAAGACCTGTCCCAGATCCGGAGGTCGAGCAGATCTTCCGAAAAGAGATCGGCGGCAGAAGGAGTCCTGCTGTGAAACTTCCCGACGGGTTGATGGTCAGTGGTGGCAACATGATCGTCTCGGTGAGTTCACCGGAAGAAGTTGCCGATGTGGTGGCTGGTGACTCGGCGCACTACAGGACTCACTGAGGGGAGAATTACCGAAGCCGAGGCACCCACGGGGTCCCTCGGCTTCATTTTTTTGCAATCCTAAATCTGGGTGCGCTTAGTAGGAATCGAACCTACGACCCTCTGCTTAAAAGGCAGGTGCTCTACCAACTGAGCTATAAGCGCATACAAAAAACGCTTTTAAACATTAACAGAAAAAAAACGATTCGGCAAGACTTGGCTTTTAATTATAGAGGTAAATCAATCGCAAACGCGCCTGGTCCAAGGAAAAGGAGTGCGAGCGAAAGGAAAATCATAACCACATTGAAAATTATAGGATAGTTCAAAACCTTGCCCACGTATTTCTCAATCAGGGTCATATTTAAGAAAAGATATGCTGCAATAAGCACCATGACTTGGGTTAAAAATCCGACCGTGATAAAAACTCCGGTAAAAATTTCGACGAGACCCATAACCCAGGGCAGGAATCGATGAAAATTATAATTGCGCGCGAAATTGTGAACTTGTAATTCAGTAATGAAATAGATGCGTCGTACGCCAACCGTGATGAGGCCGATATAGAGAAGAACAATTCCAACAACGACGCGAAGCAGTGTGATCGCGAGGATGTCATAGGTGAAGAGCTCTGGAAAAACGCTTAACATATGTGTAGTATATCAGAATGATGCGAAAAATTCTCATTCTCGAAAACATCCGAAGTGTGCACAACGTGGGTGCGATTTTTCGTACGGCGGATGCGGCGGGGGTTGATAAAATTGTCTTGGTGGGAATTACTCCGGCGCCGATTGATCGTTTTGGACGGGCGCGGGCTGATTTGGCTAAGGCGGCTCTTGGGGCAGAAAAGACTATGGCATGGAAACAGGTCACGAATGTGGGCGAGGCAGTGGCGGAATTGCGCGCGGATGGTTTTCAAATTATTTCGCTCGAACAGGCAGAGGGTTCGGTTGATTATAAAAAAGTGAAAGTAGGCGAAAAAGTCGCAATAATTGTGGGGAATGAAGTGGATGGAGTTTCAAAGGAAGCTCTCGCCATGAGCGACGTTGTTGCGGAAATCCCGATGGCAGGTGGCAAGGAGTCTTTGAATGTGTCGGTTGCGACCGGTGTGGCGTTGTTTCGAATTTTTAATTGTTAATTATTTCTGACACATTGGACAAAAATGCGCACTACGTGCACCGATCACTTTGCGTACGATAATGCCCTTGCAACCTTTTCGTAAGCATGTTTCATTCTTGCGTTGATAGACGCGATGATGCATTTGGAATTTGCCACGTTCGCCGTACGGGTTGCGATAGTCGGACATGGAATCTCCTCCGAAATCGATGCCTTTTGTGAGTAATTCTTTTGTATGTTTCAAAATAGTTTTAAATTCGGCGTCGTTAATTTTTTCGACGCGTCGTTCCGGATGGATTTTGCTCGCCCATAAAATTTCGTCGGAATAAATATTGCCAATGCCAGCCACGGTGTTTACATCCATTAAAACAGTTTTGATATGGCCGCGTGGTTTACGGAGAAGGGTGGTGCGCAAAACTTTCCAATCGAAGCTCTTCTCGAGTGGTTCTGGGCCGGTCTTGGAAAATTCTTTGGTCAGAGCTTGCGCATCAGAAATTAATTTCACTGTCGCAAATTTTCGCATGTCAGAAAACGCAACGTGATAGCCGTTATCGAGCGTAAACACGAGATGAACGAATCGATTGAAGGGGTCCGAGAGGGATACATCGTCGGTCTTCCAGACTTTTTTCTCAGACGCTCCCGTTGTCTCGTGGCGATATTTTCCGTACAACAGATGCCCAGTCATTTTCATGTGAATGAGAATAGTTTTGTCGCCCTCGATATCAACGAGGACGTTTTTCGCTCGTCGCCAAACTCGCACGATTTTTTTGCCGGAAATTTCGCGCTCGAATCTCTTAAAATATCTCGGATCTTTGATATTGTCTTTGCCGTGATAATACGGGCTATTGAGGTCGGTCCAAACAGAAACAATTTTTCGTCCGCGAACGAGCTTATTTAAAATGGTGGCAGTGGTGTGGACTTCAGGAAGTTCTGGCATGAGTTTAGGGTAAGCTAATTTATCGCCGAGCGCAACTGAAATCGCCTAGCTATAGACACCACCTTTTGGTTTATATATAGTATAAGGGTTTAATAACATATAAAACCATGAATAAAATATTTCGTACGGTGCTCGGTCTGATTGTCTTAGTCTTGGTGGTATGGGGGATACAAAAATCTACTTCTGATACTGATTCTGACGGTTCTATCAAAGTCGGTATTATCGCTCCTTTGACTGGTCCAGCCGCGGCGTATGGAGTTGAAGGTAAAAACTCGGTTGTTCTTGCGCTTGATGAAATCAATAGTAAAGGAGGTATTAAAGGCAAGAAAATCGAATATATAATCGAAGATGGAAAATGCGATGCTCCTACTGCTCTTTCTGCATGGAACAAATTAGTCAGCCTCGATAAAGTGCAGGTCATCTTTGGTGGGCACTGTAGTACTGAATCAGTTGCGATTGCACCACTTTCTGCAAAAGACCAGATTCCAGTGCTTGCGGTATTTGCTACTGCTCCTAAGATTGAAAATGAAGGTGAGTGGTTTTTCCGACATATTTCTACTAATGAGTATTATGGTACGGTTCTTGCTGACCAAGCATATGAAAAAGGTTATAGAAAAGTCGCGCTTATTACTGAACAGAAGGATTTCCCAGCTTCATATTCTGATGCATTTATCGCGGAATTCAAGAAACTTGGTGGCACAATAGTTTTGGATGAACGATTTGGTCCGGAAGTTAAAGACTATCGGTCTCTAGCTTTCAAGGCAAAGGATTCTGGACCTGATGCGATCTTCGTCTCTACACAAGGCCCTTCTACTATGGCGATTGTTGTAAAACAGATGCATGAACTTGGGATAGAAAAGCCAGTATTATTTAACCATGCATTTACTTATGCCAAATTTATTTTGGATTCTAATGGTTATATGCCAAAAGAATACCTCGTCATCCAACCACTTGCTGACGCGAACTCCCCTAAGGTGCAGGCGTTCAATAAGGCTTACGTAGAAAAGTTTGGAAGTCTCTATACCTTCAATTCATACTTTATTACAGCTGATTACGATATGGTGAATCGCTTTAAAGATGCGGCAGAAGTGTGTCTTGATACAACGCTCGACATCGGTTGTCTTAGAAATCAATTCAAAACCGCAAAAACATATTCTGGAGTTGCGGGCGATGTTGAAATTAGCTCCAAGTTCTCTCCGTTTGGTGTTTTGACTCCAGTTGCTACTATGAAAGTTGTAGACGGTAAAGAAACTTTTGTACCGATAAAATAGTTTCTAATCAATTACCACTGAGGATTTTAAGAGCCTCTTTGATAATTTTCTGATGATCCGATTTGTCTTCTGTTTTTATCTTCTTCATCACGTCGCGCACCTCTTTTTCGGAGTAACCAAGCGAGGCAAGTGCGTCCATGACAGTCGATTGGTCTGAATTTGAGGATCGTGTTCCGGTCGTATTTTCACTCGCACCAATTTTGTCTTTGAGTCCGACGATAATTTTTTCGGCAGTCTTTTTGCCGATGCCTGAAATTTTTGAAAAGTATTCGTAGTCTTCAGAAAGGACTCCTTCGCGAATTGTAGCAACGTTTGCTGAACCCAAAATGCCGATTGCTGATTTTGGACCGATACCTGAAATAGTGAGGAGAAGTTCGAAGAGCTTTTTTTCTTCAACATCAGAAAAGCCATACAAATCAAGTGCTGTTTCGCGCACTGCCAGATAGGTGAATATAGTAATTGGCGTGTCTTTTTTAACGCCTGCCAACGCACCAAGCGTATTTCCCGACACGAAAACCTTGTAGCCGACGCCATGCACATCAATAACCACGTAGTTGAGGGCTTTTTCTGCAATGAGACCGGTGAGTTGGCTTATCATGCGAATATTGTAGCATTTTCGTGGGATTCTAAAAATTGACAAAGCAGACGACGGCGTTGGGGTATAAACATATGGGTATAGAAGCGCCGGAGCATATTCAGGATAAACTAATCTGATATACTGCAGCTACGATACTTTGATTTAATTGAGGTTATAATATATTATATTCCTATGGAACACGGACCAAAACAAGAAAAAGTTGGTGAGTTAAATGCTCAATTATTGGAACTAATCGGATTATACCAGGGCGCCACGAACGATGAGGAACGTGAGAACTTTAAGCAACGTATGCGTCCAATATACGACAGATTTATTCCTGATAATATTTGGGCGGAAATGGAGGCAGAACAAGGTCCAAATGCAGTAGGAGACATGAATTTTGATGAGCAGCAAGCCTTATGGGTTCCATTAGTAGATACAAAGAAAGCTTGTGCAAATATTTTGAAAACTGGGGATAATTGGGATAAAAACTAGTCTTTAAATTAGGATTGATTGGTCTTGGTGTAATAGTTGAAATATGTAGCCCATCAAAAGTATTACAGTGTTCGGTGATTTTTCAGCACTTCCAAAACCTCCCTCCTTTACACATAATGAGCGCATTACCCCCCCCAAAAAAAACTGTGTCAGGACACAATAAGGAGAAGTTGTTGTAAAAAATTGCATACTTTATCGCAGCGATGTAATATATACTATATTAATAGTTAAAAATACGCCTATGAAACCAGAAGGAGCACCGCAAGAAGGAAATACTGAATCTATTGATTACAATTTCAGACTTGCAGAGGATCTGAGTACTTTATTTACAAGAATGCAGGATGAAGGAAAAGCGGACCAGCATATCGATGAAATATTAAGAAGATACGAAGCGATTAACGTTTATGCGGAAGAAGGAAGTATGAGTGAGTCGGACCGGATAGACCCAAACGATGCCATGGATAATGTTGCCACGAGGGATGAAATATCGGCACTTCTTAGACCAATAGAGGGTTTCCTTAGAAGTAAAGGTAAGATTAAATAGGGCGTATAATACATTACAGATTCGTAAAATCGGCATACATAATATGTCGCACATAATAAATGGTCGCGCGTCATTACGGCCGAATCTAAAAAATGCAACGGTGACGAATATTCACCACTTAAATTCTAAAGGCGAGTGTCGAGTCAGGAAATTCTCCATCGAAAACTTTATAATTTCCCCAGACTTTCTTTGTAATTTCTTGAGCTGACTCTTCTTGCACTTTCCAGGCTTTTCTGGTAGAGTAAACGCACTTAAAAATTATGGCAATAACATCATCAGCAAAAAAGGCGATTCGAGCTTCGGAACAAAAGCGAGTTTTCAATGTTCGACGAATGCGCGCAATCAAAGACGCAGAAAAGGAAATTACTAAACTTATCGAAGACGGTAAAGCAAAAGACGCAAACAAAGTCCTTCCAGCAGCTTATAAAGCAATCGACAAGGCTGCAAAAATGGGAACTTTGAAGAAAAACACAGCTGGTCGTATGAAGTCACGATTGAGCCGAGTTATCAAAGCAGCAGTAGTAACTAAATAAAAATTAAAATTGTTCGGTCCTCGGGTCACATCACACACGTTCTATCACAGACGTGTGTTTTGTTTTGATGCTCAACCAGACTCTCGCAATTTACATTTTTATTTAGTTGCCTTACTTTAAAAGGTACGCTATGATATTTCTCATGCATATACGCATAAACAACTTAGCACTTCTCAACCTACTTCTTACAAAAGGTGGAGATTTTGCTTGTGCGTAACTAATTGACCAAAAAGGTACATACAAGCCAGCTCTTCACCAAAGGAGCTGGTTTTGTTTTACGATCGTAAAGCAAAAGAAAGTCAAAAATAAACTTTGGTATGTTCTTTGAGGGAGTACGGACATGGAAGCTGATCCTGTATTGACCAAAGTAGAAGAAATTTTGCGTAAGTATGGATTGAGGATTTATCGGAAAGTTGGCGACAAAATCACTGTCTCTTGTTTACCCGGTAATGCAATTGGTCGAACTGAAAGAGAGGTGATAAGTCAAGAAGTACTTGATGCGACATCGAAAACATTACAATTTAGAAGTTTTTGATGTGCACTAATTCACATTACATACTACTCCTCGCCACGATGCGAGGAGTTTTATTTTGCAAAACCGAACAGGTGCTGCAAATATTTTTGGTATAATTACCTCAATGAATTTTGAAAGCGGAAAATTTACATCTCCACAGGAAGAACTTTCGTATTTACGAGAGTATATTTCGACTCGCGAAAAAGAAATTGAAAAAGCGGGCGGCAAAATCGAACGTACCGAACATGTACGTCAAACAGTAAAAGAGTACGCGGAACATACGCCAGAACAAGTGCTCGCCAAAGGTGCACTTGTGCCAGAAAAATTCCGCGACGAAATTGTGCTTCAATTGTCACCAGAAACGCACGACGACAAAATGGCGGAATTAATTTCGCTTGTGTATGAAAAGGGAATCGCAAACGCGCTCGACGTCGTATCGCGTATGGGCAACCCTCACATCGCTGATGACTTTCATCGATTTTTGGTGCAATACATAAAAGAGGGGTATGAAGTGACCGGCTTAAAAGAAAAAACTCCGCTTGCAAAAAACTTGCGCCGCACATTGTTCGAAGTGACATTGTCATACGACAGGGAAGACGAAAGCGACTTCAAACAATTCTGTGTGCACATGGAACAGTTTTATTCTGGTATGTTATCGGTGACCGATTCAGATGCGGACGAATATTTTACAATTGAAATCGCAAATGCAATCGGCAGCAAGGAATTTATTTTTTACATCTCTGTGCCGGAATATAAAACCGACTTGCTCGAAAAACAATTGATGTCGGTGTTTCCAAACGCAACCTTGAACGAGCAGACAAATGATTTTAATGTGTTCAATGAGCGCGGGTCTTCAAAAGGTGTATATGTGACGCAAAAAGAGGCACCATTTAATGTGATCCGTGATTCCGAAGAGTTATCGAGTGACCCGATGAAAGTTTTGCTTAATGTGTTCTCAAAACTTGATGCTGATAGCGAGGCGGCCGCCATTCAAATGGTATTTAAACCAACCGGAGATTTTTACCTCAAACATTACAAATCTGCTCTCAAAGATTTGGAAAAAGGTGAGAAAAGTCCGAAATCACTCTTTGTTCGCAACACTTTTTCGAGTCGCTTCATGCACGGCTTGTCTGGCATGGCGAAGTCTATTTCGGAGTTTGCCGCAACTAAAAAGGAGGAAGATAAGCCAGATCCAAAGGTGGACAATCGTCGCGTCGAAAATGTCGAAGCAAAAATCAAAAGCCCGATTGTGTCTGCCAATTTTCGTATTGTAGTGTCCGCGGGCAGTGAATCTCGCGCCGAAGCAATTTTGAAAGACTTGGAATCAAGCTTTAATCAATTTGAAAATACAGGTGGCAATCGATTTAGATTTGTTGAAATGCGTCCCTCAGCAATCAATAGTTTTTTTAAAGACTTTTCGTTCCGAGAATTTAATCAGAATTATGATGTGCCGCTTAACTTGAAGGAAATAGCAACTGTCATGCACTTCCCAGCGGGCGATTCGTTTAATTCTCCAGAAGTGAAGACAAACAAGATGAAGACGTCGTCAGCGCCACTTGCTATCGCAAAACAGGGCGTGCATTTGGGTACAAACAATCACCGCAATCTGAAAACTGAAATTTACTTTGCACCTGAAGACCGCTTGCGCCACTTCTATGTCATCGGTCAGACTGGTACTGGTAAGACAAATATTTTGAAGCAAATGATCGTCCAAGACATTCTTGCGGGTGAAGGAGTCTGTTTCATTGATCCGCACGGTTCCGACATTCAGGACATCTTGGCAAATATTCCGCCGAGCCGTTATGAGGACGTGATTTATTTCGATCCGTCATCACCGGACCGACCGATGGCTTTGAACATGCTTGAATACGACGTACGCAAACCCGAGCAAAAAACATTCGTGGTGAATGAGCTATTTAGTATTTTCCAAAAATTGTACGGCGCGAACCCAGAATCAATGGGTCCGATGTTTGAACAATATTTCCGAAACGCGACGATGCTTGTGATCGAGGATCCTGAAACTGGCTCGACATTGCTCGATGTGTCACGTGTGATGTCTGATGCGACATTCCGAAATTTGAAATTGTCTCGATGTAAAAATCCAGTCGTCACCACATTCTGGAAAGAAATCGCGACAAAGGCAGGCGGGGAAGCGTCTCTCGCGAATATCGTGCCGTATATCACAAGTAAATTCGACGTGTTTTTAGCGAACGATATTATGCGACCAATTATCGCACAGGAAAAATCTTCGTTCAATTTTCGTGAGATCATGGACAATAAAAAAATTCTCCTCGTCAATTTGTCGAAGGGAAGTTTGGGCGACATCAACTCGCACCTCATCGGTTTGATTTTGGTTGGCAAGATTTTGATGTCGGCTCTCGCACGTTCCGACAGTATGGACAAGGGTTTTCCGCCATTCTATTTGTATATCGACGAATTCCAGAACGTCACCACCGATTCAATTTCAACGATTTTGTCAGAAGCCCGCAAGTACAAATTGTCTCTCAACATTGCGCACCAATTTATCGCGCAGTTGGACGAGAAAATTAAAAATTCTGTGTTCGGTAACGTCGGTTCTATGGCGGTATTCCGCGTGGGTGCAGAAGATGCGCAATATCTGGAGACTCAATACAAGCCGAATTTCATGGCTCAAGACATCATGAATATTACTAATTTCAATGCGTATGTAAAAATGTTGTCGCACGGTGTCCCTGTCGAACCATTCAACATTTTGGTTCCAAAAGCCCCAGAAGGGAATCGAGCGCAAATCGCCGACCTCAAACAATTGTCATATCTCAAATTCGGCCGCAATCGCGACGAAATCCAGGCAGAGATTAACAAAAAGTACGAAAAGAAACCGACTCCGGCGGATGACTTGGCGAAAAAGTTTGGGTTGTAGAAGTTACACTAAATCCCAAAGATTTTTAAACACCTCTCTCATATCATTAGCGAGTGTCGCGTCGTGAATCTCGACCAAATAAAATGGTTGTTTACGTGTATTCACCATAATTAAATAATCTCCAGCAATCCACGTGGTTGAAAGAAAATTTCCTGTTTTATTCCAGAATTTGATTGCACGCTGTTTGTATTTCCCAACCATCTTATCTTCGGTAATTGATTGATTGGTGAGAAGCTTTGTCGTTAATTCTTTTCCTGATCTTTTCCAATACCAGTCCATTACTTTCGAGTAGTTTTCAACAAAAGTGTGGTCTTGAAAACCGTACCAGGTTGAATTTTTCTCAACGATGCTTTTGTGCCATTTCGGAATTTCGTTATAGAAAAAGCTTTCCAATTTATCTTGCTCGACGAAACGTACTTGCGGAACAGAGTACGTTTCCTTTGCGGTGACACGAGAAAGCTCGGATGCAAATTCACGCAAAAGATTTTCTTTCATACCAAACTTTATTTGCTCATCTTCAATCATGTTTTGAATATCTTCTGATGTTGCAGGGAGAAAAACTCTCGGTCTTTTGGCTGAATCTTCCACAAGTAGACCCTTATCAACCAGTGTCCGCGCGACATGATACGCAGTTGTTCTCTTAATGCCAGTTATCTTTCCCAGGGAAGCGGGGGTTGCTCGCCGTGCTTTGAGCACTGCTCTATAAACTTTTACTTCACGGGCCGATAGGTTTAGGACTTCGATTAATTTATCGTTCATTTCTGTAGAATACTTTGTTGTCCACACATTGTCAACATATGACCGTCATATATTGACATAAGTATGGAGTGATAAGTATAGTATTTGCCATGATATATAAAATAACTAATTGGTTAATAGGCGGCGCTATTCTTATTGTGTTGGCTTATTTATTCACTATTTCGCAGAGTCGTGTAGTGGAAGATATTAAGATTGGGTTTGTTCTACCGCTAACGGGGGATGCTGCGACGTATGGAGAGCCGATGAAAAATGCTGCTTCGATTGCGGTTGAAGAAATAAATAAGAGTGGTGGTATCGACGGGAGAAGAATCGTCGCTATATTCGAGGATAGTAAATGTGAGGGAAAAATTGCTCTTACCGCCGTACAAAAGCTGGTTTCAATCGACAATGTAAAGTTGATTAGCGGTTTTACTTGTGCAGAAGATTTACTTTCAGCCTCTCCAGTTCTGGAACAAAATAAAATTTTGGCTCTCGCACCCGGGGCGTCGAGTCCGCAAGTCACTCTTGCAGGTGATTATATTTTTCAAAATAATCCTTCTGCGACCATAGCCGCAAAGCAGTTGGCTGGGCTTATTATCAAGAAATATAAAAATATCGCTACTATCAATGAAAAAACTGGGTTTGCGACAGATATTAATGACTATTTCGTCAAAGAATTTAAATCTCTCGGGGGTACTGTCGTGGCTTCTGAAAGCTACACATCAGATACGCGAGATTTCAGAAACATCGTTACAAAAATAAAGGGTGCAGAACCAGAGGTAATTTTTGTGAATCCTCAGACGGAGATATCGGGCGGTGCCATAATTAAGCAAATTAGAGATTTGCAGATAAAAGTCCCTCTCTATGGTATGGATACGATTAGCGGAGAAAAGACTAGAGAAATTGCCGGCTCTGCGATTGATGGACTGACTATTCTTGCTGTACCAGGTTTGGGTGCTGATAATAAGAAGGCTCACGATTTTCTCGAGAAATATAAAAATCTTTTTGGCGAACCATCTTTTGATTTGTATATCGGTGCTTCCTACGATTCTGTTTATTTACTCGCGCAGGGGATTCGCGAAGTTGGATACGACGCAACCAAAATTAAAGACTATCTCTATCAATTGGGGAATTATGACGGAGTGATTGGTAATTACAGTTTTGATCACAATGGCGATCTTGTTGGTATTGATTTTGTTGTGAAGAAAATAGTTGGTGGAGAGTTAGTTGAAGAGAGTAGTTCGCAGTAGTAGGCGTCGGCTTTGGCAAAGGAGTTTGGATTGTAAGCTTTTAAAATTACTCAAAATCAGTCATATCCACAATAACCACCTTGGGAACCAACCCGAGCGCACGTTCAATCATAAGCCGCGTATTTCCTGCAACTTTGTGGTATACATCTCCCATTTTCATAATGATAGCCACAGGCAAAGCCTCACCGGATTCGAGTGCTGTCTTTTTTGACTCCCACTCACGCTGATTTTGCGAAGCCATATCCGCAACCATTTTCCAGTCACCTAGTTGTATATCGTACGAATCAGTGTTTTCAAGTTTTGCCCAAATGTCCTCGGTGAGGTCTGTCAATTCAGTTTGTCTTCCTCTCATAACAAATTCTCGCACGAAATTTTTTACATTATCTGGTTTAAAAGTAGTTGCAACTCGTTCGATTTCCCCTAATTCATATTCAAACTGCGGCGGGGAATAGTGTCCTTCGATTGTTCCTGTCTTAGGCGTTTCGTGTCGTTTTGCTGTCATGAATTTATTTTGTACCACTACTTTTGCTTCGCCGCCTCTTTTTTGTCAGCATATCGGGCCACGATGCTTTTAGAGACGAGGTTAAAGGATTTTTCAATATCGACACCTAATTGATTTGCGAGTCTGCATGTCGCAAAGAATAAATCACCGATGCCGTCCTCGAACACATCTTTATGTTCTGTGATATATGCCTGCATTTCTCCTGTAGTTTTGTACCGTAAATGTGATGACATTTCGATTAATTCTTCGTGGAGGTGATCGAATTTATCAATGTTTGGTTCGTCTACCCAGTTATTACTCTTTGCAAAATCCCTCACAAGTTGTTGTGCCTCTGATATCGTAATTATAGTTGTCATGTGAAAGATTATAGCTTATGTCGTCTTCGAAACCAATTTTTTCGAAATCTCCACCAACTTGTCGTGAATCAGTCCGTTTGAAGCAATCAAACCTTTGATTACTTGGTCATATTTTTGCTCACCTCCAAATAGGTCTGTGACTTTTCCGCCTGCTTCATCGATAATAATCTTGATTGCCGCGGCGTCATGAAAGGTATTGTGTGGAAAGATTGCGCATGACAATTCGCCCGCAGCAACGAGCGCCGCAGAGTAGATGAAAGAGTTGAGTTTGAGAGTTTTTACACCCTCCTGTATTTCGAGATGGTCAATCAATTTCCCGACGTTATATTGTGCGGTTTTGAAATGTTCGTAACCTGCGACAGATCCTTTGAAAATGTCGAGACTTGATACGTTGATGGGTTTATCATTGAGAAAAGCACCCTTACCTTTTTCGGCACTAAATAATCGGTCGCTAAACGGATCGTAAACGACGCCAACTATACTTTCGCCGTGATGAACGAGCGCGAGCGAAAATGTACAAATTGGTATACCGTGCGAAAAGGGGATTGTCCCATCAATAGGATCGCACACCCATAGATATTCAGCATCTTCCTTCAGATTGCTTTCTTCTTCACCCCAAATACTGTGTGTGGGAAATCGTTCGGTGATCTCTGCAATCAGGAGTGTGTTGATGGTAAGATCAGTCTGTGTAACCGGAGTGCTGTCACTTTTCCACTCCTTCTTCATGTGTAAGCCAAAGTTTTCCCGAATGATATTGCCGGCTCGTAGCGCAAATTCTTTTGCAAATGTTTGGTATTCTGACATTGCCTCATTCTAACGCAGATGCTGCGCACCCGCCAGAGAAGCTCGGCTTATAATTTTATTTCCTGTCGCGTAACGCGTGCTATAATTTTCCTATGAATTCACGCGGTTTCAGTTTGGCAGAGTTGATTGTGGTTGCGGCCATTATTGGGATTTTGGCAACGATCGGTGTTTCTGCTTTTCTTTCAGCGCGACAATCTGCCGAGTTCGACAGTGTGAGTGACGGAATTGTTTCAGTATTGGAAAAAGCTCGTGCGGATGCTTTGTCGGGGAAGGGCGGTACAAATTTTGGAGTCAAATTCGCCTCCTCGACATATACTGCTTTTATCGGCAATTCATATAATGCTGGTGATTCCACAAATGTTGCGTATCAAGTCTCTAACGGCTTCACCTTGTCGACTACACTTGGAGGTGCAGGTAATGTTGTCGTGTTTAATCGTCTCACTGGAACACCAATTGCAACTAGTACCATTACTATCACACGGACGTCGCCCGCAGCAACTCGCGCCATCACCGTCGGGAGTCAAGGTAGCTTAACTATTCAATAATATGAATACCGCGCGAAATTTACAAAAAGGTTTTGGAATGGTGGAGATAATTGTGTCCGCGGCCCTCATTTTGGTGATTGGTGGAGCTGCCGTGGCTGCGTGGACTCAGTATTTGCAGGTGACCACTCGGAGCACGAACTTGACCAAGGCGGCACTTCTCACTGACGAGGCGGGTGAAGTGCTTGTTATGTTGCGCGACACCAGCTGGACGTCGGAAATTGCGAGTCGCACATTGGGCACGACACATTATTTGTCGTGGGGCACGACTTCGTATTCTCTCGGGACAACCACGGTGCCATTTCAGAGTCAGGATAATTACGCAGTGAAATTAATTATGAGCGCGGTAAATCGGGATGGAAGTCGCAACGTTGTTTCGTCGGGTGGAACAGTCGATACGAATACCCGTAAGGTGCAAATCGATGTTGTCCCGATAACTGCGACTTCGACTGTAATTTCAACGTCAGAACTTTTACTACACAATGTGTACTCAAATTAAAAAAACAACAGGATTCACGTTAATCGAAACACTCTTTTATGTGGTGGGTGCCGTGGTTTTTCTTGCGCTTATTGTGACAATGTTTACGAGCACAAGAGATTGGTATCGCACCGCGATTATTTATCCGCGCGTTAATCATGATGGGAGTACTATCGTGACACGAATTGGAAGCGACATTCGATCTGGTGTCACGTTGAACAGTGCGCAGAATGTGTTTGCCACAACAACCGGCGCGATTGGAATTAATGGGCTTGATGCGTCACGAACCGCAGTAACTCATCGCTATTATGTACAGAATGGTCGCATTAAGTATCAGCGAAATGGTGGAACCGTAGAGGATGTGAGCCCTGCAAATTTGTATGTTTCGAAAATGCGATTCGATCAGGTCACTTCGCCAATTTCGACTGGAGTACGATTGGAGTTGAATCTGGATTATGCGACCGAAAACGGGACAACCACAAAATCGTACAGTTCGTTTTCAATTTTAAGAAACGCGTATCAATAACATGAAAAAATTTCTACATACAATTACAAATAGTCGACAGAGCGGGTATGTGTTGCTTGTGAATATTGTACTATTCACTGCGATTACACTTGTAATTGTGCTTGGTGGAGTGAATCCGATTTTGGCGCAGTATTCGACTGCATCAGGATTGCTTTCTTCGAAACAATCATATTTGGTATCGCGCAGTGCAGCCGAAGATGCGTGGTATCGTTTGAAGACTAATCAAGATCTGCCTGCTTCAGTTACACTGAATCTCGCGTCTGGATCAGCGACAATTTCAACGGCCGACAGCGGGGGTGTTAAAACAATTACGGTCAGTGGTGAGCAGGAATCGTACGAACGAAATTTGGAAATGAAAGTCAGCACTGGTGCGGGGATTAACTTCAATTATGGTTTGCAAGGAGGGAATGGAGGTATGACGATCAACGGCGGTTCTTCTATTATCGGAAATGTGTACGCAAACGGGACAGTGAACGCAATTAGCGCGACTATTACTGGTACTGCGATTGCGGCTGACAGCTCGGCGCTGACCGCGGATGAAGTAAACGATACCCCATCGACACCACCAACTTCGACAAATTTTAGAAATGCCGCAGCGACACAGGATTTCGCGCAAAGCTTTCAAGTTTCAAGCACAAATCCCATCAACAAAGTACAATTTTATATGAAGAAAACCGGTGCGCCTGCGAACGCGACTGTTCGTATTACGACCGACAACGCGGGTTCTCCTGCAAGTACTGCTTTGACTACACAGGCTCTCAGTTCAGGTCTTGTGACGACTAGTTATGGTTGGGTTGAAGTAGTTTTTGCAACACCAGTTTCACTTATTCCAGGAGTTACCTATTGGGTGATGATTCAAAATGGTTCGCAGAGCGCGAGCGCATATTATACAATCGGAACAAACACGGCTTATACAAATGGTTTGGCAAAGACTGGAAAAAACGGAGGTACGTGGAATGCGACGGGTACAGATGGATATTTTAAATTATACACAGGAGGAATCTCGTCATATATCGGCGGTGCGACGTATGTTGGCGGAGTGTCTATTGGTTCTGCGGGTGTAGGCGATGCGTGGGCGAGTTCGGTCAAAGGTGCTTCGGTGCAAGGAAATTTGTACTGTACAACGGGAACAAATAATAATAAGGCTTGTAACACGACACATGGTTTACCACCAGCACTCGGTATGCCATTTTCTGATGGTAATATTCAAGATTGGAAAGACGACGCGGCAGCAGGTGGTAGTCAGAGCACAACGACTATTGGGTGGGCTGGCGGAACTTTGGGGCCAAGAAAAATTAATGGGGACCTAACAGTTAATGGTGGGGGAACACTGACTTTGAATGGGCCTTTGTGGGTGACCGGAAATGTCACTATTACAAATGGTGGTAGAGTGCAAATTCCTGTTGGTTACGGTGCAAATAGCGAAAGTATTGTTGCAGATGGAACAATTACCGTGAGTGGTGGTGGGTCGGCCGGTTCCGGAACGAGCGGTAGTCATTTGTTCATGGTCTCTACAAGCCGATGTCCAAACGACGCTGGTTGTTCTGGTGCAAGTGCAATAACTATTACAGGCGGTGCTGGTGCAATTGCTGCAGCCGCCCAGGAAGGGAACGTAGCTCTCAGTGGTGGTGCCGCGATAAAGGCGGTGGTTGGAAATTCTATCTCAGTAACAGGAGGAAGCACGGTGACCTATGACAGCGGTCTCGCGAGTCCAAGCTTCACAAGTGGTCCGTCAGGAGGATATGTATTGCAGTCGTGGGTTGAGAATTAATTTTGTGCAAGGTGGTCTACAATTTTATCGAAGCTCGCACGATCCCTCTTGTGAATGATTAATCTGTACAGTAATTGTCTAACAATAAACGATCTGTCTATATCTCGATCATTTGGATCTATTTTGTCATTGAGGATTGCGTCTCTCGATATTTCGTATAATTCATTCAAGTGTTCATTGCCTGGTCGTTTCACGAACGCGCTGACCTCATTACACATTTCTTCATCCGCCACTATTTTATCTATAAAAGGTTCTACTTCCACCAGGTCTTTATCGAGTCTTGCGCGAAAAGCGATACCCTCTGCTTCTTGTTTACGTAGTGATTCGGGTGATAAGTCCATATGTTTGTAATTGTTAGTGCTCCCGCCAGGAATCGAACCTGGATCGCAAGTTCCGCAAACTTGCGTTCTATCCATTGAACTACGGGAGCTTTATTTTTTCAGATTAAGTATTTGTTTCTGCGCTCGCTGTTTCTGTGCGATCGTCGCATCGAACATACGTTTCGCCGTCACTTTTTGCATCATCACTGCATCGAACTGACGTTTCGCGACCACGTTTTGCGCGAGGATTTCTTCCTCTACCACATCTTCTTCCTGTTCCTGCTGTCGTTTTTGGAGGATTACTGCGTCGAGCTGGCGTTTTGCGACTACTTTTTGCACGAGAGCTTTTTCTTCCGCCATCTTTTTTTCTTGCGCAGCTTTTTCTGCAGCATTCTCTTCTTTGCGATTGGTCACAATGGTCGTTATTACACCAGCTGTGACTGCGGGCAAGATACTGAGTCCTGGAATAAACTCGACCAAGTTTCCTACGAGGCTATAGTGGCTTTTCTTAACCCCTTTCATAAAGAAATAGGTCTGGAAGAAAAATGTCGACGCGGCACTCGCAACAACATTGAGAAGGGGAAACGCGTTTGATAAATCGAATAAGGGTGCGGCGATTACCAAGATGATAATATCGATGGATGATAATTTTCGCTTCATGCCATTTATTGTAGCATTTCCTTTCTATCTCGAATTCTAACTTGCACAATGAGGTTTCGGAAGGCTTTCGGAGTGCGACTGCAATGCGTTTGAAAATATTTGTCGAAGTCGCACGAGAACGAGCTGATTTTTCTTGATAAGGAAAAATACAGTGTCCTTCCTGAAACCTCATTGTGCAAGTTAGAATCCTAACCTATCCATGACCTTTTGAAAAGTGGGCTCCTGCAAATATTCTTCCTTCATAAATTGTGCGAGAAATTCTTGTGCGGCAGTTACAGTAATGTCTTGACCGAGCGGGATTACAATAAGAGGCATGAAAACCTTCTTTGACTTGATCAAAATACGGTCACGATCCCAACCATCTTCATCAACTACACAAAAACTTTCAAGTGTAGTGAAGGGGTAGAGTATTTTACCGATAACGACACCACGACGGCTCATTTCAAAATTAACCATGTGTGGCGGAATGTGCGATTGCATATAGGTTGCAAAGACACCAATCAAAATGAGGAGTGCAAAGAGGAAATTTCCAAAATAAATCGATACAATCGAAATCGCGATTGCGGTGATGCCCACAACCCAGAACCAGTCGGCGGTTTTTTCCGGCTTAATGTGATTTAACGCTTGCCACTGTAATTTTTCAGGAACGTTCATTGCACTAATTATCTATGAAAAAACACCCTGTGTCGAGGTGTTTTTCCGCTGCAGATGTTAGGTCGCGAGGTACTTACATAAAGCTCATCCACACCAACGCATACCACGCGATAAGGGATACTGCTGATTGTACAAACGCAACGCCGCGCAATCTGCGTGTGTCATCAACGTGAAGCGACTCGAGGCTCGTATATTTTTTCGCCAATTCCGGCATTGTCTGCAAGCTCGAGAAAAGGGAATTGAGAATGATGACGATCACAAGCACTGCTTCGACTGTTATTCTTGCGAGCATCGCGTCATTGACCGGCCCAATCAAAAAGATACCGACATTGCTGAGGATAAAGAGAAACAACACGAACCAGTTAATTTGCGACAAGTTTTTAATAATCGCATGTTCGTGCGCATCAACCACCAAATCCTTAAGAAATTTAAAGACGGAAAATTCCTGATATGTCGCGATGATGACTGCGGCAATGAGCGCAATAATTTCAACGATGCCGATAAGGCCTGCTACCTGCGGCAAGTACGCGAGAAATTCACTTCCGCTTTCGAGCACTTTCATAAATGCGAAAATAAAAATCAGAGTAGAAGACAGCGCCGAGCCCAAACACCATGTACAAAAGTTTTTGAGACGGAACACCTGGATCGCGGTCAAATAAATAGAAAAGAGAAGTCCGCCGAATGTGAGACCGAGCGAAATAAAGAGTACGAAATTCGTAATCAGGGTAGGGGCGACAATGCCGACCGCGTACACGAGCGCCGTCACGGCATAATACACAAACCCCATCTTTTCCAAATCGAGTCCGAAAAATTTCGAGTACTCGCTGAAAACGACCTTGGTGCAATCTGCGCCGACCATGCACACCATGGCACCACCTTGCTTGACCTTTTGCTTTTCCTTGCGAATTCGATACGTGATGTAGAGGCCCGCGAGGGAAGCGACCACAATCAAAATATT
Source organism: uncultured Candidatus Saccharibacteria bacterium (assembly GCA_964538855.1). Classification (GTDB taxonomy): domain Bacteria; phylum Patescibacteriota; class Minisyncoccia; order Phycocordibacterales; family JAACPR01; genus CAYLNC01. The sequence goes on from CAZIEY010000001.1 coordinate 326,900, forward strand.
AAAGATGTTCATGTAAATATTGTAACACAGAGCAGTGCGCCTAACCCATGCAGTCAATTTGACATATCTGACTCGACTGATATTATGTCTTTACTATGCGAAAGATGTTCACATCATACAACCCTTCTTATCGACGCTATCTTACTCAACAAACGCCGAGGGTATTTTTAGTTGTTACATAACAAACACACAATCGTAAAAGGATGTTTGAGACAACAAGAGACCTCGGCATGGAGGTCTCTTGTTTTGTGTGGAGGAGGGGAGGGTGAAAGACGGAAAACGAAATCATTAATTACTTGAATTAACATTATAATAAAAATATGAAACACAAAGACAATAATAAGTTAACATTCGGCATTATCGGGTACGGCAGATTCGGGTCACTGTGGGCAAATCATTTGTCGACACTCGGAACTGTTTTTGTGTTTGATGCAAAAAATAAAGTGACAGAAAAAACTCCGCGTATTATCTCGGCAAGTTTACACGAGACAGTTTCCGCTGACATTGTATTTCTTGCGGTGCCCATGTCTGAATTGCAAAATTGTTGCGAAAATATTAGCCCTCTTTTGTCACCACACACATTGGTGGTAGACGTATGCTCAATCAAAACATGGCCGATTACTATCATGAAGAAATGTTTGCCAAAAAAACAACCTATATTGGCGACACACCCATTGTTTGGGCCAGATGCTGCAAAAATGAATGGAGGCATCCATGGGTTGAAAATCGTTGTGTGTCCAACAAAAAGAGAAGGTGCGCTCGGAAAAAAGTTGCTCGACATATTTAAAAAATTACAGCTGAATGTTATTACTGCGACTGCTCGGCAGCATGATCAGCAAATGGCTAACTCACAAGCCCTGATGCATTTTATCGGTCGAAGTCTGGTAGATTTGAAATTACATCAGCAGGACATTTCTACGCCGAGCTATGATAATTTGGTGCGAATGTGTCAGACAGTCAATAATGATACGTTGCAATTATTTTTTGATATGCAGACCAAGAATCCGTTTGCGAGTGTCATCCGGGATACGTTTGTGCACAATGTGGGCGCACTCAATGAATCAATAATGTTGCACGACGATACATTGCAAGGATTGAGGTTGCACATAGAAAAAATCGATCGCACTATTATCAGACTTTTATCGACTCGATTACAAATTGCAAAAAAGATAGGTGTTCTGAAACAGGCGCAGGGGATAGCAGTGGTAGATCCTAATCGAGAAGCGCAGCTTAAGGATTTGCATCGTACATATAGTGAGCATGATAAAATCGATTATGAATTTATTAGCAACATCTTTAATCTAGTTATCAATCATTCGCGCTCCGTTCAACATAAAAATATATGAAAAAATTAGACATCTTACAAATTCCACCTTCTGAAACCGTCGCAATCAATACTATTGCGCTTGAAAAAATTCGCGCCGGAGAAAAGATATACAATTTGAGCGCCGGGGAACCAATGATGCCTGCTCCAGACGTCGCGACACGCGCATTAGTGCAAGCAGTGCAAGAAGAAAAAACTCATTATCCTCCAGTAGCAGGTCTTCCAGAATTGCGACAAATTGCCGCCGAGTGGATGAATGAGCTTTATGGTTCTCAATTTAAAAAAGAAACTACGCTCGTTGTGAACGGCGGAAAATTCGGTATTTTTATGTTGCTTCAAGCACTTCTCAAGCCAGGTGATGAGGTTTTGATTCAAGCACCATACTGGGTTTCATACCCCAATATAGTTCGATTGTTTAAGGGGGTACCGATAATACTATCATCGTCGCAAAAGAATGGATGGAAAATTACACCCGAAGATATTATTAAAAACACCACCGAAAAAACGAAGGTTCTCATATTAAATAATGCAGGGAACCCGACGGGCGCGCTCTACAACGCGTCAGAAATCAAAGATATTTTGGATACTGCCCACAAGCTCGGCCTATTTGTGATTTCAGATGAAGTATATAGCGGGCTCGTGTATGACGACGCAACATTTGCATCGTGCGCATCATTCGGAGAATTTCGTGAAAATGTCGCAATTATTCAAAGCTGCTCAAAGAATTTTGCTATGACAGGTTTTCGAATTGGATTTGTGTTTGCGAGCGAGGTTGTGATAAAAACACTTGGCGATCTCGTCAGTCAAAGTACGAGCGGTGTGACTACTATGTGCCAACATGCTGCTATAGAGGTGTTCAAAGATGCACAACGTGTAACCCGCGAAGTGAATGCCGAGATGAAACGACGACGTGATATTTTTGTGAATGAATTTAACGCAGCGTTCGGTTCGTCGGTTACAATGCCGGAATCAGGACTTTATGTATTTGTGCCGCTCTCTGTGATGGGATGGAAGGGTGGGGATTCTGCTGCATTTTGCAAATGGGCGATTGAAAAGGCTGGCGTCGCATCCGTGCCGGGCAGCGCATTTGGATCAGAAGGATATGTGCGTTTTTCTTTTGGTGAACGACCAGATGTGTTAAAGGAGGGTGTTCGTGCATTAGCACAATGTATCAAAAACATGTAATGCATTGCCGCAGGTGGTTGCGCGGTTTCGTTTTTTCCGTTAATATGCAATGCATTGGAGAGATGGCAGAGTGGTTGAATGCACCGGTCTTGAAAACCGGAATATCCTAACGGGTATCGTGAGTTCGAATCTCACTCTCTCCGCCAAGTCGTATTAGTATGATGCAAGCGTCATGACCCTTAAAACTTTAACAGAAAATGATTTACGAGAGAGTGACTTCGTGAATACATTTGCTGATTTTATCGTTTTTGATAAAGATAGTTGCACGTTAATAATAAAAAAACTGAAACTGCATTCATCTGATAGTAATAAGATGCTGCTAACACAGGTTAAGAGTAAGTTTGTCCCCAATAATCTCGAAGTAAAGATTTTGCACCTTAGTGAGGTTGAATTTGAGGCTGACAACGTAACTTTTCTGTCGGCTGATAAGTTGGTTTTATCATCATGTTCAATAACGAAAGAGGCTACGTTCGCTGGATACCCAAGAGAGGTTGAGATCATTAACTGCGATATCCCGAAATTTAACTTCTATTTAGGCATACCAAGCTTAAAAGTAATTGATAGTAATATAGGTGTTATTTCTATCGGGTTTGGTGCTTCGGGTGAATCAAATGTAAAAACCATAAATATTCAAGGCAAAAGTAGTATTTATAAAATAACCGGTCTGCATACGTTGTTAAGGAATGAGACTGGTACTGTAGTTATCTTCTCTCAAGAATCTAAAATTGTTGCTGATGCTGAAGAAAGTTATCGAATTATGAGACTTATTTCAAATAAGTTTGGAGACGCTGTTCAATCTCATATTTTTCATACCAAAGCTGTCGAATTATATTCTCGATATGCAGATGATGACACCAAAACATTATTATTTTTTGAAAAGTGGACAAATGATTTTGGTAGATCGATATTTTTACCCATTTTCTGGATGATAATATTCAATTTTCTTTCGATACTTATATTGGTATATTTCTCGAATAATTTTTGCGTGGATGGCTTCTGGGATTTATTTGGTTCCATCTTGAACATTGGACCTTGGAGCAGTTTTATACCCGAAGATGTGAACAGAATCAGTTGGGAATTCTCACTCGATTCGATTAGAAGGGTTTTGCTTGCAATACTCACTTATCAAGTTATTATTTCTGCACGAAGATTTTCATTTTCAAGAAAGTAGTAAAGAGGATTTCCTAAGATCGTATGTTGTAAAGATTCATCATACCACCTCATGCTCCACCCAACCAACTTCCATTCCATCCCGCGCCAAGCCAAGAGGCTTGATGAAAGGCACGCCGACAACTCGCTCGAGGTTAATGTGTGTGGAATGAAAATCGCCGTGGAGCCAGGCGTGTATCAAACATCGGGGGACTCTGAATTGATGATTGAATCGGTGCAGATAACCAAAGAACAGAATTTTCTCGAGGTTGGATGTGGTACGGGTGTTATTTCGATTGCCGTGGCGCAACGATCATCCGGCGGTGTTGCTGTTGATATCAACGAAAGAGCGGTGGCGAACGCACAGCGAAATGCGGTCGCTCATAAAATCGACAATGTGAAATTCGCAGTATCGAATGTGTTTGAAAATGTGACAGGTCTGTTTGATGTAATTATCTGCAATCCTCCGTACACACAGCACGAAGTTCGAGATACTATTGACCGCATGTTTTGGGATCCTCAAGATGAAATGAAGAAAACTTTTTTCAAAAACGTCGGCAACCATCTGCGACCAACAGGGAAGATATATTTCGGTTGGGCGGATTTTGCCGACATCGATGTGAACTTGCCGTTCAAACTCGCCGCAGAGTACGGCTACACGCTCGTGAACACCTTTAAAAAACCTCACAAAAATGATTTTAGTTTTTATGTTTTAGAGTTTGCGAGAGGGTGACGCGTAGTGTAAGTGTTCTTACTTCTCCCAATATTTTATTTGTCCCAATACGAATGTGATTGCAAATATACTGTAAATTAACAAGAAAGAAATTTCCGTTAAGAAAAAACCGCAATCGATAATTAATTTTTCGTTAGATAATCTCATAATAAAACCAAGAGAAAATAGTGCTACAGGTATTGATGTGTAGACAACTAAATCTTTTCTTTCGAAATGGCGCAGTAAATTAAAGAGTAGGCGTAGTATTCCGATGCAGATAACTACGACAAACAATACTTGGTATATAAACATGCGGTAAGTGTAGAATTTTAAAATATATAAACAAGCTCTAAAAGTATTACGCAATTTTAAATATTTAATGCAAATCATACGCCGAAAAATGTTATTATATAAGCATGTCCATAAAAATATTCACCAAACTTTATCTCATCGCACTCCCAACTTTCCTCGCCATCGACGCGTTGTGGCTCGGGCTTGTTGCGAGTGATTTTTACGATCGTTATATCGGCGGGTTGTTAAAGGACGACGTGAATTGGGTTGCCGCGTTGCTGTTCTATCTCGTGTTCATCGCGGGGCTTGTGGTGTTTGTGATTATGCCCGCCATTGAAAAGTCTTCAGCGTCGCGAGCCTTTATGCTCGGCGCATTTTTCGGCTTTGTTTGTTATGCCACCTATGACCTCACAAATCTCGCCGTCGCCAAAGATTGGCCTGTCATCGTGACTATCGTCGATTTGGCGTGGGGAGCAGTGATTGGTGGTGTGGTGTCGTGGGTGACAGTTGGGGTGGGGAGGAAGATTGAGAAGTAAGTTATCTACTAGTAACAATTATTTGTGATTGCAAGTACCTCGAACGATTATTTCAAACTCTCGTACCTGGAAGTCTTTTAAGCCGAGCAGCTTTTTAATTTTTTCATCTGGGGCTTTGAAGTGAATTATTTTCTCACAATTCGTACACACCGCATGGTGATGAGGGTGTTGTTGATATTCATACAAAGCTTCGGTGTTATTCAGATGTAGTTTCTTAACGATACCTTCTTGTGCAAAAGCATCCACGTTACGATAAATTGTAACAGGGTCTATATCAGGCAACATTGTATGGAGTGTTTTAACGGAAGCAGCCACACCGATTTTTTGTAGTGTAGCGAGTATTTTTTCACGTTTTTTACTGTATCGTTTCATTGTAGTACTCAGTATAACTTAAAAAAATATACCCCACCAGTTGCCCAGTGAGGTATATGCATTCCGCGCTGCTGTTACGCAGCGGGGTAACGTGCCACGGTGTCGCCCAGCAGAAACCTCCGAGCCCTCTCGCGCTCAGCTGTCATGTCAGGTGTAACGGGATTTTCCGTAAGAATCGTCTGAGCCACGTCAGTCATTCGCAGATAGCTTTTGACTTCCGCTGGCCCAAAATCAGCCGTCGCGGCGAGAATTTTATCCGGAATGCCTCGGACCGAAGGGGACTCAAAGAGTCCTTCGCCCGTCAACACATCCGAATCAAACGCCCGCCCCAAACCCTCGCGGGTATTGTAGTAGTCTGATCCGTACAGCGCCGCACGGTCGTCGTGGTGGAGAGCAATCACACAGCAGCTGCATGCATGCGTGATGTGAAGTCCGTCTTGCGCCCAGAGTAGGGCGTTGATGTCTTTCATGCTCCGTCGCCGTAACGCCATTTTTTCGGCGGCGATGTGCATCAATTCCGTTTCCGGGGTTTTAATCCGATAAACGGCATTGTGTTTGCGTGACCAGAACAGGATGGACAAGGGGTTGATTGCCACCTTGATATCCGCACCACCTCGTACACTCGAGAAACTGCTTTCACGGAACCTTTGAACCATTTCAACTGTGCCGAGGACTTCAGCCATGCGGGGATTATTGATCGCCCCCGCAATACCTTCAATGGTCTGCCGGTCGACGTTGGGATAATGCCGAGCCATAATCTCGGCGTCGCGCGGGTCGTAAAACCCGTGCAAGGTCCTTGCACCTGTCCGACTTAGCGCTGGTGCGCTTTTGTGGGCGGGCGTAAGGGTCTCATACCAATCACATACGTTGCACATGTGGTCTCCTCCATATTGCGCTGTTGCGCGGGTTTCAAAGAACTCCTATCGATGATCGTTTCCAATCATCCACAAACAGACACTCGATGTGCATATCTGTGGATGGTAAGAAATTATTTTTGTGTATTGAAGTTGGCGTGTCGAATAAATTTTGCTTTAGTGCGTTCCATACGATCGTTGCGATTTAATTGGGAAGCTTTTGTATATAGAAGCGCCAATTCGTCCTGCCAATCCATAGCAGACGCGCTCGGATCAGTACGCACACTGTTGTTGTGACGTAAATATATATCGACGCCTTTCGCGAGGTGTGTAGAAATAAAGGCAAGGTCGTCATCTGTCATAATTTTGTTTGCAACCAGGACATGCGGTGTATTGTAAAATTTAAGCAAATCAATTATTTGTTGTGCGGTCTTAATGCTGTGTAGTGTTGGTTCACACACAACTACTGCAACATCGACGCCAGTAACGATACCTGTAGTGACGCCATCGGCACCCGCTTTTTCGTCTACAATTACGTCTTGATTTTCACCTAAATCCAAAAGTGGCAGATAAATTTTTAGTGGCGTCGTCAAAATGTGGCTGCATGATTGTCCGTACATCACTTGGTCTGTTTGTGGACCTGCGGCCATGATTCTCATCTGTGATGTTGGGTAGGAATATTTTTTCGTAAAAGCATCTATACGTTCCTTTTGAAATGAGAAACGAACATTGGTCTCTCGCAAAAATACTTGAGAATATTTTTCATGGGATTTTACACCGACATAATATTGCAATTCGAGGAGGGAGGCACCTAGATAGGGCATATCACGAGGTATTTCACCATGTGTCAGGTTAAAACTCAGATCCATATTGTGATCTGCATCAATCGCCAAAACATCTTTTTCTTGGCGACACAAAAAAAGTGCCATCTGAGTCGCTACAGATGATTTGCCACTTCCTCCTTTACCTAAAAAACCTAGTATCATGCTTTGTTGTAATTCACCCAGTATTGTGTTCGAACCTAATACAAGTGAGTTGCATTTAGATTATCACGATGTTGTTGTAGTTGCAAGTTATTTGCATTACGCTGTTGTGATAGTATATATTTACATGCCCCCAACTTTTTCGCTCCCGGTACACATATCAAAATGTTTGTTGTGAAAAACGTGAATCCATCAAACCTTAATTTGCGTGAGGGTAAAAGCATAAAGAAAATGACTATCGAAGAAGCTCAGCAACATTCAGAAGTGACTGATTTTACTAAAGAGGTTTTGATTAAATACAAGTCATAGATTTGCTAAACTACCCACATGAACCCATCACAAGAAAAACTTCAATCCGCAATGAAATTCGCAATGGAACATCGTCCCAAAGTCGGCGGGTTTCCATTTCTTGCGGAGTGTTTGCGACGTGCAGGTGTAAAGAAAAACATCTGGTCTCTGCCGGGCGCCCAGAGTGTCTATATTTTTGAAAACGACGCCGTTGTGATGCAGGGAACTCCTCTCATTACGGGCATGGCAGCGATTCCAACTTTTAATAAAGAAGCACTCGTCACCGCGTTGCGCATAGACCAAGCAGGGCAGAGTACATTTCCAGAATTTCTCATGTTGGCCTGGCATGTCGGTGTTGTCGGATATAATGTCGATTGTGAAGCTCGTGTTGTCACATATTACGGAGCGCACGGTGAAATGTATGAAGAATCATACGATGCCGTAGAGACATGGTAAAATAGAGTTACGTTATGTCGCAAAGCTCCTCGCAAAAAAACAATTGGTCTCGCACCGCTGTCGTCTATCAAATTTATCCGCGCAGTTTTAAGGACTCGAACAATGACGGAATAGGGGATCTCGCCGGCATTATTGAAAAGTTGGACTATTTGAATGATGGCACAGAAAAATCTCTTGGTGTCACTGCGATCTGGATTAACCCAGTTTTTCCTTCGCCAATGTGGGATTTTGGATATGACATTTCAAACTATTGTGACATTGATCCACTTTTTGGAGACTTGCAGACGTTCGATCGATTGGTTGCCGAGGCACATAAACGCGGCATTAAAATTATTATGGATTTCGTGGCGAATCACACATCGGAAGAACATCCATGGTTTGTTGAATCTCGCTCTTCAAAAAATAATCCGAAACGCGATTGGTATATTTGGCGCGACCCAAAACCGAATGGACGGGCACCGAACAATTGGTTGTCGGTTTTCGGAGGTTCGGCGTGGAAGCTCGACCCGACGACAGGGCAATATTACATGCACAGTTTTTTGTCATGCCAGCCTGATTTGAATTGGAGAAATCCAGAGGTGCGCGCCGCGATGTCGGACGTTTTGAAATTTTGGCTTGCGCGCGGAGTCGATGGGTTCCGCTCTGACGCTGCGTATTTTTTAATTAAAGACGATCAATTCCGCGATGACCCAATCAACCCCGAATATATTGCAGGCGTTGATGATCCGTATGAATCGCTCGTGCACACCTACAGCCAAGGTCGTCCTGAATTATTGGAAACGACAAATCATATTTGTAATGTCTTGGGCGAGCACGGTGCGGACGCGTTTTTGATGAGCGAAGCCTACTTGGAACTTCCTCAAATGATTAATTTGTATGGTGCATGCAGTAATGATTTACAAGCTCCCCTCAATTTTAATTTGATGGGTTTGATGTGGGATGCTGGAATTTTTAAAAAGTTTGTCGATGAATTTGAAGCGAAGCTCGATCCATCTGATTGGCCGAATTATGTTTTGGGAAATCACGACAGGTCGCGTCTCGCGACACGTCTTGGTCCTGACAGGGCACGGGTGGCGGCGATGCTCATTTTTACGTTGCGCGGAATGCCTTTTATTTATTACGGTGATGAATTGGGGATGACTGATGTCGCAATTTCTGCTCAATCAGAAAAAGATCCATTTGGAAAAAACGTGCCAGGTTTGGATGTGGGGCGTGATCCAGAGCGAACTCCGATGCAGTGGGACAATTCGTACGGTGCTGGTTTTACTAAAGGCCAGTTGTGGTTACCAGTCGCACCGGATTTCGCCACAAAAAATGTCGCGGTTGAATCGGCCGACACGAATTCGATGTTATCGTTTTACAAAAAGATGATTCATTTCCGTACGAAATCACAAGTACTTTTACACGGCGTATATACACCAGTCGATAGTGGTAATGAAAGTATATTTGCTTTTATCAGGGAACTCGACGGTCAAAAGATTCTTGTGATGTTAAATTTTACAAATTCAAAACAGCGCGCAAAGCCGTCTCATCTGGGTTCTATCGCGATTAGCACTCATACCAATCGCGTGGTCGGGGAAGAGGTGCAAACAAAAGAATTTGTGATGCAACCATACGAGGGTGTTGTGATTAGGGTTGTGTAACACATTACCTTTTATTGTTGACTGGGTACATCAAATATTATAATGTGTAATTTGGTGCTGAACTGAACATCAACAACGCAATGGAAAGGAATTGCCGTGGATTCATCTCTCATATCGGAAATAAAGGAACTTGCGGAGCGAGGTTACCATGAGGCAGTCAACCTGCACAAGACGCCTTACAAGGGCGGCTGGATGTGTGTGGTCGACGAACATCTCTGCACGACGGACGTGTTTGCGGTTGGTCAGCCGATCCATCATGATGAAAAGACTGGCGGGTGGAATAGTAACTGCCAGAATAAGTCCACGCGCCTGAAGCAAAATCCCGACCATGTTTCTGCCTACCAAAGCTTCGACTTGGAAAAAAAGCGTTACTTTGGTGGAATCAGGATTCGACGCTTGAGCCTCATCATCACCTTTTCGGGTTTGTCTCAGGAGTTGGATGAAGCCCTCTGCGCCTGGATCGCAGTGCAACTGCGGAGTGTTACCGGCATGACGCACGAGGAATGGTGGGAGATCCGCGACCTCAGCGGCAACCTGCACATGGTTGAGTACGGGATGATCTCTCCTGCGACTGCTGCATAGCAACCCTCAAGGTTGCGTATGCAAAAGCCCGACCGTAAGGCCGGGCTTTTTTAAATTAAAATCCACTACCAGCGCCACATGATCTGATACTTCATCCGATACCTAACCTTTCTTATAATATCTTTTCGCGATCCCAAAAATGACAACAACCACTGTCGCCCCTACAATCACCATCCAAGCATTTTTACCAAGTATGTCACGCAAGAGAAATCCTCCCCATGTGCCAGCGAAACCCCAGAGCGCAGAACCGCCGAGGCTGTACCACACGTAACGTTTGACGGGAATTTGTCGAGCACCTGCAAGGAGAGAGGGGATTGATCGAACTACAGGAATCAAACGCCCGAGTACTACGAAATAAAAGAGGCGGCGTTCGAATATATCCCATGCACTTGAAAACTTTTCCTTCTCCAGCACATTTTTAATCATCGAAAATCTCTGACCATATCTCCCTAAATAATATCCGAACATATCACCAGTAAAATTTCCGGCAATTAGCAATATCATTGCAACCCAAGGACTGAATGCTCCAGCCTCGGCGTACGTTCCAATTAGAAAAGAAATTGTTCCGCCAGGGTAGAGCGAGCCAATAATTGGCGCTCCTTCAACGAGTCCAGATAAAAGAATCACCAGATATTTCCAGTCGTTTGCAAGTAGAGTAGTGATTACATTTGAAACCCAGTCAATCATAGCGATATTGTAGCATAGGTGTACCGTCTTTGACGTGCTGTGAGGGTTTTGGTATTCTCTATATTAGAGGAACCATATCGGTTCTATTGCAATTGAAAGGGTCTGTTCAATGTCTCTTGTCCAACAGTCTGAAGGGTCGGCACTGCCTGGTGAGCCGATCATCGATTTTTACGATACCATGTATGATTTTGGTTTTTTGGTGCCGTGGCATTTATTCTGGGATGAGCTTCCACCTTTTAACCCAACCTTAGTGAGGTAACCTGCGCAGACGGGGATATCTTCACTCAACCCAATTCGCCACGCCCCAGGAGGAGCGTGGCAGTTTTCTTTTTTTTCGTGTAATATACAAAATATGTTAATCACCAAACCTTCCGCAGATTACGAGCTTCTCGATTCCGGCAACCTTCACAAATTAGAGCGTTTCGGAAATTTTGTGCTGTCTCGACCTGACCCGCAGGCGATTTGGCTTCCAAAAATGACAGAGGCAGAATGGCAAGAGCGCGCTGATGCGTGGTTTGTTCGCGAGGGAAAAAAGACTGATTGGAAAACCAAGGTTGATTTTCCAAAAGAGTGGCCGATTGAATTTGGTGGGCTAAAGTTTTTGATTCGACCGAACTTGTTCAAGCACACAGGACTTTTCCCAGAGCAATTATCAAATTGGGAATGGATGGCGGATTTGATTTCAAAGCGAATCGAGAGCGCTCCGACTGCGACACCACCGAATGTGCTCAATCTTTTTGGTTACACTGGCGGGGCGAGTCTCGCGTGCGTCAAAGCTGGTGCGACCGTTACACATCTCGATGGATCGAAATCTGTGATTGCGTGGGTACGCGAAAATGCAGAATTGTCGGGACTTGCAGAGAAACCGCTTCGTTCAATTTGCGATGATGCAATTGTGTTTGTGAAGCGCGAAATAAAACGAGGGAATAGATATGACGGAATTTTGCTCGACCCACCAGCATTCGGAAACGGTCCGACCGGAGAAAAATGGCTCATTGAAGAAGATTTGCCAGAATTAATTTCGCTTTTGCGCGAAGTGTTAACCGACAAACCTCTCTTTTTCCTCGTGAATGGTTACGCGAGTGGATATTCTTCGACTGGTTACATGAACTTGGTGCGGCCGACTCTCGAAAAATTTGGTGGCACTTTTGAAAATGGGGAATTGGGAATTCAGGAATCTGGCGACAATGCGCGAATTTTACCGTGTGGAATTTATGCAAGGTGGAGTGCAGAGCGATAAACTCGCTTGCAGCTTTCGTAAAAAGTGATTTGATTATATGAGGAGGTGGTGTATGGAACCTGCATCGATCCAGTACAAAATATTTCTTGTGCTCTGCATTCTGGTCTTTGTGATAGGTCTGACAGCCCACTTTGTGGGTGATGAGGACTTCTCAAAGCAGGAACGCCGCGGCAGGGCAAGAATCATGCTAAATCTTTTACAAGGGCGCGCGCCCTGATGCACCATCACACGGTGCATTTTCAAATTGTGTATACTATACCTATGAACAAAGCATATTTCGCCGGTGGATGTTTTTGGTGTATGGAGCCAGCATTTCGAATTAAAAAAGGTGTGACTGATGTTCGCGTTGGTTACATTGGTCCAGAGAGCACGCGAGGCACAGTGACCTACGATGACTTGCACGCAGGTAATTCTGGTTACGTCGAAGGCGCCGAAGTCTCTTATGACGAATCAAAAACTTCGTACGCAGAATTAGTCGAAGTTTTTTGGCGAGGCATTGATCCGACCGACGCAGGCGGGCAGTTTCATGACAGGGGAGATGAATATAAAACCGCAATTTACTTTACAACCGACGCAGAACACGCCGCTGCCGAACGCTCCAAAAAGATGCTCGCCGATTCCGGAAAATTCGACAAACCAATCGCGACCGCTATTTTGCCCTTCGACCATTTCTATCCTGCCGAAGATTATCATCAGCGATATTTCGAAACGAACGCCGAACATTATAATGCGTATGCAAAAGGGTCTGGCCGGAAAGATTTTATAAAAAAGACATGGGGCGATGTCGAAAAATTGACTCCGCTTCAATATAAAGTGACACAAACCTGCGGAACCGAAATTCCTTTTCAAAATGAATATTGGGACAATCATCGCGACGGAATTTATGTCGATGTCGTTTCTGGCGAACCACTTTTTTCTTCGCACGACAAATTTGATTCTGGCACCGGCTGGCCAAGTTTTGTGAAGCCAATTAAACAGGGGAGTGTGAAAGAATACCTTGATGAATCGCACGGCATGATTCGTACCGAAGTAAAAAGTGTGGTCGGAAATTCGCATCTTGGGCATGTATTTGATTATGGCTCTCTTAAAAAAGGCGAGCGACATTATTGTGTTAATTCCGCGTCGCTCCGATTTATTTCGAAAGAGGATTTGGAGAAGGAGGGGTATGGGGAGTATCTTGCGCTATTTAAATAAGTTACAATGCAATTATGAAAAAAGACCGATACTTGTGGTATTTATATGACTTCGCGAATTCAATTGCACTTATCAGCGTGCTTTATTATTTCAGTTTATGGGCGGTTGTCCAAAACGGCATGAGTCAATGGATTGTGAGCATTCCAGTTTCTTTATCAACAATAGTTTTGTTGTTTGTAATGCCGGGTATTGCTCGCCGAGTCGATCAAAAACAGACGCACAAAAAAGTTATGCTTACATTCAGTGCTCTCGCAGCTCTGTGTATTTTGATTTTGTCTCTTCTGAAGCCATCATCGTATTTACCATATCTGGTGTTCATTATTTATTTTCTCTTTTATTTTTGTTACAACAGCGGGTACGTATTTTTCACTTCATTTATTCAGACCGTGAGCGAAGAAAAAGATAGAGTAGCAACATCTGGTTTTGGACAGATGTGGGGTCAGCTCGGAAATTTGGCTGGTGTCATGCTCTCATTCGCGACTGCAGGCCTCGCGCTGTTTGGAATTATTGGTGCGCAACAAGTTTTTCTATGGGCAGCAATCGTGTTCATAGTCCTGCTGATTCCAATGTTGTGGTTTAGAAACAATCCCGTCGCCGATGTGCGAATTGAAACGGATGAACCACAAGTGAATCTTTCTACTATTAAAAAAATCTATCAAAATAAAAAAGCGTTTTGGTTTTTGATGTCATACATTTTTTATGCCGATTCAATGATGACGATCTCATTCTTTCTCACGCTTTATTTAAGCAAGGCAGTTGGGTTAAGGGATGACATTATTAAAATCGCAGGTGTCTCGATGTTAGTCGGAACAATCGTGGGGGCATTGCTTACTGCAGCATTACGTAAGAAGGGGCAGTTAGTATCGCTTAAAAACATTCTGTTTATTTGGCCAGTTCTCGTACTTGCAACCGCACTTGTGAGTGGTAAGGGTGTAGTTTTGGCGCTTCTATTTGTGACTGGTATTGTATTCAGTATGATATTTGCGATGTCTCGTTCGTTTTATTCAACACTTGTTCCTGTCGCAGAGCGCGCTGAATTTTTTTCAGTCTACGTTATTTTCGAAAGAATGGGTGCGATTGTCGGACCTCTTATTTGGTCTGCGACCATTTCGATTTTTATGTTTATGGGGGAAAGTGTCGCGTATCGGATCGCGATGGGTGTCACCGCGCTCATTACTATCGGCTCAATAATTATGTTGAGGAAAGTCGAGCGAATTGATTAATTTCATTTTTCTGGCAATATACATCACATGAGATACCTCGGCATCGATTATGGAACAAAACGCGTCGGCATCGCCATGTCGGATGAAAACGGCGAGATGGCTTTCCCGAAAGAAGTTTTAAAAAACGACGCCCGCCTCGTGGAGAATTTGCGAAAGATCGTCATTGAAAATGAGATTAAAAAAGTCGTCATTGGCGAATCAAAAGACTTCAAGATGCAAGACAACGACATAATGGGGGACATCATCGACCTGCACGACGTGATTGAAAAAGACATCGGCGTCGACACAGAACTTCATCCTGAATTCATGTCGTCACAGCAAGCCGAATTTTTTCAAGGCAAAACCGCCACTACCGACGCATCTGCCGCAACAATCATTTTGCAAAGCTACCTCGACACACTTAAACATAAAAAATAAAACACATGACAGACCAACAAAAACCAATTGAAACTACTGCGCCAGTCGTACCGGCTACACCCGCGACACCTGTTGAACCTGCTACGCCTGCCGCGCCAGCTTCTCCAAAAATTTCAATCGATGATCTCGCCAAAGTGGAAATTTCCGTCGGCCAAATTAAAACCGCAGAAAAAGTTCCAAACGCTGACCGACTCTTGCGCCTCACTGTTGATTTCGGTACAGAAGTCCGCCAAATCGTTTCAGGTATCGCAGAATATTACACCCCAGAACAAATCATCGGTAAAAAATGTCCGTTCATCACCAATTTGCAACCGCGTGTCATCAAAGGCCTCGAGAGCAACGGCATGATTTTGGCCGCTAAAGACACAGCAGGGAATTTCTCACTCCTCGACGTCGATCAGAAAATTTTGCCGGGTACGAAACTTTCGTAACCCCTTAATATTTTCGGCTTGGCGCGCATTTTTTGCGGTATAATAGTGGCACATGTACTTTTCAAAGAATCAGACATCTTTTTTAAATCGCGCTTTTCCGACACCAAAATATTTGTCGTTTGATCCTGTTGCACTCGACATTACACCATTTGAAATTCGCGTCATGAAATTAAAGCCGACAAAATTCGGTCTCGTTCCCGAATTTTACAAGACAATTCCATTCAAAGGTGTATGCGACTTAACTGACAATGAAATTACCGCCGAAGATACCAATTGTGTCGTCACGGCCCTCCGGAAAATCAAAGACGAACTCAAATTGAAGTATGTTATCGTTGCTCTTCCTGAACAAAAAAATTATATTTTCAATACGACTTTTCCGCATAGCGCAGTTTTGGATCTCGCTTCTGCAGTTCGATTTTCTCTCGAGGAAAATGTGCCGATTGATTATTCGGAATTAAATTTCGATTACTATGTTGTGGATTCTATTGAATCACAAAAAGACATCGAAGTGGTGGTTAGTGTTTTCCCGAAATCAATTATTCAGTCGTATACCAATATTCTAGAGCAAGCAGGTCTCGTTCCGATTTCATTTGTGTCTGAATCAACATCACTTGCCAATGCCTTGGTACCAAGAGGGGATGACAAGCCGTATCTGATTATTCGCATGCTCGAAGATCGCGTGAATATCGCCATTGTTCAAAAACAAATTGTTCAGTACACCTCGACATTGACTGTGCGCACCAAAGAAATTTTAGACTCATTTGATGGCCCGGCTGCACGAGAATTGAAAGAATCCTTGAACAAACTTCTTATATTCTGGTTTACTAGCCGCTCTGTGGCTTCGGAACATAAAAAAATAGAGGATGCGATTATTGTGGGGAAGTGCGCGTACAAAGAGGGTGCAGTTGAATTCTTGGAAAAAAACCTAAAGATCAGCGTTGAAATTGGAAATGTGTGGGTTAATGCCTTTTCCGCTGATGACTATATTCCATCACTTCATAAAAAAGAATCTCTTGATTATGCGGTGTCAGTCGGTTTGGCATTGACCGCATTACATTACAAATAATATGTTGAAACTTTTAATCGGAACAAAACGGCATGAGTTACGAAGAGAATATCTTTTGCGATTATGTAATGTATATTTGTTTATTCTGATTATTATATTAGGTGTTATTGCGACGCTTTTATACATACCGTATATTTTTGTGAGGGTCGAGGATGCTGTGGTGACAGAGCAACTTGCGACAGCAAAAACTTCTGACGGATCAAAACAAAAAGAAGATTTTGAAAAATTAACGAAACATGTTGAGGCGGAACATAAACTATTTGCTGCGCCAGTGATGCGCCCGTACAAAATTCTTCAGGAGTTACTCACCATCGAAACACCTGGTGTGGCGATTACCTCGATGAATTTTCTCAAGGTCCAAGAGGTCGAAGGTGGCGAAATCTCAGTCAAGATAGAAGTTGCTGGTAATGCATCAAGCCGCGATGCGCTTGTTGCGTACTCAAAAAAGGTTCAAACCAATCCGATCTTTAAGAGTGTCGACCTTCCATTTTCTAATTTCACTAAAGAGTCAGATATTCCGTTTTCTGCAACAATTCACACGGCTGCCTTAATTCAGAATTAACCTATGCAAACATCCCTTACCAAAAAAATCACAACCTTACTCGCTATTGTTTTTATCGTAGCACTCTGCGCGGTGGTGTATTGGAATATGTATCTTTGGGAATCTGCGCGTGCAGTACAAAGTAAACGCGAATCTCTTGTGATGGAAAATGCGTCCGTAACATTTTTACGTAATACCGAGAAACAAATTGAAGATATTAAACGTGTGGCTACTGCGCTCGACGCGCGTTTAATTGATAAGGAAAAGATCGTTGATTTTATCAAGACATGCGAAATGGTCGCAAAGGTCGCTGGGGTTCAACTCAAAATCGAGTCTGTTGATCTTAAAGATGGTGGGTTTTCTGAATCAAGCGGGTTAGTTTATAATTCACTCAATATGTCATTGCATGCGAGCGGTACATGGCAACAAGTAAATTTATTTTTACAAACATTCGAAAAAATCCCACACCATGTCGGTGTGCATTTCATGAGATTGTATCAAGTCGGGTCGAATGATGATGAAAACACAGTCGTTTCTTGGGTTGCTGATATGGTGATAACAGGTGTAACAAATTGAGTATGATACGTATTAGCACATACAAAGAAAAATTTAATTTTTATTGGGGGCAGAGAAAATACAAGCTGTCATTGTGGGGTGTCTCGCCACATTTTGACTGGATAATAGCACTTGTTGTCACGGTCATTCTTTTCGTCGCGGCTTGTTTTTTTGGATTTGGAACATACAAAATGATTGACGATATGTTGCATACAGAAGTAGCCCCAGAGTCGTATCGAAAATCCCACATCAATCTCGGTGAGATTCAAAAAATGATTGATTCGTTCGAACGTGACGCCGCGGAAATTAATTCAATGACCAAGTAGTCTTGGTTTGTAACTTGAATTTTTCCAAATTTCGTATAGTCTAAGGATATATCCTCCCGTAGTTCAATGGATAGAACAGGAGACTTCTAAGCTCTTGATGTAGGTTCGATTCCTGCCGGGAGGACAATGAGCGAAGCGAATTGGCCGACCGGAGAAACGCGTGAGCGTTTCGTCAGGAATCGAAGGCCGGAGTGGGCACCTATTTGAGCGAAGCGAAAATAGGTCGCGAGGCGGGGTCGCGAACACTTAGATTTTTATGAGTGAGTCCCTCGAGCGAAATAAAAAGCTTAGTGATTCGTGACCGAGACTGCCGGGAGGACTACAAGCGACTAATAAACTTCATCGTGACCCCCGACACTCAAAAGATTCGCTGTTGTTGGCGCAGTTTTTTTATTTTTAGTCATATCAAATTCGAATATGACACGGATTTTATAATTTACAGAAAACGAATACGTGTTTTCAATATTTTTTAGTTTGTGAACTCTTAATTGTGTATGATTGTCAGGATTTTTGAATAACCCAATCCTTTCTTTAACTTCAATTTTTAATAGGGGAGGGAGCTTTTTATACTTTTTTATAAAAGATGGGGCGTATACGATCAATATCATATTATTCGAATCCCTCTGCTAATTTATCGAGGTCTCCGACCAGACCCTTTCCATTTTTAATCTCTTGTTTTGCGGCAAGAATAGATTTAATAAACTCATCTTCTTTGTATTGTACAATCGCACGCCGAATAAGCTCGGCCTTGCTTCCTGCCTTGCCAAGAGAGACCTGTTCGTTGATGAAATCATTTAATTCGTTTGTGATTGGGATTGAAATAGTGGTCATGTTGTTACTATATTTTAGTACTATTATATCATAACAAAGGGCTTGCCATTAGGCAATATATGCTATACTAGCCTCATGTCATTTGAAAAACCAACAAATTCAACCGAATCTTCAAAAGAAGCCTTATTCGAGGCTATCAGTATGCTTTCGGCTAATGTAGAAGAGTCCAAAACAGAAATCGCCGAAATCAGATCTGCTATTTGGTCGCACTTAAATTTAACCCAGAATGAAAAAGTTGAACTCTTATCTTTATTAATCGGTGCAGAACAATTATTATCGCAACAGCAAAATTTTGTCGAACGAGTCGCTTAAATTTATGTCTTCTACTACCTTTAATCAATTTCAAGCCAAAATACAAGCCGCCAAGAGACGTATCGAGGAAAATGGTCAGAATTTTATCGATGCAGTTTCACCAATCACAA
This sequence comes from uncultured Candidatus Saccharibacteria bacterium, assembly GCA_964538855.1. GTDB lineage: Bacteria > Patescibacteriota > Minisyncoccia > Phycocordibacterales > JAACPR01 > CAYLNC01. Next base: position 346,208 of record CAZIEY010000001.1, read on the forward strand.
CTGTTGATGCAGGAGAATTGGAAAAATTAGTTACAGTTGATACCGAAGAATTAAAAAAACTCGAGACAGAGATGGGAGAGAAATTGAAGGCGGAATTTACGGAATCGGTCGGGGGCGAAGAAATCGAAGAAGAAACTGAGGGAGGAGACTCGTCGCAAGTTGAAAATACAGATTGAAAATGCTAATCTGTGTGAAGACTTGTACAAATTAAAGACAAGTCACATTTGCGCGATTAGCTCAGTTGGTTAGAGCAACCCGTTTACACCGGGTAGGCCGGGGGTTCGAATCCCTCATCGCGCACCTCGTTCTCGCATACATTATATGCAACCTCACATTATTCACGAAGACAAAGATTATATTGTCATTAATAAACCGGCTGGACTCATGGTGCATAGTGATGGACGAAGCACAGAGAAAACGCTGTGTGATTTTTTGCTTGAAAAATACCCTGAAATTGCGGGGGTGGGGGAGCCAATTAAAATCTCGGAAGAAGTTTCAATCGCGCGTCCCGGAATTGTACATCGCCTCGATCGCGATACATCTGGTGTAATGATTGTTGCACGCACCACGGACGGTTTTGAATATCTTAAAAAAGAATTTCAAAATCGTACGGTCTATAAAACGTACCATGCGTTTGTCTATGGAAATATTAAATCTGACACTGGTGTTATTGATGCACCGATTGGTCGAAGCAAGAGCGATTTTCGTCAGTGGTCGGCGAGTAAAACCGCACGTGGGGAGATGCGCGACGCAGTGACCGAATTTCGCGTGCTTGCTCGGTCTGTGGATAAAAAGGTGACTTTTGTTGAAGCTAAGCCGAAAACTGGCCGCACCCATCAAATCCGTGTTCATTTTAAATCTATTTTTAATCCTGTTGTTGCTGACACTTTATATGCACCTGGTCGCGAAAAGATGCTTGGATTCGATAGGTTGGCTTTGCATGCTCGTAAAATTGAATTTTCCGACCCTTCTGGCAAAACCGTTAATTATGAGGCGGAATATCCGGCGGACTTCGTTCATGCTCTCGAGGTTTTCCCAAAATAGGCTCAAGGGGTAGTCTGTGCCTTGCCAATTTAGGCCCTTTATGATAGATTTTCATTCACTATGAATATCACACCAATCAATATGGATGCCCGAAAAAAGCTCGATATGCGAGCTGGCGACACTGTTAAAGTGTTTCAAAAAATCAAAGATGCAGCCGGAAAGGTTCGTACACAGGCTTTTGAAGGTCTCGTTCTTGCGCGAAAGCACGGAACAGAAGCAGGCGCTACATTCACTGTTCGTCGTGTGACTGGTGGTTTCGGTGTAGAAAAGATTTTCCCACTTTATTCTCCAATGATTGAAAAAATTGATGTATTAAAACGATCAAAAATTCGCCGTTCAAAACTTTACAATGTTCGTGACAAGGCTATTAAACAGGCTAACAAGCGTATGAAGATGATTTTCCTCGATAATCGAACTGATGCCGAAGAAACTCTATCTGACGACGTTGCTCCTGTTGCAGAAGCCCCAAAAGAAGAAGTTAAAGCATAAAAAAATAAAAGTCCAAATTGTTCGGTCCTCGGGTCGCATCACGCACGTTCTGTAAAGAACGTGCGTTTTGTGTTGATGCTCGACCAGACACTCACAATTTTGGACTTTTATTTTTTTATGTAAACTAGATTTTTTGGGATTTCTTTGCTATAAATAAGCGCGTACCAACATGGCGGTTATGGTGTAATGGTAACACAGCGGATTGTGGATCCGTTAATTTGGGTTCAATTCCCAGTAATCGCCCAAAATTTAGTATAATTTTAATATGGAACATACAAGAGTTATTTTTATATACGGAACTCCTGCTGTGGGTAAGTTTACGACTGCAAAACTGTTGGCTGAAAAGACTGGGTATAAACTTTTGCATAATCATTTGACAACTGATTTGGTGAGATCCATTTTTGATCGCGGTAGCTCTGTTGGTGGTATGCTCATTTTAAATTTTCGATTGGAAATGTTAGAGGCGGGTGTAAAAGAGAAAGTAAATGGAATTATTATGACTGGAGTGTATGCAAGTGATTATACCTACCCAAACGGAAAGACGGATGAATGGTTTGTTAGGGAGCTCGAAAAAATAACCAACGATAATGGTGGAGAATTTTACGCGATACACTTGGTTACAAATAAAGAGACATTAATGAATCGTGTAAAAGGCGAGGATCGTCTTCTTTGGACAAAGATCCATAAACCAGAGGTGTTGGAAGAGGCTTTGGGTAGGCATAATTTTACTAATGAGGCCCCAGTGAAAAATAATCTTTTAATAGATAACACCGAATTGCCAGTAGAAGAGGTGGTCGAAAAGATAATAGATTTTGCGAGTTAATTGGTGTATTCTTATTGCATGCCAGAAAAAAATAACAATCTAGGAATTTCAGTCGCGATTGTCATCGCAGCAATCATTATTGGTGGGGCAGTGGTCTATACAAACAAAAATAATCCAACCCCTACAGGTAATCAAGTAGCCCAGGTAGATACTCCAGAGGCGATTGCTAACAAAATTAAAAGATCTCAACCTGTCGATCCAAAAAATATTTCTCCAGTCACCGCAGCAGATCATATTCGTGGAGACATAAATGCTCCAATAAAAATCGTTGAATATTCGGATATGGAATGTCCATACTGTATTCGATTGCATGCGACACTTCACCAATTGGTAAAAGAATACCCACAGCAAGTCGCCTGGGTATATCGACATGCGCCACTTCACAGACAGGCACCTACAGAATCGGTCGCTACTGAATGTGTTGCCGAACTTGGAGGCGAAGAAAAATTCTGGACATATCTCGACAAGATTTACGACAACTCACCAGGGAATGATGGTTTTGATTTGACACTTCTTCCAAAATACGCGGTCGAAGTCGGTGTGGATGAGGTTGCTTTCACAAAATGTCTCACTGAAAAGAGACCTTTGGCTAAAATTAATGCTCAAAAAAACGAGTGGTCTGCGTCTGGTGCCAAAGGAACTCCTCATTCTATTATGATTACCCCAAAGGGTGAATACCTGCCCGTGACTGGTGCGCAGCAAATAGAAGTGTGGCGAAATGTCGTTGAATATCTTTTAGCACAAAAATAATTTACTCACCATGGAATCTGAGAAAAAAATTATCAAATTTGATTCACATACAGGCATAGAGGACAATGATGCTTTGCGCGAAAATTTGTCAAAAGCGATGCTTGAAAACAAGCGTGTGAAGCGCCTCATCGATATCTTTATTCTAATTCTTTTTTTGGTGTTCATCATGTACACAAGCATTTAAATTTGTTAGATTGGAGGGAATATGATTCTCGATGGAACCAAATTGAACAAAGAAATCGCGGCCGAGTTGAAGCGCAAAATTGCTTCGATGAAGAGTGTTCCTACTATGATCGCTATTCAGATAGGGGATAATCCTTCTTCTAATGTGTATCTTGCGCGTAAAGCCAATTTTGCCAAAAAGATTGGTGCGGTGTTGCATATCACTAAATTTCCAGAGGATGTTGCTGAAATTGACTTAATTAATCAAATTCATTCGATCAATAAAGACGAGCAGGTGCACGGTGTCATTGTACAGCTGCCAATCCCTGCGCATATTAATTTTCAAAAAATTGTTAATACAATTAAACCCGACAAAGACGTTGACGGTCTCGGTTCGACAAACATCTATAAATTAGTAAATCATGATGAAACAGGTTTGATTCCTGCAACTGCGCGTGCTGTGGTGACTTTGTTACAAAAAAATTCTGTAAATTTAGAAGGCGCGACTGCGGTTGTTGTTGGTCGGTCACTTCTCGTGGGGAAATCAACCGCGCTTCATTTATTAAATCAAAACGCAACTGTCACTGTGTGTCATAGCAAGACAAAAGATTTGTCTGAAAAAATCAAATCTGCGGATATTGTAGTGCTTGCGACAGGTCATCCGGGTATTGCAACTGATGCGACTTTTAGAGAAGGGCAGATAGTAGTAGATGTTGGTATTACTGTAACTGACGGAAAGATTTGCGGCGACGCAGCTGTAAAACATCCAGAAAAATTAAAGGCGATTTCTCCCGTCCCAGGCGGCGTTGGTCCGATGACTGTTGCGTCTCTGTTTGAAAACTTGGTCAAAGCGTACGAGGTGCAGAATCTCTAGTTTTCCTATATAATAAGGTTATTAATCAATAATATTTGTATTATGAACAATGAACAATATAAGGCGTGGGGTATAAAAGGTGCGCTTGTCGTCATGGGTTTCTTGTCTCTCTTTTTATTTTCAAAGACGATTTCTGAATTCCATAACGTCTCTATAAATGATAAATATTTGAATTCTATTAACGTGACAGGAGAAGGTAAGGTAATTGCTGTTCCAGATATCGCGACATTCTCATTTACTGTTTCAGAAGTTTCAGAAACTGTAGAGTCTGCTCAAGCTCTCGCGACTACAAAGGTCAATAGAATTTTTGAAAGTCTCAAGGCGGGTGGAGTTGAAGAAAAAGACTTGAAAACTGACGGTTACAATGTGAATCCAGAGTATAAAAATAATTCAATCGCTTGCCTCAGATATCCTTGCCCTGTGTCAGATCCAGTTATTGTTGGTTATCGCGTGAGCCAAAATGTCACAGTCAAAGTTCGTGATACTGCAAAGGCCGGAGCATTACTTACCGCTGTTGGGAAGGAATCTGTCAGTAATGTGAGCGGTTTACAATTCGTCATTGACGATCAGAATGCGTTACAAGACGAGGCTCGTAGCAAAGCGATTGCCGAGGCTCGAGTTAAAGCAAAACAGTTAGCAAAGGAATTGGGGGTTAATTTAGGAGATGTTATTGGTTATAGCGATGGAAGTGAAGGTGGTTATCCGATGTATGACATGGGCATGAGTTCTAGTTACAAGATGGAAATGGCAAATGTAGCCCCAGAAATTCCTGTCGGTGAGAATACTGTTGTTTCTAAAGTTACTATTACTTTTGAAATCGAAGATTAATTTGATTTGGATTCGGTAGAGTGATTCGATTTTGTAGCAACAAACACGCCGTGCCACATTGGACGGCGTGTTTGACTATTTCTCCTATTCTGGTATTATATCCAGTAAGGGGCCCGAAAGGGCTTTTTTAAATAAACCGGCTCGAGCGAGCTTTTAACCAAGAAAAAAATGAGAACTTTAATTAATTATTTTAAGGAGACAAAAGAAGAGATGAGTCACGTCAGCTGGCCGACTCGACGTCAGACCGTGAATTACACTGTGCTCGTGGTAGTGATCGCGGTTTTCATCGCAGCATTTTTAGGAGTTTTTGACGCACTCTTCACAAAGATTATTGGAATGTTTGTAAGCTTCTAAATATATGGATACTCCTACAAATTCAGGTGAAAACACAGTTCAAAGCGTGAATACAAATACAGTAAAACAGCAATCTGCACGTGATCGAAATTGGTATGCGATTCACACATATGCTGGATATGAAAATGCGGTGGCGAAAAACTTGCAACAACGTGTGGAATCTTTGGCGATGGAAAATTTCATCTTTAATGTGCTCGTGCCGATGGAAAAGAAAATCAAAATCAAAGCCGGCAAACGTGTCGAGGTTTCTGAAAAGATTTACCCAGGTTATGTACTCGTGGATATGATTGTGAATGATGATTCTTGGTATGTCGTTCGAAACACACCTCGTGTAACAGGGTTCGTTGGTTCTGGTGTGCATCCTGTGCCACTTTCTCAGAAAGAAGTCGACGCATTGTTTGCTCGAATGAACACCGATATGGCAAAACACAAGATCGATATCATAGTTGGGGAAGTAATTGTGATCACTGATGGTCCATTCAAGGAATTAGAAGGTCGAGTTGAAGAAGTCGACGAAGAACGCGGTAAGGTCAAAGTCAACGTTTCAATGTTCGGTCGAGAAACACCAGTTGAGATTGACTTCTTGCAAGTTAAGAAGATTTAATATAGTATAAGCGAACCACAAAAATATGGCTAAAAAAATTCAAAAAGTAATTAAAGTTCAAGCGATTGGCGGGCGCGCAACGCCAGCTCCACCACTAGGTCCTGCACTCGGTCAGGCCGGTGTTAACATTGGTGAATTCGTCAAGATTTTCAACGATGCTACTCGCGACCGTATGGGTGAAATCGTTCCAACAATCGTAACAGTATTCGAGGATCGAACATTCAAACTCGCATACAAACAAGCCCCCGCGTCTCGGATGATTCTCAAGGAGCTTGGTTTGGAAAAAGGCTCAAGCACTAATGCCACAAAGAAAGTCGGCAAAATCACAAAGGCTCAAATCCGCAAAATCGCAGAACAAAAAATGGTTGACCTTTCAGCAGCTTCTGTCGAAACAGCAATGAAGACAATCGAAGGAACTTGCCGATCTATGGGTATTGAAGTGAAGGGGTAGTAGTGTTAAAAAATAAAAGAGTTAAAATTTTGAAAGTCTGGTTGAGCATCAACACAAAACGCACATTCATTTCTAAACGTGTGTGATGCGACCCGAGGACTTCAAAATTTTAACTCTTTTATTTTTTGCTATACTATACCCATTACTACTTAATTAATTTTATGAGAAAAATAGCCGATATATCAGCGTTTGTATTTATTTGTGCGATGGCAATATTGAGCATTGTTGCGATTTTTGGTGTGTGGGACGTGTTTGCGCAGGATGTTATTGAAAAGTCTTTCAAAACAATGGGACTTCTCGCATTCTTTTCAGTCGTGATCTTGATTGCAGAAAAATTCGTTGCAGTCGATGAGACAGAATCGGCGGGCGGTGCACCTCACGATGTGACATTGTTTACAACGACTCGTTTGACGACTGTAGTCGTGTTGATTATTTCCGCTGCAGTGCTCGCGTTTTTAGGGGTACTCTCTATCTGGGAGGTGTTTTCTTCAGAAGTCGTGTGGAAGAGTGTTACGTCGCTTGGAATTGTTGCCTTTTCTTCTGCGATTATCTCTGCGCTTTGTCTCAAGCGTGAAAATCATCCAATGCTAAAGAATGGTGCATTCAAAATGTCTGGTCCTACTGCTTTCGTTGCGCTCGTCGTGTTTGTGTGGATTGCAGTAGCCTTTATCGGTATGTTGTTCTAGGGTTACCTTTCTAGCACCACAAACTCATATGCAAAATTATCGTCTTTCGACATGCGTCGGGAGACGATTTTGCTAAAACGCGATTCATATTCTGGGAAAGTGACTGATCCTGCGATGTCTGTATTAACGAGCGTTAGGTATAGACGATCGGCGAAGGGAAGTCCGGCCGTATAAATTTGTCCGCCACCGATGATGAAGATTTCACCAGAATCAATTTTTGATCCCCATGCAATCGCTTCTTCGATAGAGTGGGCAATAATGACACCTTCTGGTGCGTTGTAATCTTCCTGTCGCGTGACCACGATGTGCGTGCGACCTGGCAATAATTTCCCGCCAAATTCCTCGAATGTGGTGCGACCCATGATCATCGGGTGACCCATAGTTGTTTCCTTGAAATGTTTGAAATCCTCAGGAATATGCCACGGTAAATGCCCGCCTTCTTTGCCGATGACACGGCTCGTGCGGCCAATTGCGGCGATGAGGCTGATTCGTGGATTGTTTGACATGCTAATTTCTAATTTCCCAGTCCTTATCAAGTCTAGGCAACATCATAGTAGGATTCCAAGCCTTTTTCATTTCTTTCAAGTTAGTCGTCGAATTATATTTACCTGATTTATTATAATCGTTACTGATGATTTCTCCTGTCTCAAAGAAAATAATCTGAGCGATACGACGTCCGACTACAAGGGGGATAGTGTAACTTTTAGAGTTATTGGTAATTTCCATTGTCCATCGATTTACATAACCGACATCGCCCCATCCGGCACATTTACAGACTTCGATAAAACTACGACCGAGAGATGAGCGAGCTTTCATCATAGTCGTGATGTGATCCTTGCCCCCGATAAATTCGTTGGTGTGAGCGAGAATTGTTTCACCAGGTTCGAGCAAAATAACCTTGTCAGTCGGCTTCATGTTTTTAAATTCAAAATTGAAGTTTTGAAATGCCTCCTTTGCGGTCATTGCTCTGTGGAATTTTGTACCCCAAACACGATCGATGTGATTTTTGTCCCAGATGTTATAAATTTTATTGTGATATTTATCAGGAATCTGCTCGCGGAAATAATATTCTCCGAGTGTTACATCGTAACTTGAGGTCGCGAGGTTTCTCCTGTTAAAAGGTTCAATAATAATTTCTCCCTTTTTCTTCGCTTCTAGAATTTTTTTATCAGATAGTGCCATATGAGCATTGTACATTTTTCAACAACTCGCGCAACCTCTAAACGGCAATTGGGGCCTTGATTGTGGGGTGAGGGTCATATCCAACGAGTTTAAAATCTTCTGAAGTAAACGCGAATAGGTCAGTAACTTGTGGATTAATAACGAGTTTTGGTAGTGTTTTGAAATCTCGCGACAACTGCTCCTTAACTTGTTCGTAGTGATTTTGATATATATGTACATCACCACCAGTCCATATAAATTCATCGGCTTCAAGTCCAGCGATCTGTGCCACCATCATAAGGAGAAGGGAGTACGATGCGATGTTGAAAGGTACTCCTAAAAATGTGTCGCAGGATCTCTGGTAGAGTTGGAGTGATAATTTTTTGTTGTAAACCTTGAATTGGAAAAGACAGTGACATGGCGGCAATCCGGCTTTTGCCATTTCATCAATTTGTGCTGGGTTCCATGCAGATACAATGATACGCCGACTGTCCGGAGAATTTTTAAGTTGATCGATTACATTTTGCAATTGGTCAATTTTCTTTCCGTCTGGAGTTGGCCACGATCGCCATTGAAATCCATACACAGGTCCGAGATCGCCCCACTTTTTATTGAAGGCTTCGTCTGATATTATTTTTTCGGTAAACGTTTTTAGTTGTACATTCCATTCGTCGCTATTTGTTTTTGGAATCGGAAGATTTTCTGCTTTTAGATACCATTTGAAAGGCCACTCATCCCAGATGTGCACGTTTTTTTCGAGAAGTGATTTAAGTTTCGTGTCGCCCTTGATGAACCATAGCAATTCCTCGAGGATGATGCGGAAAGGAATTTTCTTGGTAGTGAGGAGAGGGAAGCCATCTTTCATCTTGAAACGCATCTGATATCCGAACACAGATTTTGTGCCGGTGCCAGTCCGGTCTGTGGTAACTTCACCAGTTTCCATTATGTGGCGCAATAAATCGTGGTATTGTCTCATATTGTTTTTTTGGGTTTATAATTCTCCACTGAAGTATAACAAAATCAAGGTATGGAGTGCATCTATTTTGTGGTACCATATTTTGTATGAAAGACATCAAAATTGCTGCCCTTATAAAGAAAGAAGCTGCGCGCCAGAAAAAAGCGATTAACCTTATCCCATCAGAAAATTATTGTTCGCGTGATTGTTTGGACGCGCTTGGGTCTGTGTTTGATAATAAATATGCCGAAGGGTATCCACGTGCCAGATATTACGGCGGTCAGGAATTTACGGACGAAGTAGAAGAGTTGTGTCAGGCTCGCGCGTTGAAATTGTTTGGGCTTGGTGCGAATGAGTGGCATATGAACGTGCAGCCGTGGAGCGGGGCGAATGCGAATCTCGCGGTGTATCTCGGGCTTGTGCCAATCGGCGGCAAAATCATGGGACTCGAATTGTCGTCAGGAGGGCACTTGTCGCATGGCCAGAAGGTCTCCATCACAGGCAAAGCTTGGGCTCGTGTCCCATACACAGTTAATGCGCAGACAGAATTGCTCGATTACGAAGAGCTCATGAAAATTGCTATGACTGAAAAACCAGCGCTCATCGTGTGCGGATTTACGGCGTATCCACGTATTGTTGATTGGAAAAAGTTCCGTGAAATCGCAGATGCATGTGGAGCAATTTTGATGGCAGACATGTCACACATCGCAGGTCTCATTGCAGGTGGCGCGTATCCTTCACCATTTCCATTTGTTGATGTTGCAACCACGACAACGCACAAAACTCTGCGAGGTCCACGCGCCGCGATGATCTTCACAAAGATTGACGCACGAGAGTTCCACAAAAAAGTAGACAAGGCTCTTTTCCCGGGCTTGCAAGGTGGCCCGCACATGAGCCAAATCGCGGCAGTCGCTGTCGCACTCGGCGAGGCGCTTTCTCCAAAATTTAAATCCTACGCAAGACAGGTAGTAAAAAATGCACAGGCGCTCGCGAGCGAATTAGGCAAACTAGGTTGGAGAATCGTCTCTGGTGGAACAGACTCGCATTTGATTTTGGTTGATACTTGGATGGGTGGTGTGCGCGACGCAAATGGTCGTGGTGGCATGCCCGGCAAAGACGCCGAAGCACTTCTCGAAAAAGCCGGTATTATTTGTAACAAAAATACTATTCCAGGAGAAACTCGCAGTGCGTTCGATCCATCAGGAATTCGCCTCGGAAGCCCAGCTGAAACCACTCGTGGTGCAAAAGAAAAACAATTCCGCGCGATTGCACAGAAGATCGACAAGGTGTTACGAAATGTAAAATAAAAAATATGAAAAAACGCGGACTATTTATTGTTGTCGAGGGAACAGATGGATCTGGAAAGGGGACGCAAGTTCGGCTATTGGTCGACAAATTAGTTGCAGAAGGACGCGCCGTTGAAATGTTGGATTTTCCTCAGTATGAATTGCCGTCATCTTTTTTTGTACAGAAATATTTGCGTGGTGAATATGGGACTGCCGAAGAAGTCGGAGCACAACGCGCTTCTATTTTTTACGCACTTGATCGGTATGATAAATCGTTCGATGTAAAGCGCTTTCTTAAAGAAGGTAAGATCGTTATCAGTAATCGGTATGTGTCTGCGAACATGGGCCATCAGACAGCCAACATAAAAGGCAAGTCAAAAAGAGATGAGTTTTTGAAATGGCTTCATGATTTGGAATATAAATTATTTGGAATTCCACAACCAGATGCGACCATTTTTCTCCATGTAGAACCAGAAATCGCGCAACAGATGGTGGACAAAAAAATTCCGCGCGCTTACATTAGGGGACAAAAGCGCGATCTCCTCGAGGCGGATTTGGATCACCTTACAAAGGCTTCTGAAGCTTACAAATATGTGGCCAAAAAATATAAGTGGAAAACTATTGAGTGCGTGAAGGGTGACACGATGCTCCCGATCGAAGAAATCCATCAAAAAATTTACGGTGTGGTCAAGAAGCTAATGTAATTATTTTTTGCTATAATTTCACAGTATGAAATTAAAGATCAAAAAGATGAATCCTGCCGCGGTTATTCCCAAATATGCGTATGCTGACGATGCGGCTTTTGATTTGTTTTCTATTGAAACCATTACGATTGAACCAGGCGCGCGGGTTCAAATACCGACTGGGATCGCTATGCAGATTCCTACTGGTCATGTGGGAATGATTTGGGACAAGAGTGGTCTTTCACATAATTTCGGTTTGAAAGTGATGGGCGGAGTGATTGATTCCGGATATCGCGGGGAAATCAAGGTCGGCATGATCAACCTCAGTACCGAGCCATATACCGTAGAAAAGGGGCACAAGATTACTCAGATGGTCATTCAGCAGAAAGAGACTTGTGAAATTGAAGAAGTGTCAGAGCTCGAAGATAGTCACCGCGGTACGTCTGGTTTTGGAAGTTCTGGAAAATAAAATGATTGAAATCGAAAAGAAGATCAGAAAAATAATCGAAGCAGCATTTGAAGGGACTGAAATCAGCCTAGTTGATTTTATTGTGGAACACCCAGCGGAACTTTCGCATGGAGATTATTCGACAAACGTGGCGCTAGTCGTCGCAAAACAGTTGAAGGCAAAACCAACTGACGTTGCGAAATTGCTCGTTGAAAAAATGAGCAAGACTTTGCCGCCAGAAATTACCGCGATTTCTTTTGCAGGTCCGGGCTTCATCAATTTTTCGCTCGCGCCAGATTTTTTTAGAAAAAGCCTCGCGGAAATTCTTGATCAAGAAGAATCGTTCGGGAAAAACAAAAATCTCGCAGGTAAAAAAGTTGTGATTGAATACACCGATCCGAATCCATTCAAGGTTTTTCATATTGGACATCTCATGGCAAACACAGTCGGAGAAATTATGTCACGTCTGCTCGACTGGAGTGGTGCGCATGTGACACGCGTGTGTTATCAGGGTGACGTTGGTTTGCACATTGCAAAATCGTTGTGGGGTGTACTTAAAACTATTGATACATTTCCAGCGGAAACGGCGCCTTTGTCAGTAAAGACAAAATATTTAGGCGATGCATACGTACTCGGTTCTACACAATATGAAAACGATGTAACCGCAAAATCAGAAATCGAAATTATCAACAAAAAAGTGTATGATTTTTTTGATGAAAAAGTAACCACTGATCCTGAATTGGAACGTCTCTACGAAATCGGCAAAAAATGGAGTATGCAACATTTCGATGAAATTTATGCAAAGCTCGGAACACACTTCAATCATTTTGTTGGAGAAAGTTCTGTTGCTGGTGCCGCGCTTGAAATTGTTCGCAAAAATGTTGGACCTGTTTTTGAAGAGAGTAACGGCGCGATTGTGTATAAAGGTGAACAAGATGGTCTGCATACGCGTGTGTTTATCAATAGCCTTGGTTTGCCGACATATGATGCAAAAGAAATCGGACTTGCGTTTCGTAAAGAAAAGCTCGGGTCTTTTGATACATCGATTGTCATTACTGCATCTGAACAACAAGAATATTTCAAGGTGGTGATGGCTGCACTTGCAAAAATCGAACCTAAAATTGCAGCAAAAACTCAACACATCACCCACGGTATGATGCAATTTGCCGATGGAAAGATGTCATCTCGAAAAGGGAATATAATCAGCGGCGATGGATTGCTCGATGAATTGGCGGATGTGGTTGGTGAAAAAGTCGCTGATCGAAGTTTTGAAATTGCTGAGGCTGATGAAATCAAAACGATGATTGCAGTGGCGGCTCTCAAATATTCGGTGCTCAAACAATCACCCGGAAAGAATATTATTTTTGATCGCGACAAGGCACTTTCATTTGAGGGGGATTCCGGTCCTTACATTCAATATTCATGTGTGCGCGCGAAATCGGTGCTCGAAAAAGCTCACGATAGAAAACTGATACCGAATCCGCACAAATTGCCAGATGGATGGGTGACACGACCGCTTGAGAAAATGTTGTATCGATTTCCAGAATTGGTCGAGAAAGCTCTCACCGAGGTTGCCCCTCAAAATATTGTGACATATGTGACGCACATCGCGAGCGAGTTCAATAGTTTTTATGCAAACGAACAAGTCATGGATGGTACTGCCGCCGAAGGGTATCGCCTCGCCATTGTACGCGCCACATTAACCGTCATGGCAAATTGTCTCGCGATTATGGGTGTGCGTATTCCAAAGAGGATGTAAAACAAAAGCGCGTGTGGTGCGCGCTCTGGTCGAGTGGATTTTTATCTCACTCTACAATTTCTTTATAGTTCTCTCCATCAACCGCCACACACCATACAGTATGCCAAGAGCAAATACCACAAGTCCGCTCAGACATACCGCGACGCCGATTCTCTCTGGTAAGTGCGGTGAAATTAGGGCGGCAGCTATTCCTAGACTCATCGGCGTTTGAGCCTCGGGCATCATGATGCCAAAGACCAGGACATGTAGCGCAATGAACATTAAGAAGAGTATCACTGGCCAGTCAGTATCATCCATGGGGATGAACTTTCGAGCGAGTAATATTCCAGCCATGGCAACGATTACACTCGCAACGATCTTTGATTTGTTTTTCATCACATTCTCCTAAAACGGGTTTCGGTTGGGTTGGTCTAATGGAGAGTTTATACTTTTTTGTATTATTTGCAATACAGGTAAAAGCTCTTTAAAATTTCTAAAAAAATGCTAATATCATACCCATGAAGCAAAAAAATGAACAGGCTTTGAAGAAGCCTGAAAACGGTCCTGATATGACCGGTCAGAAACACTCTGAGAATCGCGGAAAAAGCGAAATAGCATTATTAGAAGAAAACGTATTAAAATTTTGGCAGGATAGTGATATTTTTAAAAAGTCAGTCGAGCGCGATGCACCTCGAGGTGAATTCGTCTTTTATGATGGGCCTCCGTTTGCGACTGGTGTGCCACACTACGGTCACATTTTGGCCGGAATTTTGAAAGATGCAATTCCACGATATCAAACCATGCGCGGTCATCGCGTCGAGCGTCGCTGGGGTTGGGACTGTCACGGCTTGCCGATCGAAAAATTGGTGCAAGACGAACAAAAGTTGAATACGAAAAAAGATATTGAAAACTTCGGTATCAAAAATTTCAATGCCGCCGCAAAAGCGACAGTTTTCCGCTACGACAAAGAATGGAAGGAAGTCATTCCGCGCACTGGTCGATGGGTCGACATGGAAAACAGCTACACAACTATGGACGCCTCTTTCTCCGAATCTGTTATGTGGGCTTTCAAAAATTTGTACGACAAGGGCTTGGTCTACGAAGATTTCAAAACGATGCACATTTCGCCGCCGCTTGAAACTCCACTTTCAAACTTTGAAGTAAATCAAAATTACAAAGACATTACGGATATTTCTGTGTATGTGAAATTCGAACTCAAGGACGAGCCGAATACATTTGTGATTGCGTGGACGACAACACCGTGGACTCTGCCAGGGAACGTGGCGCTCGCGGTTGGAGCAGAGATTGAATATGTGGAAGTAAAATATAATTTCAAAGATGTGGGCGAACAAAATTACATTGTCGCAAAAGATCGTCTTGCACACGTATTTAAAAACAAAGAATACAGTATTGTTGCAGAATTAAAAGGCACCGACCTCGTTGGAAAATCATACAAACCCGTCTTTGATTATTATGCAAAAAATCAGACACTTGAAAATCGTGAAAACGGTTGGAAGATTTACGCTGCAGATTTCGTCACGACGACTGATGGTTCTGGCGTGGTACATATTGCGCCTGCATTCGGTGAAGATGACTTGAATTTGGGCAAGGCAAATAACTTGCCATTCATACAGCACGTAAACATTGACGGTACGATCAAAGCCGAAGTGACTGATTTTGCTGGTCGCCAAGCGAAACCAAAAGCAACTAAAGAAAATCCGAATGCTCATCAAGAGACCGACATTGAAGTTGTGAAATATCTCGCGCATCACAGCTCATTATTTGAGAAAGAAAAGTTCACTCACTCATATCCACATTGTTGGAGAACTGATGCGCCACTTTTGAATTACGCGTTGTCGTCATGGTTTGTTCGTGTGACTGATTTCCGCGACAAGATGGTTAAATTAAATGCAAAAGTAAAGTGGGTTCCCGAAGCAGTGGGGGAGAAGCGCTTTGGAAATTGGCTCGAAAATATAAAAGACTGGGGAATTTCACGTTCTCGATTTTGGGGAACTCCGATTCCAGTTTGGCAGTCAGAGGACAAAACCGAGACTGCTGTACTTGGGTCGCTCGAAGAAATTCGTGAAAAAACTCGCGGCACAAATACTTATTTTGTGATGCGTCATGGCGAGGCAGAGCACAACATCAAGCACGTATTGAATTCTGATAATTCTACACCGAGCCACTTGACTGAAAACGGAAAAAATAAAGTACTCAAAACTGCCGAGAATCTGAAGTCGAAAAAAATCGATCTTATTATTGCGTCGCCCCTCATTCGTACGAAAGAAACCGCTGAATTGGTTGCCGGAGTATGCGGCATTTCCAAAGACTCGATCCTTTATGACGATCGAATCCAAGAAGTGCAGGGAGGTACAATGAATGGCTCAACTTCGGAACAGTATGCGAAGTTATTTCCGAATGTAATTGATAAATTTACGGTTACACCAGAAGGAGGTGAAAATATATCTGACGTAAAAAAACGCGCTGGGGATTTCATATATGAAATCGATAGGAAATATCAGGGTAAAACTATACTCGTAGTTACGCATGAATACGTGATGTGGATGCTCGATTCGGTGCGTCTCGGTTTGACTAATAAAAACGCGTCTCTTCTCAAGGAAAAAAGTGTTGATTATGTCCCAACATCTCACTTGGTGCAATTTGATTTTGCGCCGATTCCGCATAACGACGATTATGAATTGGATTTTCACCGACCATTTATCGACGACGTGACGTTTATGCAGGCCGGTAAAAAGATGACGCGCATCAAGGATGTCTTCGATACGTGGTTTGATTCTGGTTCAATGCCATTTGCGATTAATCACTATCCGTTCAAAAAGGATGCGTTTAATCCGGGCGGTCTTTTGACCAAGAGCAAGGGTTTTCCTGCGGATTTTATTGCCGAAGGTCTCGATCAGACGCGCGGATGGTTTTATACATTACTCGCGCTCAATACTGCGCTCTTTGGAAAAGCCCCATATAAAAACGTGGTGGTGAATGGACTCGTGCTTGCCGAAGATGGCCGCAAAATGTCAAAGCGTCTTAAAAATTATCCGGATGTAGATGTGGTGCTTAATAAATATGGTGCGGATGCCTTGCGTTACTACATGATTTCGTCGCCAATTGTGCGATCAGAGCCACTTAATTTTTCGGAGAAGGGTATCGATGAAGTTGTTAAAAAAATCACCAATCGCCTCCTCAACGTCGTTTCGTTCTACAAAATGTATGGAGCAGAGGAACATGCGGAAAGCGATGTTCGACCAGGCGGAGATAATCCACTCGATAATTGGATCTTGAATCGCCTTTCAGAGGTTGCTGAAGCTATGACAAAGGGGATGGATCAGTACGAATTAGATCGCGCATCTCGTCCAATTTTTGATTTCGTCGATGATTTGTCAACGTGGTATGTGCGTCGCTCCCGTGATCGTTTCAAGGATGCGGATATGGCGGACAAAAATATTGCCACAAAGACACTCGCGTATGTTTTGATTAATTTAGCGAAATTGATGGCGCCTTTCATGCCTTTCTTGGCAGAAAAAATCTATCAGGAAATTTCCGGAGCGAATTTTACTTCTGCCGATAAAAGCGTCCATCTGTTAGACTGGCCAAAATTGGCGAAGTCAGATGCAGATGTTGTCGTACAAATGCAAAAAGTCCGCAATATCGTCGCGGTGTCTCTCGAAGCCCGTGACCGTGCAGCGATAAAAGTGCGCCAACCTCTCGCAACTCTAACTTTGTCTTCTGAATTTTCTAAAGTGACTGCCGGGCTAGTTGAAATCATCAAAGACGAAGTGAACATTAAAACGGTCGCGTTTGACGCTTCTCTAAAATCGGATGAAGTGCGCCTCGATACAGTTTTGACTGAAGAATTAAAATCAGAAGGTGTCGCGCGGGATCTCATTCGCCACATTCAATCGATGCGAAAGGATAAGAAGCTCGAACCGTCCGATGTGATCGAATTAAAAATCGCAACTGACGAAGCCAGCAAAAAAGTTCTCGCTGCATTCGAATCTGAAATCAAAAAAACGGTGAATGCAAAAGCAATTGCGTATAGATCGCCAATCGAAAAATCCGATGCAACTTGTACTTCGGGAATACATTCTTTCGATGTGACTTTCTAACATGAATCATATTTATCAAACTCGTGGTTATGTCCTGGCCCATTTCCCGAGTGGGGAATACAACAAACAATTGGTCATTTTGACCGAGCAATTTGGTGTTATTCGTGTGACTGCTCAAGCGGTCCGTAAAATCGAGTCCAAGCTGCGCACTTCGATTCAGGATTATTCTTATGCAGAATTTTTTCTGGTGCATGGTAAGGGTGGGTGGCGCTTGATTAACACAACACAGACTGGAAACTTGTATACTGAAATTACCAAGGAAAGCTTTCCTATGTTTGCGAGAATTTTTTCACTCATCACGAGACTAATTCCAGAGGAAGATAATGTGAGCAGGGTTTTCTCTGTGATCGATGAGGCAGTGAAATTTGTGAAAGAACATGAAATTTCTTCGGCAGAATGTGAACACTTGGAAATTCTTGTCGATACAAAGATTTTGTTTGACTTGGGGTATATTGAACATCATAGTGAGATTATGAAATCAATCTCAGGAGAAATCACCAGGGACGCTCTTGCGCACATCGGATCCAATAAAAGGGAAGCCCTCAAGATTGTGAACCAAGCGATACGAGAAAGCCATCTTTAGTGGTATAATTTTTGGATATGGAAGATCACAAAAGCCGAATTGAACGGGTTCAGCAAAAATTGGACTCGCAAAATTTTCACCCAATTCATGAGGAATTTGTCCTACATGAAAAAGAATATAATTTAAAACCGGATTGGCAGGAAAACCCTGGGCCAGATTATAAGCCGGGAATCATAGAAAAGATTGGGCTTTTTCGGATATTTCTCGGAGCTGCATTCGTCTTTTTCCTCGGCTCACTTGCGTATGCCGGATTTATCTTTACTCGTGATAATCAACCAACGAGAGGGGATGATGTAACAATTACTGTTGTTGGACCTGTTTCTGTTGGAGGCGGCGAGAAATTATCTGTCGATGTTTTAATTCAAAATAATAATGTGGTACCGGTCGAATTAGCTGATTTGGTTGTTGATTTCCCCGAGGGAACAAAGAGCTCTGATGACCTTGCAACCGATATTCGTCATACCCGAGAGGACCTCGGGACAATTGAATCTGGCGCAGTAATTCGTCGTACTATCAATGCGGCACTTTTTGGAGAAGAGAATTCCACAAAGACAATTACGGTTGGAACGGACTATCGTGTTCAGGGTTCAACTGCAATTTTTGAAAAACGAAAAAGTTTCGACATCGTCTTGAACGCTTCACCAATTCGTCTGACTGTCGAAGCGCTTCGTGAAATTTCGGCGGGTCAAGCACTTGAATTAAAAGTCAAAATTGTTTCAAATTCGAGCAAGCGCCTCGAGAATGTGATGCTTACCGCAAGCTATCCTTTTGGTTTTATGTTCCAAGATTCCAATATTAAACCTTCATTTGATAAAAATGTGTGGCTGTTTGCCGGTCTCAATCCAAAAGAGGAGCAGACTATCGTGATTAGGGGTATTATCGAGGGGCAAAATTCCGAAGATCGTTTCTTCAGATTTAATTCTGGAATTGCCAAGGAGAATTCCGCCTCAGAATTGGGTGTTATTTTTAATAGCACGACCCATCTCACTACTATCCAAAAGTCTTTCATTGATTTAGCTCTTGTGGTCAATGGCACCGAAGGGGAAAATCTTTACATGACGAGTGAGGATGGTGCGAACGGGGAATTGGTCTTTTCAAATAATACTAATGACATGATTCGCGATGTGCGTATCGACATGGAAATTCTCGGATCTGCGATTGATAAAAAGAGCGTCACGGTTGAGAAGGGTTTCTATAATTCAGGAACCAACATGATTAGTTGGAGCTCAGAGACTGACAGTGAATTCCAAGTGATGAATCCACGCGATACCTTACGCGTACAATTCAGATTTAATTCACTTAACTTTTCATCTGGCGCGTACAACACCAGAAATCCAGAAATAAAATTGCGGGCTGGTGTGACAGGAAAACGAGTTTCTGGTAATAATGTCCAAGAAGAGATCGAGACTATTGCAAGTGCGAATATTCGTATTCAGTCCGATGTGCCGATTCTTGCGTATACTGCACACGCAGACGGCGTCTTTACTAATAGCGGGCCGATTCCACCTCGGGTTGAGCAAGAGACAACTTATACCATTGCATATCAGGTTTCTAATAATAGTAATGAATTACGCAATGCAAAAATAGAAGGAGTTTTACCGTCGTATGTTTCCTGGAATAATTTGGTTCAACCGGAAAGTGAAATTGTTACCTTTGATTATCAAACTAGGAAATTTACTTGGAACATCGGCACTATTACGCCGGGGGCAGGTTTTGGTCAAAAAGCCGAAACGCTTTCTTTCAAAGTTACGTTATTACCAAGTGCAAGTCAGATTGGTAGTGCGCCAGATCTCGTCAGGAATTCGGTGTTCACTGCTACAGACTTGTTCACAAATACTACTATTACAAAGGCGGTTCCTCCTATTACAACAAAGATCTACAATCAACCTATTGGAAATAATCATCAAAATGTGGTTGAATAGTCTGTATGAAAAAGACAGACACACAAAATAATGTAATGGAGGAAATTATCTCGCTTGCAAAACGCCGTGGGTTTATTTTCCAAGGCTCTGAAATTTACGGTGGTCTCGCTGGTACATGGGATTACGCGCCTCTTGGTGTCGCTCTCAAAAACAATATTAAAAATTTGTGGTGGAAGCGTTTTGTGTCTGATCGCGAAGATATGTACGGAATGGACGCTGCGATTTTGATGAATCAAAATGTCTGGAAGGCGAGTGGTCACGTGGATACGTTTGCCGATCCTCTCGTTGAAGATTTAAAGACAGGTCGACGATATCGCGCTGATCATCTTCTTGAAGCTAACAATATTGATCCAAAAGGTATGAAATTGGCTGATATGGATGCGGCAATTAAAAAACACGGCATTAAGAGTCCTGACGGTCATCCTGTTGGGGAAGTTCGTCAATTTAAAATGATGTTCAAGACTCATGTTGGTGCTATCGAAGACGACACTTCTATCTCATATCTTCGCCCTGAAACTGCGCAGGGTATGTTTGTGAACTTTAAAAATATCGTCGACACATTTCATCCGAAATTGCCGTTTGGTATGGCACAAATTGGTAAAGCTTTCCGTAATGAAATTGCACCTCGTGATTTTACATTCCGTACTCGCGAATTTGAACAAATGGAAATTGAATATTTCGTGGCGCCATCTGATTGGGAAAAAATCTTTGAACATTTCCGACAACAAGTACATGCGTTCACTGATGACGTCGGTCTGCCAAAAGAAAAAGTCCACGAATTAGAAATTGCAAAAGAAGATTTGGCTCACTATTCAAAACGAACTATCGATTTCGAATTTGATTATCCATTTGGTAAAAAAGAACTCTACGGTTTGGCATATCGAACTGATTTCGACTTAAAAGCGCATGCCGACAAATCGACAGTGGACCTTTCGTATTTCGACGAAGAAGCAAAAACACGATTCGTGCCACATTGTATCGAACCTTCATTTGGTGTTGATCGAACCGTGCTTGCAGTACTCACTGATGCCTACACAGAAGACAGTATGGCTGGCGAAAAACGTGTGTTCTTGAAATTCAAGCCGAGCGTCGCTCCGGTGAAAGTCGCTGTGTTTCCACTTCTCAAAAACAAACCAGACCTCGTAACAAAAGCTCGCGAAGTCTACAATCAAATTCGCAAAGCTATTCCTCAAACAATGTTTGATGACAACGGAAATATCGGTAAACGATATCGACGTCAGGATGAAATTGGTACACCACTTTGTGTGACTGTTGATTTCGAAACGATTGAACAGGGAACAGGTGTCACTGTGCGCGACCGCGATTCTGGAAAACAAGAACGTGTGTCTCTCGAAAATCTCGTATCGTATTTACTCGAAAAACTAAACTAATTCGCAACATGAAATTCAAACGAACTATTTTGAAAAACGGCTTGCGCCTCGTTACTGTGCCGATGCCAGAAAATCAGACGGTGACTATGATGGTCATGGCGAATGTCGGTGCGCGATACGAGACTGCAGAATTGAACGGTATTTCGCATTTTTTGGAACACATGTGTTTCAAGGGGACAACCAAACGCACCTGCGCGCAAATTTCTTTCGAACTCGATGCAATTGGGGCGAGTTTCAATGCTTTTACAAGCCAAGAGGTGACCGGTTATTATGCCAAGGCTCATTACAAGACGTTTCCAAAAATTACGGAAATTTTGTCAGATATTTATTTGAATTCAACTTTTCCTGCTGAAGAATTAGAGAAAGAGCGCGGAGTAATTATCGAAGAAATAAATATGTATGAAGATTTGCCTCAAAGTAAAGTCCTTGATATTTTCACCGAGGCTTTTTATGGTAATCATCCGATGGGAAAATCGGTAGCAGGTCCGAAAGAGAATATTAAAAAATTTACTCGCAATGATTTTCTTGCGTATCATAAAAAACATTACACAGCAGCCGCTACTACCGTTGTCGTTGCGGGGAATTTCAAATATGCGGAGGTCAAGAAAATGATCGAAGCATATTTTACTGCAGCTAAAAAAGATTCAGTTGTGGTGCCAGAAAAGTTTTCTGCAACACAAATCGCGCCAGTTTCAAGAGTGGTGTTCAAAGAAACTGATCAATCACACCTCGTGCTTGGATTTAGAACCTTCGATATGTATAACAAAAAGAGACCAATTCTCAGTGTTTTGTCGGCCGTGCTCGGAGGTGGTATGAGTTCACGTCTCTTTACGAAGATGCGCGAAGAGTTGGGAATTTGCTATTACATAAAATGTGGCGCGAGTCTCGCAACTGATTCAGGTGCATTCGTAATTCGATCTGGGGTGGGGAATGGTCGCCTCCAAGAGGCAATCACAGGAATTCTCGGAGAAATTCGCAAAGTTCGTGATGAAAGTGTTTCAAAGCGTGAGCTCGACAAGGTGAAAAATGTAATTGTGAGCGATATTGTCATGGGGCTTGAAACTTCAAATCAAAATGCAGATTTTTACGGTGAGCAAGAAATCTTTCACGAGAAAATTAAAGAACCAACTGCGCTTATCGCTGCTATTAAAAAGGTCACTGCCGCGCAAATCCGATCCTTGGCACAAGAAATTTTCCAGACCAAAAATATTACCTTCGCAGTGATTGGTCCAAATAAAAACGAGGCAGAAATCGCTTCACTTCTTAAAGTGTAATGTGCGTTGTTTTGGCGCTTTTTGCATGGTATAGTGTTACAAATGAACGACAAATTACAGCAACCGGTGTTTATTAACATCACTATGGGGACTATTTTTAAGACCTTTTTTGCGATATTTTTGGTGTATTTACTGTTTGTGTTGCGTGACTTATTATTAATTTTGATTACGTCTGTTGTTTTTGCCTCGGCGATTGAACCAGCTGCGTTGTGGCTAATGAAGAAGAAAATCCCGCGCACACTCAGCGTTCTGACGATCTATTTGGGAATTATCGCAGTCCTTGGCATCATCTTTTATTTTTTCGCACCACCGTTTGTGAACGATTTACAAAGCTTTGTTAAATCTCTCCCTCAATATGTAACTACAGCCAATGAAACTGGTGGTATTTCGCAATTTTCTTCTATCCCTACTGTTAATGCTTTTTTGGAGAGCCTCAAAAATATCGAGAGAAGTGAAATAATCTCTACTATCAGCGGCAATTTTCCGAACACTGCGGCCGGCCTTCTTTCTACTGCAAGCGTTATTTTCGGAGGTATCTTTAGTATGTTACTGATTTTCGTACTCTCGTTTTATCTTGCGGTACAGGAAAATGGAATTAATAACCTTATCCAAATTGTGACACCGATTAAGCACGAGAAATACGTAATTGATTTGTGGAAACGCTCTCAGAAAAAAATTGGACTTTGGGTTCAAGGACAACTATTGCTCAGTATTATTGTCGGGGTTTTAATTTTCCTCGGACTCACTGTGATTGGTGTGAATAATGCGTTGATGCTCGCTGTGATTGCTGCTGTGTTTGAATTGATTCCAGTGTTTGGTCCAATTCTTTCGGCGATTCCTGCGGTGCTATTTGGATTGGGGCAAGGTGGAATCACCATGAGTGTTATTGTTCTTGCAATTTATCTCATCGTACAACAGTTTGAAAGCCAACTGATTCACCCGCTCGTGGTCAAGAAAATCGTCGGAATTCCTGCACTTGTTGCCATTCTTGCTCTTATTATCGGAGGGCAGGTTGCAGGTTTTCTTGGAATTCTCATCGCGGTGCCTGTTGCGGCGGCGGTTATGGAATACATTAATGATTTGGAAATTCTCCGCAAGCAACAATCCAAAGAGATACAAAGTTAAAATAACATGAAGAATTTCTACATCACCACCACATTGCCATATGTGAATGCAAAGCCTCATATTGGCCACGCTATGGAATTCGTACGTGCCGATGTCGTCGCGCGTTATAAAAGGGCGCAAGGGTTCAATGTGTTTTTTAATACTGGTACTGACGAGCATGGTACAAAGATCTTTCAAAAAGCCGCTGAACTTGGCATTCCTGTACAACAATACGTCGATGAGGCTGCGCTCAATTTCAAGAACCTTAAAGAGCAATTAAATATCTCGTACGATAAATTTACTCGTACTACTGACCCGGCACATATTGCTGCCGCCCAAGAATTCTGGAAACGTTGTAACGACGCCGGCTTTATTTACAAGAAAAAATACAGCGGACTTTACTGTGTCGGTTGCGAAATGTTTATCCCTGAAAAAGATTTAGTGAAGGGTGAATGCCCAATGCATCCCGGTCGCAAGCTCGAATTTATTGAAGAAGAAAATTATTTTTTCAAATACTCTGCGTTCGCACCACAATTGCTCGCGCTCTATGATCGTCCCGACGGTTTTACAATACCAGCGAGCCGCCAGAACGAAATAAAATCATTTGTAAAATCCGGTCTCGAAGATTTCAGTATTTCTCGCCTCGCGTCAAAAATGCCGTGGGGGATTCCTGTGCCAGGGGACAGTGAGCATGTGATGTATGTGTGGTTTGATGCACTTACTAATTATATTTCGACACTTGGCTGGCCAAATACGGATGGAAATTTTGAAAAGTTCTGGGTACACGGTACACCGGTTCAATATTGTGGTAAAGACAATTTGCAACATCAATCAGCGCGCTGGCAGGCGATGCTCATGGCGGCTGGTGTTCCTGCGTCACACAAAGTCATTGTGAACGGCTTCATCTTGGGTGCCGACGGTCAAAAGATGTCAAAATCAATTGGTAATGTGGTTGATCCTCTCGACATTGTGAATGAATACGGTATTGATGCTTTCCGTTATATGATGACGCGCGAAATTCATCCATTCGAAGACACTGCGTTCGGGCTCGACAAATGCAAAGAGATTTACAATGCGCACCTCGCAAACGGTCTCGGCAACGTGGTCAGTCGTGTAATGAAAATGTCAGAGACTCATATCGCACAGCCGGTCGATGTTTCTAAGGTTATTATTCCTGATTCATATCATGACGCATTTAATGTATATAATTTGCAAGCGGCCGCGAATATAATTTGGGATATTATCGCTGGTATTGATCAGACTATTACAGAAATGGAACCGTTCAAGTTGATTAAGACGGATCGCGATACAGCCCTGCGTATTATTAGTCAGTTAGTTACCGAGGTTTATCAAGTTGGTTTAATGCTTGCGCCATTTATGCCGACTACCGCGACAAAGATTCAAACTGCTGTGTTTGTAAATAAAAAACCAAACTCTCTCTTTGCTCGAAAAGACTAATATGAAATTACGTTATATCGACATACATTCGCATGTGAACTTCTCGGCATTTGATGAGGACAGAGAGGCAGTCATTGCGCGTGCCAAGGACAACGGCGTGTCATTTATTGGTATTGGTACCGACATTCAGACATCGCGCCAAGTTGTGCAAATGGCAGAGCAATATGAAAACGCGTACGCTATTGTTGGCTTGCATCCTGTATATGTAAATGCGACGCGCGACAAGGCGGGCCTACCTGGCGAAGATTTTAATCTCGACGAATATCGTACTCTCGCACAACATCCGCGTGTGGTTGGAATAGGGGAATGCGGTCTCGACTTTTTTCATATCGAAGGCGATACTGGCGATTTTAAAGCTCGTCAACAAGCCGCATTTGAAGCGCAACTCTCGCTTGCACTTGAGCTCGACAAACCCGTCATGATTCACTGTCGCGACGCGTACACATCGACCATTAAGACATTGCGAGCCTTCCAAGAAAAATCTGGCGGCAAATTGCGTGGTAACTTTCACTTCTTTGCCGGCACACTACAAAACGCAAAAGACATTCTCGAACTCGGCTTTACCGTGTCGTTTACGGGCGTCATTACATTCGCACCTCAATACAAAGAACTCGTTGAATTTGTACCTCTTGATAAAATGCATGCAGAAACGGACTCGCCATACGTGGCGCCGGTCCCATTCCGCGGTAAGCGCAATGAACCCCTCTACGTCATCGAAGTAGTCAAAAAAATCGCTGAAATTAAGGGTATTTCAATCAAAGAGGTATCGGAACAGTTGGAGAAAAACTCTAAACAATTGTTCGGAATTTGATCTTGCGTGCTATAATTATATGATGCCATTCGAACAACCATCTTCAGATGAAAAACCTATTCGCATAGATCCGGAATCTGCCGCATATAAAAAGCTATATCGAGAAGGTGTTGATATGCCTATGGATGCAATCGACAAAAGTATTTTGCGTATTTTAAAGGCGGCTTGTGCATATGTATCTCAATCCGTTGATGGTATAAACGAATCTATTAAAGAAATTGACGAAGATGAAGTGCTTCCAATGGTTAATGAGGCAGACGCTCTACACATAATGTTTGATTCCAGAAAACCAGAGGCTTATGATGTGCTCATGAATTTTTTTCGAAATAACCTACATTTTTCAGACAGAGATACGCTAGAGAAATTTGAGAGAAGGTTAGAATCAATCCCTATGCTTGATAGTTATACTCCGGCAGATTTCGCATGGATTGATGAGTCTGCGGGTATTGCACCCGATGATCATGAAACAGCACATGTGTGGTTCAGAGATAAATTACAAGATACTATTCGAGCACGAGGTAAGTTTCAAGTACCACCAGAGATACCAATGGAAAATTTAGTTATTAGTTTGATGAATTATGTGGAAGAAGTAAAGAAAGATTTTCCTGAATCTTCAGCTACGATTCGACAGGCTGAAGATATGTTCCTTAGATTTTCATCTGAGGGAGACAGCATAATAAAAGATGTTCTACGTCATCAAAAATATCAAACACCTGATTTACAAGGGGTGGCATATGCTACATTACGTAAAATGTCCATGCTTCTAACTGCGTTAAGAGTGGCCTTACGTGAAGGCAGTGATTTTGATACCTTTCTATCAGCAGATCAAATCTTAATACAGACAGATTTGTCGGAAGTTCTACGTCAATTTACGAGAGATATTTCTAAAGCACAACGTGAGCGTGCTAATATTGAAATACCATCATATTTACAAAGATTACGTAATGATACACGTAATCACATAGCTAATCTTTGCGCCAATGTTGCTACTGGACGTAATATTAAAGATACTTTGACTAGGGAACAAAATCAGGAGATCAAAAAAACATTGGAGAATGTTTTGAATTACACAGAAGCTTTATGCTATCCAGGCGATTTATTATGTAAAAGAGAACTTTCGAAAGCATTTGCCGTGATTGATGATGGTGAAATCATGCATAAATTATCAGAAATATATAGATTATACAAGGATTAATTCAGTCTTTACTTTCCTCCATTTTCTGGTAATCTTTACCCCATGTCGAAAAAAGAAACCAAAACGACTGAAAACGCACAGCTCTACGAGCTTGGATTTCACATCAATCCGACATTAGCCGAAGATAAGGCTGATGCCGTGTTTTCTAAAATTAAGGGTGTGATTACTAGTAACAAAGGGGAAGTAGTCAAAGAAGGGGCTTTAAAAAACATCAAATTCGCATACACAATCATCAAAAAGATTGAAGGTGTAAACGAGCGATTTACAAATGGATATTTCGGTTGGGTAAAATTCAACGCAGAATCTCCAGTCATTGAAAAAATCAAAAAATCAATGGATGATAATGTGTCTGTTATTCGATACATCTTCGTGAAAACGGTAGATGATTTTGAACACAGCACCGAAAAATTGGCGGCTGAAATGACCGAAACAACAGACGAATCTTCAGAAGGAGAAGAGAAATCTGACGAAAAATCTGAAACTTCAAAGGCCAAAGATTCTTCAAAAGACGAAGTAGACAAAGCGATCGACAAGATTACTGAATAAAGTCTAAAGAAATTATAAAGTTTTTTGTTGACGACCTAGTCGCATTCTGACACACTATACGCATGTACTTAAATAAAGCAATAATCATTGGAAACTTAACACGAGATCCTGAGAAAAAAGCATTACCATCAGGAATCGCTGTTACTTCTTTCAGTGTCGCGACAAATCGCACTTATAAGGATAAAAATGGGGCAAAGCAGGACGCAACTGAATTTCACAACATTGTGGTCTTTGGACGTCAGGCTGAAACCGCAGGGCAATATTTAAAGAAGGGTCAGAGTGTGCTCGTCGAGGGTCGCTTACAAACACGAAGTTGGGAACAGGACGGTGTTAAAAAATACAGAACAGAGATTCTCGCAAGTACAATCCAATTTGGTCCAAAGGCAGGTGCCAGCGGAGCAGCAGGTGGAGCTGGACAAAGCGGGCCGTCAAAATCTGAAGCACAACCGAGCCCAGCAAGTGAAGACGCAATTGAATATCCGGAGGACGAAATTAATCCAGAGGATATTCCATTCTAAATTAATTCAAATCAATCAATATGAAAGAGTGTTATTTCAAGAAGAACAACGTGTATCATATCGACTACAAGGACACCGCAGTACTTAAACAATTCATCAACCCACACGGTCGAATTCTCGGTACAAAGCGAACTTCAGTCAGCGCAAAGAATCAGCGAAATCTGGCTATGGCCATCAAACGCGCGCGATTCATGGCGTTACTACCATTCGTAGAACGATAGCATAAAATAAAAAAACCGCCGGTTGATTGGCGGTTTTTTTATTTTATGCTACTTTTGCACCCGCTCTACATACTCGCCAGTCTCGGTATTAACACGCACAATTTCGCCTTCGGTAATGAAAATTGGGGCATTTACAGTGGCACCAGTTTCGAGCGTGATGATTTTGGTGATTGCGCCGGCAGTGTTACCACGAGTCGCTGGAGGGGCGTCAGTCACCTTTAATTCGACTTTAATAGGGACTTTAACACCAAACACCTTATCATCAAAGAGGAGGGCATCAACCTCAGAATTGGCCTTCATGAATTTTGAAGCATCACCAATGAGGGCTTCAACTAGAAAGAAACGCTGCGCAGGATTATTGATCTCACAGAACCAATACTCCGTGACTTCGGTCTGGCGGTTTTCTTTTTTGTACATGAATTTGATTTTGCGCTTATCAATTTCAGCCTCCTCGATAGTGTCAGCACCGTGAAAGGTTTGGTTTGTTACGCTACCGTTCAAAAGATTTCGCAATTTCGTCTGATTAACCGGTTTGCGCATTTGTTTGCGAAAAACGTGCGAACTTAGGACTTCGTAGGGTTGACCCTCCAAGATGATATATTTTCGCTCTTTAACTTCGTTGTAACTTAACATTGCCATATAATCGTTTGGTTTAAAGTTTATTTCAGTAATTATGCCGCTTCTGCCATCTTTTTATCTATTTCGCGTAGTATATCATTAGCAATTTTTTGGTTTTCTTGCAAGAAGGTACGCGTTGCATCGTAACCTCGTCCTAATTTTACATCACCGTATGCGTAACTCGCACCAGATTTTGAGACGATGCCATATTTTTCACCAAGCGCAATGATCTCGCCTTCACGAGAGATACCTTCGTTATACATCAAGTCGAACTCGGTTTGTTTGAATGGGGCAGCGACCTTGTTTTTGACGACTTTGACGCGAACGCGGCCGCCCATGATTTCTTCGCCTTTTTTAATTTGGGCAATACGACGGATGTCGAGGCGAACCGAAGTGTAGAATTTCAAAGCCTTTCCGCCCGGGGTAGTCTCTGGGTTACCAAACATCACACCAATTTGCATACGAATTTGGTTGATGAAAATGACGACGGTTTTTGATTTCGCTACAATCGCTGTCAATTTTCGCAAAGCTTGTGACATAAGGCGCGCTTGCTTACCAACGTGATGAGCACCCATATCTCCCTCGATTTCATCTTTTGGGGTCAGAGCTGCGACCGAGTCAATCACCACCACATCGATTTTTCCAGTTCGCACGAGGCTCTCTACGATTTCGAGAGATTGTTCGCCAGTGTCAGGTTGAGAAATCAGCAATTCATCCAATTTCACACCAATCTTTTTTGCATATTCTGGATCGAGTGCATGCTCGGCATCAACGAATGCACAGACACCGTTTTGTTTTTGTGATTCAGCAATGATGTGGAGCGAAAGGGTAGTCTTGCCTGATGATTCCGGTCCAAAGATTTCGAGAATTCTGCCTCGAGGCACACCGCCGATCCCAAGTGCCTTGTCCAAACCTATTGATCCTGTTGGAATGACATCGACATTAACACGTCGAGAATCCCCGAGTTTCATAATAGAGTCCTCGCCGAACTTTGTTTTAATTTCCGACAAAGTATCTTCGATTTTCGAATTTTTCTCCTCTTTATTTTTAGTCTTATCGCTCGCAACGACCGCTGGTTTTTGTGTTTTTGGTTTTTTTTGCATAGTCTTATTATACTGATCCTGTGTGAAGAAACTTTAAAAGAAGTCTAAAGAAATTATGAAATTCGTTTAGATTTCTTCTAAAGTCGCCTCAATTTTTACTGCGGGCTTATCGGTCTTATAAAATAAGTCCAATCGCTCGCTTATGTGCCTATCGAACTTATCTTCTGCTTCAATCATGATTATATTATAACCGGGGACAAGGAGCAAAGATTCCTTGAAATTGCCGCTCTCATCAATCAAAATCGGTCTGTCATTGATGGAAATAGAGCTCGTGTGTTCGGTATTTCCAATAATTTCCACTATATTTTTATCTGTACTACTGCCATTTTCTGGGGAAGATACGTTGATTTTTGGGCCCGCAATAAAAACCCGGGAATTAAAGAAAACATACGACACCACCATGACAATTGCAATAAGAGCTAGGATAATTCTCACAAATGCCGGGGTGTGCTTACTCATATCTATCGATTAAGGCTTTCTTCATCCGTATGTTCCATTTCAACTTCGTCACCATCGTTTGTGCTTTCACTAGGAGATGTTTTTCCTCCTCCAACCAGAATTTCCCGAGGTTTCGAGCCATTTGCTGGCCCGATGACGCCTTTTTCTTCGAGAAGGTCAATTAATTTCGCAGCACGGGAATAGCCGACCCCTAATTTTCGTTGCAAGTAGCTGGTAGAAGCCTTACCTGCTCCGACCACTACTTCTTTAGCTTCGCCATACAATTCGTCATCATCCGCGTCTTCATCAGCACTGCCGACTGAATCGAAAATATTGTTTCGCTCGTTAACACCTTCTAAATCGATGTTACTTTCCGGCACTTCGTTTTGATATTGATCAACGAGGAATTTCACGACAGTTTTAATCTCGTCTTCGGAAATGAACGCAGATTGAATACGTCGAGGTTGCGCCATGTCTCCACCGAGGAAGAGCATATCACCCTGACCGAGCAATTTTTCCGCACCCGGTTGGTCCAAAATGGTTCGTGAGTCGATTTGCGATGCAACCTGGAGGGCAACACGAGTCGGAACGTTCGCTTTGATGAGACCTGTAATGACGTTTACGCTTGGACGTTGTGTTGAAATGATGAGGTGAATACCAATAGCTCGAGACATTTGAGCAAGTCGCACAATTCCAGATTCCAATTCACGCGGATAGGTTTGCATAATATCTGCCAATTCATCGATAACAATCACGATAAAAGGCATAGTCTCGGGTAGTTCTGGAGCAGGTTCACCCTCGATACGGATTTCTTTTTTAGCCTTCTCCATAGCAGGGGTCAATATTTTTGCGTGATATGAGGAAATATCGCGTACGCCGTAACCTTGTAGTACATCATATCGTCTGTCCATTTCTTTTGCAGCCCATTTGAGCGAAAGAATGGTTTTCTTGGCGTCAGTAATAACAGGTGTCAGTAGGTGTGGAATTTTGTTGTAGAGAGTTAATTCGACGCGCTTTGGGTCGATCATAATAAATTTGAGCAAGTCCGGTGAATTTTTGAAGAGGAGGGAAGTAATGAGTGTATGAATAGTCACTGATTTTCCAGAACCAGTTGCACCAGCAATCAGCATGTGAGGGGCTTTACCAAGGTCGGTGAAATGCGAATGACCTGTGACACCTTTACCAAGTCCGATCATGAGAGGTTTGTGCGACTCTTGGAATTCGGCCTGTTTGAGTAATGTCCCAAGCCCAACCTTGGTCTTTGAGGTATTCGGAATTTCGATACCCACAAGAGATTTGCCGGGAATTGGTGCTTCGATACGAATAGGATGGGCCGCAAGTGCGAGCGAAAGGTCGTTTTGCAACGCAACGATGCGTGACAATTTCACTCCCTCAGCTGGTTTGAGGGCATATCGTGTAACTGTCGGACCAATTGAAACCTCGTCCATTTCGACGTGAATACCGAAATTTCCGAGTGTGCGTTTAATGATATTTGCGTTCGCTTTGATGTCACCTGTGCCTGGTTTTCCAGAGTCATTTTCAAGAAGCGAAAGTGGTGGAATTTTATACTCTGCTCCAGTCGCAGTTTTTTTCGAGAAGAAGACCAATCCAGAATTTTTCTTTGGACCCTCCATCTCTTTATCTTTTGATTTTTTAATCGACACTTTATCATCGTCCGCATCATCGGCCGATTCGGGCACAGCTTTTTTTGGTGCTACTTTTTGCGCAGAATCGTCTTCTTCAGAGGTGTCTATTTTTACATCGACATCAGCATCGCTGTCATCTTCTTCACCCTCATTTTTTTCTTTTCGGAGCCATTGCGCGATGTGAGATACTTTGAGACTCGTATCGAAGATTACAAGCATTGAAATGACAAGTCCGCCAGTCAAAATAATTGTTGAAACCCAAAAATCAAATAATTTGTTGAGTGGCATTGAAATCAATTTTCCAATCGCACCTCCGTTTCCAAAAATCAAATCGATAAGACCTATTCCAGATACAAGAAAAATAATTGCTCCGGTAATTTTTGGCCAAGCAAGATTGTGGCTGAGCGACTTCAAAAAAGAGATACCAAGGACAATCAGGGCGATAGGGAGGAGGTAGTATCCGACACCCACGAGTCGAGTGAAAATACTATATACGAATTCACCTACAAACCCGGCCTTATCGAACCGTGCCAAAATAAGAAACACCGCAATTATGAGGAAAATAATTGCAGAAATACCTTCGACTGTTTCTTTCTTGAGCGACGTCAGAATTGTCCCGTCTTCTTTTGCTGACCGATCTTTTTTATTCTTTCTTCCCATCGTAATTTCTGGTTAATGTTAATGATAAAAGCCACTCGTGTTCCCTAAATACTGTGTAATTGTAGCACATGAATGAAACGTAAAATAATGAGTATACATAAGATTAAAATGCTATCTTGACTTTTATGTCCGAAAGAATAGTATTGGGTGTATCGAGATGTCTTTTTCAGATATTTTTTCTTAAAAGACAAATAACAAACAAATGGACACACAAAAAGACATAAGAGACAAAAAAGACTTAACTGTCGATAAATGTAACTCCTTGACGAGCAATGTTTTTGTATCGGACACAGCACTCGAATTTATATTCAAAAAGACAGATAAAATCGTAACAGCCACGTATATGGTCACAAAATTTTTCCCGATCGAGGAAAATTTAAAGATTGATATAAGACAAATTTCAAGTAAATTACTTCACAATGTAACTTCTGTTGGCTTACTTTCTATTCGTGAAAAAAATGAACGAATGAGGATGATTTCTGGAAACCTTTTGGAACTTGGTGCACTGTTCGATATTTCGTATCATACAGGGCTTGTTTCATCAATGAACCATGATATTCTCGGTAGTGAGATCAATAAATTATCTGAAAACATTTCTGTGTATAATCGCAATCAGTCTGGCACGGAATCATTTATTTTCGATGAGAAAATGTTTGAGGTTAATCAGACAATAGACACCACTCAGTCCAAAAAGACTAACGCTGGGACAGGATTAGAAAAAGACAATGTCTTTTATAAAGGACATGTGAAATCAAAGAGTGTCTTTTATGGCACCGTAAAGGACTTAAAAGACAGACTCAATTTACCTGCTGTCACCACAACAAATAATAAAGCCAGTTCTAATAAAGATAGGAGAGATCAAATTATAAAAGAGGTTTCAAAAAAGGGCGAGGTATCTGTAAAAGACATATCATCGGTTATAACGGACTGTAGCGAAAAGACATTACAAAGAGAATTACTTGCTTTGGTGGCCGAAGGTGTCTTATTAAAGACAGGGGAACGGAGATGGTCAAGGTACTCCTTGAATTCCTAAATGGGCCTATTTGTGGTAAAAGTTGCCTCAAATTTAGATACTTGAAAGACCAAAAATCAGCCCCTTATTTCATTGACTTTTGCCCCCAAAAGAGGTAGTATCACGGTATCGCTAATGATTGCATTAGCGGGTTATCCACACGGGATTATTAACACTATTCTTAATAGCGCTATAATTGTGTGGTACTGGTAAGTATGGATGTATTTTTCTGCACGATTCGATCATTGAAAATTAAATATTGATATGATTGAAGACCCGAATTTTCGGGGCCAGTTTACGTATATTCAGACAATCCTAATCCCGCCACGGTAAGTTAATGACAGCACTACAAATTCAGAAGCCAAAATTTTGGAACACATTTTAATCACCTAAAAAATGATTAATAATTTTCGGAAAAGGATTTCTGAAAATGTGTTTCGAAAACATGGTGAATAGAAGTTCCGCGTCCATGCGCGGTAATTCAGATCGACTTTACGGACGACAACGAATTAGGCATGGAAAGCTAATTCAAAAATTATTAACAAGTACTTATTAGTAATTTTATTAGGAACCACCAAGACATTTAATAATAAATGGTGGCCCTATCAAAAAATAAAAATTAATTCATGAAAAAAACTTTATTGGTTCTCGCGTTTGCTCTCGCCCTCGTTGGTGCTAGCAACGCAAGCGCATATACGTTCAGCACGGACCTTTCATTTGGTTCTACACACGCTGACGTATCTGCTTTACAAGATATGTTGATTGCAGGTGGCTACTTGCAAATGCCAGCTGGCGTTTCAAAGGGATACTTCGGTGCTCTTACAAAAGCTGCTGTTATGAAGTGGCAAATGTCTAAGGGTATTACACCAGCTGTAGGTTTCTTCGGCCCAATTTCACGAGCCGCTGCTAGCTCAGCTGTTGTAGTTACACCTACACCTTCAACACCATCAAACGGAAGTTTGAAGGGAGGTGAAGCTTCATTGGAAGACTTCGATGCTAAAGATGGTAATGATTCTGATACT
Source organism: uncultured Candidatus Saccharibacteria bacterium (assembly GCA_964538855.1). GTDB lineage: Bacteria > Patescibacteriota > Minisyncoccia > Phycocordibacterales > JAACPR01 > CAYLNC01. The sequence goes on from CAZIEY010000001.1 coordinate 381,187, forward strand.
TCAGAAGGAGCGGAAGGAGTAGAAATCATGGCTTTCGAATTCGATGTTGAAGATGGTGATGCTTCAGTTAACCGAGTTGACGTTGTTTTCCAAAACGACTCATCATCAGTTGGTGATGAAGAGCCTTGGAACGTATTTGATTCTTTGACTCTTCTTGCTAACGGTAAGAAAGTTGCTGAATTAGACGCATCTGATGAAGATGAATGGTCAGAAGAAGGTAATACTTCTCCTGAATCATACCGAGCTCGATTTACTGGTATGGATGTAGTTGTTGATGAAGGAGAAACTGTTGAATTTACTATTGAAGCTGATATTGCTTCAAACGTAGACGACGTTACTTCATCTGTAGATGTTAACTGGACATTATATGTTGACGACAGTGGTATTCGAGCTACTGACGGAGAAGGTATTGACCAGTACACAGGAGATGACGCAGACGAAGTTTCTGTTTCAATCGAAGAAGAAGGAGGCGACGATGAATTGACTGTTAACGAATCAGATGACGATGTAGATTCAACTACATTGATTCTTGAAGACAACGGTAATTCTGACTGGTACTCAATCTTCTTGTTCGAACTCGAAGCTGACAAGGATGGTTCTGATATTTCAATCACAGAACTTCCTGTAACAGTAACTCTTTCTTCATCAACTTACGCTTCAATCGTAAATGATGCTGAAATCGTTATCGACGGAAAAACTTACGATGACTTCTCAGTTTCTTCAACTACAATTGCTGCTCCGACATTGACATTTGATCTTGACGACGAAGATGTTGTCGTTGAGGCTGATGACACTATCACAGTAGAATTGCGATTGAAGTTCAATCAGCTTGTTGCTGGTAACGCAGGTATGACAGTGAACGGTGAAATGACATCAGCTAACGTTGATGCTATTGATGCCGAAGGTGGTGATGATCTTGGTGCTAGCCAATTAACTGGTTCTGCATTGGGTGATACACACACATTGCGAACATCTGGTATCCAGATCACAGCAGTTGAAGACAGTGGTGAAGCGTCTGCAGTATTGAACCTCGATACTACAAACTCTGATGACCAAGGTAAGTTCGAAATTGAATTCGAAGTTACAGCTTTGGATGAAACAGCTTACGTTAACTTGTCAGCTGCTTCAACATCAATTACAACTGTTGGTGCGACATTCCACATCGAAAACGATTCTAACACTACAGTTACATCAGGTACTACTACTTCATCTTTGACACACGTCTCAGGTGGTAGCCGAACTGGAAACTACGTTAGAGTAAACGATGGTCAAACAGCTAAATTCAAGTTGACTGTATGGCACGATTCTGCTGCTACAGCTATCTTGAGAGCAGAAATTGACACTGTTAACACTAACACTTCAGCTTCAACTTCAGGAAGCACAGCGCAAGTTGCTGCTCCAGAAGAAGACTTCGAAACTCCAACAGTTCAAGTTTTGAACTAGTGAGTCTCGAGAATCTGATATGATTGAAAGATCAATCTGATTTGAAAGCAAAAATCCCCCGTAGCAATACGGGGGATTTTTGTGTTATAATACTCATCATGAAATACACACTTTTAATAATTATAGCGATGTCTGTGATGCCAGTTGTCGTGTCTGCCGAAAATATTATTACTGCAAATAATGTTGATTTTAAATTCAACCTGAGCATTAAAGAAATAGAAAAAGACCCAAGCGGAATATATTCGATATCTTTTCTATCTTCAATGAACCACCCTGAATCTTTTGATCACTTTAAAATTAGACCATATTGTAAAAAGGGGGTTGTTGTTAAATTAGAAGATAAAGGCTCGAATATTTGTAATAAATTAGTTAGGTCAGATGATTTGAAATTATTGGTAGAAAATAAAAATTTGACCTCCTCAAATTTAAAGATTAAATTCCGTGCTTTTAGTAAGAGTAATAAAGTAGTGGGGTATACGAAAGAGTTTGTTTATATTCCTTCTGGTAGTATCCGTTAAATATTAAGTTTACACTTTTCATTTGAACAGAGAGGTGAAAGGGCTTATAAAAATTCATAACCTCTCTATTCTTTTTTTAAAGAAATCTCAGTCCGCTTGAGTATAATGGCGAGCATGATATTCAATAAAAAAATCGTGTGGGTCGTGAAGGTGGTGATGTGTATTTGGGCTCTGCCGTTTTTGGTTTCCGCTAAAATTATCATCAATGAAGTAATGTATGATCCGTCTGGTACCGACACGGGCCGTGAATGGGTCGAGGTTTATAATGATGGCGGTGCCTCGATTGATCTTGCAACGTTGCGTTTGTTCGAGAATAACGTGGCGCACACCATGAAGGCGTTTATTGTTCCATCAGCTTTACTGCTCCCTAATTCGTATGCAATCGTAGCAGACAATCCAGAAAAATTTCTTATTGACTATCCATCCTATGGGGGCTTGCTTGTTGACTCGGCATTTTCGCTCAACAACACAGGCGAGCCAATCACCATTCAAACCACGGATGGTTCTGTTGATAGTAGTGTTGAATACTCGGCAGAATGGGGTGCGGCGGGGACAGGAAATTCGTTGCAATTGTCTAGTGGGGTTTGGATTCCAGCATTGCCGACAGTCGCAACTGCGAACGCAACGGTTCCAGTCGATGAATCTGTGGATCCGGACAGTGGCTCTTCGTCAAATTCGACTTCGACCAGTTCCACATCAACATCTACTTCTTCGGCCGGCAGTTCCTCTTCAATAAATACGACATCTAGTCACAGTTCGCAAGTTTCAATTTCTAACTATAAACCCAAAATTACCTTCGAAGTTTCGATTGGTCGCGATAGGTATGGTTTTGTGAATACACCGCTGCAATTTGTGGCAGATCATAATCAAGATAAGACTTCCGGTATGAAATTTCTTTGGTCTACCGGCGATGGGGATTATATAAAGAACAAGAAATTTGATCACACTTATATTTATGAAGGTGAATATAATTTGATTTTGAATGCGTCATATCAAGGTAGGCAGTCGGTTGCTCGTAATAAAATTCATATTCGGACGCCTGATGTTGTTGCAAGTTTGATAACCCGTGGAGAACTTGTGGATATCATGTTGGAAAACAGAGGACAATTCGAAGTGAATTTGGGCGGGTATGAAATTTTTGTGGTATCTGGGAACAATATTGATCGATTTGAGATCTCACCAGATACCATTATCGGACCCACTAAATCAATTGTGATACCGAGCGAGGTTAGTCGGTTACAGATGGAAACGCCACTAAATAGTTTGAAATTATTATATCCTAATGGACGGGTGTTATTTGAGTCTACATTCAACAACATAATTCCTTAAAATGAAGTAGGCAAATCAGATTAAAAATCTGTATAATATCTGGTATATGTTGACCAAAGATGGTGCAAAATTCATGCTGACATTCCTTGCGATTATTGTGCTTAGTTTGGTTTTTATAATGAGAGTAATATAGACGATGACTCATCAGATTCTTGAAAAACTTTTTGGAAGTTCGGCACGGGTGAAAATCATGAAGTTATTTCTATTCAATCCTGAAATGGCGTTTGATAAGAAGGATATTCTGCATAAAACCAAAATTAATTTGAGCAATTTGAACAGGGAATTACACCTACTTTCAGACATCAAAATGATCAAAAAGCGAGTCGCGTATAAAGATGGAAAGAAGGCTCCTGGTTATGTATTGAATTCCGATTTTGGATTCTTGAAAAACCTAAAGAACTTGCTCATTAGTAATGAGCCATTGCAGCACAATGACATCACTCGTCGTATCGGCAAGTCAGGAAAAATCAAGCTAATCATAGTTTCCGGTGTCTTCATTCAAAATGATGATGCGAGACTCGATCTTCTTATTGTTGGTGATGAAATGAAGGACCGCACCCTCAAAAATACTATCGCCACTATGGAGTCAGAAATAGGCAAGGAATTACGTTATTCTACACTTACCTCCGAAGATTTTAAGTATCGCCACGGTATAGGTGACCGCCTTATTCGTGATGTCCTCGACTTACCACACGAAGTGATTGTGGACAGAATTGGACTCTAAAATATGTTATAATACCGGCACGGGTCAAAATCCGTAATAAAGTACTTTATTATCTAAATTTAATTAAAAATTTATGAGCTTAAACGCATGGACAAGCGTTCTTCAAACTTCTTTTGAGAACGTAGCAAATGGTGTGGTTGGATTCGTTCCAAATCTCGTCATCGCTATCGTAGTTATTTTAATCGGTTGGTTGATTGCTGCAGCTCTCGCAAAGGTCATTTCACAGGTTATTCGATCAGTGAAATTGGATACAGCGCTTACTTCAGCAGGTTTCGACAGAATTATTTCAAAGTCTGGTCACACATTGAATTCAGGACGATTCCTCGGAGAACTCGCTCGATGGTTTACTATCGTAGTGTTTCTTATGGCAGCGTTCGAAATTCTCGGCTTGACTCAAGTTAATAATTTCTTACAAGGTGTAGTGATTGGTTACATTCCACAGGTTGTTGCGGCTGTCTTGATTTTGTTTGTTGGAGTTGTTGTTGCAGATTTCCTCCAAAAAACAGTTGTGGCAAGCTCACGAGCTGCTGGTATGGCGAACGCTAATTTCCTCGGATCAGTTACAAAATGGTCAATTTGGATTTTTGCCGCTCTCGCAGCATTATTCCAATTAGGAATCGGCGCAACATTCATCCAAACATTGTTTACAGGTTTGGTAGTCGCTCTCGCTCTTGCTTTCGGTCTTTCATTTGGACTTGGTGGCAAAGAAGCAGCTGCTCGATATCTCGAGAAATTGCGATTAGAAATTTCTGACAAAAACTAGTTTTTGTTTGAAATTTAAGGCCCAAAGCCGACAAAAATACGCCATACATTTGGCGTATTTTTGTTATATGACGTAAAGGTTAAAAATCAGTTGACAATAAAATCAATTCGAGTATAATAGCTTGCATTGAAATTATCACATTTTTACCAGCCGAAAAAAGTCTGCTTCTTACGGTTATAATTTTTTAAACCGCGTCTGGGAAACGACCTCTTCGATTGATAAAAATTGTAGAGGTCGTTTCAATTTATAGGAAGCAAGGAAAGGGTTTCTTTATCGCTCTTGGCTCATCAGAGATGGTTCAAGAGGGGTACGGAATGAAAACACAATTCAAAACAATTGAATTATTCGGAACGATTGTAAATTGATAACTAAATACCTCGTAGATAGTGAAAAAAACAGGGCGATGCGCTATGCGTGTTGTGACCCTGGGACGTTTACTATTTGCAGAGCCAAAGGTAGAGCAAACTGTATTTTTCATCTGCTTTTCAAAAAAGCAGAGCAAGTCAAAATTGTAGAAATATAAAATGACTTAAAAATAGTGTTGTGGTTTTCAGATTTCCTAATAGGAAATCTAAGAGTATATGGTGGATGCCTTGGCTTCAATGAGCGATGAAGGACGTAACATGGCTGCGATAAGCTTCGGGGAGGTGCCCAGTGACCTTTGATCCGAAGATTTCCGAATGGGGAAACCCGGCTGACTTTGTCAGTCATATCTGGACTTGATTCAGAATTGCAGACCCAGGGAAGTGAAACATCTCAGTACCTGGAGGAAAATAAAACAATCTTGCATTAGCAAGAACCATTTCCCTAGTAGTGGCGAGCGAAAAGGAAATAGCCCAAACCATTCGTGCTTGCACGAGTGGGGTTGTAGGATAACGACGTGGCGTAAGCCGAAAAAGTTACAAAATATTTTGTTAGTTTAATGTGCTGGAAAGCACAACCCCAGAGGGTAATGGTCCCGTGAACGAAAACAAAATGTCTTTTTTGTTGTTGTCCTGAGTAACTCAAGACATGAGTAGCTTGAGCGAATCTGCCGGTACTAACCGGCAAGGCTAAATATCATTGAAGACCGATAGTGAACTAGTACCGTGAGGGAAAGGTGAAAAGTAGCCCGGCGAGGGCGGTGAAATAGACCTGAAACCATATATTTACAAGGAGTCGAAGAGGGTGCTTGCATCCTCGACGGCGTGCCTATTGAAGAATGAGCCAACGAGTTACTATTGTATCTTTGTCTAAGGGGCATACCCCCGGAGGCACAGCGAAAGCGAGTCTGATAAGGGCGAACATATAGATACAGTAGTAGACCCGAAGCCAGAAGAGCTACCCATGAGCAGGGTGAGTCCTGTCGAAAGACAGGAGGAGGCCCGAACCGGTTGTTCGTACAATTACTTCGGATGACTTGTGGGTTGGAGTGAAAAGCTAATCGATTCTGGTAATAGCTGGTTCTCTCCGAAATAGCTTTTGGGTTAGCGTCGTGTGTTCCCCTGGGGGGTAGAGCACTGGAAGGTCTTGATAGGTAGAAATACCACAAGACCTATCAACCTCCGAATACCCAGGATTAATAGCATGGCAGTTAGACTATGGGGGCTAAGCTCCATTGGTCAAAAGGGAAACAGCCCAGATCTCTAGTTAAGGTCCCTAAATTTATACTAAGTGCACTTGAGGTTGTGAGATTTCTCTGACAATGAGGAGGTTGGCTTAGAAGCAGCCATCCTTTAAAGATAGCGTAACAGCTCACTCATTCAGAGATTTCGCGCCGCAGATTATCGGGGCTAAGTATGATACCGAAACTGAGGACTTGTAGATTCTTTGGAATTTATAAGTGGTAGGAGAGTGTTCCTGTCTGCATCGAAGCCAAAGGGGTGACCCACGGTGGAGCGACAGGAAGTAAGAATGTTGGCACAAGTAACCACAATGCGAGTGAGAATCTCGCACATCGAAAGACTAAGGTTTCCTTTGCAATGAAGATCAGCGAAGGGTTAGTCGGGCCTAAGGGAATGGTGAAAACCGTACCCGATGGACACATGGTTAATATTCCATGACTTATATACAATGCGACGGAGTGACGGAGACTATTATGTAGAGCCTATTATTGGATTTGGGTTGTTGACACGAGGTGGTATCGTAGGCAAATCCTTGATACATTAACACCGATGTGTAGACGAAATGTGGAGCTTCGGCAAAGCAAATTCTATAAAAAAGACTTCCAAGAAAACCTTCTAAGCTTAATTGTGTATAATCCGTAC
>CAZIEY010000002.1:0-253462 GCA_964538855.1 uncultured Candidatus Saccharibacteria bacterium
CCGCAGTGAAAATCTATTATCGGCATGACCTGAGTGTCTAAAAGGTTTTTTTAAGCTACAATTCTTAAATGGATCAGAACAAACATATTCTTGAAGAAGGAAGCTCTACGGGGAGTGATACTAGCATGGAAAGTACCCACAATCCGACGAGTAGATTAAACTATACTGGGAACCTTAGTTGTGTCATCGATCGGCTTTGTGATGTGTATAAAATTGGGAAGCCAGAAAATTTCTCTATCATCGGGATTGGTTATGAGGACTGCAATGTCATTGTTGAAACATCTCAGGGAAAATACGTGTCGAAGATATTCTCCAAGGAACGTAGTCCTGAGACGATAGTGCGCTATGCAATAATAATGGAAAAGGCAGTGGAAGCCGGGATAAACCATCCGCCATTGATAAAGACTAGTGATGGTGAAGTTGTCTATTCGGACAATCAAGCAAATGGAATTTCGATGGTACTGATGGATTTTGTTAAAGGTAAAACCTTTTTCGAGCTTAATCGCGCACCGGACGAAGTAGAACGAGGTCTTATAATTGAACAAGTTGCTAAGGTAAATAGGATTGATTATCATCCTTCATACCTTTTTGATACTTGGGCGATTTCTAACATTCAGGCAATGTTCGATAAGGTTAGACAATTTATTGAACCTGTCGATCTGAAGCTTGTGGAGCAGGTTATGGCAGGATACGCTAAAATTCCCACAAGTACTCTACCGCACTGTTTTGTGCATGGTGACTTTACCAAAACAAACGTCATGAAAGCCGAAGATGGAAATATGTATATTCTGGACTTCTCAGTTTCAAATTGGTATCCGCGAATCCAAGAATTAGCCGTCATGTCCGCAAATCTCTTCCATAGTGAAACCAGTCCGATGTCACTCCGTAAAAAAACGGAATTAGTCGCGAATGAATACAATAAATTTAATCCTTTGACTTCGGAAGAAAGACAGTATCTATATTCCTACACACTTGCCGGTGTTGCAATGGAGTTCATGGGAGCTCATCAGGAGAAATTTATCAAAGGGAATAATTCGGAAGAAACTGAATACCGGCTGAATCTTGGCAGGGATGGATTAAGGAAAGAGTTGTCTGAGAGTAAAGAAAGCTAGTTTGCAAAAATTGACTAGTTCTGAATATATATGTAGTCTACATACAGGTTTTGTTCCTAACCCAAACGTCCAGACGGAGGTATTCCCATGACTAACTGGCAGATTTTTATCGCGATTTTGAATGGTGTGTAGGACATACCCGGATATGATGATCCTCGCGAGTGTTGCGCGCCGATTGATGGTACGCCTACTGAGGTTCAGCCTGAACAACGTGTGCTCTGGCAAATCATGAGGTTGCAGACGTTGGCTATCAAGGTTTCGGAGAGTGCTGAAGTTCCGAAAGGTAAAGATTTACGATCCATTGCGGAAGAGACTGATCAGCCATCTGCTGCGCATGTGTTTGTGAACGCTTCGACCGCGCACTATCATGCATGCGACTTTGATATCATGGTGAGGATTGCCATCACCAATATCGTCCACGGGGCAATCCTACGTGAATATGATCGTGTGAATGTTGAATATTTCGTCGGGGTTCGAGATGATTGCGTCATGTTATGCTTTCGTGAACTTCATCAACTCGGTGATTGACCAGCCCTGTTTATATTTTTGTCCCCCTGCATCGCACGTGCCGGGGGACGTTCTTTTTTAGTATGATATACACTGCATAATAAAAACATAGTATACTTATTCCGTAACTACTACACACATGCGCCTCACATCCACTCTCACAAATCGTTCTGGCCAAGTCTTAGACGTGGTATATAACGACCTCAATAATGAATCAGAATTAGGCGATAAGAAAATTAAGCTGGTTCACGCATATTGTTTTTGTGGCGATAAATTGGTGCTTGTATATGACGAAGCAAAAAAGTATTGGACTCCACCAGGTGGAGGTGTTGAAGTGGGCGAAGACGTCAGGACTGCCGTCGCACGTGAAGTCAAAGAGGAATCTAATATGAAAGTTTTGAAACAGCAGATTATCGGGTGCCAAGACGTATTTGAACCTCAAGGTATTTCGTCGCAGACGCGTTCCGTGTGTATTGTCGAACCTTATGGCCCATTTCTCGGCGATCCCGACGGTGACATTACTAAAATTGAATTAATTGACCCCGCCGACTATAAAAAATATTTCAACTGGGGCGAGATTGGCGACCATATTATGCGGCGGGCGACGGAGTTGAGGGAGGGAATGAAATAGAGAATTTTAAAATTTCTTGAGATTTTCTTTATAAAGATTTTAGACCAAATCCGTATAATGGGATGCGTGAATGATTTTGATACTTGGAACAAAAAGAAGAAAGAAATTAGTGCGAGTCTAATCTATAAACACCCAAAAGCTCAAGAAATATGGCATTGTCGTGTCGGTATCAATGTCGGGTGTGAGATATATGGCAAAGGCTCAAATTATGTTCGGCCTGTTTTGGTTATAAATGACGACGGTGAAGATAATTTTATTGGAGTTCCGCTCACATCAAAAATCAAAAATACAAAATATTCACGCGTGATTCGCGAAGAAGGAGGAAAACTCGCTACAGCATTGACGTATCAAATCAGATCTTTTGATAAAAGGAGACTGATAGAAAAACATAGTACTCTATCAGATGCAGAATTTGATTTGGTATGTCAAACGGTAAAAAGGTTAGTCAATTTAAAACGACCCAATTAAGGGTCGTTGGGCTCTTGCGAGCAAAGATGGCCAATCCATCCTAGAACAATATTATATCAAAAAATTTTTACGAAAGTCAATCCAGCCCGTATGATATAATTTTCATATGAATCCAACATCAGAACCCATTCCAGAGTTCGGCATTAAACGCGACAACGAAGAGAGACGCGACGGCGGTTGTGGCATTGTTTTTGATCCGACGACGCAATTATTTGCGATCGGCCTCCAACATGCCGACAATGTGCATCGATTATTTTCAGGAGGCGTCGATGCGAACGAAGATTTAAAAGCCGGCATTCTGCGCGAAGTCGTCGAAGAAAGCGGCTTGCACGATTTTGCATACACCGAAGAAATTGGCAAAGCCTTTGCTCATTATTACAACTCGCTTCGCAAGGTGAATCGCGTCGCACTCGCAACTTGTTATTTGGTGGTGTTGCGCAGTGCCGATGTGCGGCCTGTGCAATTAGAAGCTCACGAACAATTTTCGCTCGCGTGGATATCGGGGGATGAATTGCTCGCAGATTGGAAACGCCGCGATACCGACGAGGGATATGGCCACTGGATTTATTTTATGGAAAAGGCGATTGTGCGCTTGCGTGAGTTGGGGTATGTGAAGTAGGGTGGGTGGTTATAGTTAAAGTTGCAGCGGGAAATTTAACTATGAGTTTTTATAGTTAAAGTTGCCTCGATTTTTACTTAAATATCTACATCTTATTTTTAAATCTGGTATAATTTCGGCATGAACCATACTATTAGATGCAAAAATCCAAAATGCGGTAAGATTCTAAAAAAGATCGGACCTTTTGCTACCGTTAAACCAGAAGGCCAACCAGCTCAGAAATATGACGGTACAGTAACTCTTATTTGCCCAGATCCCGATTGCTCTGAATTTAACGTTACAATTAAAGTGCCTGAGAGCGAATATCTCAATATTTTACAATAAAACAGCTTTACACATGTAAAGTTGCTTTATTTTTTGCATATGCTACCATGTGGGTATGTCTATCGATAAAACAAAATTTATTACTCCAACTCAACTAGCCAAGATGTTGGGTATTACTCGTGTTGCTGTTCATCAGAAAATTAAAAAAGGGGACATCAAAGCTGAGAATGTCGGCGATTCATCAAAACCAACTTTCCTAATTCCTAAAGACTCATTACCTGCTGAAATACGCGAACGTATTGAGAATGAAAAAAAGAAAATAACTGAAAGTGTGATTGGAAAAAATATTCAACATCACGATCTCAATTTTGAAAAAGAACTATGGGCAGCTGCAGATAAGCTTCGTGGAAATATCGATGTTTCCGAATATAAAAATATCGTCCTCGGATTACTTTTCTTGAAATATATATCCGACGCTTTCTATAAACGTCGCGAAGAACTTGATGCGCTAACCCGCGATCAAAAGAACGAAGATTTTTATGTTAAAGATGACAAAGCTCGGGCGCAAATTCTGGAAACAAAAGATTTCTATAAAAGTGCCGGTGTGTTTTATGTCCCCGAAAAGTCACGATGGGAATATTTGCAAACAAAAACAATGCAATCTGATATTGGCCAGGTGCTTGATAAAGCCATGGATTATATCGAAGAAGATAACCGAGCTGAACTTGAAGGTGTACTTCCAAAGATTTATACACGAACAACGCTTGATCATTCTGTTATTGGTGAGCTCGTAAATATATTCTCTCGTATTTCATTCGATCACAACTTTGATCGAGAAAAAGATATTCTCGGACGCATCTACGAATACTTCCTTGGTCAGTTTGCTTCATCTGAAGGAAAACGAGGAGGCGAATTTTTTACACCTAGATCAATCGTCAAATTACTCGTTGAAATTCTTCAGCCTTACGAAAATGCACGCGTATTAGATCCTGCTTGTGGTAGTGGTGGGATGTTTGTCGCTATGGGTGAATATCTACGCAATCACAGACAGGATGCATCAAAGCTTGCGATCAATGGGCAAGAAAGTAATCAAACAACACTTCGTCTTGCAAAGATGAATCTTGCAATTCGAGGACTCTCTGGAAAGATTGAACTCGGAAATACTTATTATCAAGACAAGTTTCCTCACCTGCAGGCAGATTTCGTGATTGCAAACCCTCCCTTTAACGGAGAGTGGGAACCATCAAAGCTTTCTGATAATGATCCACGTATCACTCTCGGCACACCACCAAGTGGAAACGCAAACTTTATGTGGGTGCAACATTTTGCACACCACCTTGCACCAAATGGTTTAGCCGGGTTTGTTATGCCAAACGGAGCACTTGCCGTATCTGGTAAAGAAGGAGAGCTTCGCAAAAAGCTCATCGAAGAAGATCTTGTTGAGGTAATTATTTCTTGTCCATCAAAGCTTTTCTATAACGTATCTCTTCCCGTATCTTTATGGTTCTTGGCAAAGAATAAGAGTGGTGACCGTTTCCGAAAACGATCCGGTGAAACATTGTTTATTGATGCTCGAGATACATTCGAACAGATTTCACGTAAGCAGGTTGTGTTTAATCCAGAACATATAGAGAAAATCTCTAACACCGTGCGTGCGTGGCGTGGAGAAAAGGATGCGGGAAAATACGAAGATGTATCTGGATTCTGTAAGTCGGCATCTCTAGAGGAGATAAAAAAGAATGGATATGTTCTTACCCCTGGTCGTTATGTTGGACTTGCAGATGTAGAAGACGATGGAATTTCATTTGAAGAGAAGATGAAAAAACTTTCATCTGAACTTCGGAATGCTTTTGTGAAAGGTCGTGATCTGGAAAAGGAGATTGAGAAGAATTTAAAAGAATTAGGATTCTAAAAATATTATGAAAGAAAATACATTTGAAACAATTAAAAGGGTGGATGATAACGGTAAAGAATACTGGGCATCTAGGGATCTTGCTAAAGTTTTAGAATATAGTGATTACCGTAATTTTTTAGGCGTTATTGACAAGGCGAAAATTGCTTGTGAAAACAGTGGCGTGGTTATCCACAAGCATTTCGTCGAAGCCAACGAAATGGTTCCTATTGGATCTGGTGCGGAAAGGATGACAGATACTGTGCATCTCTCTCGCTATGCATGCTATCTTATTGTACAAAATTCTGACCCTACAAAAGTTGTCGTTGCAAAGGGTCAGACTTATTTTGCAATTCAAACTCATCGGCAAGAAAAGACAGATAGTTTAGCTGAGGATAATAATCGAGTCTTCTTGCGCGAAGAAATGAAGAAACATAATACTGGTTTAATGCAAACTGCATCACTGGCAGGGGTTGAAAGCTTCGCCATCTTTCAGAATGCTGGTTATAAAGGTTTGTACGGTGGACGTACTATGCAAGATATCCATACTGAAAAGAAATTGACTAAATCACAAAAGATTCTTGATCATATGAATAGTGAGGAACTAGCTGCAAATCTATTTCGTGCCACGCAAACAGATGCAAAAATAAAACGTGAAAATATAAAAGGACAAGGAAATGCAAATCTTGCGCACTATGAAGTTGGACAGAAGGTTCGTAACACTATCGCTAACCTTGGTGGAACCATGCCAGAAGATCTTCCTACTCCTGATGCTATTGGAAAAGCTCAAACGAGGATAAAGAAGTCAAAAAACAAGAAACTTACTGATGGGAAATAGAAAGCCAATATGAGTAAATTAATAGAACAAATAAATAAAGAAAAAAGAGAAATGACTCTAGGCGATGTTGTTACTTTTCATCGAGGTTATGACTTACCTTTAAATGAAATAAAACCAGGTTCATATCCTGTTGTTTTTTCTAATGGACGAAGAGAAAACCATGCTGAGTTTAAAGTTACGGGCCCGGGAGTATTTACTGGGCGTAGTGGATCTTTGGGTGGTATTTTTTATGTTGAAGAAAATTATTGGCCCCACAACACAACTCTCTATGTAAGTAATTTTCACGGTAATGATCCAAAGTATTGCTACTATTTTTTGTCGTCATTTGATTTCGCAAAATTTAATGCAGGTACTGGTGTTCCTACTTTAAATAGAAATCACATTCACGGAATACCTGTAAAAATACCAGATCTTCCAACTCAAAAGAAAATTGCTGAAATCTTGAGTGCGTACGATGCAAAGATTGAGAATAATAATCTTATCATTAAGAAACTTGAAGCGACCGCTCAAACGTTATTCGACGAATGGTTCATAAACTTTCGATTCCCTGGATACGAGAAGGTGAAATTTGTTGATAGTGAAATGGGAGAAATCCCCGAGGGATGGGAAGTTTTAAAACTTGGCGATATTTTTGATATTAAATATGGCAAGAATTTGCCGACCTCAAAAATAAGTAAAGAAGGTAATTTTCCAGTTTACGGCGCTGGCGGAGTTATAGGTTTTTATGAAAAGAAAAATGTTGATGAAAAAGTGATTTTGATTACATGTAGAGGTAATGGTAGTGGAACTATATGGAGAACAAATGGAGAAGGTTTTGTTACAAATAATTCATTTATGATCCTGCCTAAGAAGAATTTTAATTACTTTAATTTCATATCTATATATTTTTTATTTAAGAACAGTAATGTTTCTGCGGCGTTGTCTGGGTCAGCACAGCCACAAATAACGATAGATGGATTAAGTCCTATTCAAACTATATTTCCTGATAGAAATTTATTAGAGTCTTTTCAAAAATTGACAACAGTTATGTTTGATTTAACGGATGAGTTACTTGAAGAAAACATTTCTTTAAGGTTGCAGAGAGATCAATTATTAGCAAAATTAATTTAAATATATGACGAATATTGAAATAATATTAAAATTCACAGAATTATTACTTGCATGGCCAGTAACCGCTTTAGTTTTAGGTATTGTATTTATACTATATTTTAAAAATGAAATTAAAACTTTATTAAAATCTAAAAAAGTGAAAGTCGGGAATGTTGAATTTGATCAAACCCTACAATCAGAAGAAGTTGAAGATAAAACTTCTAAAGATATAGAGCAGCCAGTAAATGGGCAGTATTTTTCTGATGAGCAAATTTCTCAACTAGGCCAAACTATAAATAATCTTGAAAATGATTCAACACAAAAAAACCAAAAAATAAATGAACTTACAGCACTAGCTGTTCAATTAAATGAAAGAGCAGAAACATTTGAATTTTTGTATCTGAATACTTTTTTAGTCATGAATTCAAAAATTGCACTCAAACACTGGTTTAAAGATGGTTCAACCAAAGATTATTTTATGAGTAGTTACCCTTTACCGGAAGCAATTGTAGATAAAAACCAAGAATTAAGTGCAATATTTAACGTGCTACTTGTAAATAATCTAATTGAGCAAGTTGGAGAAATATTTAGAATAAATGAAAAAGGTAAAAAATTCTTAGAAAAGATCGGAATGTAAATTTATGAACCCACTAAACGAAAACAATTTAACAGAGCAATCACTTATCGAATGGCTACAAGGTCAGGGCTATGAGTATGTCTACGGTCCAACAATAGCACCAAATCAACCTAACGCGGAGCGCGAGGATTTTCGAGGTGTTGTACTCAAGAATCGACTTCTTACTTCTGTACGCCGATTCAACCCACAACTTCCTGCGCTACAAGCAGAACAAGTTGTTGACGATATCGCGGGATATCACAATGCTGATGCAATGATCGGTAATAAGGAAATGTTCACTCTTATTACTGAAGGGATGAAAAAAACATGGCAAGAGGACGGTATAGAAAAAACAGAAGTTGTTAAGCTTATTGATTTTGAAAATGTTGAAGCAAACGATTTCTTAGTAACAAATCAGTTTACCGTTCAGGGTGTAGAGAATGTTTGCCGTCTTGATGGTGTTATTTTTGTGAATGGTATTCCACTCTCAGTTTTGGAACTCAAAAGTCCCGTGCGTGAAGAAGCTTCAATTGGTCAGGCGTATCGAGATGTGGAGTACTACAAAAAAGAAATTCCAAAGATGTTTTTGTATAACCAAGTGCTTTGTTTGTCTGATCTTACAGAAGCTCGACATGGAACAATTTCTTCTTCGTGGGAACGATACGGAACATGGAAAGGTATGAATTCGGAGATAGATGCTCCAAGCAGTGTTACGGAACTCGAGGTTCTTGCAAAAGGTCTTTTTGATAAAAAACGACTTCTCGACCTCGTTCAAAACTTCATAGTTTTTGAAGCAGATGGTGACGGTGATGCAGTGACTTACACAAAGAAGATGGCTTTATATCACCAGTACTACGGTGTAAACAAAACAATCGATAGCACTGTGCGATCAGTTGGTGGAGAGCAAGATCGAAAGATTGGTGTCTTTTGGCACACACAAGGATCTGGAAAGTCACTCTCAATGGTTTTTTATGTGAACAAGACAAAACGTATTCCAGAACTTAAAAGCCCTGCGTATGTTTTTCTCACTGACCGTGAAGATCTAGACGACCAACTCTTTAAGACATTTAGTCGTACAGGATATAGCACTCTTGCTAAACGAGCATCAAGTATTAAGGATTTGAAAGATAAGCTCACCCATCTTGGAAGTGAACTCATTTTTACCACTATTCAGAAATTCCAAGATGATCCTGATGCGAATAATGTTTTAAGTGAACGAGAAAATATTATCGTTCTTACTGATGAGGCACACCGAACGCAATACAGTATGCTCGCAGGTAATGTGAGACAGGCTTTGCCACAAGCAAGCTTTTTGGGTGTGACAGGAACTCCACTTTCAAACCATGATAAAAACACAATGCGTGTTTTCGGTGATATTGTGAGTTCATACAAAATCGGACAAGCAGTAAAAGATAAAGCGACTGTGCCGATTTATTATGAAGGTCGCCTTGTTCCACTCCATTTGGCGGATAAATTTGTAGACAGTAAGTTAGATGAAATTCTCGGAGAGATTGTGGTGGATGAAAAAGTAAAAGCTCGTAAAGAATGGGCGGTACTTGAAGAAGTTGTTGGTGCACCAAGTCGTATAAAAGAAATCGCAAGAGACGTTGTCGCTCACTTTAATAATCGCCCAATTAATGGTAAGGCGATGGTTGTTACTATGAGTCGTTCAATTGCAGTCGCGATGTATAATGCCATAAAAGAAATTTCAGGAAGTCCGGAATGCGCGGTGATTATTTCTGGTATGGATGATTTTTCTAATCAAATTCAATCAGAGCATGATGTAAAGAAGCTCGAGAAGAGATTCAAGAAAATTAATGATCCGTTACGTTTGGTGATTGTATGTGATATGTGGCTAACAGGTTTTGATGTGCCAAATTTACACACGATGTATCTTGATAAGCCTCTTAAAAATCATGGATTAATGCAAGCAATTGCACGTGTAAATAGAGTATATAAAGATAAACCAGGTGGATTGATTGTGGATTATATTGGTATTGCCGAAAATTTAAAAAAGGCACTTGCTGTGTACGACAGTGATGTACAAAAAGAGGCAATGATTCCATTGGATGAAGTTATATTTGAAATGAAACAACTTCATGGAGAAGTTGCGTTATATTTTTCAGCAGTCGATTTTATTGGCTGGCGAGCAAAGAAGGGGGTAGAGTTGGTTGAATTTTTTCAGCACGCACTTAACGAAGTTATTTCCGAGAATGGTCGTTTATCAGATGAACGAAAAATGAGATTCATTGGTTTGGTTTCAAAATTATCTCGATTGCATGCACTTGTAATGCCTGCCGAACCAGCAATGAGTATTACGGGTGATGTGCGATTCTTCCAATCAATTAGCGAGTCTGTCAGCAAACAGACTTTTATACCTGGAATTATTTTTCCAGAAGCAACCGAGAGTGCTATCCGTAGTTTGGTGCATGATTCTGTACAAGCTGAAGGTGTGATTGATTTATTTACGAAAGCAGGAGAAGAGAGAAAAAAAATTTCAATTTTCGATGCGCGTTTTGCTGATGAAATCAATAAGACAAAATATAAAAACTTGGCAATTGACACGATTCGAAGAATGCTCGATGAGGAGATAAAAGTTCGTTCTCGTGTTAACAAGGCGCGCTATGAGTCTATGCTTACATTACTGACAGAACTTATCGCAAAATACGAAAATAATGTGATTAGTTCTGCGGAAATTATTAAACACTTATTACAAGTTGCTGCAGAAATTAAAGAACTCGATAAGGAGAGCGAGGAGTTGGGCTTATCTTCTGATGAAGTTGTATTTTATGATACTCTTACTAGCGATCCAGAATTAAAAAAAGCAGGAATTGATATTAAAGAGTTCGTGAAAGATCTAACGAAGCGGGTTCGAAGAGATTTAACTATTGATTGGACTAATAATGAAACGATTAAAGCACGTATTCGTCAAAATGTTCGCCTGCTGATTATTCAAAAAGGTGTATCTGATATGGTCCACACAGAACGTTTAATCGAATCGATTTATCAGGAAACTGTCAGGGTGTATAGGGAATATGTTCCGGCATAAAGTTTTTAATGACATTCGAACACTCACAAGATAAAATTTTCTTCGCACAACTGCTCGCCGGCGGTTCTGTTAATGTGCTCGAACAAAAATATAGCGAACTATTCGATTTTCGAAATCCGCTTATAAAACGAAAAGAGTTCAACGCTATTCGACCAAATCTTCTAAAAAGTTTAGTCGAAAAATACGGTCATACATGTCAGCTGCATATTCACCCGGAATGTAATTCTGACGGTGCATTGGAAGTCGATCATATTATCCCTTTATCAACCAATGTCCTGAATAAAGAAATTCGACATATGCAACGTATTCCACCTGCAAAAGTTCCAGCGCAAAGCTTTGGTTCTAACAACATAAAAAATATGGCGTTAGCTTGTCCTAGATGCAATTCTCGAAAAAAACATAGAATTCTCGCCGAACTTACAGTGAAACTTTTGCAATTGCGGTTTTAAAATACGAGGTATCATATCCCCATGATCCTCTTCCTCTCCGGCTCTATCAACTCTGGCAAATCGACGGTGGCGCGATTGTTGGTGGAACGTGTGCCTCGAACGGCGCTTGTCGAGATTGATGTGGTGCGAGACATGGTGCCGTGGATGCCGCTTGAGGACTCGATTCCTCTCAATTGGACGAATGCAATGTCGCTCATTCGCAATTTTGTCAAAGCCGACTGCAACGTCGTTGTGCCGTATCCGCTGTCGCTCGCAAATTACGAACGGGTCATGCGCGAGCTTGCCGACATCGCTGTGCAAATGCATGTGGTGACGCTTGCTCCTCGCAAAGACATTGCTCTCACAAATCGTGGCACCCGCGAGCTGGACGATTGGGAACGCGGACGCATCGAATATCACTACAACATCGGCATCAATGCGCCTGCGTTTGGTCACATCATCGACAACTCGGCTCAGACGGTGGAGGAGACGGTGGGGGAAATATTACAATTACTGCGGCTTGTAAATATATAATGGTGTGATGATATAATGCTTATATGGAACAATTTCCCACACCCCGCAAAGAATCTGGTATAAATCGCGTTGTTGGTTTTGAGAGTGAACCACAGGCAGAGCAGATGGCAACGTCATTTTTTCGACGTAGATTCGAGCACAATCAAATAATACCGGGATATGAAATTGAACAAACTGCTGAACAGGCTGAACTCATCAATCGTATGAATGTTCAGGTAAGAGATTTTTTGAAACGGTACGGAATTGATTCGATTGATATTACCGCACAGAATATTCATATTATAGATAAGCCTAAATTTACACCAGAAGAAATTCGTCAATTAAAAGATGGACCCGGAGATGTGGTTGGTTATCATGATCCCGAACGACAGTGCATTGTTGTAATGCAGGATTATAATGAAGATAAAGCAAAATTTTTTCGGATACTTGTGCATGAAATGTTTCATATGCAATCTTTTGTATCGTATCAGAAAACTACTCGTGAATGTGCAGAGATTGGTTTGGCAAAGGGTGATGTGGAAGCTCAGCTTACGATGCGTCGATCAGGTTTTTCTATACGAAAAGCAGATAGTGATACAATTTTGTTTAATAAATTAAATGAGGCCATAATCACAGAGCTTGAAATTTTGTTTGTTCAAGAGTATTTATCGACCTGGCCAGAGCTCGCGGATGGTCGGCGTGTCGAGACGCTTACATATGCATACAGCAAAGAGTGTGCCCAATTGCGTGAATTAATCTCGGAATTATTTGAGAAAAATAAAGATATATTTAATTCGTCGGATGAAGTGTTCAGAATGTTCGTCGATGCAACTATGACGGGAAGGTTGCTTCCTATAGCTCGTCTTATCGATACGACTTTTGGTGCGGGTGCATTCCGCAAGTTAGGCCAAGATACCCAGAGGGAATTAGGGAAAAAGTGATTATTGGCATAACACAGAAATTGTGTCTAAAAGTCGCTTCCATCAAAAAACTATGGTAGTGTTTTTAATAGGTTCATAACCAGAAAGGAAATTCCCATGCCTTTGTATATCATGATTCCGTTATGCGTGTTGGGTTTGTTCATTATCGTGCTATTCGGCCCTTATTTATGGCTACCTACCATTATAAGTTTGATTATCGTGGTTGTCTCCGCACTCCTGTCACATTGGACAGGCATCTCATACAATTACCTAAGTGCAGGATTCGTAGCCCTATTTATAGGGTATGTGTGGCTCTATAGACGCTGGACATTACGTGCCGGACTCCGCAAACTCAGGGAGTCCCGTGCCAGACGACGGGGGTGAAAACCGCGCTTCTCAGTTTCTCATCGTCACATTTCTGACCCACTTGTCTCCGGACAGGTGGGTCGCTTTCATTTTTACATAATAAAAAAATTTAGAATTTCTTTAACTTTTCTTTATAAAGATTTTAGCTCGCATCAGTATAATGACACGATGCGCAAGCAGGCCAATAACTTTGCTTTCATTGATGCTCAGAATTTAAATTTGGGTATTGCATATTTGGGTTGGAGATTGGATTTCGAGAAATTCCGAATATATTTATCAGAGAAATATTCAGTGAGAAAAGCTTATTTATGCATCGGATATATTCCAGGAAACGAAATTTTATACACTAGATTGCAACATATGGGATACGTATGTATTATCCAGCGACGGTGACTTCTATTGCTTAGTTGAATATCTGTTGAGAGAAAATAAGTTAGAGATGCTTTTGGTTCCAGATGAGAGAAGGTATTCTGGCCTACTCAAAAAACTGAGTCAGCCCGATAAAAATATTTTTGAATTTCTGAATCGAAAGCGACCGCAGCTCGAATTAAAATGAAAAGGCTTTGCAAGGGACGGAACCTTTGCAAAACCTTTTCGTCGTGATGTGTTAAATATAGCAAAAATTTCACAAAAGTCAATCCAGCCATTTCAGATAAAAATAGTGCTAAAATACACAATATGAAAATCGAAACAATCGTCGAGCCAAACGAACGTATTTCTGCAATCGCGCAACGATATATGGAAATTGTGGCCGCTACATTGCCGGGCAGACACATTGAAATGGTCGGAGCTATGGCAGTGCCGATGGCTGGCCGCCCGGAATTGGATATTTTAATTATCACCGATGATATTGAAGGGGACGCTGTAACACTAGAGACAGTCGGTTTCGGATCAAGAGGTGTTGGCGATGATGCGCTGTATTTAAAACAAATGGTCGAAGGTGTCGAAGTAACCGTGCAAATTATGCGTCCTGATAATGCTTTGATTCCTATACTACGAGGCACCGTCAAATTGTTGCGTGATGATCACGAATTACGCAATCGTTACGGAGCATTCAAGAAAACATTGTCTGGTTTGCCGCGTGATGAATATAAAAAGAAAAAAGTTGCATGGATGACAGAAAACGTGTTGCCGAGGATAGGGAGATAATCTTTTTGATATACTTTTACTATGAAAAACATATTCATCACCGGAATTTCTGGCACCGGGAAAACCACTCTTGCGCGCATTTTGCATGACAAAGGAATACCTTCGATTAGTATTGATGAGGTCCCTGGGCTTTGCTCATGGGTGAATCGTGCGGATGGTACTACCGTAGATTATGAGGCAGTACTCGATCAAACATTCATCGATGCACATATGTGGGTGTGTGATGTCGCAAAACTCAAACGTCTTTTAGCGGAACGCGATGGATGTGTCGTGTGTGGTCACGCTGAAAATCAGACGGATTTTTTCGGTCTGTTTGATAAGGTTCTTTTATTACAATGTTCTCCTGAAAATTTCTTGAGCAGAATTATGCAACGAACCGATAATGATTTTGGTAAAGACGAGACTGCGCAGAAATATTTGCTCGATACCTACAAAGATTTCGAGGAACATATGCTCGCGAGTGGAGCTGTTGCAATTAACGCTGACCGGTCGATTGAAGAGGTTATTGCGAGTGTGGTTGCCGAGTTTTAAAAAACTTTACGATATTATATCCCGCTCTCTCCGCAAAAAAGACATGTTATACTATTTCAAATTATGAGCACGTTACTGATCTTATTTTTAGCGGGAACCATTTTAACTATCGGTGATTTGCTGGCAGGTAGATGGATTGTATCGAACAGTAAAAATACATATATCGCAGTATTAGTATCGTATATGATCGGCTTGAATTTTTTGGTGTGGAGTTATAAATTCGAAGATATCGCAGTGGCTTCCATCACAATGGAGATTTTTAATATTATGACGTTGACGTTGGCAGGAATCTTTTTGTTTAAAGAGAGAATTACAAAGACGGAACTTGCGGGGATATGTATTGGGCTGATCGCCGTGATAATTTTGGAAATCGCATGAGAAAAAAGACGCGTAAAAACCCGCTGCTGTTGTTGCTTTCAGGAGGACTTTTTCTGACTATCGGAGATATTTTTGCTGCATGGTGGGTTAAGGGGCAATTCGGTCCTTTCTATGTTTTGATAATGCTATTCTATTTAATGGGAATGGTGCTGTTGGTACGAAGTTACAAAACCGAAGATATTCCAGTCGCGTCCCTCATTCTCGTGATTTTCAATGTAGTGATTTTGTCCTTTGCGGGTGTTTTTCTCTTCGACGAGACTATAAACTCGCTTAAAATCTTTGGAATTTTGCTGTGCTTCGTGTCTCTATATTTGTTGGAATTTGGTAAAACAAAATAGTGAACATGTTACAATATTGTTTGTAACTTTATATATATGAAAATCATCAACACCATTTTAAAAGTCGTGCTCAGCCTTTTATTAATTTCACCGATTCTTGGCGTGCTCGGAGTTTTTCCAGAGCCGACCGCAGACATGTACACTAATGCCGAAGCATTCACATTCATCACTATTTTGATGAAAACGCATTACATCGTTGTGATGGAAGCCGTCGTATTTTTGCTCGCGCTCATATCATTGTGGACGAATCGTGTCGCGCTTGCCGGACTTTTGTTGTTGCCGTTATCACTCAATATCGTAGGCTTTCACGCATTTATGGATGGAGGACTTTTCACTGCGGGTGCAATCATGGGTAATGTACTTTTGGTGCTCAACCTGTATTTCTTGTGGCAAAGCCGTGCTGAAATCATGCCGCTCATTTGCAAAAAGGACGCGGTGTCACAAACGATTGCATAGTACAAATATTCTGTAAAAATGTTTTACGTTTATATTCTCTCATGCGCCGACGACACATTATATGTCGGCTCGACCGGTGATATTGCAAAGCGTCTGCATGCGCACAATCACACAAAATCAGGAGCTCATTACACCAAAATTCGTCGACCTGTCAGACTCGCATATTCGCGTCGATTCAGAACGTATGCGCGGGCGAGGGCAACAGAGGCGGCCTTGAAACGACTGACTCGCGCAGAAAAATTAGCGTTAATTTCTAAGACGGATCTTGTAGTATCAAAATAGTACTCACTAGAATTAGAGTGCATGTATTTGGGGGATTTGTTTTATGAGATATAATTACTATATGTCATTAGATAATCCTGAAGATCAGTCGCAATCATCACGCCGTGAAAGTATTTTTGGAAAAATACAACTCACAGTATTATTAGGCTCCATTGATAAGTTTAATATAGAACTTGCTGAAGTCCTGATGAAAAGATCATTGCTATCTGCTATAGAAGATTCAGGGCTTCGCGAAAAAGAAACTGCATTGTTACAGCAAAAGTTGCGACAATCAATGGATATTCAGACAAGCATTATAGATAGTTACAATGGTTATTTTCGTGACATAGGGTTTACACTAGTTCCGGAGACAGATTCTATTTCCATCCGTCTCGATGATGCGAAACTGTTTGTAGGATATGTGCAATATAGAGCTGCGCAACGTGCGATGCTACCCCTCGCTGAACAGGATACAAAAGAAATTCAAGATATTAAAAATTTAATAGATAGGGCTATATTTCACGCCGAGAGTACTATGCTGGAATCAGCTGATGATGCAACACTTGAATTATTAGCATATGGTCAGAATATTGTTGATGTGTATAAAACAATTTCTCCGGACGATTCATGGTCGCGGATGAATCAATTGAGTGAATATACACGTTACGCTAAATTGGGGTGCATACGTGAATTTATACGTGCTGAAAAATTAGGCTTACTAAAACCAATTGATATGAATGGGTATTTGCTGCGATGGCATACAGATGCGACGGCTAAAGTTTTGCAAGAACGTTGGGACGCAGTATTGGAAACTTTGCATATGATATATTTGAATGAAAATGCACGTGCCGAATTATATGAGACTGCATTGAAGAATGCGCGTATTGCTTTGAATATTGCATTAAATGATTTGACGCGTATTGAAGCCGGTGATGCTCTCTATAAACCAGAATACGCTCGACCGTTATTGCCAGTCATACAATCAATCAAAGCACAATTGAAAGATTTTTAAATATGTTGGTTTCTCTATCTGATATACTATACCCATGCAAACATACAACTGGTACTCTACATTGATAAAGCCGACCTGGGCGCCACCTTCATGGTTGTTTGGTCCAGTGTGGACTGTGCTCTATGTTATTATCGCGCTGTCGTTTGGTAAAGTTTTTCTCATGGTCGCCCGGCGAGAAATTCCTGCGTGGGTAGCGTTGCCATTTGTGCTCAACCTGATTTTTAATTTTGCGTTCACGCCGATTCAATTTGGTTTGCGAAATAATGTACTCGCTGCGATTGATATTTTACTCGTGCTCGGCACATTAGTGTGGGCAATATTTGCAATTTGGCCTCACGCCCGCATCGTCGCGTATGCGCAAATCCCGTACTTGCTTTGGGTGTCGTTTGCGACAGTGTTGCAATTAACAGTGATGTGGCTTAATAAATAAAATGATTAATTTTGATTTTGTCGGATTGCTTGTGATGATTGTGGGTTTCATTATCGGACTTGGTGCCGTGACAGTTATTGATATTCACGGATTTTTGGGTAGAAAATCTGCGTATTGGACCGAAGCAACAACGCGCACTCACAAAGTGACCAAGCCCCTCATTTGGCTCGGTATATTGCTTGCGATAATCGGAGGTGCGATGTTGTACCGTCACGAATCATTGTCTGGCATTCCGCTTTATCACGCGATCGCGGCCTGCGTTTTGATTTTGAACGGACTTTTTCTGTCATTTCATGTGAGCCCTTTTTTATTACAACGCGAACGCGAGGGACGTCAGACCGAACTTTTGCCAGCGTCACTACAAAATAAAATTGTCGTAAGCTTTATTATCTCAGCGACCTTGTGGTGGGGAAGTTTGGTGTTGCTTGTGTCTTATATAGTATGATTCCGGAATTTCACGCTACAAAAATTTGCACCGAATTTGATTTGGGCCCGTACGTTTCTTCCTCTCGCATTGATCGAGGAGTGCTTAACACAAATTATTCACTCACAACTTCCAAAGGAAAGTTTTTTATAAAATCAGTACGAGCGAAATCCGTGAAATCATTGCCCGGTATTCGTAGTGTAGAATTATTTATGAAACAGAATAGTATTCCGGCTATTTGTATGCTCACGAATTGCACGGGCAGTGAACACGTGCTTATCGACGGCAACGCGTATACCGTGTACCCATTTGTGGAAGGTATTCATAAGGAGATATATACTGACGATGATTTTTATCGCGCGGGTGTTATGCTCGGTAAAATTCATTGTGTGACAGCAGGACTCCCTAAACCAGATAATGTGTTAGTGACGGATTATATTCGCCCTCATGATGAAAAGTTGCGAAATATTTTATTAGAACATAAAAAACAGATTGAGGAAAAAGAAAATCGAGATACTATCGATGAAAAGTTCTTGAAATTAATTAACGCAAAATTGGACGCACAAGGTGTAATTTCAGAGATCCATATACCAAATGATATTGTCGTGCATGGAGATTTTCATATGAGCAATATTTTTCTTGATCCTGTACATTCTGAAATTATCGGTGTATGCGATTGGGAAAAAACGGAGTTTGCACCGAGTATGTACGAGCTTGCGCGTTCAGTTCTCACTATCGCAAAATTTGGAGGAGTTGATGAACAGGAGTCGCTTCGGAGGGCAGAACGAGTGCTGTCTGGATATGCTTCGGTAAGAAAATTCACCACGCAAGAATTTATGGATGGTTTGCACATGCGACTACGCCGTATCGCATTCTCGAAATGGCTCGAGGTGAAATATTATTGCGATCATGACAGTCGAGCTAATCATTTCATTGAATCTGACACTCGTTTGGTGGAGATGTTTACACACCAAGGATATTTTGAGAAAGTGCGGGAAATTGCACAAAGGATTTTATAAGAATTGATATAATTTGTTTATGAACATCACAAAACTAGGTCATTGCTGTCTTCTTATCGAAATCGCTGGTAAACGTGTGCTCACCGATCCGGGCGCATGGAGTACTTTGCAAAATGATGTGCGCGATATTGATCTCATTCTCATTACGCATGAACACGCGGACCATCTGCATATTGAATCGCTTGAACAAGTTCTCAAAAATAGTCCGCAGGCAAAAATCGTAACGAATTCGTCGGTAGGGAAATTGCTCGCGGCGAAATCGATTCCATTTCAAGTGCTCGAAGATGGTGGGCAGGCGATGGTGTGCGATATCGCGCTCGAAGCGTTCGGCACTGCGCACGCTGAAATTTTTGCGGAACTTGGTCAGGTGCAAAACATCGGGTTTTTCATCAATGAAAAATTATTTTATCCAGGTGATGCATTTACGTCGCCGGGCAAACCTGTGGATGTTCTCGCGCTCCCGATTGCGGGACCTTGGACAAGCTTTAAACAAGCGATGAATTACGCGATCGAACTACATCCTCGTGTCTGTTTTCCTGTGCACGACGGCATGCTAATTTCGGATCGCCCTGGCCCAACCTATCGATTGCCTCCGCAAATTCTCGCGGCTCATGGAATTGAATTTGTGGTGATTGGGGTGGGGGAAACTAAAAATCTATAATAGTTGGCGAACCTTCAATTTTTTGCTACATTTTTCGCATCGTAGGGAGAGATGGCTGAGTGGTTGAAGGCACTCGATTCGAAATCGAGCATGGGGGAAACTCCATCGAGGGTTCAAATCCCTCTCTCTCCGCACAACAACGAGCGAGCATAGCGAGCGACTATGTTTGTGCGAGAAGTGCAGCTAATAGTGGAGCGTGCTGCCTCCGCAAAAAATGATATAGTAGTTTCGTGAAAAAAATCTCTCCCATCGTTATTCGAAATTTCAATCGCACACTCCGCGCGTTTTATAAAAAGAACCGGCGCGATTTACCGTGGCGACGCACCACCGATCCGTACAAAATTTTGGTCTCGGAAATTATGTTGCAACAGACCCAAGTGTCGCGTGTTATTCCAAAATATGATGCGTGGCTTGCTCGATTTCCGAATTTCAAAAAGCTCGCTGCCGCGTCATTGTCGGATGTGCTTTTGATGTGGAAAGGTTTGGGTTACAATCGCCGCGGCTTGGCACTGCATAAAATCGCGCAAATTTTAATCGCGGAAAAACGTTCGCTCCCACGCACTACAGATGAATTGGTTGCGTTGCCCGCCATCGGTCCGAACACCGCCGGATCAATTATGGCTTTTGCGTATAATGAGCCGACTATTTTTATAGAAACAAATGTACGCACGGTTTTCATTCATCATTTTTGGAAAGCCGCTTCGCGCCGCAAACCAACCGACAAAGAAATTTTGAAACTGGTCGCTCAAACTATCGATAGAAAAAATCCTCGCGAATGGTATTACGCGTTGATGGATTATGGTACTCACTTAAAAAAGACAGTGGGCAATAAAAGCCGCGAAAGTGCCACATATCGAACTCAGTCTCGTTTCAAGGGCTCGAATCGGGAATTGCGCGCTGCGATTTTATTTGCACTGCACGAGAAACCTCGTAGCGAAAAATGGCTCGTGAAAAAAGTTGCATCGAAACTCGATCACTCGGCAGAAGTCGCCGCAGTTAAAGTTTTTGAAAATCTCACCGCACTCTCGCGAGAAGGTTTTATTGAAAAGGTGAGGAAGAATTGGAGGGTGAAATAAAAACCACCGCACGCAGCCCGGGTTGAGCTGTGTGCGGTGTTGTAGGCAAGCCCATTTTCAGGCGGGCGTTGTCGCGACCTCCTGGAAACGGTTGATGATCGAAACCTCGGAGTTTCCATTCCTGGTGTTGATGAATTTCACCGCCAAAGAAACTCGATTGTCCGGGTTCAGCAATTCCCAAAACATTCGCGCCACCTGGTCGGGGTTTTCCCCAACGATCGGTACCAGGTAAGGTTCCCCTTGAAACGACGGAAGAGGGTTTCCGTCCCTCAAATAGGTAGTGATGCAAACACCTTCTCCACCTGCAATAGGGGGATAGCTGTACTCAATTTTGGTGCAGTAGTTGTCTTCTCCGAGCGGGTTCGTCTTACGCAAGATTGCAATTCTTGCGCAGTGATTTCCTTTGTAGTCGAAGGAAGTGACCCCTGTGATGCGAGGTGTGTAGTTCGGCTTGTCAGGCTCGTACGTCCAGTCCCTCAATGCTTCCAGGAGCGAGATCTGGGTATTGGCTGCAAGTGCGCTAACCACCGGGTTTGTTTGATGTCCATTGCTGACCACACAATGTCCATGGGCGTAGCCCATGGCATCGTAGATGATTAAACTCGGATCCTTTACTTTACTCGGATCCGCAGCTTTCGTCGATAGACCGTGTCCGTTGGATACGAACACCCGGTTTCGGCTGTCGCTGCTTCGTCCCATGATCCAATAGATCTGAATGGCGATTCCTAGATCACTCGCGCTCGTCCCCAAAACCATTCCTCGTCCGGGGTAGGAGTTCTGTCTCAGTGCTTCGAGATTTTCTGCTGGTGTACCCATAATGATGAACTGTCCTTTCGTCAAACATCGCAGAAAATCTGCGATTTGCTTTTTTAGCGGGGGAGCTTCCCGTCTGAAATCAAGATTACAATATTGCGAACTTTTGTAAAGACGTCGCATTTTTCTGCTACTATATATTACATATGAAAAACATAATCACAGAAATTCTCGGTTGGTATGGGGTTATCGCAATTGTCGGCGCTTATATGTTGCTAAGTTTCGATTTCGTCGGCAGCAATTCAGTAGTTTTCCAAGTTTTGAATTTGACTGGTGCGATCGGAATTGTTGTTGATGCGATTGAAGACAGGAATATACAGCCCGCAGTTCTTAATATTATTTGGGCACTTGTCGCTCTTATCGCACTTGTTAAAATCCTTCTGTAAGCCGTATTTTGCGGGTATGCATCGGGCAATTTTTAAAGCTTGATTTTATTTTGCCGCGTGTGTAGTATTTATTTTTGGTCGTACTTTGGAGGAGGTGTCATCATGGTAGTACCCTTGAAGGGTTTGACTCGTCGTGGACGACTAGCCAAGCCCATCCACATCTTTCCCGGAGATCAAGTCGTCTTTGCGCAATCTGCTTTTGACCGTCGGATTGTGCAGGGTGATGATCTCGTTTACACCGTCGATCGTGTGGAGGAGATTCCGCCCGAACAAAGAAACGGGGCGGGACACATGTACTGGGTGTATCTCCGCGGGATGGGGTGCAAGGTATCCGGCGGGTTCCTGCGCAAACCACGCACACCCGTCGAGATCAAAAAAAGATAGGGAGGACTACCACTCCCTGCTTTTTTATTTTAGGAAACATTTTTTGGTATACTACTTTGTAATCCATGCTCGAAAAACTTCGCTCCTCACCATATCTCAAGATTCTTCTTTTCTTCGTATCATTCGTATGGTTCTTGAGATTTTCAGGAACAGCGTTGCCTGTGTACTTTATAAAAAGCGGACTCACATTTCCACAGATTTCATTTGGTATTACACTTTCGATTGTGGGACAGTTGTTCGGTGTAGTGTTGCTCGCTCGTCTCAAGATAATAAATCGCCATGCGTGGTATGTCGCGCTTTGTTTATATATCGTCACCTTCTGTCTCTACGTCGTCGCACCGTTCTCTGGATTTTATTTCACCGCGGCATTTTTATCTGGAATTGGATCCATCTTTTTCTACGGCCCGTACGGTTTATCGATGTTTTCCATTTTACCTCGCGATAAAACTGGATCGGGAAGCGCAATGTTTTTTAATTTGCTTGTGCTCGTCGGAATTATCGCTCCAATCTTTTCTGCGATCGTTGCTGGCTGGTCAATGTACACACTTCTCGGTCTCTCGATATGTTTCGCAGTGCTCGCAGGATTCTTTACTCGTTTACCGGCACCTGTTCGTGTAGATTTTTCTTTGCGTGAATCTCTTGTTGAAGTTCGTAATTTACGATTACCGATTTTTCTGCATGGCATACATGAATCAATGAGCTATATCATTCCACTTTTCACCCTCACACTTTTGCCAGAGTTTTTAGAATTTGGAAGTTTCGGTACGGCTATGGCACTTGTCGGTGTGGTTGCCAGTCATGTCGTTGGGAATTTTTCAGATAGGCTCAAAACAAAGAAGAGACTCGTTTCACTTTGTGCGTTTGCACTCGCCGGAGTCTCTGTGCTCTATGCGTTTCCAATCTTCAAAACTGGAATCGTGCTGTGGGCTGCACTTAATATTGTGAATAATATTGTCGATCAAATTTACGATCAAACTTCGGTTGCATTTATTTTGGATCAAGCCTCGTCACTTGTGAAATCTATTTTTGGAAGGGAATTATATATGAATGTAGGTCGGCTCGTAGGGATGTGTATTGCATTTCTCGGCTTCCTTTTTCCGCCGTTTCTACCGTACGCAATTATTATTTTTGCACTCGCCATGTGTGGATTTGGTGTTATTGTGATGAAGATGAAACAGACTGAGAAAACTCTGGTATAATTTACGCATGGATCGCTTCTTTGTATCAATTATTACTATCGGAATTGTTTTCGGTGCCCTTGTTTTTCTTTTTGGAATACGAGCCACCGAAAATATCGACGCGTCTTTTTCAGCAAGGTTCGAATATAGCCCAGAATATTTGTTTGATTTTATTAGCGATGTTTCAAAATATCCGGATCGCAAAAAGGACATAGAGAGTCTTGAAGTACTTAAACGTCAAGGTCAAAAAATCGTCGCGTGGCGCGAAAATTATAAAAATGGTACATGGCTAGAATACGATTTAGTTCGAGAAACCTACCCAAAAATATTTGAGATTGAATTGGTAAATAGTTCCAATGATCATACCGCGTTGATTACATATTCACTCGGTGAGACCGACGGATTCACAGAAATCGTTTTGACTGAAAAAGGGAAAATCGAAAACACCTTTAGGCGGGGATTGCGTTCGCTTTCCGGCGATGATTCATTTCTTGAATCACAAATCAAATGGCTTCGCGTCGCAATTCAAACCGAACAAATTAATCGACCATGACCCGCATTTCTTTTGACAGACTCATAGAGCTCGCATTTGATACCGCACTCGCATATTTTGTTTTTTTCTTTTCTCTCGCTTCGGTTCCGTATGCACAGGCTTTGTGGGAACAAACCGCTCAGATTGGAAAAGCTTTCGATGTAAAAAATTATGTAGTTATTGCTGAAGCCAGAGTGCAGGTTGAAGTTGTCGACTCTGATACAAAGCGCGAAAAAGGTCTTTCTGGCAGAACTTCTCTAAAACCTGGTACTGGAATGTTATTTGTATTCGACGAGTCTGCGAAACACAGTATTTGGATGAAGGACATGCTTTTTCCAATCGATATAATTTGGATCGCTGACAATATGCAAGTTATCCATTTGGAAGAAAATATTTCTCCAGATACTTTCCCATTAGTTTTCGAACCTAGTCGTCCAGCTTTGTACATTCTAGAAGTTCCCGCAGGATTTGTTTCTGAAGAAGGAATCAAAAACGGGGATTTGCTCACGGTGTTTTAATGTGATATAATATTTATGTGTATTGAGCAACCGCTCTTTCAGGACATCGCAAGATTAAATGAAAGGGAGGAAAGTCCGAACACATGCGTGAATTGTGCTTCGGCACAATTCACGCAGGACGGTAGTGGGTAACACCCACCCGCAGCAATGCGCGAGGTGCGAGCAGTGACGCCGGGCTCGAAAGAAAACGGCATCCATGACGCAAGTCACGGATGAATCTGCGTGGTAACACGTGGGGTGAAACGGCAAAATCCTTACTTATGTGCAAGGCCGAGCTGCACTTGATGCAGAGCGCCGCAAGAACCGGTTGGTAACAGCCGGTCCAGACAGATGGTTGCCTAAACAGAATTCGGCTTATAGATACACAACATGAAAAGCGTTCCGCACAAACGGGGCGTTTTTCTTTTATGCCCATCCCGTGTGCGTATGTGCTTTCATCGTGCGATAAATCGGGCTATAATAAATGGGTATGGAACACAACACAAGCAATTGGGGCGCGCGTTTTTTCGCGTCACTACCAGTATATATTATTATAATAATGACTTTTTTATTACCAATCATCTTCCTTCCAACAAAGGTTGTTGATGTCCTCACTGTAAAAGCCGGACTTGTGCTGATTGCAACTTGTCTCGCTCTGTTTATTTGGGCTATCAGTCGTCTAAAGGGTGATATTGCTCAGGCTCCTTTTAATTTAATGACCTTATCGCTTGTACTTATTCCTATTACTTATGTCGTTTCCGCATTTTTCTCCTCGAGTCGTCAGGTGTCTTTCCTAGGGCGTGATTTTGGTTTTGATGGTGCGCTTGTACTCGCGGTGTTATTTGTGCTCACTATTTTTGTATCGTTGATGTGTAAGGATAAAAAGATCGCGAGTAAAGTTACGGCTGCAGTCTGGATTTCCGTTTTCATTACTATTGTATTTCATTTGTTGCACATAATCTTTGCAGAGTCGTTTCCTGCGCTTGGATTTTTCTCTGAAGCATCCTCTAATACTATTGGTCGATGGTATGATTTGGGTTTAATTGCAGGAGTCGGTGCTGTAGTCTCTCTCGCTACGCTTGAACTATTCAATTTTATCAAACCAGTTCGCGTGGTATTGTACGCGCTACTCGCAGTTAATGTAGTGATGATGGCAGTGGTAAATTTTCCTTTGCTCTGGATTATTGTCGGTATCGTCTCTCTCATTTTCTTCGTGTACTTTCTTTCGGTCTCAAAAGCGCAAGTTTCAACTGCCCCACGAGAAATTCCTGTCGCGTCACTCGTTACTTTCATTATTTCCGCTGTATTCATTTTTGGGGGGACACAGATTGATAACTATCTTTCCAAATTTCTCCAGATCTCGTATCTAGAAGCGCGACCTTCTTTCTCTGCCAACTTTGACTTGATCAAAGGGGAACTTAAGGAAAATCCTATTGTAGGGTCAGGACCAGCTATGTTTGATGTTGCGTGGGTTACTCACAAGCCAATGGATTTTAATCTTACCGAATTTTGGAATGTGGATTTCCGATATGGTTACGGACTCATCCCAACGTTTGTAGTCGCAGGTGGAATCTTGGGGGTTCTCGCGTGGCTATTTTTCTTCGCGATATATCTATATTACGGAGCAAAATCTCTGTTCAAACCAATCGCAGATCAGGTGTCTCGTTATGTTCTCGTGTCTTCATTTTTGACCTCCTTCTTCTTGTGGGTTGTTTCATTTTTCTATGTCCCAAGTTTTGTGATCGTAACCCTTACTCTTATTTTTACCGGAATTTTCATCGGTTCATTATATCGAGAGGGTATTATTAATGTGAAAACATACAATACTAATATGAATCCTCGAACGGGATTTGTGTATGTATTTCTTTTGGTGGTAGTGATGCTTGTATCACTTGCCGGTTTGTGGCACTTCACTACGCGAATTATTGCGAGCATACACTATCAAAAGGCTATTTCTTCGGTCGATATTGAAAGTGCTCAGACACACATAATTCGAGCGGTGCAATTATATCCAATTGATACATATCTAAAGACGTTGTCTGAAATCGGTACGATTCGACTTCGTGAAGTTGTTCAAAATACAAATAAATTACCAGAAGCCGATCAGATGGTCGTATTCCGAAATACGCTCGGTTCGACAGTACAAGCGATTCAAGCAGCGATTGATTTTTCTCCGAAAAATTACACGAATCATGTTCGACTCGGAGAAGTTTTTGAAAGCCTTATTCCGCTTAATGTGGCAGACGTCTATGCTGCGGCAAAGGATTCTTATAACAAGGCTCGCGAGTTGAATACAAAGAGTCCTGCGATTGTGCTTGCGCTTGCACGACTAGAAGTTGCGAATAAAGATAATAAAGTCGCACGTGAATTGATTGCTGAGGCTCTTAAATTAAAAGGGAATTATACTGACGCGATTTTCCTTCTTTCTCAAATTGATGTGAGCGAAGGTAATATTAAACAGGCAATTATCAATGTTGAACAAGCTACAATTGTTCGACCAAACGATCCGCTCGTATTCTTCCAGCTTGGATTGCTCAGATACCAAAATAATGATTTTGTCGGTGCATCTTCAGCATTTAAAAATGCAGTTATGCTTAATGACGAATATGATAACGCGAGATATTTCTACGGGCTCGCACTCGATCGATCAAAGCAAAAGCCTGAGGCAATCGCTCAGTTCGAAATTTTGAGCAAGAAATATCCTAATAATGAACAAATCAAATTTATTCTGAAAAATCTTAACGGAGGATTTTCTGCTCTCTATGGTTCAGCGGATCCAAACGTAACAAATCCAGAGGATGGAGAGGAACTGCCAATTGACGAAGAATAATTTATGGTTCAGCGATTTATTGGTTTAATTACACGCGAAATAAGTGGTCTCCATGAGGCCGCTTATTTGCTTGCAATATTCGCTTTTTCGTCACAATTTTTAGGGCTCATCCGTGACCGTATTTTGGCAGGAAGATTCGGAACTTCTGAAATTTTGGATGTATATTACGCGTCATTCAGAATTCCTGATCTAATATTTGTGGTTGTTTCGGCGCTCGTTTCCGCGTCAGTGCTCGTTCCGATTTTTTCGAGTAATCTTGAACATCGTGATGTTCTCAAGCGATACATCGACAGTCTCTTTAGTATTTTTGCCGCATTCATTTCGCTTATCATTATTATCTCAATAATCTTCACACCGTTTTTGTTAAAGTTTGTCGCACCTGGTTTGATGCAAAGTTCTCTGTTGCCAGAATTAATTCTGTATACTCGAATTTTGCTTCTCTCTCCACTTTTACTCGGAGCCTCGCAGTTGTTTGGTGGTATTGTGCAGTCTTATAAAAAGTTTGTTTTGTATGCCATTAGCCCGATTTTGTATAACGCTGGCATTATCGTCGGTGTCATATTTTTCTATCCGATTTTTGGGACTATCGGATTGATTTTTGGTGTCTGTCTCGGCCTGGTGTTTCATTTATGTATTCAATTGCCGACAGTGGCGCAATTTGGGTTGCTTCCACGTTTTAATTTTCGTCCAGACATGGCGATTGTTAAAAAAGTTTTTCTGCTCTCGCTTCCGCGAACCATCACGCTGGCTTCATCACAAATCACGTTGATTGTGTTACTCGCGCTTGCTTCAAAAATTTCTCAGGGTTCAATTACTATTTTTAATTTCGCTTACAATTTACAGTCGGTGCCACTTGCAGTGATTGGGGTGAGTTATTCTCTCGCAGCTTTTCCAACACTTTCCAAATTATTTAGTGAAGGGAATCTCGAAAAGTTTATTGCACAACTCGTTAACTCAGCACGTCATATTATTTTCTGGTCGTTGCCAGTGATTGCGCTTTTCATTGTTTTGCGTGCCCAAATTGTTCGAACCGTTCTTGGCGCGGGCGAATTTAATTGGAGCGATACTCGTTTAACTGCAGCAGCTCTCACATTGTTCATTATATCCGTTCTTGCACAGAGCCTTATTTTGCTTTTTGTACGAGGATATTATTCAGCGGGACAGACTCGCAAACCACTCGTTATAAATATCTTTTCTTCAATTTGTACTATAGTGATCGCGTATTGGTTAATTGATGTATATCGCGCACATGGTTCAATGCAATTCTTTTTCGAAAGGGTACTACGTGTAGAAGGCGGTCTCGATACAACCATTTTGATGTTACCACTCGCATTTTCAATCGGAACTATGTTGAACGTTATTTTGTTGTGGATTTCCTTCGAAGCAAATTTCTCTGGTTTTTCCAAAAATCTTGCTCGGCCTTTTTTCCAAAGTTTGTTTGCATCCCTCGGTACAGGATTTGTTGCATACTTTTTTCTTCAAATTTTTGATGATATTTTTAATCTCGAGACATTATTCGGTGTGTTTGCCCAAGGGCTTTTCGCAGGACTTCTTGGAATTGCAGCCGGAATAAGTATTCTGATGCTTTTTAACAACCGCGAATTCAAGGAGGTTACGGTAGCGATGCATCACAAGATTTGGAAGACACCAGTCGTGGCCGCTGGACAAGAAGAGCTTTAATTTATAGGATTCCTTGTACACATGAAAAATACTCCAGACATCAATTTAATTCGAAATTTCTCTATTATTGCTCATATCGATCATGGTAAATCTACTATGGCGGACCGTATGATTGAAATCACAAAAACAGTCGACCCTCGTCATATGAAGGATCAAATCCTTGATGATATGGAACTCGAGCGAGAGCGCGGCATCACTATTAAGATGCGTCCGGTGCGTATGGAATATAATTTCGAGGGGCAGCACTACATTTTGAATCTTATCGATACGCCTGGGCATATCGACTTTTCTTATGAAGTTTCTCGCGCTCTGAAAGCAGTTGAGGGTTCTATTTTGCTCGTTGATAGTACACAAGGTGTTCAGGCTCAGACTTTGACTACTCTTGAAATGGCGCGTGCGCAAGGACTCGCTATTATTCCTGTGCTTTCGAAAATCGATTCGCCCATTGCTCGTATTGACGAAGTTTGCGCCGAAATCATGCAACTTTTGAATTGTTCTCGCGAAGAAATCATATTTACTTCTGGCAAGACTGGTGAAGGTGTAGAAAAACTTTTACAGGAAATTATCAAGCGTATTCCTGCACCACAACGCACTGCGGTTTCAGCACAAGGCAAGGACAGCTCGCTCATCTTTGATTTTCAATATTCGAATCATCGCGGCATTATTTTGTATGTGCGTGTTTTTGATGGGCAATTTGTGGCGACTGACGAATTAAAATTTGCAATTGCCGGCAAGAAATTTTTCGTGGCCGAAGTTGGTACTTTCCGCCCAAAAGATCGTCCAGAGGAATCCCTTTCTGCTGGTGAGATTGGTTACATTGTGACTGGTATCAAAGAGCCAGGCATTGTGTCTGTGGGTGATACTATTACTAAATTTCGCAATCCTTCAGAAGCGCTCGAAGGGTATGAAGACCCGAAGCCTGTGGTATGGGCCAGCATTTTCCCAGAAAGTCAGGATGAGTTCGACACGTTGCGAACCTCGCTTTTCCGACTCAAATTATCTGACTCATCTCTTGTGTTTGAAGAAGAGTCCTCTGGCAGTATGGGTCGCGGTTTCCGTTGCGGACTTCTCGGAATGTTACACCTCGAAATCGTCACTGAACGTCTCAAGCGCGAATTTAATCTAGATCTCGTTGTTACTTTACCAAGTATCAATTACATCGTGCATCTTAAAAATGGGAAAACAGTCAAAGCCTATTCCGCGTCCGCGTTTCCAAGTTACGGCGACATTGTAAAAGTCGAGGAACCTTGGGTCAAAATTAAAATCATCACTCCGAATGAATATCTCGGTTCGATTCTGACTTTGCTGTATGAACACGAAGCGATGGCTGGTGACACAGAAACTTTGCCTGGTAATCGAAGTTCGATCAGTGCGGATCTACCACTTCGTGAATTGATGCGAAACTTTTTCGATGAATTAAAAAGCATCTCATCTGGCTATGCATCGTTTTCTTACAAAATCGGAGAATTTTTGGATGCTGATGTGGTCAAGATGGAAATGCTCGTTGCGGATGAGGAAGTACCTGCGTTTTCTCGCGTTGTGTCGCGTATTCGCATGCAGGAAGAAGGGGAGAAAGCCGTTGAAAAATTGTACAACATTTTGCCTCGCCAGATGTTTACAACCAAAATTCAAGCCAAAGCTCTCGGTCGAATTATCTCCTCAAAGACCATTTCTGCGATGCGTAAAAACGTAACTGCCCACATGTACGGTGGTGATATTACGCGTAAAATGAAGCTACGTGAGAAGCAAAAGAAGGGTAAGAAGAAAATGGCCGAAATGGGTACAGTTAAAATTAGCCACGAAGTTTTCATAAAAATGATGAGAGGTGGGGAGTAGGGGTTTTGTGTCTATTGACATGTCTTTAAATGTGTGTATAATATGTTGCGAGTCTGCCAGAACTGTGGTAGAAATGATGTAGAAGTACTCAACCCGCATCCCTTGTTGTGGATGCAAATGGGAGGACTGCATGAGAGCGTCTCTTGCGACCTTCTTGTGGTTTATCATGGCTTTTGCGGCCGTGACTCACAAGATGAAACTCGATGCTGGGGTGGCAGAATGCGCCGCCGAAGTCGAGTTCAGTAAGTCCACCCGCTTCTGGGACAACCGGAAGTTCGAGGTGGAGATGGCGAGGCTCAAAGCTCGCCAAGCGGAAGTTGCGGCTGCAAAGCCGTAAAGTCCCGAGGGCTGGTAAAACCACCCTTGTACACCCAAGCAGAGCCCCCACTTGCAATTCGTCGCAAGTCGAGAGGGCTCTCTTTTTTTATTAAACAAAAACCGCTCGAGATTGACCCGCAGCGGCTTTTTTATTTATGAACTAAACTTATTGAAAAATCCCAGGCGCATACATTGCGAGCATACTGACAACCACCAATAATCCTACTACGAGGAAT
This sequence comes from uncultured Candidatus Saccharibacteria bacterium, assembly GCA_964538855.1. Lineage (GTDB taxonomy): Bacteria > Patescibacteriota > Minisyncoccia > Phycocordibacterales > JAACPR01 > CAYLNC01. Next base: position 31,737 of record CAZIEY010000002.1, read on the forward strand.
ATTACTCGAATAACGCGCTGGCTTTTCTTGTGAAAAAGTAATGACATATGTGATAAGATACTACCATAAACGTATAAAAAATTCCAGATGAATATTTTTGATAACAAAAGAAGGTTTCGAAAGGTGGCTTATTCCAAAATCGTGTCGGTGTGTCTCATTGTTGTGTGCGCGATGCTTGTGAATGGCCTTTTTAATATTTATGGCAAGGCTCGCGAAAGTCTCGATCGTAAAAACTTCTCTGCACAAAGCCTTTTGAAATTACATAATCGCGAAGAGAAACTTCGGCGCGAGATAGAGCGTCTCGATACACGTGTGGGTTTAGAAGAAGAACTCCGCAGTCGCTATTCATTTTCTAAGGAAGGTGAGAGAGTTATTGTGATTATTGATGAAAACAACACATCTGAAACAGCATCGACGTCAGATGAGAAAACTCTGACCGATCGAGCCACTTCTTGGATAAAAAGGGTAACTTTGATAGAATAATCCAGTTACTAGCTAATCACAAAACACATGTCATCAGTCACTATTTACTCAACACCTACTTGCACTTATTGCCAACATGCAAAAGAATTTTTCAAAGCAAATGGTATTGAATATGTTGAAATTAATGTTGCCGAAGATCAAGCTAAATTGAAAGAGATGGTTGAAAAATCTGGTCAAATGGGTGTTCCAGTCATTGTTGCTGGTGACCAGGTAATTGTGGGTTATGACGAAGAAAAAGTCCGCGAAATTCTGGGGAAATAACTACGAGGGCGAGATTAAGGTGAAATAAAGAATCCCCTCATTTGGAGGCTTTCGGAGGACGAGGAGATATAGTTTTAAATAAGAACTTTATCGATCATTCGTCCGAGAACCGAGGCAAATTTTCCCGAGAGGGAAAATTATGTCGTACTCCAAATGAGGGTGTTCTTTATGTTATATTATAATCTCGCCCTCGTAGTTAAATGGATATAACTGCCCCGTCCTAAGGGGTAATTGTGCGTTCGATTCGTGCCGAGGGCACATTGTATGATGACCGTGCTTTAATTTGATATACTTTTAGGGAGAAGAGAGAGGTTTAAAAAATAACATTAATTATAATATGTCAAACGTTAAAAGTGTTGTATCACTCGTGGTACGACTAGTTGTTGGAGGTTTATTTATATACGCGGGGTGGGAAAAAGTATCTGATATGGCAAAGACAATCGAGATGTTTTCGTCAATGGGTATTGCGGTATGGCTTACTTACGTCGTGGCGTGGGTAGAATTACTCGGAGGTATCGCAGTGCTTGTTGGTTTTTACACACGAAAAGTATCTATGGTGCTTGCGGTCATAATGATTGCTGCAATCTATTACACATTTGGTCTAGGATTTGCAATGTACAGCTATCCACTCGGAGTACTCATCGCATTGATTGTACTTATGTATGTTGGATGTGGTAAATATTCTGTAGGTTGCTGCATGCATAAATGTGATTCTGCTGCTCCAGTAGTACCTCCAGCAAATCCACTTGTCTAAATTGTAGGGATTTTGTTATACTGACTATTAATGAAGCACGTCGTCGAATCGCAACAATTTGATGTCGAATTAATTGAAACGATTTTCACGATTGCAGACACATTAGAAAAGAAAACCGACAATTCTCTCCGAGGTAAAATAATGGCATCATTGTTTTATGAACCGAGTACGAGAACTCGGTTTTCTTTTGAGTCAGCCATGATTCGTCTTGGCGGAAATGTAATTACGACCGAAAATGCACGTGAATTTTCATCATCCGCAAAAGGCGAGACGCTCGAAGATTCTATCCGTGTGGTTGGAAATTATGCAGACGTGATTGTACTTCGTCATCATGAAAAAGGTGCCTCGGCGCGTGCAGCGTTGGTATCTAGTGTACCGATTGTGAACGCCGGAGATGGGGTAGGTCAACATCCGACACAGGCACTGCTCGATTTGTACACGATTCGCCGTTCGTTTGGAAAAATTGATGGAATCAGGATCGCACTTGTCGGGGATTTGAAACACGGCCGCACGATTCGCTCTCTCGCGTATTTGCTCGGAAAATATAAAAACGTGTCTGTCTATTTCGTGTCTCCGCCAGGTTTGCGTGTCGAAGATGACATCAAAGCATATTTGGATAAACACAAAACTCATTATGAAGAAGTTTCCGATTTGGAATCCATCATCTCAAAAATCGACGTCTTGTATCAAACTCGCATTCAGAAAGAGCGGTTTGAAACACCTAATGAATACGAAAAATTCAAGGGATGTTATCTCGTCGATGCACATCTCGTCAACAAGATGCCTAAAAAATCTATTGTGATGCATCCATTGCCTCGTGTCGGTGAAATCGCAGAAGAGGTCGATATTTTGCCCCAAGCGATGTATTTCAAGCAGGCGGGATACGGGTTGCTTGTGCGTATGGCATTACTCAAGCATTTACTTGGAAAATGATGGTAAAATGATTGTATGAATCACATGACCGACAGAGAACTTCTGGAAGCTATTTATGAAAAAGTTGAGGCTTCAGAACGAACCGTACATAAAATTCACTCTCGTGGACGCTGGGCGGCTATTTTTGGCCTTATCAAATGGGTTGTCTATATTGGCCTCCTCGTTGGAACCTATTATTACATACAAAACAATCTGAGCAGTGTTTTGAACCTCTACACTGGCATGCAGGAAAATAACGAGGCAATTAATGAATTCAAGGCTAAAACCTCTTCACTAGATATGCAAAGTGTGCTAGATTTACTGGGTCGCTAAATCGCCAAAATGGCTTGTAGCGCAAGCATAGAAGACAAGGTCAGGATAGCTCAGTTGGTAGAGCATTCCCCTGAAGAGGGAAGGGTCCCCGGTTCGAGCCCGGGTCCTGACACCAAAAGAGAAAATAGTGAGCAAAAAAGAGTACGACATATTTTTCCCTCTCGGGAAAAATTGTCTCGGTTCTCGGACGACCATGAAAGTATAGTTTCAAAAGTGTTCCAGTCGTCCTGCGAAAGCCTCTTTTTTGCTTACTATTTTCTCTCAAGAAGTGATTGATGAGAGTTTCGATTTAACAAAATAATAAAATACCTCATTAAGAAGACTTTCGGAGGACGAGTGCGATAATAAATTTATATTATTAAAATCTATTATTCGTCCGAGAACGAGCTGCATTTCCCCGAGAGGGGAAATGACAGCGTGCTGATGAATGAGGTATTTTATTATTTTGTTAAATCGACTTCACCTGCAACTTCGTTTTCTTGTTTTTATCAATCTTCGTCAAATGTAACTCGAGCAAGCCGTGCTTTTCTTCGGCGCTGGAAAGTTCGACATCAATTTCTTCTGGTAAGATAATTTTTCGAGAAAAACTACCCCAATATAATTCGCGGTGGTAGTAGTCGCGCTCTTCGATTTCTTTGTCTTCTTCACGAGTTCCTGTGATGATGACCATATCGCGTGAAATTTGCACATCTAGTTCGTGCGGTTTTACTCCGGCTACGATCGCACGAATGATGATTTCGTCAGTCTGATTGATGACATCAACAGATAATTGACCCATATCCGAATGTTCATCGGGGTGTTCGAGAGAGTTGTTGATTTCTCGGGTTTCGCCATTATGCGATTCTTCGTGATGATCCATATCATCATCAAACTCGTCCATTTTGACGGTCCCTGTGATTCTTTCGAAAAGTGTTTTTTTGCGTTTCATCATCATGTGTTTTTAATAGTTTTTTTGATTTTCTCAAACATGAGTATGACGTAAAGCGCCACGAGCCACACGAATGAGAAACCCAACAAAGTAAATTTGTCTGATCTAATTATAAAAGAATTAAAAATAGTGTGCAACACAATAGAAAGGACAACTCCAGTTAATAAATATCGTGTTTGCACCACTGTATGTTTGTAATACGCAAATGCAATGAACATACCAATTACTGCCGAAGATGAAACATGCAACAATGTCGCCCCAATGAATCGAATGTTTCCAGTAATGAGAACGTTAGATAAGCTTTCGCCCTGCGTAATCAAATTGAATAGATAGAATGTATTTTCGAGCGCAGCAAAACCAAGCGCAGCCGTGATCATGTAAACAATCGAATCGATCGGTTCGTTGTTGTCTTTTCGAGAAATGCCACCCTTGTTTGCTGAAACATATTTTAAAAGCTCTTCAATTGCTGACCATACGATAAGTGTAATTATGGCGATTAAATAATGTTTGTGGAAAAGGAATTCAATATCAGCGTGGTTTATGAAAAACTGATTCCAGATAAATTGCATGATTGCTGCAATTGGTACGGAAAACATGCCATATGCAAAACAACGCAAGATAGTAAATTTTGGCTCAGGATGTTTTTTGTCTTCTTGAAGCCAAAAATAAAGCCAAATAAAAGTGGGGAAGACGCCTCCGAAAAAGGCGAGTGTAAAAGATGTAAGTAAATCCATGTGGGCGTTATTGAATCGGCCACTTTGAAACTATCAAAAGTTCACTGTCTTTTTTAGGCAAATGTTGCCAAATTTCCTCGGTTACAAACGGAATGAACGGATGAAGCGCCTTCAAAGTAGCTACTAGCACATTATACAACATGTTTTGCTTTGAAATTTTGACTTTTTCGTCACCGCCAATGAGAGCCGGTTTCGCGTTTTCGATAATGTCGTTTGCAAACTTGTTCCAGAAAAAGTCGTACAATTTTTCACCCGCGAGATAGAGGCGAAAATTTTTCATGTCCGAATCGATATCTTGTAGAATCGTGTTGAATTCTTCGATAACTTTTTGATCCTCGGCAATTATTTGTGCTTCTGTGTTCAGATTTTCAACTTTTACATTTTCCAAAACGAATCGAGTCGCATTCCAGATTTTATTCGCAAACTTTTTGTAGGCTCGAATTTTATCTTCGGACATTTTTGTGTCGTTTCCTGGACCAGTTCCGATGATGAGCGAGAGACGTACGGCGTCGGCTCCGTATTTTGCAATCATATCGAGCGGGTCGATAATGTTTCCAAGCGATTTTGACATTTTAATACCTTTTGCATCGCGAACAAGCCCGTGCATATACACAGTTTCAAATGGAATTTCTCCGACACAATATGTCGTCATTAAAATCATACGCGCCACCCAGAAGAAAATAATATCGTAACCAGTTTCGAGTACGTTTGTTGGGTGATAGTCGGCAAAATCTTTTGTTTTTTCTGGCCAACCCAATGTAGAGAAAGTCCACAGCCCAGATGAAAACCATGTATCGAGTGTGTCAGGATCTTGCTCCCAACCTTCGCCAGGCGACGTTTCGCTTACCTGCATTTCTTCATCCTTGTACCACACAGGGATGCGATGACCATACCAAATTTGGCGAGAAATACACCAGTCATGTAGGTTTTTGATCCAGTTGTAATACACCGCGTTAAAGTGGTTTGGAATGATATTAACTTCACCAGTTTCGACCACGGTTTGCATCAATTTTTTGAGCGTCACCATGTCGCCGGTTTTGATACCTTTCAAATTAGAATGTTTGATAGAGAATTCTTTGTTTACCGCGATAAACCATTGGCGCATGATTTGAGGCTCGAGCACGCCACCTGTACGTTCTGCAGTATTTACCGAGTGAACATATTTCTCATCGATTTTTTCAACGAGGCCTTTTTCGGCGAGCTTCGCAATGATTTTTTCGCGCGCATCAGTAATTTTCATGCCGGCAAATTCGCCCGCAACAGGGAGCAATTTTCCAAAATTATCGATGATTTGTTCTTTGTCCAAATTGTGTCGTTCCGCAATTTCAAAGTCGGTGCGATCATGCCATGGAGTAATAGTCATCACACCTGTTCCAAATTCCATATCGATGGCAGAGTCCTTGATAATTGTGGCTGTAATTGGGCCATTTATCCATTCTACGGTGACTGAATCGCCGTGTTTATATTTCGCATATCGAGCGTCGTCCGGATGCATTACCACGTATTTATCGCCGAATTTTGTCTCTGGGCGAGTTGTTCCAATAGTGAAAGGTCCGTATTTCAAATAGTAAAATTTCGTAGTTTCTTCAACGGTGATAATTTCATCATCAGAAATAACTGTCTGACCTTTTGGATCCCAGTTTACGATTTTGTCGCCTCGATAAATGAGACCGTCTTCGTACATATTTTTAAACGCAGTGAATACGGCGTGCGCGCGTGGCTTGTCCAAAGTGAAAGCTTCACGAGACCAGTCCACTGATGAACCCATTTTTTTAACTTGGCCGACAATTGTATCGTGGCTTTCTTGAGCGAATGCAGCGACGCGTTTGAGAAATTCTTCGCGGCCCAAATCTTGTTTGCGAATTTTGTCTTTTTGTAATTCCTTTTCAACTTTTGATTGAGTCGCAATCGCCGCGTGATCGGTGCCGGGAAGCCAGAGGGTGCGCTTTCCGAGCATGCGATGATATCGAACCATGATGTCTTCAATGGCAAGCATCGATGCATGACCAATGTGCAAAGTTCCCGTTACATTTGGAGGGGGGAGGACGATTGAAAATTTCTCGGCATCGGCAGATGTGACGCCTTTTTCAATACATACATCAGGATTGAAAAAACCGCTATCGAGCCATTTTCGGTAGATGGCGTCTTCGGTTGTGGTCGAATCATAAGGCTTTAAAAATTTGTCGTTCATGGGGAAAATGATAGCAAAAATGAGGTGAAATTGCGAGATGGCGAATAGTCTTGAATAATTTTAGAATTTCTTGATTTTTTCTTTATAAAGATTTTAGGTCGCGTCAGTATAATGGGGTGCATGAAAGATTTTGATAGTTGGAATATCAAGAAAAAGCTTATTAATAAACACAAATCTCTTCAGCATCCTAAAATAGGTGAAATTTGGTGGTGTCGAGTTGGGCTTAATATTGGAGGTGAAATATACGGTAAGAGTATCGATTACGTGAGACCAGTTCTTGTTATAAATTGTGAGGGTGATGAGAATTTTATCGGTGTCCCGCTGACTTCTAAAATAAAAAATAGAAAATATGCTTGTGTTATTATGGAAGATGACGGGACACTTGCGACAGCGTTAGTGTATCAAATTAAATCTTTTGATAAGCGAAGACTGGTAGAAAAGCATAGTACCTTATCGAATGAGTATTTCAATAAAGTCCTTGAAATTATTAGGATTTTGATCGGTAAAAATTTAACGACCCCGTGAGGGGTCGTTCGGCTCTTGCGAGCAAGGATGGTCAATCCATCCTAGACCACTATTATATCGCGGTAGATGATAAAGTCAAATTTCCCTCAGCTTTAATTTCCGGACAAATTTTCGTCACGACGCGTTGCGCTTTCAAAAACCCAGCAATTGCGATCATTAACGCATTGTCGGTTGTTGCGTGCATTTCCGGAATGAGAACTTTGACGCCGTCGGCTTCTAATTTTTTAAAGGTTGCACGAATGTGAGTGTTTGCAATCACACCACCGCCGATAATTAGAGTCTGTGCACCATGTTCGTGCAGCGCGCGTTTCGTTTTTTCAAATAATACTTCGGTGACGGCGTCTTCGAATTCGCGAGCAATATCTTTTTGAGTGGCTTCATCCACGTTGAATTTTTGTTGCAAATCAGGTTTCGCTTTTTGATCGGTTAAATAATAGAGCACCGCCGTTTTGAGGCCAGCAAAAGAAAAATCAAAATCCTTGCTATGAATCATCGGACGAGGAAATTGCGCAGTGTGCAGTAATTTCTCCTCACGTGCCCGCGCTGCCAATTTCGAAATTTGTGGACCACCAGGATATGACAAGCCCAATAATCGCGCCACTTTATCAAACGCTTCGCCAACTGCATCATCGCGTGTTTGTCCGATTAATGCGTAGTCGCCCCAATTTCGCACCAAAATCAATTCGGTGTGACCTCCGGAAATCAAAAGTGCCACCGCAGGGAAGGCAAAATTATGCATATGCTCATCCTCTTTCAAAACTGACACGATGTGACCTTCCATATGATTTGTCGGCATGAGGGGAATTTGCCACATGTATGACAGCGCACGCGCCACGTTAATGCCAACCCATAATGCAGGCTCGAGTCCTGGTCCTGACGTCACTGCAATTACATCAATGTTTGGTTTTTTAATGCTCGTTACAAATTCAAAAAAAGTTTCAGCAAGGCCTGGATATGGTGACAAAATGTCGCTGATTTTTGCCCGCTGTTCGTTGGATGGTAATGTGCGGAGTTCTTCTTCCATTTCAGTTTCCTGAAGAAGCGCATGCAAAAGGGGAATGATATTTCGGGCATGCTCACGCTTTGCAATAGTTGGCATGACGCCACCGAATGGTTTGTGGGCTTCAATTTGCGAATTGACGACTGTGCCGAGTGTTGTATATGAAAGCTCGCTCCCATTCACGGTTGCTTCTATCAAGGCGAGAGCGGTTTCATCACAACTGGTTTCAATCCCGAGGATTTTCATGTGCGCGGTGAGGGACTCGAACCCCCGGCATCAACAACGTCAATGTTGCGCTCTACCAACTGAGCTAACCGCGCATAAAAAACAGATTATCAGAAAAAATGGTCAAAGTCGAGCCAGAAAACCGATCTAATTTTTTGAAATCAATTCGTCAAACTTTTGAATCATAAAACCAGTCACCGGTCCAATTTTTCCATTTCCGATTTTTTTGCTATCGATTTGAATGATTGGCGCGATTTTGATTTTACCAGACGAAGTAATGAGAACCTCATCAGCATTGATGAGTTCGTGCATAGTCACGTCACGTTCTTCTACGGGGATTTTATTTTTACGTGCCAACTCAATTACTACTTTGCGCGTAATTCCTTGTAGTACGTTGTTTCGAGGTGTGAGTAATTTTCCGTTCGAAACAATAAAAATATTTGAAGTCGAACATTCGAGTACGAGATTTTTGTCGTGATAAAGTACTTCTGCTGCACCAGCCTTGTCGATTTTATTTTGAAGTTTTACTGCGTGAACATAGGCGCTTGTCTTTGCGACCGGAGTCTCGCGTTGATATCTTTCTGTAATCAATTTTGCGCCATTCGGATATTTTACGAGCGCTGGGATTTGTAAATCCTCGACAATAATTGCAAAATTTTGATTACCTTCAAATCGAATGTGATTAGAACTTTTGCCGCCAGTGAGGATGAGTCGAAATGCCGCGTCCTTCATTTTATTTTTTTTCATCAACTTCATCACTAGTACGTCGAGCTCAAACACAGTGATTGGAGGAGTGAGACCGAGTTCTTTTGCGGAATTAGTGAAGCGCTTGAAATAATCAGCGAGGCGGAATGGTCGTCCGTTGTAGGTTCGGAAATAATCAAACACAGCATGTCCTCGAATAACACCAATATCATCGAATGGGAAACCAAACTTTTTTGATTCCACGATTTTGCCGTTGTAAAAGCAGTACTTTTTCATGACGGTAATTATAGCGGATTTTGCGAGTGGGGGGCACTTGCTTTTTATGAGGAAGTATGATACTATTTTAAATCAGAAAGGAGGGCCAAAAAATGCCCATCCCCCTGCACACGTTGCCACCGTGGTTTGGACTTGGACCGGATGAAGAAGATCCAAAGCCTTGGTGGCAGTTGGGTACTCCCTGGAACTGGAGATCGGTCAGCGACCAAGGCTGATTCCTTTTCGGGGTTTCCCTGACCGCGGCTGACCCTTTGGGCGCCGCGGTTTTTTCTGCCTTACTTTCTTGCCAAACCCTCTTTGCATTTTTCGCACTTTTTTGCTACTATTTTTGCCATGGCCCTATCGTCTAACGGCTAGGACAGAGCCTTTTCAAGGCTTAAATCAGGGTTCGATTCCCTGTAGGGTCACAAGTATGAAACATCACCGTATTCTTTTAAAATTATCAGGTGAGCAGTTTGCAGGAGAAAAGAAGTTTGGTATTGATACACATTTTGTTGCGGAGCTGGCGCAGGAATTGCAGAGCGTGGTAAAGAAAACAAAAGTTCAAATCGTAGTCGTCATTGGCGGTGGAAACTTTTTACGAGGTGCGACAATGGCAGGTGAACAGAATATGGTCGAGAGGGCAACCGCTGATTACATGGGAATGCTCGCAACTATCATGAACGGTATGGCACTCGTGGATATTTTAGAACATTTCGGTCAGCCGGCGCGTCTCCAAACACGCCTTCATATCAATGCGGTGGCCGAACCTTACATCCGTCGTCGAACATTACGACATCTGGAAAAAGGTCGAGTTGTCATCGTTGCCGGTGGGACAGGGAATCCGTATTTTACTACAGATACCGCAGCTGTTTCGACTGCGATTGAACTTGGTTGCGATATTGTGCTCAAGGCTACAAAAGTGGACGGAGTCTACAACAAAGACCCAAAGAAATTTTCGGACGCAGTAAAAATTTCAAAAATCTCTTTCCTCGACGCGTTGCGCGATGAAAATATCAGGGTAATGGATAACGCGGCGCTGTCTCTCGCGATGGATAATAGATTACCAATTCGAATTTTCGACCTATTGAGCAAGGGGAACATTCAAAAAACGGTAGAAGGAAAATCTGTTGGAACTTTGATTAGTTGACACAGCTCACCGATTTGATTTGTTCTAGCACTTTTGCATCCATGATCGCACCATTGTGTGCGATACCTCTGACTGCCATGAATTTGGATAGGGCGGTGACTGTTGTTCTGCCGTAATAACCATAGGAAGCTCCAGCTGGCATGACTAGGTAACCTCCGTTTACAAGAAATCGTTGAACTTGGCCTACGTATTCGTTTTCTTCTCCGAAATAAAGGGTTCTTGGAAGGTCGACACAGGCTTCATTCGAATTTGTGGTTACAACTGGTGTTATGTTAGCTACGGGGACAACCGGTGCTGTGTAAGTTTGAGCCGGAGCATTGTAGACCGGACTATTGACATAGCTTCCACCCATAATCGCCGCTCTTGTTTTTGGTCCAAAATACCCAGTATCTGGTGTAATACCACGCGCTTTCTGCCAATTTCCAAGCGCTGTTTTGGTAAGCTCTCCGAAATATCCCTTGTTCACTCCTGCTGGGATTATGAGATATCCTGTAGATATGAGGAAATCTTGAAGTGCAATAACATCTTCACCTTGCGAACCCATAGTCAGGTCTCGATAGAAGGAGTAGTTGGATGTCTGTGAGTTTGAGGTTGTAGAGTTGTTATTGTTCTGAACCTCGTTATCTTTAACTCGTACTGTCACATCATCGTCCTCTCCGTCATCGCTCACTCTGATAGTTGGACAGGTATCTTTTGCTTTTTCACCTTCACCGTCTTCCACTGTAACTTTAATTTTATAACTTCCTTTTTTGTCGAAAGAAACTGTTTGGTCAGCACTATCCTTGTCAAAATTGTCAGCTTTTTTATAATCACCAGACCATGTTCCGTCGTAAGGGGTTGTACCACCAGAAACTTCAAGCCAAATATCGGTATCTTCGTCTACTGCAGGTGTAGTATCAGAGACTTTACATTCTACTTCCAGTTTACCAGACGATATTGGTGATTTTGTGCCATATGTAGTTGTAGTCGCGGTATTTGTTGTGCTCGTACATTTTCTAGTAATCTCATCTACCTTGTTTGCAAATGTTTCAGCGATACTATCATAACCAGCCACGCTGTAATGTGTGCCATCATTGTCAAATCCGGTGAAGTCTACAACAGAAACATACGATCGAGTTTGTGCGAGTGTACTAATTCCTGTTTTGTAGATTCCCAAAGGACGAGTTGCTGCCCAACCGCCTTTCGCAGGAGTTTCAGGTTTCGCCACAATAATTTTCGCATTTGGCAATTTTGTATGAATAGTATCGAGTAATGTGCCAAGTGCAGTGACCTTGCTATTTGCTACAGCGTCGCTGACCGGTGTTCGGCTACTGACAGGGTTTACTGCAACCCACATATCATTACTACCCACGAGCAACAAAATGACATCGGGATTGTATGTAGTGAAAGAGTTTGCGTCTACAACTGATTGAAGTTGTGCAATTCCTTTGCCTGAATAACCCTCGTGTTGATTATCGCTGAATCCATTACCATTGCTCTTCGAGCCAACCATATCCACAGTGTAACCCTTCGCAGTTAATTTTTCTTTGAAAGCTTTTCTATATGCAAGGTTATTTGATCCTTCAATTCCTTCTGTGTTTGAATCACCCATTGCCATGATTTTGAGACTTTTGTTGGTGTTTGTGTCTGTTTGTCCGATAGGGCAGGAGTTACCAGGTTCATTGATTGGTGTAGTTTGTTTGCTAATTTCTTCGGCTGATTTTGCTTCTAGAGCCGCAGCAATTTCAGCATTCGTATAAAATTTCCCCTTGATTCCTTCGGTTCTTTGTCCTGCATTTTTTATGAGCCATACCCAGATACCTTCTGGTACTGCTGCTTCCACTGCTGCAGGGCCTCCATATGATGAACCGGGTTTCGAATACCGGTAATGTGGTCGATGTCCGTTTGCATTACCAGTAAAACGACCAGCCTCCACCTTGGTTATATTTGGCTCAGATCCTTTATAGAGTTGAACTCGAATCACTTGACCCATAAGTGATGTTGGTAGAAGAGATACTGCGTTACCATCACTATCAGATTTTGGTTTCCATAGAAAGCTTTCAGAGTACGTTGTATCTTCTTCGTCACCCTCGGCATTGATTAGACTTTCACAAATTTCATTTTTTTTGTCTGACTCTTTCTGCGAAACAGATGCATGACCTACTTTGCTGTAGACGAATGCTTTACCTGTACTTTTTTTATGATCGTCTTCTAGTTCCGATAGGGGTTTGGAGAGGCATTCCTGAGCCTTTGCTACCAATGCTGCTGCAGAGCTTTTTTTATCTACTTCCAAAGGGCTTATCCCAAATAGATCCCCATCGTTTATTGCGCCAGGAATTAAACTTAAACCTCCTGTGGGTATCACGAGTGCTGCTCCGACCCAGTCGAGTGCATCGTCAATATCACCTTTACTGACCTTGAATCCACCAACTGAAAATGCATTCGCTATGTTATTTACTGTTGGTAGTGACAAAAATACTATAATAAAAAATGATAAGAACAGGTATTTTGATAAAATTTTCATGAAATTTGCGAATTAAATAATAATGGATTTTAACCATTGTATTATAACCCCAAATTGAATATTTATTTAGTTTTTAACCACACATAGATGTCTTCAAGAGCGCGCACTGCGTCACCAGCTGCGATGTTATTTTGGTGGTATAAAATGTTGGTACAATCTCCAGCTGCCCAAACACCGTCGACTGATGTACGCTGATTCCAAGGGTCAATAACAACAGTGCTGTGCTCGTTAGTTGCGACGAGGTCTTTGACAAAACCGATGGCTGGAACTGCGCCAATCTCAACAAAGATGCCGCCAATAGGTATGGTAGTTTTCTCACCGGTCTTGTTATTTCTATATGTAAAGCCGTTTACCATGAAATCACCGTGTATTTCTGTGACTTCGGCGTTGGTGATGATTTTGAAATTTGGATTTTTCTCGAGTGTCTCTACGGTGATCGGGTCGGCGCGGAATTCATCACGTCGATGCATCAGTGTAACTGTTTTTGCATAAGCGAGTAATTGCGCTGCGCTTTCAAATGCAGAATTCCCACCGCCAAGTACCACTACGTCTCGGTCACGGAAAAGTGGTCCGTCGCATGAGGCGCAATAAGTCAGGCCTTTGTGTTCGAATTTATCGGCATTAACCGCCTCGATTTTTCGTCGATTAGATCCAGTGGCAACGAGCACAGCTTTGGTCTCATAAGTATCTTTTGCGGTAGTGACTACAAAATGAGAATCTTTTTTTTGAACTCGATCCACGCGTTTGCCTGTTACGATTTTTACGAAATCACCTGCATATGCACGTGCATGAGCCTCAAATTTTTTGGCCAAGTCAAAACCAGGGATTTTAATTTCACCAACCCAATTTTCAATTCCGTCTGAAACGATACTTTGCCCTCCAAATGTTTCTGTAATGAGAAGGGTTTTTAATTGTTTTCGCGCCGCATATACCGTCGCTGCTGTTCCTGCCGGTCCACCACCGATAATTATGAGATCGTAAATCATGAGCGCCATTTTACCACAGTCTTGTCTGTAAATAAAATAGAAAAACTCTAAATTTTGAAAGTCTGGTTGAGCACAAAAAACAAATCACACTCTTGTTACAGAGCGTGATTGTGCGACCCGAGGACTTCAAAATTTAGAGTTTTTCTATTTTATTACTTCCGATGACGTCGTAAAAATGATGGAACTGCACCCCATTCGTCGTTGTCATCTTCGGTGACGAGTGCCTTAGTTTCTTTTTTTTCAACTGGCTCACTTCGTTTTTCAACATTCAAAGAGTTAAAGATGCGACCTCCGGTAGCAGGAGCCTCTGCGATCGGCTTCACTTCTTCAACTGGTTTTGGTGTTGTGGTACCAAATAATGAACGTTTTGTGGTGTTTGCGCCATCAGGAAAGCCTGCTGCGACAATAGTAACTTTGATGTCACCTTTCTTCAATTTATCGTCATTAACGGTTCCGAAAATAACACGTGCATCTTCGTCCATTGATTCGGTGATAATTTTTGCAGCTTCTTGAATTTCGTGCATAGTCAAATCTTCACCACCTGCAATAGAGAAGAGAATGCCTTGAGCACCATTAATAGAAACGTCGAGGAGTGGGGAATTAATTGCCATTTTCGCAGCTTCTTGAGCGCGATTCTCTCCGTTTGCAATACCAACACCCATGAGTGCAGAACCAGAATCCTTCAAAATAGTTCGCACATCGGCAAAGTCGATGTTGATTTTTCCAGGAGTTGTAATCAAGTCAGAAATACCTTCAACGGCTTGGCGCAACACGTCATCACACATTGCAAATGCATTTGATGCTGTTGTTTCTTTTGAAATTTGGTTTAACAGTCGATCGTTTGGAATTACAATAATCGCATCCACTTCTTTTTTGAGTTCAGCGAGAGCTTGCTCAGCGATTTTCATTCGGTGCTTACCTTCAAAGAAAAATGGTTTTGTTACTACTGCAACAGTAAGTGCATTCGATTCGCGAGCGATTTGCGCCGCGACAGAAGAAGCGCCTGATCCGGTTCCACCACCAAGTCCGCATGTGAGGAAGACCATGTCGGCACCTTTGATTGCTTCTTGAACTTCTTCTTTCGTTTCTTCGATTGCGCGTCGGCCGATTTCTGGATTCATTCCAGCACCAAGACCTTTGGTCAAGTTTTTACCAATGTGAATTTTTTTCTTTGCAAGAGATCCGTGTAAATCTTGCGCGTCGGTATTGATCGCAATAAAATCTACGCCTTTGACCTTGCTATTAATCATGTGATTAATAACGTTGAGACCGGAACCTCCTACACCAACAACTTTGATGCGTGCAAATGTCTCGATTTCTGGTTTAACTTGTGGCATATGATGTATGTAATAAAATAAGTAGTAAAAAATCTTTAAACTCTTCCCCAAGAGCTCCTTATATCATAACGCACTGAAACTTTTACGCAACCTAGACAGGTTATGGTAAGAATTTCTTAAACCAGTTTGTGATAATGCCCAAAATACGTTTAAACGACAACTTAGAAAATGATTTGCCTGCAGGATATTCTGCATCCATAGAGAGACCGTAGACACATAAACCATAGGCTACTGACCATGTCGAGTCCTTGATCTTTAGTCCTGTTGTTTGCACGTTTTTTAAATCGTCACCATTTGAAATGACACTCGCGATTCGCGACGGTAATTTGAGAGTAGCTTTGGCGAGGTCTCCGACAGTGGTGAGACCTGATCCACCACCAGTCAGGATAATTCCTGCGGGCAGTAATCCGCTGCGCTCAATCTTTTTTAGCTGTGCATCGATAAGATCGAATACGTCAGATAAGCGTGATGAGATAATACTTTTAATTTTATTTTCCGGACTCTTTTTGGCGGTTTCAGGTATCGAATAATGGTCTTCGCGGCGTTTGGTTTTTTCAGCTTCATCAAGAGAGATTTGCATACCAAGTGCAATATCATTTGTGATGTCGTTTGAGCCGACTTTAAAAATTTCCATACTGATTGGTACGTCCTCTTCGTAGACAATCATAGAGACGGTTTCCGCACCGATATTCACAAGAACACACCCTGCGATTCGCTCTGTCTTTGAAAGGTTCGCGATTCCGGCGGCGAGCGGTGCCGCGACTGCGTCGATAATTTCAATCCCTGCGTTTTCTACTGCTTCGATTAATTCGGCGACGTGATGAGAGAGGCAGTTAATATACATAATTTTAGCCTCTAATTTGTTTCCCTTCATTCCGACAGGGTCACCAAAAACAGCCTTGCCGTCGATTTTGTATTCAATCGGTATAGTGTGAATTATCTGTCTGTTCATCGCAACAGCGGGTGGGATGAGCCGGGTACTTTCTTCGGCTACTTTTTCTAAATCAAGTTCTGTAATTTCCGCGTCTGCTCTGGAGATAATGATATTGCCGGTGCTCGTATAGCTTCCTAGACCAATACCACCAATAGAAATAAAGGCGCGTTCGATAGTAATTCCAGATGATTTTTCGGCCTGCTTGACTGCCTTACGAATACTTCGAATCGCATCGTGCTGGTTAATGATGTAGCCGTGTCGAAGTCCTTTTGATTCGGCGTAGCCAAGCCCAATAATTTTAGGTAAGGAGTTACTTTGATGCGCATTTTCGGCAACAACAACTTTGACCTGATAGGTCCCAATATCTATACCAACTGAAAATGTATTCCTCATTGCTGTATATTCTACAACAGAATTGGCCAATGCAATAAAAAGTTTTCAAGGTTAAGAGAATTTCTTTAAAAATTTCTGCTCGAGAGCATCCATTTTTTTACCATGATCAAGACCGAGGAGATGCAACATCCCATGTATCAAAAGATAGATACATAACTTTTTATAGGGCATTTCGAACTGGGTAGTTTGTTGCTCAACCTTTCGCAAGTTCAAAAAAATTTCACCAGATTTTTTGTCGAGCGGAAAAGAAAGCACATTGGTCGCGTAGTCTTTTTGGCGGTAGGTACGGTTGATGTTGCGGCAGCGTTTGTCTCCAATAAAAACAATAGAGAGGGAATAGTCTTTACCTAAAATTTCCTGCGCTATTGTAGACAAAAACAACTCGCTTGCGGGCGAATTGCGTCTGGTGAAATTGTTCACGGATAGATTCATTATTTCTTTGCTCCCTTTTTTCGAGTATCAGCGATTTTTCCAAGCTTGAAAAGTCTGTTGTATTCAGCTGCTTTTCTCAACACAATTAATCGCTTTTTCTTTTTAACGTAATCTGATTTGACTCGTTCTGCGTATCGAATAGATCGAACACGAGGGAGAACACCAGATTCCTGGACTCGTCGAGTAAAACGCTTGATCATGCTCAAGCTGCTTTCGTTTTTCTTTTTTACTACTTCTACGTTTGATGCCATAATGGGGAATACTTTACCATAACCCGATTTTTATTTCAAGCTTTTGAGATGTGTAACGAGTTCTGGGATCGGAATGCTCTGTTGGAAGCGACCTTGGGAATCTTTGACGATCACGCTCTTATCGATAGCTTCTTTATGACCAATAATGAGCATAAATTTAGATTTTACTTTGGCAGCATATTGAAGTTGCGAAGAAAGTTTGTCTCGTACAATACGATGCTTGACTTGAATGCCTTCTTTGTGAAGTAATTCAAGGACACTGAGCGCAACAACTTTAGCGCGATCTCCAACTTGAATAAGGAAGAAGTCATTTTCGTTTTTCCCATTGAGACTTTTTTCGGTAACCGTTTTATTTTTTTGAAGCCACACGTTTGCACTCATCGCAGAGATTTCGCGTCGTGCACCAAGTTTTTTTGCGAGCATGTTGTAACGAGAACCAGCAGCGAGGACTTTTCTCGTATCGGTATCAACGATGTGGAAAGTGGTATGGGTAGAATAATTAGGATCTCCGAGAATGCTTGAATTGATTTCGTACGGCATATCAAAAGATTCCAAATATTCAATAATTTCTTTGAATTTTGCACGACCTTCTTCATTCAAAAAGTCCATCGGTTCCGGTGCGTGCTCTTTTAAAATCTTGCAATTATCGCCACCTTGGGTAATCAAGGTGTGTAGACCATCTTTGAAATATTGTCGGCATGTTGCGTTCAAGAGACTGATATTTTTGCGGAAAAACCCTGTGGCCTCGCGATTAAATTGTGTTTGAGTTTCCTTGCCTCCCATGTTGTTGATGAGGAGGGTAATATTATCTGATCCATCTTCTCGCAAAATTGTTTGGATAGTTTTAATCATTAGTGCATCCGCGATGCTTTTTTCAGCCCCTAAAATGTGAAGACTGATTTGTTCTTCGCCTGGTCGCTTGCGCAATTTATCGTGATCACCAACAGCTGGCCCATCGAAATATCGGAAAACAGGTGCAGAGCCAGTTTCTTTTTCGCTATCCCTATATTCGATAACGAGTTGACCAACCTCTTCCATTGCTGGCATGTATTCATCGAGATATTTTTTCTCTTTTTTGTGCTCAGCGCATAGCTTGATAGTTTCGCTTGTAACATGGAGCTTTGATTCCAAAGTAAAGCCAAAATGCTTGGCTACCGTAGCCGCCTTTAGAAAGCTTGTGTTTTTGGTTTTTTTTGTTGTCATGTTTATAAGTTAAGTTTACCCGGCAAATAATCGATAGTGCTCAAGGGGAGTAGTCGTACAAATGCTCGACCGATGATTGTATCTTTTTTAATTGGTCCAAAATATCTCGAGTCGAGGCTGTTTTTGCGATTATCACCCATCACAAAGAGTTCGTCAGGTAATAGTGTCCATTCCGCGGTAAAACTGAAATCCTTGGTGATGTTTTGTTCGTCGAGTTTTTCAAATTCATTTGCTCCGACTTTTTTGATGAAAATTTCGTTACTTACAATTTTCACTGTTTCGCCAGGCAATCCGATGATGCGCTTGATGAAAAATTTCGAAGTGTCGCCTGCGTAACGGAAGATGACAACGTCTCCACGGGTTGGATTGTTGAACTTGTACGAAAGCTGATCAACGATAATGTATTGTCCGTCTGTAAAAGTCGGATCCATCGAAGCCCCACTCACAATGAATGGTTGAGCGACAAAGTAGCGGATAGGGAGCACCACAAAGACG
Organism: uncultured Candidatus Saccharibacteria bacterium; assembly: GCA_964538855.1. Classification (GTDB taxonomy): domain Bacteria; phylum Patescibacteriota; class Minisyncoccia; order Phycocordibacterales; family JAACPR01; genus CAYLNC01. Next base: position 50,727 of record CAZIEY010000002.1, read on the forward strand.
ATGAGTAAAACAAAATGCCATAGGTCGCGCATCGACCATTTTGTTCCTTGTTTTACTTCGTTTTCTGAGGTGGAGTTGGTTGTTTCCATAAACTTTTGCCTATTTTACTATATAATGGTGTTTGAAACAAATTTATAAGAAAACGACGCCTCGAGCGTATCACAACAGAAACAATGTATTACATCATCGGTTTAGGAAATCCAGACGCAGAATATGAAGGCTCACGACACAATATTGGTCGTGACATTGTGCAAAAGCTCGCTAAAAAAATCGGCGCGGACGATTTTGAATTTAATAAAAAAATAAATGCACAGGTGAGCGAGGGAAAAATCGGTAAAGAAAAAGTCATGATGATTTTGCCTGACACGTATATGAATAAATCAGGTAACGCATTAAAGTCAATTATCACAAGTGCAAAGAAAGCCGAGTCAATGATGGTTGTGTACGACGATTTAGATTTACCCATCGGCGGAATGAAAATCAGTTTCAATAAAAGTGACGGCGGACATCGCGGCGTGATGTCTATTATTAAGGCAGTGAAAACTCAAGCCTTCCCACGTTTGCGCATCGGTATTTCTCCTGCAACAGCGTCTGGTAAATTGAAAAAACCTCATGGGGAAGAGGACGTGGTTAAACATGTGCTCGGCAAATTCAGCCCAAAAGAACAAGAAGCTCTCAAAAAAGTTATCAAAGACTCAGTCGAAGCATTGTCGGTGTCAGTGACTGACGGATATTTGATTGCATCGAATCGATTTAATTAATATAATAATAAAAATAATATGGAAAACCAAGAAAATCCGAATAGTATGCCACCGGTTGGTGGTCAACCAGAAGGGATAGAAGGAATGGAGTCCGCCGAATATTTGCGTGCCACATATTATTTTGCAGAGCTTATTCACACGATTGATCGTGGGGGTATTACTGTTACAATGTCGGAGATTCCAACTTCAATTGATGCTCAGAGAAGTGCGAATCAGGCATATTGGAGACCAAACAATGAAAAACTTTTATTACCTAATCAAATAAATGTTGTTGATTCGTATATTCTAAAGATGGGAATTACTATGTACGATGACAGTCCAAAAAACTATGCATTGGACCCTCAAAATCCTAATCCGGATAAAATCAAGTATATCGGGGTCTTCACACCATGGAGGATTACACAAGGTGCAGAACCAAAAATAGAGGTTTGTTTTCATCTCGAACAACTTCAAAAATGCATACACAATCAAAATCATGAGCCAGAGAAGCGATGCGTGGATCTTCTAGATAAGATAATGAAATTACTTTCCGAAGAGAGTAGGCGTATTTCAGCTGCCGTTGAGAATCCTGTTGCGGTAAATCGTGAATCGTTGATTACTAAAATACGAAAAGAAATGGAGGTGCTGGTGCAGGCTATAGAAGCGGCTGAAGTTCCTGAAGATGATATGCCAAGATTTATAGAAATAAAACGCAGCTTTTTTCGAGCACAGTTACCAGTTTACAAGATGTTAGGGGTTATGTGGAATAATGGATTTTTGACTAATGCAGAATATGAAGGGTTTACTAATGAGCTCACAACTATTAAAGACCTTGCAAGAGCGAAGTATTCCGAAGACAGAATTGATGCATATATCGAAGAACAGAAACACAAAGAAAAGAAACAGCAATCACCTCAATAATTTCAGATTAAAAATAAACTAAAACCCTAATTTTAAAAGTCTGGTTGAGCATCAACACAAAACGCACATTCATTGTTGAATGTGCGTGATGCGACCCGAGGACTTTAAAATTAGGGTTTTAGTTTATTTTGGTCGTAAGCGTCATCTTCTGATCCTTTGCATCAAACAAAGTGATTTTGAATTGATATGTCTTACCGAGTTCCATTTTTTCCTTCAATTCGGCTGGAGTTCCAAATTCAGAGATATGTACCAATCCGGCCACACCTTCTTCGATTGAAACGAGCGCGCCGTGTTTGTTGTGCTTGATAACAACACCTTTGAGCACGTCGCCTTTTTTGTATTTCTTGCCAGCTTCAGTCCAAGGATTTTCCTTGAGAGCTTTGATAGAAAGAGAAATCTTGTCGTTTTTAACTTCGATAACCTGTACTTTGACTTTGTCGCCGACAGAGTAGTGTTGTCGAGGATCTTCCACGAGTGACCAGTCGATTTCAGAGATGTGCACAAGACCTTCGAGGTTCTGTGCAACTTTCACAAAGATACCGAAATCAACGACTCCTGTAACATCACCATCGAGAATATCACCAACTGTGTATTTCCCAATTGGTTTTGATTCAGCAGATTTTGAAGTGCTTTCGCCACCAGAATTTTTCTCTGAGAAAATCAATTTGCCGTCCTCTGGAGTAGCCCCGATAACAGACACTGCCAATTCCTTGCCGATTAATTTTTTAAGTTCTTCCAAGATTCGGTTCTTATCACCGTCAGTTACGCGAGGGTAGTGATCAGCATTCAATTGTGAAGCTGGCAAAAATCCTTGCAAACCTTGCCATGACATAATCAAACCACCCTTGTTTGCGTCGGTCACAGTCACACCAACGATTTTCTTTGACTTAATTGCGTCTTCGACTTCGCCCCAGATCAAAGCCTGTCGAGCTTCCTTGAGAGAAAGTTCGATGTAACCGTCGGCATTTCGAATGTCGACTACTTTTGCTTTGATTGTGTCACCAACGCGAATTTTTCGAATCACGTCGCGAGACATAATGTATTCTCGACCGAAAATAATTCCAGTTCCGAATGGTGGCAAGTTTACAAACACAGCTGCTTTACCGAGTCCAATCACAAGACCTTCAACCATATCTCCCTCTACTGGGGGATTAGTCAAATTGGTCACTACCTTTTTCATCGCTGCACTTCCTCCTACCATCTCTATCAAATCGTTTGTCATTGTAATTTTGAAGCTGACTAATTCTGTGTGCGAAACTATCGGGACAAAACACAGGGTTATTAGCGCGCTTGGGTTTTATTAATAAAGTACAATACGGGGCATTATACATGGGTTTGAGGGGGTTTTCTAGCTTGACAATACGATTATGATATGATTCTATTAATAACTAAGGATGTGTCGCATTAAGCGATATTTCCAAAACTAGGAGCTCTTGTGAAATGTGTCGCCACATTGTTGATAATCTTTTGCTGTTTTAACGCTGATGCCAAATGGGGCGGTGTCAGCGAAAAAGCACGCGAGGAGAGAAAAGCGAGGATTGCTGCTGAGGAACGAAAGGTATTTTATGCAAAAGTTCGTTCTCAAGTCCCAATCTTCATTGGAAAGGCTCTTTGGGTCATTCCGTTGGGGGCACTCGTGGCTTTTTCACTCTATGGGTGCTGGGTCACCATGCGTAACCGATCTCCTTAGGGGGGTATGCGGGCTCAGCCTGGGATTTAACAGTTGGTCGCCACAACGGGACCAACTTTTTTAATTGCTAAAAAAATAAAAACCGCATATAATTCTCTTCATGATAATCACATCCCAAGGACTCGAGTGTATTAAAATTCAGCACGGTGACACCACAGTCGCATTTAATCCACCTTCAAAAAAATCGAAACACAGCGGAACTTCTTTTGGTGCAGATGTTGTACTTATCACTGCAAATCACCCAGATTTGAACGGCGCGGAAATGGCTTCACGAAATGACAAAGAGGCATTCGTGGTCAAGGGACCGGGCGAATACGAATCAGCGGGACTTTTTATACGCGGATATTCTTCAAAAACAAATTATGGTGGACAAGAGCGAATCAATACTATATATACAGTCACTATTGATGGCATCAACGTGGCATTTCTCGGAGCGCTCGATCAAACCGAATTGGAACCAGAAGCAAAAGAGGCACTCGGCGAATCTGACGTGTTATTTGTGCCAATTGGCGGCGACGGAGTTCTAAGTGCTTCGGCTGCATATGAAATGGCGTTTAAACGCGAGCCAGCCATTATTATTCCGATTCACTACGGCGTGGTCGGTGAGAAAGATGCTCTCAAGGAATTTTTGAAAGAGGCTGGTGTGTCGAATTTAAAACCTGTCGACAAATTGACACTCAAGAAAAAAGATTTGGAAGGAAAGAAAGGAGAGATTGTGGTGATTTCGGCTTAGATAATATTAACTTTACAATCAAGATGCTTTCACGTTGGCTTGAAAAAACTCGACAAAAATCTGACGAAGAAAAGCGATTTGTGGCACTCGTGATTTCTTTTGTTATTACTGCTTTTATTTTCGCTGGTTGGCTATTTTTCATTACAAACACATATAGCAATAGTAAGGAAAGTGTTGCATCACGTTCAACTGCTTCACCGATTCAGTCTGTGAAAAATATCTTTAAAAACTTGGTGGAATAAAAAAGTGATTTGTGATATAATACCCAAATAATTTATGGCAAAAGACGATCAAAAACCACAAACTCACGAGGAAATCCACGGCAAAATGATCGCAGCACCGGTGACTGTCGAGATGAAGAAATCGTATCTGGACTATTCGATGTCTGTGATTACAGACCGTGCTTTATCGGATGTGCGTGATGGTTTAAAACCTGTGCACCGTCGAATTTTGTATTCGATGTTCAAAACTGGTCTTGTTCCAACAGCGCGATTTAAAAAATCCGCGACAGTAGTCGGAGATGTGCTCGGTAACTATCACCCTCATGGTGACATGTCAGTGTATGATGCGATGGTTAAAATGGCACAGCCGTTTGTGATGCGCTATCCGCTCGTACTTGGCCAAGGTAACTTCGGTTCTATCGACGGTGACAACGCTGCGGCGTATCGTTACACCGAATCAAAAATGAGCAAGCTCGCTGCTGAATTTTTGCTTGATATCGACAAAGAGACCGTTGATTTCAGACCAAACTTCGACGCAACGAAAAAAGAACCAGTTGTTTTGCCTTCGACTGTGCCGAATTTGCTTTTGAATGGAACACTCGGAATCGCGGTTGGTATGGCATCAAATATCCCTCCGCACAACTTGCGCGAAATTGTCGACGCGACTATTTATATGGCCGACAATCCAAAAGCAACGACCGAAGACCTTCTTCAATTTGTGAAAGGTCCTGATTTTCCAACAGGCGGCGTCATTTTTAATCAAACTGATATTCGCACTGCATATGCGACGGGGCGTGGTGGTGTCGTCTGTCGCGGTGAGGCTGAAATTGTCGAAGAAAAATCTGGTGCAAGCCAGATTATCATCACTTCGATTCCGTATCGTGTGAACAAAGCCGAAATGATTTCAAAAATCGCTGAATTGCACCGCGATAAAAAAATTGAGGGAATTAAGGGGCTTCGTGACGAATCAACCGAAGACATTCGCGTAGTTATTGATATTAAATCATCAGCACACCCACAGAACGTTTTGAATTTTATCTACAAACACACTCAGCTCGAGGAAACTTTCCATTACAATATGGTCGCTCTCGTCGATGGTGTTCCTCAAACTTTGTCGCTTCGAAATATTTTGGAAGAATTTTTGAAACACCGTGTAGAGGTAGTGACTCGTCGAACCAAATTTGAATTGAAAAAAGCTGAGGCTCGCGAACATATTTTGCTTGGTTTGAAAAAAGCACTCGATCACATCGACGAAATCATTAAATTGATCAAGGCTTCGAAAGACACTCCGACTGCGCACGAAAATTTGATGAAGAAGTTCAAATTTAGCGCGATCCAGGCCACTGCGATTTTGGAAATGAAGTTGCAAAAATTGGCTGGTCTCGAACGTAAGAAAATCGAAGATGAATTGGCTGCGGTGCAGGCGCTCATCGCTGACCTACGGGCGCTTCTTGCAAGCAAGACAAAAATTCTCGCACTCATCAAAACAGAATTAAAAGTAATTTCTGAAAAATATGGTGACGATCGTATGACCAAGGTTTTGAAACACGGCGTGAAAAATATCTCTCTCGAAGATTTAATCCCTGACGAAACCAGCGTGTTGGTTTTGACAAAAGGCGGCTACATTAAACGCACAAATCCAGACGAATTCCGCCAGCAAAAACGGGGTGGTGTGGGTGTCATTGATATGGACACAAAAGACGAGGACTTCGTGCAGATTTTCTTGAATGCAAATACTCATGCCGATCTTCTTTTCTTCACCGACTACGGTCGTGTGTATCAAATGAAAATGTACGAAATTCCAGAAGGAAAACGTTCAACAAAAGGGAAATCAATAATGAACTTCCTCACCCTCGCAGCTGACGAACAGATTACATCTATTTTGCCAATGCCGAAAAATGTAAAGTCCGGTGAATTTGCGGTCATGATGGTGACACGTGATGGTGTTGCAAAAAAAGTAGAAGCAGAGAATTTCCATGACGTGCGCAAGAGCGGAATCATCGCAATTAAATTAAACGACGATGATCGACTTGTGTCTGCTTCGTTCGTCTCAAAAAATGACCAAACGATTGTGGTCACTTCGGGTGGGCAATCAATTCGTTTCAAGTCTTCTGACATTCGCGAAATGGGACGCAACGCTGCGGGTGTTCGTGCGATGAAACTTGGCAAAGGTGACGTTATCATTAGCGCACTTCCAGTATATAAAACAGAAGGAAAACAGGACTTGCTCGTCTTTTCTGAAAATGGATACGGAAAACAAACTCCGCTTGATGAATACAAAGTTCAAAACCGCGGCGGATCTGGCATTAAGACTGCAAAAGTCACACCGAAAATCGGAAAAATCATGTCTGCCGCCGTTGTTACAAGCGAAACTCACGAAGTGGTTGCGATGTCTCAAAAGGGTCAAGTCATTCGCATCAATGTCGAAGAAATTCCAGAACTTGGTCGTCAAACCCAGGGTGTGCGTGTGATGAAATTACGTGATGGTGATAAGATTGCTTCTCTTGTCTGTCTCTAGGGTATAATTCGGGTACATGTTTGTAACACCCGAAGACATAATTTCACAATTTCACATTGATCCTGGCATGTCTGTCGCAGACCTCGGTTCGGGCGCGGGATTTTACAGTATCTTATGCGCAAAAACAGTCGGACCAAGCGGTCGTGTGTATGCTGTTGATGTTCAAAAGGATCTTCTACAAAAGATTCAGGCAGAAGCTTCTGCGCAGGGTGTGCACAATATTAAATTGGTATGGGGTGATTTGGATCACAAAAATGGCACTACTCTCGGCGACGTTTCTGTTGATCGAGTTTTGATTATCAACACTCTTTTTCAAATCGAAAACCGTGATGAAATGATTACCGAGGCGTGTCGCATTTTAAAACCGAAAGGGAAATTACTCTTCGTTGATTGGACTGATTCGTATGGCGGTATGGGTCCTCAATCAAAAGATATTATCAAGTACGATGTAGCTCGAACTATGTTTGAGCACGATGGGTTTGAATTTGATCGAGATCTGAACGCAGGAGATCATCATTACGGAATTGTCTTTAAAAAATCATGAAAGAAAAATTATCAACATTTCAAATTATTTTATTCGTAGTCCTCGGTTTCGCGATACTCATCGGAGTGCTGGTGTTTTCTTTTCAGCGTAGCAAGAGCGGGAATCAGACCGTGAATGTGACTATGTGGGGTATGGTGCCGAATGAGATTATTATCACTTTGACTGATAAAATGAATGAGGCACATCGCGATTCAATTAATTTAACTTACACTCAAATCCCACCTACAGAATTCGAATCGAAATTAGTCGAAGCGCTTGCGTCTGGAACTGGGCCAGACTTGGTGGTCTTTAATAATGATTTACTCGTGAAGCACGAAAACAAGCTCGCAAATATTACTTATGATTTTTATCCTCAGAAAACTTTCAAGGACACGTTTATTGGGGCCGGAGACATTTTGCTCAAAACTGATGGTATTTCGGGCTTACCGTGGATAGTCGATCCGCTCGTGATGTATTATAATCGCACTATTTTGAATAATGAGGGTATCGCAGTGCCACCGAAATATTGGGATGAATTTTTAGCGCTCGTACCGGCTCTTGTGAAGAAGGATTCTACGTTTAACTTGTCTCGTTCGGCGGTTTCTTTCGGAGAATTCCGCAATGTAAAGAACGCTCGCGAGATTTTTGCTACACTCGTTATGCAGGCGGGAAATCCAATCATTAGTCGAAATTTTTCACCAGCTGACACATTCGAACGAACGGCATTCATTTCTACTTTCTCTGATCGTCTCGGTTTTAGTTTAGTTCCAGCCGAAGCAGCCCTTGCGTTCTTTACTCAATTTTCAAATCCGTCTAAAACTTCGTACTCGTGGAATCGTGCTCTGCCAAATTCTGAAGATATGTTTTTGTTAGGTGACCTCGCATTTTATTTTGGTCGAGCAAGCGAATACGAGACGCTTCAACGCAAAAATCCAAACCTGAATTTCGACGTTGCGATGATGCCGCAATCTCGTTCTACCGATCAGAAAACTGTTTACGCAGATTTGAGCTTTATTGGCCTTATTAAAAACTCTCCTAATTTACAAGCTGCATTTAATGCTGCGTTTCTTTTAACTAATTCTGAAAATATTAAAATCTTTTCTGATATAAGTAATTTGCCGCCAGTCCGTCGCGATCTCTTGGTCAGTAGAAATGATAATGCAGCACTTCAAACCTTCTATTCTTCGGCCTTGATCGCACAACCGTTTGTTGACCCTAGTGTCGCAGATACCACTCGAATTCTCACTGATATGGTAGAATCAGTGGTATCAGGTCGCACAGGCGAGTCAGAATCAGTTCTACGCGCTGGTAGCGAATTGAAAAATTACTTGAAATAATTATGAAAACTTCTCACAAATTATCCCTGGTCCTCGTGAATATCTTTTTCTTTATATTTTTACTTTCTCCTCTCGTGCTACAAGCATCAACTACTTTACCCGAAGATTGCCGGGGGCTAGTTTGCTGCTCAGACCCATCAGATTGCGATTTTGATGCTTTGATTTACACTATCGGCCATATCATTAGAAAGGTTCTAGAGATTGCTTTTGTATTTATCGCAGTAATGTTTGCGTACGCAGGGTTTAAATACATGACTTCTCAGGGTGATACGGGGCAAATCAAGGCGGCGCATGACATGTTTAGAAATGCTGCGGTGGGGATGATTATTACTTTGTGCTCGTTTTTAATTATAGAATTGATTACATCGACATTAGGTTTGGATGAATCAATTATTAAGTTGGTAAAGTAAATATGAAAATCAAAACACTACGAGACAAGTTCAATAATATTGCAGCGCTATTGGTCTGTTTCCTTGCTCCCTCAGTAGCCGGCGCCAGCGAATCAGGAGGATTTGTTTTTAAAAACCCCATCTCAAAAGGAGATGATATTTATGTGTTAATCAAATCTCTTCTCGACGTTGTGGTAAAAGTTGGTACTTACATCGTCATTGTAATGGTGATATATTCCGGATTTCTATTCGTCAAAGCGCAGGGTAACGAGAGCGCAATTAGCGAGGCTAAAAGTACTTTCTTCTGGACGGTTATTGGCGGTGTTGTCCTCATCGGAGCAAAAGTCCTCGCGGGAGTTGTATGTAATACCGCCGTTGGTCTCGGTGCCGCGGTAAATTGTAGTATATAATATAAAAACATGAACTTATTTGGAATTGCGGCAATTATACTGGGAATTATTTACGAGCTAGTTCCTCTTGCGATCGGAGTGGCAGTTCTCTATTTTTTGTGGGGATGCCTAAAATATGTAAAAGCTTCTGATGGTGAAACACAGGGCGAAGCTAAAAATATGATTACACACGGCATAATTATATTGTTCGTTATGGTTTCCGTCTGGGGGTTAGTGAATTTGATTGGAGAGACGTTTCAAATCGGTCCTCTGAATTTACGAAGTGAAACTGTAAATGTTGGTGGGGGTCTAGGAGGTGGTACGACTTCTAGTAAAAGAATTTTTTGTTACGGACAAGGTTGTTAATAAAAATATATGCCAAAACCATCAGGACAAGTTGCCACAAATTTAACCTTCGCAGGAATTGTAGATCTTGCAGTCTATTTACTACAATTTGTTGTGTGGATATTAATGGCGCTTGCTCTTTTGACCTTTTTATACGGACTCATGAGATACATGTTGAGTTCTGGCGACGATGGTGCACGATCAGAGAGTCGGCAATACATTATTTATGGAATACTGGGTTTGTTTGTGATGGTTGCAATGTGGGGGTTGGTCTCTGTATTAACAACTACCTTTATTCCGGGCGGTGATGTAGTCATTCCGGTCCTTCATGTGTAATAGCGCGACTGTTTATTTCTTTTTGTGCGGGTCTAAAATGTTGCTATAATAAAAGGGTATAGGATTTTATTAATTATAAATAATTACATGAAAAGAATTTCGACAGTTAATTTTGTGGCGGCTGCGATGTTTGCACTGATGCCAGTAGTGACATTTGCGCAATCTTCAGGCCAAGGAGTTTTTAATATCTTGACATTGTTCTCAAGAATCGTTTCTGCATTGATTCCAATTGTCATCGGTATCGCAGTTTTGATGTTTCTATGGGGTGTTCTCAAGTACGTTACTGCAAGCGATGAAGATGGTCAAAAGGAGGCAAAGACTACTATGATTTCTGGTATCGTAGTATTGTTCGTGATGGTGTCAATTTGGGGACTCGTCAACATTTTGGGTGATACTCTTTCTCTCAACAAGACTGCTCCACCACCTCCACAAATTCCTGGATTCCAGTCTCGATAAAATTGGTAATGTATGGATGCCTTTCTGCAAAAATTGCTAGACACTATTATTAACCCGCTTATTACGTTGTTGTTTGCGTGTGCAGTCGTTTATTTCGTCTGGGGTGTATTCAATTACATCAAAGGCGAAGATAATGGTGGTGACCGCGAGACAGGCACAAAACACATAATGTGGGGGATAATCGGACTGTTTATTATGGTGTCTGCATATGCGATTGTTCAAATTGTAGGAAGAACATTCTTGATCATTCCGTAGTAGCAGAATGGGTTCGTAGAAAAAGCAATTAAAAAAGCCGCGTGAGTGTCTGTCACACACTACGCGGCTTTTGCTTCACACAGCGATTCAATTTGGGGTTTTCACCTCTCCTTGTATCGCAGTGTGAAGGAAGATGCTGGACATCTTTCAGGCACTTTGGCCTGTAGGAGATCCGTCACCTTGTCGAGCCCCACGTCCCAACGGACATAAGGACTGTCTTCCGTCCAGCGGTCACCCTTATCCGCTGGGGTCCACTGCTCGCCACGTGAATTTCGCATGTGGCGTTGGTCCGAGCTAACCGGAACCCAGTGGGTGATCTTGTTGCCATTGGTATCCACGCGGATGCTTCCGGCCCGAAGCAAGACCACGTTCCCAGAGTCCGTCCCAACCTCTTGTCGGTTGGTTTCGTACTCCTTGACTTCACCTGGGAGGATGAGGTCTGAGATGGAGGTGGGCAGGGGTTTGGGTGCAGGCGGAACCACCCCCACCTGCACCTTTGTCGTAATCGTGGATGTCGGTGGTGGTGGGGTCATCAACCATGAGACGAAATTCGGCCCATAGATGAGTGCAGTCAGCAAGATGACGCTGACACTGAACCATTTCAACTTAGAACCTTTCACTTTCCACCTTCCTTGCCTTGTTTGCGTCTACGACTCATCACTTCGCCCGCAAGCCTTGCCACATCTTCGGGGTTGGTAAGACTGACACTTTCAAGTCCGCGAAGCTCGAGGATATCCTTCCGGATATCTCCGATACCTGTCGAGATTTGCGCCTGTTCTAGCCAATATTGCCGTTCCTTGCGACCCTCTTCAGTCTTGGCTAAGTTGTTGATGTTGTCTCCTGCTAATTCTGACGCAACTTCGATTAGTTTCTTTGCAAGTGCGATGTCTCCGAGAACCTTTTTGTATTCAGGTTCCCAGTCCACCTTTTTATAGAGCACTTGCTTTATTTTCACGCCAAGTGTGCGAGTCATGTCTGTCAAATGTGCAATAACACTCACTCCGATCTCAGAGGTTTTATTCATTAGATAATCGGAGCTTTTGGTTTTTGCAAGTTGCCCTGCATACTCTGCGGCAGCATTTTCAAGTACATCAGTGACGTACTCTACTCGTTTTGCCTCGATCGGGTTGATTTGGGCGTACAGCTGTACTTGGTTTGCATCTGGATCAGGTTCCCAGATAAGCATCTGTTCCCCGACCACATTCGCAGCCCCACTTGCTGGTTCCCACTCAAAACTCTGTTCCGGAGTATTGTGTTTTCGTAACTCAACCCATTTTTCTTCGGACAATTTCTTGATGTGGATTAACCAAGCAGTTATCCTACCTGCTTTACCGATCAAGTACATCTGTATTCCTGTAACAGAATCCTTCTTCCCAAAAAAACGATCTTGGAACAAAGGGATTTTGTTATTATCTGGAGTACAGATGAGCATGGTCATGATCGCGAACACGGCACTCGTGCTCAAAATAAATGCCCATCGGCACAAATGCACGGCAGTCGGTATTTTGTGCAGAATGATACCCGAGAGTAGCATTCCGACGAAGACCGAGACTCCGCCAATGACGACCCAAGGGCCGGATTGGTCCATCTCATTTTTCGTTTGGTTTTTTCGGACACTGGTAACATATGCTACCAGACTGATCACGAGTGCGATCAGTGAGAGAATAATCCAGAAGTTCATGTCAGGTTTCCTTTGCGTCGGTTTTCTCAAAGATCTCGAGGAATTGAACCTCGTTTCGGGCAGAGCAAGACGCTCTTCCGATACTCGTGCATTATAGCACACATTATTGACATCTGTCAATCTACGTGTTCTCCTTATTTTAAGGCCTTAAAACCAGCTTTTGACTGTTGTGCAGGAGAGAGGACTTGGTCACGAATCACTAAGCTTTTTTTACACAGTTAATAAAAATCACCCACCAAAAAGGTGAGTGATTTTTATTAATGTGCACGAGAGAGGACTTGAACCTCCAAGGATTGCTCCACTAGTTCCTAAGACTAGCGCGTATACCATTCCGCCACTCGTGCATGCGTTTTGTTCGGCCGCCGCCGTAAAAACGTGTCCACCCAGTAGGATTCGAACCTACGACCTTCCGCTTAAGAGGCGATTGCTCTACCAACTGAGCTATGGATGGAATCCCTACAAGAGTAACAGAGAAAACGACTTCCGACAAGAAGGAGTTTACTTTTTGGAGTCAGATGCTTCGTAATGCCAGTGCCATGGTTCATGAACAATACCGGACTGATTATCTTTTGGGTATGATTCGAAAAAACCAAAATGTGCCGCATGTGCCAAAAGCCACGCGTATTCTTTGGTGGTTGCAAATTTTGATTCGGGTCCGGTGTTTGGAGTGTCACCTTCGATCATGACGTCGATTGCCTGATGATCCGGGGCGCCGTGTTCGCTGTATCCGGGGATTGCAACGCTTTTCAAAGTTTTCGCGATATCAAAATTATTAGCGCGTAAATTCCATAGAAAAACAATTGTTTGATATGCAGGGGACCGATAGCCTGAAAAAATAACAATCTTTTTTCCGATTTCTTGTTGCATGGCAGCATTCATATTTTGAAAAGCAAGTAGGACGGGTTCTGGTAACAGCTGCTCGCCATATGATTCGGGAACGAGCTTGATATTTTCTGGAACTGGTTGTAGGTCAAAGTATTGTCCCTGGAATCCGTATTCACGCGGGTCGATTTTAAGGAGGGAATGGATATATTCTTGAACGTCTTCATCAAACGGCGACAAAAGATCAGGGAAGTCCATCGTTGCTCGTTCGTGTGGAGTTTTTCGGATTTTATTTATTGTGTCGATAATCCGCGTGACACGTTTGTGGTCAGGAGTCTGTAGAACTTCGTTATGATATTCATCCATGGTGCCCGAGGAGGGACTTGAACCCTCATCCCTTGCGAGACACAATTTTAAGTCGTGCGTGTATACCATTCCACCACTCGGGCAAATTTCTGTAATTTTTTTACAGGAGGTGCGGGTGGGGATTGAACCCACGTATGGCAGTTTTGCAAACTGCAGCGTTACCACTTCGCCACCGCACCATTATTTATATTTTGATATCAGGATTTTCTGACATTGCTCTCCGGATTTTTTCGCCTTGGTCGAACACAAAATCGAATTGAGGAATTTTGCCGAGACGCGTCTTTGTTTTGACAAACTCCTTGAAATCACGGCGTTTGCGCTTTAAAAAATCAAGCACCGCGTCGACCTTGTGGTCTGGGAAAACTGTAACAAAAATTGTGCATTTTTGAAAGTCCCCAGACGCAGTAACGTTAGTAACAGTAATAAGCGATTGGTGATTTGACTCCATTTGAATAAAATCCGAAGCCACTCGTGTAATTACTTCTTTAAATTTATCATCGCGAAAATCAGGGGTATGCATATGTTTATTTCTTAACAATTTCAAATGCTTCGATTTCGTCGCCTGGCGCAATTTCGATTTTAGCTTCGATAGAGGTGCCAAATTCCGATCCTTCAATTACGCTTGTGGCGACTGCTTTACTTTGTTGCAAACCCTTGATTATACCGCGGCCGATTTCTTCGTCGCGTCGCATAATTTTAATTTGATTACCGGTTTCAATGACACCTTCTTTGACTCGACCACCGAGCACCTGATTATTTTTTGAAGCATTAAAAATTTTGAGCACTTTGAAAATTCCTTTGCGTTCTTCAACTTCGACACGCGGACGCATTTCTTCGGCAGTCTTTTTCACCCAATCCGTCAATTCGTAAATGATGTTGAATACATTGATAGAAAGACCAGTTCGTTCTTTAATGTTCTCGGCTTGTTTATCAATTTCAATTCCAAAACCAACAATCAGCGTATTTTCATTAGTTGCGGCGATTTTCGCGTCCTTTTCTCCGATATTTCCGGTTCCGCTATACACGATTTTCAATTCGGCGCTGAGCAATTTGATTTTTCCAAGTTCGTATTCAATTGCTTCGATGGAACCTTGGGTGTCGGCTTTGATGATGACAGGTACGATAAAATTGTCCGCGTTTTCAATATGCTTAAGAGTTGGAATTTTCTTAATGCCTTCGGAACACGACGCGCAATATTTTTCAGCCTCCTTTTTTGTATCAAAAGTTTGGAAGGTAAGTCCAACACCTGGCAAATCGTTCCAACCGCTCACATGAACTGGTGTAGAAAAAGTCGCTGTTTTAATTTTGACACCATTTTGATCATCCATCACGCGAATTGGTGAAAGCGCATTTTCACATGCCACGAATTGCCCTTGCTCGAGAGTTCCATTTTTAATTACAAGCGTTGCGGAAATTCCGATGCGTTTGTCTTTATTTACTTCGACAATATAACCAGTTGCAGGTAGGGAAGTATCGGCTTTGAGACCTTCTACTTCGGCAGAAAGCAAAATGAGGTCGAGTAATTCCTCGATGTTTTCACCAGTTTTTGCAGAAATTGCAACGGCTGGCACATTACCACCGTAACCTTCGACATAAATTCCGTTTTCGACAAGGCTGTTTTTTGTTCCATCAACGTTAGCACGCGGCGCGTCGATTTTGTTAATTGCAACAATGAAAGGCATTTTTACGCGATTAATGACCTCGTAAGCTTCCATTGTCTGGGGCATGACACCATCTTCTGCAGACACAATTAGAATCGCAATGTCTGCGACGGAGGCACCGCGACTACGCACACCTTTGAATGCTTCGTGACCAGGAGTATCCAAAAAAGTGATACGTTTTACTATACCTGCCTTGTCTTTATGTTCGACTTCGTATGCACCGAGGTGTTGGGTAATTCCGCCTGCTTCGCCTGCAACAACATTCGATTTGCGAATAAAATCAAGAAGTGTCGATTTTCCGTGATCGATGTGACCCATGATAACAACCACAGGTGGGCGCTCTATGAGGTTAGGAGTTTTGTCAGACATTGCCCTACATGATGCATGATTTTTGGGCGTTTGTCAAAGCTAGATTTTCTTCTTCTGACAGATTTACCTCTGCTTTAAAGCTTGAAATTTTCTTGGTAAAGACATTGACGCGGTCACGAGTGTGGAGGCTCGATACGATAACCCCATCACCGTTGCTATTGAGAAGTGCCACTGCGAATGATTTTCCGCCAGATTCAGCGCCGGCAAACGCATTGAAGTTGATTGCTTCTACTCCGCGAATACTTTGGCCAATTCTTTTCTCGACTGTTTTCAAGTAGCTTTCTAGCTCTGTCTTAAACACACCAAAATTGTTCAGGTCTTTGCGCATAATAACAAAAGAATCTTCGAGAGATTGGGCGTCTTTTCCATACATCAATTTACTGACTCGAATTTGCAATCGGATATTCCAAACAAGTAAAATAATGAAAAGAATCGATAAAAGAATCAACATATAAAATTGTATGTCACTTGTGATGAGTTCCATAATGTGTAACATTATAAAGTATGAATCTATTTTTCAAAAGGGTGTTCTTAGATTATGCAGCAACAACGCCGGTTGATGCGCGGGTTTTTCGCGCAATGAAACCGTATTTTTCGGATAATTTTTCTAATCCGCTCTCTTTTTACCAAGAGGGTTTAATCGCAGAAAGGGCCGTGTCAGAAGCGCGTAAAAAAGTTGCTCAAATTACTGGAGTTAAAGACACTGAAGTTTTTTTCACTGGCTCAGGAACCGAGAGTGATAATCTTGCTTTATTTGGAATCTTGTCTGGAATTAAAAAAGATGACTCTCATTTATTTGAAATGTGGAAAAATAAAAAGCCGCACATTTTAACAACGGTTGTTGAGCATCCTGCAATTTTAGAATCAGCACGAGAAATTGAAAAGATGGGTTTGGCGACGGTCGCATATATGCCAGTTTTGGAAGAGGGTTTGGTCGACACGTCAACACTTCAAAAGTATTTGTCGGAAGACACACTCGTTGTTTCTATAATGCTTGTAAATAATGAGATCGGTTCTATTAATTCTATTCGAGATGTGAGCCGTGAAATTAAAAAGTTCAAGAATAAAATTGGACGTCGACACGATGAAGCTCCGTATCTTCACACTGATGCGAGTCAGTCACCATGTTTTCTGGATGTTCATTTGGATAGGCTTGGCGCAGATCTCATGACGCTCGATGGGTCAAAGATTTATGGACCAAAGGGAATTGGGTGTTTGATCAAAAAAAGTTATGTGCCGATGGCAGGAATTCAGTTCGGTGGTAATCAAGAATATGGTATTCGTCCAGGGACACACAATGTTCCAGCGATTGTCGGATTTGCAAAGGCTCTTGAGATCGCACATATGTATCGTGAAAAAGATAGTGCAAGAATTGCTGCGCTTCAAACATATTTTTTGGACGTTCTCGCAAAAGATTTTCCAGAGGTGCGAGTAAACGGTGGAATTAAAAATCGTATCCCTAATAACGTGAATATTTGTGTTGATGGTTTAAATTCTGAATTTGCTGTGATTCAACTCGATGAACTCGGTGTGGCATGTTCTGCGATGACATCGTGTAAAAGCACTTCCGAAAATGCCCGGTCGTATGTAGTTGATGCGCTTGGAAAAAAATGCGGAACATCGTCGTTACGATTCACACTTGGAAGAAACACTTCTCGCACTGACATCAATTTTGTAGCCAAAAAGTTACGAAAGGTTATTGACTTGCAAAAACTTGGAAAATAGGTGAAATTTTGCTACTATAGAAATACATATGAATGATTTAAATTCGCAACAAATCGTTTTATTGACTCTTCTCGTAAGCTTCGTAACTTCGATTGCAACGGGTATTGTGACTGTATCATTATTAGAGCAGGCTCCTGAACCTGTAACGCAAACTATTAACCGAATTGTAGAGAAAACAGTAGAGCGAGTTGTGTCTGAACCAGTAGAGGGAAATGATAAACCAACTGAAAAAGAAGTAGTAACCGTGGTTGTTAAAGAAGAGGACCTCACTATCGATGCTGTCAAAAGAAATTCAGACAGTGTGGTGCGAGTTTACAGTGTAGTGGGCGGTGTCAAACAATTTATCTCGCTAGGTCTTGTCATAGGGGGTAATGGTGATTTTATTACTGACAGTAGTCGAATCCAAAAACGAAATAAATATGTTGCTGTCTATAAAAACGGAGAATTTCCTATCGAAATTTCATATCAAGAAGACGGTGGATCTTTCGTAATTATGACACCGACTCAAAAAGATGCGACTGGTTTCGTGACGGGAACATATGCTGATTCAAACAGTATGCAGCTCGGTCAATCGGTAATTGCACTTGCAGGAGAAAATTCGCTTGCGGTTGCCACAGGAATAATTACACAGATTCTCAAGGAGGGCGAATCGGTTACTCGAATCGACACTTCGATTCCTTCAGTAAGTGTTTTGCCTGGCACAATGTTTTTGAATCTCAAGGGTGAAATCGCAGGTCTCAATGTGTCGACCGTTGGCTCGATTTCATTTGTGCCAGCTAATATGGTAAAAGAGTTTTTATCACGTCGCGTCCCAGTTGTTGCTAATAAATAAAAAATTATGGTGCCACCATTCAAAAATTTTACATCGAAAGCAAGAGAGGCGATTCGACAAGCGCATGAATTGGCGCTTGAACGTGGACAAAATCACGTCAATCCACTCCATTTGCTCACCGCACTTCTCACACAAGACGAGAGTTTGGTTATTTCCATTCTCGATAAAATGTCCAAAGATAGCACTCTGATTTCAGAACGCCTCTTTGATTTGATTGAGGCGCCAGAAGGTTCACCTACATTGTCACCATCATTTCAAATGTATCTATCACCGGAATTGGCGCAGGTGATCGAGCATTCTAGTCGTATTGCAACCGCGATGAAGGATGAATTCGTTTCAGTCGAACACCTTTTACTTGCAATGTTTGATGCGGGTGGAGAGGTCACTGAAATTCTTAATCAATTTAAAATTGATAAAGAAGAAGTACTCCGCATCATGAAAGAATTGAAAAATTCCAAGGGTTCAGAAACACACGCCACAAAATCTACAAAATCGATTCAGAAATATACACAAAGCCTGACTAAAAAAGCACTCGAGAAAAAGATTGATCCTGTGATAGGTCGTGATTCAGAGACAAATCGCATTATTCAAATTTTGTCTCGTCGCACAAAAAATAATCCAATTTTAATTGGAGAAGCGGGTGTTGGTAAAACCGCGATTGTCGAGGGGCTTGCGAATCGAATCACATCGGGCGATGTACCAGAATCTTTGAAAGACAAAGATGTCGTTTCGCTTGATCTCGGTTCATTGGTGGCCGGAACAAAATACCGTGGTGAATTCGAGGATCGCCTCAAGAAAATCATGAAGGAAGTCAAAGAGGCCGACGGTAAAATTATTTTGTTTGTGGACGAAATTCACATGCTTGCAGGTGCGGGTGCAGCCGAAGGGTCACTTGATGCTTCGAATATGCTAAAGCCGGCTTTGGCACGTGGAGAATTTAAATGCATTGGCGCGACGACTCTCAAAGAATATCAAAAATATATTGAAAAAGACGCGGCGCTGACTCGACGTTTTCAGCCTGTTTTGGTGAGCGAACCTTCCGTCGAAGACGCAATTGCGATTATGCGTGGACTCAAAGAAAAATATGAACTTTACCACGGTGTACGAATTACAGATGACGCGATTGTGGCATCAGTTGAATTGTCGAGTCGTTACATCACCGACCGATTTTTGCCAGACAAAGCAGTTGATTTAATTGATGAAGCTGCATCAAGTTTGAAAATTGCGCTTGATAATATGCCACCGGAATTGGAGGCGGCTCGTCGTAAAATTTTGCGTCTTGAAATTGAACATGAAGCGTTGAAAAACGAGGAGAAAAAATCTGTCAAAGCCCAAAACCGTTTTCGTGATGTCAAAAAAGAAATTGCTGACCTCAAAGAGGCTAATAGCGAATTGGATTTGAAATGGAAAAACGAAAAGGAAACTATTGCGATCATCAAAGGCCTCAAACAACAGCTAGAGGTGGCGCGCATCGATGCGGATGCGGCGGTTGCTTCGGCTGATTTGACGACAGCTGCCGAAATTAAGTACGGTAATATTCCAAATCTCGAAAAAGAATTGGCGGCTGCTGACAAGCGCCTCAAAAAATTGCAGAGCTCTCGACGTATTTTAAAAGAAGAAATTTTGGAATCGGATATTGCCGAAGTAGTTGAACGATGGACTGGTATCCCAACAAACCGCATTTTGGAAGGGGAAATCGATAAATTGTCACGCATCGAGACAGAACTCAAAAAGAAAATCATCGGTCAAGATGTTGCAGTCCGAAAAATCGCTGATACGATTCGTCGCTCACGCGCTGGGATTTCTGATCCAAATCGTCCGATCGGTTCGTTTATTTTCCTCGGGCCAACAGGTGTGGGTAAAACTGAATTAACAAAAACGCTCGCGGAATTTTTATTCAATGACGCCAAGGCACTTATCCGTGTCGACATGTCTGAATTTATGGAGAAACATTCAGTTTCAAAATTAATCGGTGCTCCGCCAGGATATGTTGGTCACGAAGAATCGGGCAGTTTAACTGAAACGGTACGTCATCGACCGTACTCGGTAATTTTGTTTGATGAAATTGAAAAAGCCCACCCAGAGGTTTTCAATATTCTTCTTCAAGTTCTCGACAATGGACGCCTCACGGATGGAAAGGGTCGCGTGGTCAACTTCAAAAACACTGTTATTATTTTGACTTCAAACATCGGTGCTGAACACATCGACAAGATGGAAAAAATCGGTTTCATCGACAATACGAGCGAAGCGAAACAATACGAGGACGCCAAGAAAAAAATCGAAAAATCTCTCAAGGATCATTTCCGTCCAGAATTTTTGAATCGTCTCGATGATATTGTGATTTTTGATGTCTTGAATCAGGACGTGATCAAACAAATTGTTGATATTCAAATGACCGAAGTTGCAAAGCGTCTTGCTGAAAAAGAAATTACACTCAAATTTACACCGGCTGTCGTTGCGTATCTCGGAGTGAATGGTTATGACGCACATTACGGAGCGCGTCCTATCAAGCGCATTATTCAAAACAAGATTTTGAATCAAATTGCACAGCTCATTATTAATCGAAAAATCTCAGCTGGTGACACGATTTCTCTCAATGTGAAAAACGATCAATTTGTCTTTGACGTAAAATCTGGCAAAATCGCGTCATCTTTCAAAGACTCGGACATCAGCGAAGTTTTATCTGTCTAAAAACAAAATAACTCGAAATTTTAAAAGTCTGGTTGATCATCAACACAAAACGCACATCCACTTCTGAACGTGCGTGATGCGACCCGAGGACTTTAAAATTTCGAGTTATTTTGTTTTTTTGGTGCGCAGAGAAGGATTCGAACCTTCGTAACCCATTGGGTGACAGATTTACAGTCTGTTGTAATTGACCACTCTACCATCTGCGCAATACATACTATACTAACCGTTTTTGAGGTGATTGTCCATCATGGAAAGTCATCTTTTGTTGACATCGCTAATAACTATTAGTATAATATTACCCATACAAATATGTTTAATCACGACGACTCAAAGGATTTTTATGCAAACATCTCGTACTTCCTTGCGGTTACTATAGGGGTTTTTGCCGTTACTTTTGGGACCTTGTATTATTTGAATTTGGTTCCTGGTTCGCTTCGACAAGCGGCCACCTTGCCGGAAGAAGAAATAGAAGATGTCGAGGACGCTCCAATCAGTGCTACTTTGCCGGATCGAATTACCATTCCAAAAATAGGACTTGATGCAATTGTTGGGCATGCGCCTTCACAGGACATTGCGACACTCAATAGATATGTTGCAGCTGGCGCAGTGTATTATCCTGGGTCTGGAACAATAGAGCAGGGGAATATGTTCGTATTTGGCCACAGCTCTGATTTGTATCGCTCGGTGCAAAATCCTGCCGACAAGGTTTTTAATAATTTGACCAAGCTTTCTGCTGGCGATGAAATCACTGTGACAGGGGATGGTCAACGATATGTGTATGTTGTTACTTCCGTTCGTGCCGCCAAGGAGGACACAGAATTGGTGACTTTTGATACTTCTAAGCGTCGAATTACGCTTTCTACTTGTAATACTTTTGGCGAGAAACAGGATCGTACTGTGGTTGAAGCCGAATTTAGCTATAGTTTATAAGGGTATTTGAGACTATCAATATTGCTTGACAAAAGTATACAAGGTGATATAATATATTTCAGGAGTTTAGGTGATGCGTCGTTACGCGTTATTCTGAGCTTGCTCATTCTCAAATCTCGAACCAACCCCCTAGGAGAAGTATCATGTGGATGTGGACCTGGATCAAAACTCATAAGGCGCTGACGGCACTTGTAGTCTTGGCGATTGCCATTGCGGTGACTGCCTGGAGGAAGTGGCCTGATACCACCAAGATCGAAGCGTCCGCAAAGGCTGAAATGCATGTTAAACTGCAGCAGCTTGAGGACGAGAAAAAGGTCTTAGCGGATAAACTTGCGAGTTCGGAAAAGTTCACCAAAGAGTTGGATGAATGGAGCACGCAGCAAACAAATAAGCTTGCTGCCGTGTCGAACGAACTCGTGCAGGTCAAAGCAGCTCTTGAAGCTGCTACTAAGCCGGCGACTACAGACGCGGTGGAGCGGGCTTCAAACCCCAGTTCATCGGTGTCGTCGACCCTGACGATCAAGGTGCAGGAGAAGAGTCAGGCAGTTGACCGAGAGCACGCCGAGGCAAAGCTGCAAGGCATGTTCACTTCGGGAACGTTGGTTGATCCAAAGGCGCCTGTTGAAACCCAGCGTGCCTTCGGAGAAGCTCTAGCCTCGATGTCTGTTCCCAGCAAGTCTGGTGCAGACCTCAAGGTGACGGAGCGCTTCGTTCCTGCGGGATATCTGTTGGTTCCCACCTGGGAGCAGCAACAGACAAAGCTGGGTGGAAACCCAGAGATCGATATCCCCCTGTACAAGGGTGAGTTGGTTGCGGGAACTAAGACCGCTCCACCTGTCGATATCGACTTGGAATCGGGATACTACTGGTTCCATGTCACCGATGCAAAATTGGTGAATCGGGCGTGGAAACACGCCGTTGAGCAAGAGGTACTTTGGGGCAGAAAGAAAGGAACTGCGCCCAAGACCCCTTCTCCTCGATCCAGCTTCTTCGGAAGAGGGTCGAGGACATCATAAAGTCGTGGGGGTCGCAAGAGTGAGGATAAACACTCAAGCGACCTGGTCCATGCAATACGCGTCTCCCGTCTGGGCGACGCGTTTTCATTTGACAAATACTCTTACATATGGTATCATATTAATGAAAATAAATTATTTAAAAATATATGAGTTTATCATTCAACACAAAGAAATATATCAAAATTATCGCATCTTTAATGTGCGTGTTTGCTTTGGTTCCTGGTAGTGTTCATGCATTTACAACTATTGCTCCTCAAGATGGTTCATTTACTACAATCGCGCCGCAAGACAGTTCGGTTACAACTATTGCTCCTCAAAATGGATCGGTTACAACTATTGCTCCGACGCATCACCAAGACTCGTCTTTTACTACAATCGCACCCTCATACGGTGGTTCTAGTAATTATGGTTCATACGGCGGATCTATCAACTACGGTGGTTACTCCGGCTATTCAAGCGCATACAGCTACGGCACAAACGGTCCTTCATATACGCCTCGATGGAATCCGAATGTTGGCAACTGGTCTGCGAGCTACCAAACAAATTATGCGGTGAATGCCCCTGTTCCAAATACACCAGCTTTCGTTAACGGAAACGGCGGAGAAGTTGATATGAGTGGTTGGACTACAGACTATCGATTAACATACGGAACAAATACAAGCACAGATTATCGCGTAACTTGTTTCGTTGAAGATACAACTGTTCGACGTGGTGACGATGTAGAATTTTCTGCTCGAGCTATCGGCGGTTCTGGTGACTACGAATACGAATGGTTTGGTGACGACGGTATCGACAGTTCACGAGATGAATTCGAACATGACTTTGATCACGATGGTGTGTATCGTGTTTCTGTTGAAGTAACAGATGCGGATGGTTACACTACTTCTGATGATTGTGATCCTATATATGTCGGACAGGGTTATTACGGAGTAAATTATGTCCAAGATTACGGCTCACCAGAAGGTGAATTGGCAAATACTTCGTCTGTGTATTTGAGCCAGGTGCCTTATACAGGTGCCAAAGACAATGCGAAAATCATTGGTCTTGTCGCACTTGTTGCAGTGTGGTCGGTCGCTCTCGGGTATTATTTCTTGAAGCGCCGAAGCACTCAGGCCGTTTCTAACCGAATTGCAGATTTCAAGAAGGCGAATCTCGCAAGTCGAATCTAATACGAATCAAACAAAAAACTCTTATATTTTAAAAGTCTGGTTGAGCGAAAGCGACCCGAGGACTTTAAAATTAAGAGCTTTTTTGTTTGGCTACTTCTGATCTAATCGAGTTGCAATTTCTTCTTTGATTCGAGCAACCAAATCTGATTCCGAAAATGCGATTTTATCGCCGGAACGCAATTCAACTTGGAATGTTTTTGATTCAACTTCTTTGTCACCGATTACCACAAGGTACGGCACTTTGTAATTTTTAGCTTCGTGAATACGTTTACCGAGGCTGCTGTTGCCGCTATACGTAGTGCATCGAATGCCGTTTTCGCGCAACACGTCGTGCAATTTTTTCGCAGCTTCGTCATGATTTTCACGCACTGGAATTACCGCAACTTGAATTGGTGACAGCCATGTAGGGAAGTTTCCAGCAAAATGTTCAATCAAAAATCCGATGAACCGTTCGTGAGTTCCAAGGGGTGCGCGGTGAATGATCGCAGGTGTTTTTCGAGTGCTGTCTTTATCGGTATATTCGAGCCCGAATTTTTTACCCATGTATAAGTCGAGCTGATTTGTCGAAGCGGTAAATGAGCGTCCGATCGATGAATAAATTTGGAAGTCCATTTTTGGTCCGTAGAATGCAGCACCTTCGTGAGCAATTTTAAATGGTACGCCAGATTTTTTCATGGCTTCAATCGTCATATTTTCTGCATCCTTCCAATCATTTTCGTCACCATGATATTTATCCATTTTGTTTGGATCACGCAATGCCAATTCCATTTCATAGTTAGTGATACCGAGAATTTCGTAATAGTATTGGTGCATTTTAATTACATTCACAAATTCATCAACCGCTTTTTCTTTTTGAATATAGATGTGGGCATCATTCATTTGCATTCCTCGAACACGCATCAAACCAAAAAGACTGCCAGAATCTTCGAATCGGTGGCACCAGCCGTATTCAGCGAGGCGCACTGGCAAATCGCGATAACTTTTTGGTCGAGCTGCAAAAGTTTTATGGTGGAAAGGACAGTTCATTGGCTTGATGTAGTAATTTTCTTCCTCGATTACAATCGGAGCGTACATACTGTCTTTGTATAATGGCAAGTGACCAGACGTATGGAAGAGGTGCTCTTTTGTAATGAGCGGAGTTGTGACGCGTTGATAGCCCCATTTTTCTTCGGTTTCTTTTGCCCACTTTTCCAATTCTTCTTTTATAATGTTTCCATTTGGCAACCAAATTGGAAGTCCTTTACCAATTTCTTCGTCGAAATAGAAAATGTCCATCGCATCGCCAATTTTTCGGTGATCACGTTTTTCAGCTTCTTCGAGATTTTTCTTGTAAGCCTCAAATTCCGCTCCAGTTTCAAACGCCACGCCGTAAATTCGTGTGAGCATTTTGTTTTTTTCGCTACCACGCCAATATGCGCCGGCGATTTTTGTGAGCTCGAATCCGTCGGCATCAATTTCGCTCGTGTTTTCAATGTGAGGGCCTGCGCAGAGATCGGTGAATTTATCACCGGTTTTGTATACAGACAACGTTGCGCCGTCTTTGATAAGGTCGGCAATTAATTCCATTTTATATGGTTGGTCTGCAAACATTTTCTTTGCTTCGTCTGCGGTCACTTCTGCATACGTGAAAGGGAGTTTGCCACCAATTAACTTTTTCATGCCTTTCTGAAAATCCTTCAATTCTTTTTCAGTCGGAGCTTTTCCTTCGCTAAATTCAAAATCGTAATAAAACCCATTATCAATAACCGGTCCAATCGCCAATTTGGCTTTCGGATCGAATTTAAGCACTTCGATTGCAAGAAGGTGCGCCAAAGAATGGCGAACTTTCGCAACGTGCGCTACGTTGTTGTCTGTTTTTGTCATACCTGTGAATTATACCTATTTTATAAGATTTTCCAATGTCGCCGCCTTGTCGACGAGTAAACTGAATTCGCCGTTGCGATCCGAATATTTTCCCTTAACAATAATACAATTGCCCGGAACGAGTATAGTTTTGGACTTTTTGTACATTTCGGGGAAAAATACAACCTCGGCGGTGTCATTCGCGTCGGCGATTTGTACAAATGCCATCGCTGCGCCCTTTTTGGTCAAAATTTCTTTGACCGTTTCAACGTGTCCAATGAGTTTAAGTTCAACTCCGGCCTTTGCAGTTTTTTTAATTTTTGAAATATTGAAGTCCGATTTCGCAAATTTTCCGCTATATTTGTCGAGAGGGTGGCCGGAAATGTAGAGACCGAGTAATTCTTTTTCCCATCGCAATTTTTGATCGTTTGAAACCGGTTCGGCTTTTGTTAATTTCAATTTCGGCGCCGCGACAAGGTCAGAATTCGCAAACAAATTTGTCTGAGATTGTGATGCTTTCGCGATTTCTTTGTTGTAGGCTAAAATCTCGTCCAAATTTTCAAGCATTTCATTTCGCTCTCCAAATGAATCGAGCGCGCCAGTTTTAATTAATGCTTCGAGAGATTTTTTATTGAAAGCCCGACTGTGAACGCGCGAGATAAAGTTTTCAAGCGACGTATATGGTCCGCGCGCCTTTCGCTCTTCAATCATTTCAAGGGCGATACCTTCACCAAAGTTTTTAATACTGCTGAGTCCAAAACGAATATCGCCGTCTGGGTGACCTTCTGGATTAGCTGCATTTTTTCTTTCGACCACAGCAAAGTCGACGAATGATTCGTTGATGTCGGGTGGCAATACGCGAATCCCAATTTTTTTACACTCCGCAATCATTTCAGCGATTTTTTCAACTTCACCAGAATCGGATGTCAAAACGGCCGCCATATAAATGACAGGGAAGTTTGCCTTCAAATATGAAGTTAAATACGCAACGCGACCGTACGAAGCAGCGTGACCTTTGTTGAATCCGTAGGCGGCGAATGTTTCAATTGACTCCCACAAATGTTGTGTGTCTGATTTTGAAAGCCCACCTTTTTCAATACAACCTTTGGTGAATTTTTCGTACTCAGCCTTCATAACCTCGGGAATTTTCTTACCCATGGCTTTACGGAATTTGTCGGCTTCTCCCCATGAATATCCCGCTATCTTCACAGCAATCATCATAATATCGTCTTGATAAATCAAAACTCCGTAGGTGCCTGCGATAATTTCTTTGAAGCGATCGTCGATGTACGTCACTTTGCTTGGGTCGTGTTTACGTGCGATATAATCGGGAATGAAAGCCATCGGACCTGGACGGTAGAGCGCCACCATCGCGTTGATGTCGTTGATGTTTGTTGGTTTGAGCTCTTTCAAAAAGCGTGTCATACCCTGACCGTTCAATTGGAAAGTTGCCGCAGTTTCGCCACGTGCGAGCATCTCGTATGTTTTTTTGTCATCGAGTGGAATCGTTTCTGTATCCAAATCGAGTCCGCGAATTTTTTTAATAATGCGCAGAGTGTTTCCGATGATGGTTAAGTTTTTCAAACCAAGGAAGTCAAATTTCAAAAGCCCGATGCCGTCTTCACCGACCGCGTGCATGTCGTACTGAGTAATTAATTTTCCTTCACCTTTTGGATCATATTGTACGGGCACGTGTTCGATCAGGGGGTCAGGAGAAATCACCACACCTGCGGCGTGGACACCAATGTGACGGGCGCAGCCTTCGATTTTTTGGGCCATATCGAGAATTTGTCCGACCTCTTCGTCGCTCTCGTACATTTCTTTCAGCTCAGGAACTTCATCAAGTGCCTTTTTGATGGTCATTGGAAAACCTTGCGCACCCATTGGAATTAATTTTGCAATTCTGTCGGCGATAGAAATTTCAAAACCCATAGCACGAGCAGCGTCGCGCACAGATCCACGGGCAAGCATAGTACCGAAAGTTCCGATTTGAGCCACGTGATTCGCACCATATTTTTCACGTACGTAGGCGAGCAATTCGTCACGTCTATCGTCGGCAAAGTCCATATCGATGTCGGGCGCAGACGGACGTTCTGGATTGAGGAAGCGTTCAAACGGCAAACCGAACGCAATCGGATCAACTGCGGTAATTCCGACGAGATAGGAAATGTACGAACCAGCTGCGGAACCTCTTGTATTACTTTGGATTTTTAATTCTTTTGCTTTAGAAAAAAGATCCGCCACCACGAGGAAATATTTTGAGTAGCCTTTTTGTGAAATAATTTTAAGTTCGTAATCGATACGTTCTTGAATTGACGGCGTTATGTCGATACCTTTTTTCACAGCGCCAGCCAAAGCCATTTCACGTAACGCTTCGTCCGCAGTTTTGCCACCAGGAATTATGAAGTTGGGGAATTTCCATTGTTTGAGGGGAATTTCCAAATTGCAAGCATCGACGATTTTTTGAATGTTGTCGAGAGCTTCTGGTGTGTCTTTAAAAAACTCGTTCGCTTTTTCTTGTGTTGTAAATGAAAAATCCTCTGTCGTCGTATCAAAAGTAGACTCTTTGCCACCGAAACTGCTTTGTACGGAAAGGAGAGTTCGTCGCGCACCGTAATCGTCCGGTTTGATGTAATAGACGTCGTTTGCTGCGACGAGTGGAATTTTTTCGGTCGCTGCGAATTTCTTGATTTTTTCGGTAAGCGCAGGGAATTCGGCAATTTCAGGGTGATGTAATAATTCGAGGTAAAAATCATCGCCGAAAATACCACGCAAAAATTGCGCTGTCTCACGAGCTTTCTCGGCTTCATCATTTTTCAGGTGCACGGAAATTTCCCCAGCAAACGCGGGTGAAATACAAATCAAATCATTGTGATATTTTTCGAGTAACTCGCGGTCGATGCGCGGTTTGTAATAAAAACCTTCGAGATGCGAATAGGTGACGAGCTTGATGAGGGTTTTGTAGCCTTCGAAATTTTTTGCGAGCAACACGAGTCGTGTGCGCCGGTTATCGATACGCCCCTCTTTGTCATGTCGTGTTCGCACCGCCATGTACGCGTCGATTCCTAAAATTGGTTTGATACCTGCGCCTTTGCATTCTTCATAAAAAGAAATCGCACCGTATAAATTTCCATTGTCGGTGAGTGCAACCGCAGTTGCTCCGTCATTTTTCGCAGCCTCGACAATCTCATCAATTTTCGGAAGTGCGTTCAAAAGACTGTAATGGCTGTGTACGTGGAGATGGGTGAAGGGCTTCATAATGTGCACCTATTATAGATGAAAAATTGTATTTTGCATAAGTATAAGAATTTCATATACAAAATATCTAAGCGAGGTATAATTCTGGCATGATAGATCAAAATCAATCAAACAACCAAACGCCACATTTTACTTCACCAGAAGTTACATCAATAAGAAATTATAAACCGTATGTGTATGTTGCTATCCTCGCACTTATTGCAGTCGCAGGACTCGGATATTATGTGATGCCAGAAAAATATACACATCAACCGAGCTCTGTCCTGGAAGATGTACCAAATGCATCAAGCACTCCGGTTATTACGCAGCCAGTAACTCCACAAAATCCGAACCCAGTTGTAAATCCCACTCCTGAGCCAATCGCCTGCACAATGGATGCGATGATGTGTCCGGACGGAAGTTATATTGGTCGAAGTGGACCGAATTGCGAGTTTGTGTGTAAACAAAATCCGATAATTGACCGTGCGAGAGAAGTTTTGTTTATGTTGCAAAATAAAAATTACTCACAACTCGAGGAATTTATCAGTTCAGATGGTTTAGCTCTCAATAACCTTCCGAATGTAAACCTGACTAAAAATAACGTATTAAAGAAGGATATTTCCGATATTCCAAATGATTCAAAGGTGCATCTCTGGGGGTATACCGACGGGAAAGGGGACCCAATTAACTTAACGACGAAAGATTTTATTGAGAAATGGATTACTCCAGAATTATTTATTAATGCTGATGAAATCGTTGTAAACAAAATTAAAGATGAAGGAACAAACAGTTTGAATACTGTTTTACAAGATGCGGGAAATCGGACAGTTATCGGATTTTATCACGCAAGTGATGCAGCTTACCCAGGGTTAAATTGGGCGACCTTATATCTAGTTTTTGATCAGGAAAATGGCGTGTATATGTTACGTGGGATTTCAAGAAACCAGTGGTCAATTTAAGAAGAAAAGGTGCATGTTAAAACTTAATTATGTTATAGGTATTGATGAAGCTGGTCGTGGCCCATTGTTTGGTCCTGTTTCTGTGGGCACCGTTATGGTTGATTCTGTCGTATTGAAACAAATTCGCAGAAAAGGTGCCTTGCGCGGTTTGACGGATTCTAAAAAACTTTCAGAAAAAGAGCGCGAGCGATTATATACAGAGTTGGTTGCGTTACAAAAACAAAACATTCTCAAATTCGCGTGCGCTTTGATACCGGCAAAAATTATTGATACAAAAGGTATCTCGTTTGCAATTAAGTCTGGCATTCAGAAAAATCTAAAACAATTAGTCGGAAAAGTATGGGATGTAAAAACGACAGATTCGATTCAAATATTGCTCGACGGCTCACTGCACGCTCCAGTAGAATTTGCTCACCAAAAAACCATTATTAAAGGCGACCTGAAAGAGCCAATAATTTCCGCCGCATCAATAATCGCCAAGGTGACACGTGACCGACAAATGCAAAAAATCGCTCGGCTTAAAAAATATGCTCGATATAAAATAGATGTTCACAAAGGATATGGTACTGCCACACACCGTGCTTTGATTGCAAAATACGGCTTATCGGATATGCACAGAAAGAGCTTTTGTAAGCGCCTTGCGTAGTCTCTTGCCAAAAAACCGTATATCTGCTATTCTATTCAGCATTATGGTAGTACGAATGAGACATACCCGGGCCCACACAGGGAACCGACGATCACACCACGCTTTAACAGCGCCTGCAGTTTCTAATGGTCCAGACGGTTTGGCACATCGCCACCGAGTTTCTCCAATCACTGGAAAATACAAAGGTGTCCAAGTTCTCGATATGACAAAAGGCGAGGCGAAAAAATCTGCAAAAGCTGAAGCAAAAGATTCTAAAAAAATTGCCGCGAAATCAGAAGTAAAGAAAGACGAAAAGAAGAAGTAGACAAATAACTGGCACTTGGCCGGTTTTTTGTTATACTAGAAAAGTATTCATATGGCGAATCGGCACCTTTCCAGATCAATAGTGTTACAAACGCTTTTCGAAAGCGATGTGCGTGAAAAAGGATTAAAAGAATCCGAGGAGATTTTGATACGAAACGCAACTGAATTTGCAGAAGGAACTTCTGATTCAGGCTTTATGATGGGTCTCTTGGCGACAGTTTTAGGCAAGCAAACTGAAATTAATAACATTATTGAAAAGGCGGCGCCTGACTGGCCTCTCGAAAAAATCTCGGTGATTGATAGAAATGTGCTGCGAATTGGTCTCGCGGAATTAATTTTTGGAAATCGTGCTGAAGTGCCGGCAAAAGTTGCAATTAACGAAGCGATTGAGCTCGCCAAAGCGTTCGGTGGTGAATCGTCTGGCAAATTCGTGAATGGAGTTTTGGGGGCGGTATACAAAGAACTTGGTGAACCCGGAAAAGACGAGGTGGCGAAGGACAAAAAAGTTCACGAAAAAATTCCGACCGAAACAAAGGCGGGTGCAATTATTTATGCACGCCAAGGAGAAGAAATTTATATGGCGCTCGTGCATGACGTATTTGGGCACTGGACTTTGTCAAAAGGTGGCATTGAAAAAGATGAAAATCCAGAGGAGGGTGTGGTGCGTGAGATAAAAGAAGAGCTCGGTCTTGAAATAATCGTTCGTGATAAAATTGGTGAAAATCAGTATATTGCAAATCACCCAGAGCGCGGAAAGATTCGCAAACACGTTGTGTATTTTTTGGCAGAAGCAGAGTACGCTGAAATCAAGCTCGAAAAATCAGGCGGGCTTGATGACGCACGATGGTTTAAATTAAAAGAGATACTTGATTTGAATTTTTATGATGATATTATGCCGCTCATCACGGATGCGGTGAAAAAAATTAGTAAACTCACGAAATTACCTTCGTAAACTCTTATGGATTTTAAAATTTTAGAGAAAAAAATCGGCATTGATTTCAAGGATAAAAATTTATTGAAACAAGCTTTTACACATCGCTCTTACCTAAATGAAAATCGTAAATTAGAAATGGGGCATAATGAACGCCTCGAATTTTTGGGTGATGCGGTGCTCGAACTCGTGACAACTGATTTTTTGTATCATAAATACCCAAAGAAAGACGAAGGGGATTTAACTTCTCTTAGATCAGCACTAGTGAACACTATTACTATTTCAGAAACAGCGTCGGAACTTGGTTTCAATGAATACTTGTTAATGTCTCGAGGGGAAGCCAAAGACACAGGTCGCGCGCGTCAATATATTTTAGCAAACACATTTGAATCGGTAATTGGTTCAATTTATCTTGATGGTGGATATGCCGAGGCTTTAAAATTCATTTCTACTTTTCTATTACCAAAACTAGATGAAATCGTCGAAAAGGGTTTGTGGTTGGATGCGAAAAGTAAGTTACAAGAAATTTCTCAAGATAAGTTTTCGATGACACCCCTATACGAAACGATTAAACAAACAGGGCCAGATCACGACAAGACATTTACTGTTGTTGTGACATATGGCAAGGGTAAAAAAGCCGAAGGTGACGGAAAATCAAAACAAGAGGCCGAACAAGATGCGGCGCGCAATGTCCTTGTCGACGAAAATTGGTTATAATATACCTCATGAATTTGAAGTCGCTAGAAATAAATGGTTTCAAGTCCTTTGCGAAAAAGGCGATTTTGAATTTTAACGCGCCAATTTCTTCGATTGTGGGACCGAATGGTTCTGGAAAATCTAACGTGGCAGAAGCGTTTCGATTTGCACTTGGTGAACAATCTTTTAAATCGATGCGTGGAAAACGTGGCGAAGATTTGATTTTTGGTGGAACGGCGACTGTACCAAAACAAAATCGGGCGAGCGTGAAAGTGACTTTGGACAACTCTGACAAAAAATTACCAATTGATTTCGAAGAAGTTATTTTAGAGCGCGTTGTACACCGTGACGGTGTGAATGAATATCTGATTAATGGATCACAGGTACGTTTGCGTGATATTAACGAATTGCTTGCTTCTGCAAATATTGGTTCGAGTGGTCATCACATCATTTCTCAGGGTGAGGCGGACCGGCTTTTGAATGCTTCAATCAAGGAGCGCAAGCAGACGTTAGAAGAAGCACTCGGCTTACGAATTCACCAATACAAAAAAATTGAGAGTCAAAAGAAGTTACAGAAAACTCGTGAAAATATCGAGAAGGTCGAATCGTTACGTCGCGAGATTATTCCGCATTTGAAATTTTTGAAAAAGCAGGTGGAAAAAATTGAGGAAGGTAAAAAGCTCAAAGAAAGTTTGAAGGCGGCGTATCAGACGTATTTGAAAATCGAATCACTCTATTTGCAGGCTGAAAAAAATCGTATCGCAGTGGAAATCACTGTACCAAAAGATCGTCTCAAAGAAATTGAGCGTGATATTCAAAAATATGAGGTGGAAACTAAACAGGCAATAAATAATGCCCTTGTCGAAGCCGTTAAGCAAGGTGAAACAAATGTGTCGGCTATCTTTGCTTTAAAAAGCGAATTACAGAGAAAAATCGGGCGTCTGGAGGGGCAAATCAGTTCGCTTGAGAAATTAAGGGAAAAAACTGAAAGAAAAGAGCAGTTTAGTTCGCTTACACTTTCGTCTGAAGATGTGCACACGCTCAAAAAAGAGAGTGAATTGATGGAGGTGAATGTCGGCAATATCGAACTATTGCGCGAAGTCGTAACGCGCGTGATTGCATTTATAAAGAAAATTACTCAGTCAAACTATTCAAACGAAAAGGAGAATGTTTTTTACGACGAGGAAATTAAAAATTATCGCGCCGAATTGGCGGAGGCTGAAGATGAATTGGTTGTGGCTGAGCAAAAAGAATTGCATGCTCAACAAACTCTCGCTGATGCGCGCGTCGCTTTGGAAGCTGATAAATCTCAGTCGTTTGAAGCGGAAAAGAAAATTATTGCTCTTATGTCGGAAAAAAATGATTTACAAAAAATTGTTTCAAATTTTGCAATTGCACTCGACATTTTGGAACGTGACGAGGCTGCGTATAAATTGGAATTGACCGAGGCAGCGGTGCTCGTAGGTCGTGACGTGCTCGAATTTGAATCAGTTGTGGTGCCGACTAATGAATCGCGTGATGCACAAATTTCTCGTCGCAAAGATTTGGAGCGAACGAAAATCAAGGTTGAAGAATCTGGTATTGGATCAGGTGATGATACCATAAAAGAATTTAAAGAAGTTTCAGATCGCGATGTATTTTTGCTTGCCGAAATTACTGATTTGGAAAATTCTGCACAATCGCTCGAAATGCTCATCGTGGATTTGGAAAATAAGATAGAAACTGAGTTCGAGTCGGGTCTCGAAAAAATCAACACCCAATTTCAAAAGTTTTTTGAGCTTATGTTTGGTGGGGGAAGTGCTTCTCTCAAGAAAATCAAAATCGCAGCACGTAAACGCAAAGACACGGATTTGCTATCCGAAGACGACATGGAAAATCCAGAAGAGTTTGATGAAGGTGAGGAAGGTGTCGACATCAGTGTGAATTTACCTCGCAAAAAAGTGCGGGATTTGATGATGTTATCGGGTGGGGAACGCGCGCTGACTTCGATTGCGCTTTTGTTTGCAATTTCTCAGGTCAATCCGCCACCATTTATTATTTTGGATGAAACTGATGCCGCCCTCGACGAAGCAAATAGCCGAAAATACGGTGACATGATCGAAAGTCTTTCAAAATATTCTCAACTCATTCTAATTACTCATAATCGAGAAACGATGTCGCGCGCAGGAATTTTGTATGGTGTGACTATGATGCATGGCGTATCCCAATTATTGTCGGTCGCGTTTGAGGAGGGTGTGAAGTTTGCGAAGTAGATTGACTATATTATTGCTTTTTAAAAAAGTAGAGTTATAATCGTATTTGGATGCACTGAAACCACAACGCAAGCACTGGAGGTAAAGACCACATGTCAAAGCGTCACGAAAAACAAAAAGCGAAGAAAAGGCACAGAGAGGCTAGCAATGGAGGTCCGTCTAGCAATTCGGGGACTCGGCAGAGCGGTAGAGGGGGTAAATAGCCATGGCGCTTAAACCCCTGAAGTTCACATGCCGAAATCCTTGTTTCCGCTCGATTGACGGTACTGGCGGTGGCAAAGGAAAACGGGTGTTCGTTGCCCGTAAACTCTCGAAGGGTGCTTGCCCTTCCGCTTCTGGTATTCCCAATAAGGCGAGGTGGGAATAATCGTTTCTCTCCCTTGTCTCATTTGGCCCGCGCAAGCACGCGGGCCTTTCCTTTTATCTACAAACTGCTACCATATATATCAAATGCCAGATTCAACTTTCGAGGGGATTATTAATATAAGTACAAAGGCGGTTGGATACGTGCGAAATCCAAATGGGGGTGATGACGTGGTGATTGAGAGTGCTGATTTAAACAAAGCCCTCAACGGCGATAAAGTTCGCATTCAATTACAAGCTGCGACTGTCGATGGAAAGCCAAAAGGCGAAGTGACTGCGATTCTTTCTCGAGCTCGTGAACAATTCGTAGGTACTGTTTTGAAAAAAGAAACTGGTTGTGAAATTTTACCAGACAATCGTCGCATTCATGTGCGTTTTAATTTGCCGGAGGCCGATGCGGAAAAAACTGCTGCAAACGACAAGGTACTCATCAAATTGGGTGATTGGATTGATGAGAGTCAAAACCCAAGTGCAAAGCTTCTCAAAATTTTTGGTCAGAAAGGCAAACACGAAGTCGAAATGCAATCGATCATTTACGACAAAGGTTTCGATTCAGAATTTCCAGCCGAAGTTGAGGCCGAAGCAAAACGCCTCAAGGCAGAATGGACTCCAATTCCTGCCGCAGAAATCGCAAAGCGTCGCGACATTCGCGAGAA
Organism: uncultured Candidatus Saccharibacteria bacterium; assembly: GCA_964538855.1. Lineage (GTDB taxonomy): Bacteria > Patescibacteriota > Minisyncoccia > Phycocordibacterales > JAACPR01 > CAYLNC01. Next base: position 86,727 of record CAZIEY010000002.1, read on the forward strand.
AAACGTTTTTACAATTGACCCGTATGACGCAAAGGACTTTGACGACGCCCTCCACATTATTCCGCTTGAAAATGGGAATTTCGAAGTTGGTATTCACATCGCCGACGTTTCAAATTTCGTGACGCCGGGCAGCGCTTTGGACCGTGAAGCACATGAACGTGCGTTTTCTGTCTATCTCGTTGACCGCACAATTCCGATGTTGCCAGAAATTTTGTCGAACGAACTTTGCTCGCTTAATCCGAACGAAGACAAAATGTCATTCAGTGCCATTTTTGAAATGAACGCCAATGCCGAAGTCGTTTCTCGATGGTTTGGGAAAACAATTATGAATTCCAAAAAGCGCTTCACGTATGAAGAAGCTCAAGCGGTGCTCGACGCGGAATCAGGACCTCTCGCTGCGGACTTGCTCAAAATGAATGAGCTCGCCAAAATCATGCAAAAGCGTCGAAAGGAAAGTGGCGCCATCGATTTTGAAAGTCAAGAAATTAAATTCGAGCTCGATAAAGATGGTCACCCAATTCGCATCATTAAAAAAGACCGTATCGACACAAACAAATTGGTCGAGGAATTTATGCTTCTTGCAAACAAAGAAGTAGCGAAATTTATTTACGATCAAAACAAAAAAGTCGGAGGCAACGACATTGGTCTTATGTATCGAATTCACGATGTCCCGAACCCTGACAAAATTAAACAACTCGCATTGTTCCTCAAAGCGATGGGATATGTGTTGCCCATTAATGACGAAGGTAGTATCACAGCAAAAGACTTGAACGCACTTTTCGAAAAAGTGGCTGGCAAAGCAGAAGAAGCACTCGTGAAAACCGCGTCTGTGCGAACAATGAGCAAGGCGATTTATTCAACCGAAAATTCCGGTCACTTTGGTTTGGCGTTTGAATATTACACGCACTTTACATCGCCGATTCGGCGTTATCCGGACTTGCTTGTGCACCGCATTCTGCAAGCCTTTTTAACGAACAAAAAATTGGAAGAAAGCGAATTGCAACATTTCCAAGAATCAGCTAGCCGTTCAAGTGAACGCGAAGTCAACGCTGCTGATGCAGAACGTGATTCTATCAAATATAAACAGGCCGAATACATGGCGGATCATATTGGCCAAGTTTATGAAGGTGTGATTTCCGGCGTGTCTGCATGGGGAATTTATGTTGTGGTTGATGAAACTCTCGCCGAAGGTATGGTGCACATCTCAAAACTCGGCAACGATTTCTTTAACTTGGATGAGAAAAATTACGCAATTGTCGGCGAGAAAACCAAAGTCCGCTTCAGTTTGGGCGATAAAATTAAGGTAAAAGTTGAAAAGACTGATTTGGACAAGAAAAACATAGATTTTTCTTTGGCGAAATAATTCGGCGTATTAAAATTGTAAAACCCCGCTGAGCGATTGCTCGAGCGAGGCAGAAAGAGGGCGCCTCTTTCTAATGCGAGTCACCAGATGTCCGGACCTTCTTGGATGACCTCGATGGTGCCGGGTTGGTAACCCTCCTCTCCGGATCGTCCTGCATTCAGCAGACGTTGGAGTTCTTGAGCGTTACTGGTTGTAATCGTTATTGTGACGAACCCATCAGCCGGGAAGTGTTTCCGAATCACACGAATGTACAGCTGCCGCCTGACTCCACCTGCGTCCAGCATTTCTTTGAACAGGTAACGGACCTTATCGTTGTGACACATGAGGTAATGAAGGTCGCGCCAGCAAGCTTCACGAATAACCTGACGTGCAGCGTCCATATTTTCGTACATGGCGCGAAAAGCTTCCAGTGTAACCTCATGAAAATCATGAGTAGGCAAGGAGATCGTGCCAGCCTTAGCCGTCACCAACAAATCACGGCACTTTCTTGCCTGCGTAATATCAAACTTCTCGCGACCCCACATGAGGTCGTACAGTCCTTGGTAAAACGCAAAGACCTGCTCCATAGGCTTTTTCATCGTCTATACTCCCGAAAGGTCATGTTTTTCACGATGACCAACGTGAAGCTTGGCAAACCGACGTGGTAGCCATAGCCAATAAATTCCTAGGTGCAAGAATCTCTTGGCTATGGCTAACAGTGTGTAAAAGAACTTTGGATACAATTATATCACATATAAGACACATGTCAAATACTGCGTATCACACCAATATCCAAGTGTATCAGTTGACCAAAATCACGTATTCTGTTAGTATTTCACCCATGTTATCAATACGACTACAACGAGTAGGTCGAAAGAACGAACCAGCATTTCGTTTTGTTTTGACTGACTCAAAAAATTCAACAAAAAGCGGCAAGTTTTTAGAAATTCTTGGTTCACACGATCCTCGCAATAAAAAGGCGACTGTCATGAATGTGGAACGAATGAAGGAACTTATTGCCCAGGGTGCAAAACCTTCTGACACAATCACAAACATGTTGATTGAGAAAAAGGTAATCACAGGAAAGAAAATCAACGTTCTTCCAAAGAAAAGCCCGATTAAAAAAGAGGGTGCGGACGCGGCGGCGGCTCCAGCAGCAGAAGCTCCAAAAGAAGAAGTGAAGGCATAAGCTTCATAAAAACTGTCCGAAAGGGCGGTTTTTCATTTGACAAACCACTGTTTTTTGATTTATAATATAACCTAGGCAGTGCGTAATGCACGCTGAAAGTGTTTTAAGAATAATAAACCATACATGACTGACAATAAAGAACTAGACTATCAATTTCTAGAGTACGTGGTTAAAAATCTCGTAGACAAGCCGGATGAAGTCAAAATCACCCGAACAGTCGACGAAATGGGAGTGCTACTTACTTTGGGAGTGAGCCCGGAAGACATGGGAAAAATTATTGGTCGACAAGGTAACACAGCAAAAGCTATTCGAATTTTGCTTCGAGTGGTAGGTATGAAAAATACAGCACGTGTAAACTTGAAGATTAACGAACCAGAAGGAGGATCTCGAGTCGCGCCAAAATCAGTTGATGAGGCGGTGGATGATTTGAAGCTTTAGCTAAGAAAAACAAAGTAACTAAATTTTAAAGTCCTCGGGTCGCATCACGCACGTTCAGAAATGAATGTGCGTTTTGTGTTGATGCTCAACCAGACATTTAAAATTTAGTTACTTTGTTTTTCTTGACAAGATCCCTCGCATGGTGTTTGATTGCAGTAGATGGAACGTTCCATCATCACTTGGTAATCCTATAACGGAGATACACGATGACTGAACCTGAGTTTCAAACGCTCTTGAAGACAGCTGCTGGGCCGTATCAATCGGCTTATTTTGCGGGTCAGAATGCGCGAGGTGAATTTGTCCGTCTTGGTTTCAATCGAGAACAGGTGGACTCAGCCGTCAAGGCGGTGGAAAAGCTGTTCGAGGGTAATCTTGGTTTTTTCCCCCAACCCCACATCGTCACGGCGGCTTATGAAGATCACAATAGGCTCGGGTTGCAAAACTCCGAAAGCGAACAAGGCATCAGTCTTGTTGATGCTGAGGTGTCTGGCAAGATTTGAGCCGCTTGCCTTTTCTGGACTCTGGAGCGTGCCCACGCTCCAGAGTTTTTTATTTGTCAAACACATAAACTTGTGATTAAATATAGCCCAATGAATTTCCATATCATCACACTTTTTCCAGAATCATTTGATTCGTATGTTAATGCGTCTATCATCGGTCGCGCTATTAACGATAAGAAAATTCGTATTAAATTTTATAATCCCCGCGACTACATGGCTCGACCAAAAGACCGCGTTGATAAGAAACCGTACGGTGGCGGACCTGGCATGGTGCTCGAAGCTTTACCAATTGTAAAAGCCATCGCTAAAGCCAAAGGTTCCAAGAAGAAAGTGAAAATATTTTTCATGTCGCCTGGCGGGGAAAAATTCACGAATGAAATCGCGCACACCGCAGTTGAAAAATTCACCGATATTATTATTATTTGTGGTCGCTATGAAGGCATCGATGAACGAGTCAACAAAATTTTTAAAACTGAAAAGATTTCTATCGGTGATTATGTTGTAACTGGCGGAGAATTGCCAGCTATGATTATGATCGACACCATGGCGCGACAGATACCGGGTGTGCTCGGTAATTTTGACTCAGTCGAAGAAAATCGTATCTCGACAAACGCGGTGTATACCCGTCCGGAAAAGCTTGTTTATAAAGGCAAAGCATACAAAGTGCCAAAGGTCCTCCTCAGCGGTAATCACGCCAAAATCGACGAGTGGAAATTGCAAAATAGGGGATAACTCGCTTGAAAATACGGCTTTGAATTGCTGTGGGTAACTCGGTTTGACAGCGCGCCTAAATTTGTGCTATATTACTTGTCAAGTGAATAACGAATGTGTTACGGGACACGATATATGTTAAGGGTTTTATGGATTAGAATTTTTTGCAAAATTTTTTAATAATGTAGGATTCATTTATTTGAATCAAAAAAATCGATATTAAATATAAGAAAAACCAATCTTGGGGAAGATTTGGCTCACCTTCTTTTATTTTTTGTTGAGTAAATACAATTACACATGTCCACTGAAAAAAGCGCGAAGGATTTTGGAATGAGCGTGGGAGCTCGTCCGAAAAAGTATTTCAAACGGTATCATAAATCCGCTTTGGAATTACCTGATTTGTTTGAAGGTCAAACCAAATCATTCGAATGGTTATTAAAAGACGGCATCAAAGAAGTTTTTCAAGAATACGGATCAATTCCTGATTACTCTGGTAAGAAATTCGAACTAAAGTTCACTGATTTCACTTTTGAAAAGCCAAAATTTGACGACAAACATGCGAAAGTCAAGAATTTGACTTACGAAGCTGCGCTGAAAGTCACTGCAAAGTTGATGAATCGTGTTTTGGGTACAGAAAAAGAACAGGAAATTTTCCTTTCTGATTTTCCAATGATGACAAAGTACGGAACCTTCATCATCAACGGTGTTGAACGTGTTATCGTTCCACAACTCGCTCGTTCTTACGGAATCATCTTTACGAGTCAAATTGTGAAGGGTCACAATACATTCGGTGCAAAAGTTATTCCAGCTCGTGGTGCATGGGTTGAACTTGAAACTGATCAAGACGACATTGTCTATATTCGCATCGACCGAAATCGAAAATTCCCAATTACTTCATGGCTCCGCGTCATGGGTCTTTCGACTGACGAAAAAATCCTTGCTCTCTTCAAAAAGAATGAAAAAGTCCTCACTGCGATCAAAAAGACTCTTGAAAAAGACTCTGTAAAGACCGTAGAAGAAGCTTACACAGACATTTATAAGCGCCTTCGTGACGGAGACTTGGCGACACTTGAAAATGCCCGTGAATTTATCGATTCTATTTTGTCTGAAACTCGTTACGATCTTTCTGAAGTTGGACGATTTAAATTTAATTCACGATTTTCTCTTGCGACAGATAAAAAATCTCTTGCGATTCGAACTCTCACTACAGATGATTTTGCGGTAATTATTAATCATATGATTGCGCTCAACCACACTCCTGGCGCAGAAGCTGATGATATCGATCATCTCGGATCACGACGTGTTCGTTATGTTGGTGAATTGCTCCAGCAAAAATTGCGAACAGGTATGGCGCAAATGAAGCGAAATATTCAAAACCGAATGTCGACTATCGACACGGATACTTCTTTGCCGATCAGCCTTATTACACCTCGACCGCTCCAGGCGCGTATCAAGGAATTTTTCACTACAAACCAGTTGTCACAATTCATGCAACAGGAAAACACGCTCACTGAAATCGAGCACTTGCGAACAATTTCAGCACTTGGTCCCGGCGGTTTGACTCGTGAACGAGCAGGTCTTGAAGTTCGTGACGTGCACCCTTCGCACTACGGTCGAGTTTGTCCAATCCATACACCAGAAGGTCAAAACATTGGTTTGATTTTGCGCTTCTCACTTTTTGCTCGAACAAATATTTTCGGAATGATCGAAACTCCATATTTGCGAGTAAAAAATGGAAAACTTACTAAAGAAATTGTGTATTTAAACGCTCTCGAAGAACACGATCATAGAATTGCGAATGCGACTTCTCCAATGACAGACGGTGAATTGACTGAGAAATACGTAAACATTCGTATCGATGGTCGTCCTGATGTTTGTAAAAATGAAGAAGTTGACCTCATCGACATTGTTCCGAGCCAGGCGTTTTCTATCGCGACTTCGATGATTCCATTTTTGGATCACGACGATGCAAACCGTTCTTTGATGGCATCGAACATGCAAAAGCAAGCGACACCTGTTTTGGTTCCAGAAGCTCCGCTCGTTGCAACTGGTGTCGAAGAAGAGGCTCTTACATATTCAAACCGGATTATCCGATCGAAAGAAGAAGGTGTTGTTTCAAAAGCTGACGCTCGAAAAGTTGCTGTCAAAGATTCAAAGGGTAAGGAAACTGTATACGATTTGATTAACTTTGAACGAACAAACGGCTTTACTTCATTCCATCAACGACCTGTTGTTGAAGTTGGACAAAAAGTAAAAAAGAATCAATTGCTCGCTGACAACTCGACAACTGATAATGCACAAATTGCGATTGGTAAAAACCTCCGCATCGCGTTCTTGTCATGGTCTGGTTCTAACTACGAAGATGCGATCATCTTGAATGAACGCCTCGTAAAAGACAGCGAATTGACTTCTATTCACCTCGAAGAAGTTGTAGTAAACGTTCGTGATACAAAACTTGGTCCGGAAGTTACAACATCTGATATTCCAAACGTAAGCGATCAGAAACTTAAGAACCTCGACGAAGAAGGTATTATCCGAATCGGTGCCGAAGTTCGACCTGACGATATTTTGGTTGGTAAAATTACTCCAAAGGGTGAAACACAATTGACTCCAGAAGAACGCTTGCTCCGATCTATTTTCGGTGAAAAAGCGCGTGAAGTAAAAGACTCTTCAAAGCGAGCTGAAGGTGGTTTGCGAGGTCGTGTTGTTGGTATCAAGGTATTCTCACGAGAAAATGGCGATAAATTGGATTCAGGTATTATCAAGAAAATTCACGTCGAAGTAGCACAACTCCGTAACATTTCTGTCGGTGATAAATTGGCGGGTCGTCACGGTAACAAGGGTGTTATCTCAAAAGTTCTTCCTTCAGAAGATATGCCATTCACAGAAGACGGTGAACCTGTCGATTTGATTTTGACACCACTTGGTGTTCCGAGCCGTATGAACCTCGGTCAGATTTTGGAATTACACCTTGGCCATGCTGCGCACAAATTGGGTTATCAAGCGATTTGCCCAGCATTTGCCGGAGCAACTGTAGATGAAATTCGTGAAGAATTGAAAAAAGCTGGTCTTCAGGAAGATGGTAAGGCGAAATTGTTCGATGGACGAACAGGAGAAAAATTTGAACAAGACGTCTCGGTCGGTTACATGTACATGTTGAAACTTCACCACATGGTCGAAGACAAATTGCACATGCGATCTATTGGTCCATACTCTCTCATTAACCAACAACCGCTCGGAGGTAAGGCTCAAAACGGAGGACAGCGATTCGGAGAAATGGAAGTCTGGGCATTGCTCGGTCACGGAGCGGCTCACACGTTGCGAGAAATGTTGACGTACAAATCTGACGATATTTTGGGTCGTTCGGCAGCGTTTGACGCCATCGTGAAAGGCGAACCGATTTCACAAGCAAACTTACCAGCCTCATTCGATGTGTTGGTCAAAAATATGAGAGGACTTGCTCTCGATATTGACTTCAAGAATGTTGATGAAGCTAACGGTGAAAACAAATAACATGAAAACATACAAAAAAGCAAAACCAGAAATTGACAAGATCTTGATGAAGCTTGCGTCTCCGGAAAGAATTTTGGAATGGTCATGTGGTGAAGTTACTCGTCCTGAAACAGTCAATTACCGAACACAACGATCTGAAAAGAACGGTCTTTTTGATGAACGAATTTTCGGTCCAGAAAAAGATTACGAATGTTACTGTGGAAAATATCGAGGTATTCGTTACAAAGGCATTACATGTGAAAAATGTGGAGTTGAGGTGACTCGATCAATTGTTCGACGAGAACGAATGGGTCACATTACACTTGCGACACCAGTTGCTCACATTTGGTTCTTGCGATCTATGCCATCACGAATTTCATTGTCACTCGGCATGAATTCAGGAGACATTGAAAAAGTTGTGTATTTCGCTGGCTATTTAATTACAAAAGTTGATGAAGAAGAACGAAAGCGAATCTCGAAAGACCTCGAGGCAGAATTCAAGAATAAAGTTAAAACTGCTCAGGATGAAAAGACAAAAGAAAAGTTAAAAGAACTTTACCTTACAACAAAATCTGAGCTTGATGTTATTCAGCAGGGTAAAGTGATTAACGAAGTTGAATATCATAAATTCTCTCTTAAATACGGTGCATTGTTCGAAGCACAAATTGGTGCAGAGGCAATCTACGAAATTTTGAAGAATTTGGATTTGGATGCGGTCATTGCTGCTCTCGAACAGGAAAAGACAACTGCTCCAACTGCTTCTAAAGAAAAAATTAATAAACGATTGAGCCTCTTCAAATCAATGAAGAAAGCAAAAATCCGTCCAGAATGGATGTTCTTACAACACATTCCAATTATCCCACCAGCGCTTCGACCGATGGTGTCACTTGATGGTGGACGACAGGCGACTTCAGATATTAACGACTTGTATCGACGTGTAATTAACCGAAACAATCGTCTAAAGAAGCTTCAAGAAATTGATGCTCCTGACGTTATCTTGCGAAACGAAAAGCGTATTTTGCAAGAAGCGGTTGACGCATTAATCGACAATTCGATTCGACACAACAGCAATTCAATTCAAGCTGGCGCGTCTGCAAAACGAGAATTAAAATCACTTGCTGACAATCTCAAAGGTAAGAACGGTATTTTCCGACGAAACTTGCTTGGTAAGCGCGTTGACTATTCTGGTCGCTCAGTGATCGTGATTGGTCCTACATTGAAATTGAATCAATGTGGTTTGCCAAAACACATGGCGCTCGAATTGTTCCGACCATTCGTTATTTCTGAACTTTTGAAACGAGAACTTGCTCACAACATTCGCGGCGCAGGTCGTTTGATCGACGAAGGAATTCCAGAAGTATGGGAAATTATCGAAGAAGTAATCAAGGATAAGTACGTTCTCTTGAACCGTGCCCCTACATTGCACCGCCTCGGTATTCAAGCCTTCCAACCAATTTTGATTGAAGGTATGGCGATTCAAGTTCACCCACTCGTATGTACTGCATTCAACGCGGACTTCGACGGTGACCAGATGGCTGTTCACGTTCCATTGTCAGTCGCAGCTCAATATGAAGCTCGCGAAATTATGGCGGCGGACAAAAATATTTTGAAGCCAGGTTCTGGAGAACCGGTAGTTACTTCAAAACTTCTCGACATTTTGCTCGGATGTTTCTGGATGACAAAAATGAATAAGGATGAAGTGAATGATGGAAAAATGTTCCCAGGTCCAAACCTTGCAAAAATCGCATACGACTTTGGCATTATTGGTTTGCGAACTCGTATTTTTGTTCGAGGTAAAGAAGATACAAAACTTGCTTCATTTATTGAAAAGCCTCTTGAAACAACTGTTGGACGCATTATGTTCAACTCGGTTTTGCCAAAGGATTATCCTTTTGTAAACGAGGAAATCAACAAGACAGTTATGAACCGAATTGTTGCAGAACTTATTAAAATCCACGGCATCGAGGGAATTCCAGCAATTCTCGACAAGATCAAGGAATTCGGATTCCAATACGCGACAAAATCCGGCGTTACTTTTGGTATGGATGACATTCAAATTCCTGCTGAAAAGAAAGTCATTGTTGATGAAACACTTGAAAAAGTTAAAGCGACTTCACGACAATATAATGAAGGTCTTTTGTCAGAGGTAGAAAAGAAACGAAAAATTATTACACTCTGGCATGAAGCTCGAGATAAGATACAAAAAATTATTCCAGAAACACTCGATCCAAAAGGTTCAGTGTACGACATGGTGAAATCTGGTGCCCGAGGTTCTATGGGTCAATTGACTAACATGGCTGGTATGAAAGGTCTTATCGTGAACTCTCGCGGTGAAGAAATTGAATTCCCAGTGCTTTCTTGTTCAAAAGAAGGATTTACGCCGACAGAATACTTTACTTCGACTCACGGTTCTCGAAAAGGTTTGACTGACACAGCGCTTAACACTGCGAAAGCCGGATATCTTACTCGACGATTGTTCGATGTTGCACAAGATGTGATTGTTTCAGAAGTTGATTGTGGTACCAAAAAGTCGATTGTAATTTCTCGAGAAAGCGATTCTGGAATTTCAATTTCACTCGCAAAGAAAATTCGAGGACGAGTACTCGCTGAAAATATTGTTACAAAGTCTGGTGAAACTCTCTTTAAAAAAGGACATCTCGTCTCAAAATTGGACGCCGATGCAATTGAAAAAACTGACGTTGCTACTGTCGCAGTTCGATCCCCATTGATTTGTGAATCTGCTTCAGGTGTGTGTGCACATTGTTACGGAGTGGACTTGGGTAATGACAAATTGGTTGATGTGGGTGAAGCAGTCGGTACAATCGCCGCTCAAGCCATCGGTGAACCTGGAACACAGTTGACTATGCGTACATTCCATGCCGGAGGTACTGCGTCAGCAGGTGGAGACATCACACAAGGTTTGCCTCGTGTTGAAGAAGTTTTCGAACGCCGCAAGCCAAAGAGCCCTGCGAGTGTTTCTAAGACAGACGGTGTTGTCTCAAGCATCCGCGTTGAAGGTAAAGACAAAATCATTACAGTTCTCTCAAATGCTGGTAGCACAAAGGCTAAGAGCAAAGAAGTTGAATATTCTGTTCCACCACTTCGAACTATCGTGGTGAAAGAAAATGAAGAAGTGAAAAAAGGTCAATTACTCACTGACGGTTCCGCTGATCTTTCTGATTTGTTCAAATTCGGAGGAAAAGATGTTGCTCAGGACTACATTATTGCTCAGATTAATAAGATTTACGAATTGCAAGGTGAATCTGTTTCTCGAAAGCACATTGAAGTCATTGTTAAGCAAATGTTCTCTCGAATGAAAATTGTCGACAGCGGTGATACAGACTTCACAACAGGTGATGTTGTAAACAAGGAAGATCTCGATCGAGTAAATGCAAAAATTGTCGAAGAAGGTAAAAAACCTGCTGAAGCCGATCAAATTATTCTCGGAATTACCGAAGTCTCTCTCACACGAAAGAGCTTCTTGTCAGCAGCTTCATTCCAGCACACAACAAAGGTGTTGATTAGCGCCGCAGTAAAAGGTGCCGAAGATGATTTGCGAGGTCTCAAGGAAAACGTTATTCTCGGACGACTTATTCCAGCTGGTACTGGTTTCAAGGGAAGTCAGAAATATGAGCGAGTTCAAGAAATTGAAGAGGCTGCTAAAAAGGCATTAGAATCTCGAGGAGCGTACTAAACAAAAACTCATGAGCCAAAGCGACGTTGAAAAAATCAAAGAGCGGCTCAGTATCGAAGAAGTGGTTGGGACATATGTCAAATTGGAAAAAGCGGGCAAAAATCTGAAGGCTCGATGTCCTTTTCACAACGAAAAAACTCCGTCATTTACGGTGTCACCGGACCGCGCTTCGTACTATTGTTTTGGTTGTGGGGCAAAGGGCGATATTTTCACTTTTGTTCAAGAATTCGAGGGGATGGATTTTCGGGCTTCATTAAAGTTTTTGGCAGATCGTGCCGGGATTCAATTGACTGACGCTTCAAGCAAAATTAAAAATTCAGATGATACATTACGTCGAATATTAGAATTGTCAGTAAAATTCTTCCAGGCGCAACTAGCTAAAAAGAATGATGCGGTAAAATATTTGCTCGATCGCGGACTCACCTCTGCGACCATCAAAGAGTGGCAAATCGGTTTTGCTCCAGAGGGGTGGCAAAATTTGATGAATTTTTTGAAGGAGAGTAACTATTCTGATAGTGAACTCGAAAAAGTTGGTCTCATCAAAAAAGGTGATAAAGGGAAATACTACGATCGATTTCGAAGTCGAATTATGTTTCCTATCTTTGACTCAAGTGGGCGTCCCGTTGGTTTCTCTGGCCGAATTTTTAATGGCAAGGAGGACGAGGCAAAATACTTGAATAGTCCGGAAACTATTTTCTTCGATAAGTCGCGCATTTTGTACGGTTTCGATCGTGCGAAAAGTGTGATTCGCAAAAGCGATTTCTCGATTCTCGTAGAAGGGCAAATGGACTTAATTATGTGTCACCAGGCGGGTTATAAAAACGCAGTGGCATCGTCAGGGACCGCATTAACACGAGAACAATTGGAAAAACTATTTCGTATTTCGGAGCGATTAGTCATCGCATATGACTCGGACGGAGCTGGATTTCGAGCTTCTGAAAAAGCTTGGCAAATGGCGCTCTCTTTGGGAATGGATGTCAAAATCGCGCCAATTCCTGACGGTTATGACCCAGCCGATGTGATCAAGGAGGATAAAAATAAATGGAAGGAAATCGTCAAAAATTCTCGGCACATTATCGAAATTATTATTGAACACATCGCACGTGATGCAAAAGACGAGCGAGATACTGGCCGAAAAGTTTCTTCGCACCTCATTCCGTATTTGGCGAGTATCTCAAGCCACATTGATCAAGCACATTTTGTGAAAATGATTAGCGAAAAATTGAACATTGAAAGTGATTCTATTCGGGCAGAAATTACAAACTACATAAGTAGTCACGGGACAAGTACAGTCGGATCGACTATTATGAGCAAATCTTCGATTAAAGAGAACAATGACATCATAAAAATAGCTCGACAACTTATCGGTATCGCATTTTGGCAGGAACAAGAAAAGGATAAAGTGGTAGACTCGCAGGAAATATATTCAAAGACTCATGAAATTTTGGGAGATGAGTATCAAAAAGTTTTTGAGAATATAAGTAGTCAGCGTGAAGCACTTATATTTGAGATCGAATCAATGTATGCGCGTTCGAAGAAAAACGAAACAGTTACACACGAAGTCGCAGAGTTGTTAGAGAACCTCAAGAGTAAGCATCTTCTCCATCGAAAGGAAGCCCTGAAAGATGAATTGAAACGGGCTGAATCAATAAAGGATGATGCAAAAATTGAGGAAGTGTTGCGAAAAATTCACGATATTACCACACAAATGAAGCCGGGCAGTCAATAAGTTCCAGGCATTTATTAAAAGTTATTGTATAATACAACCCAGTCGTTATGACAAATAAAAAGTTAGTTAAAAAAAATAAAAAAGTTGTCAAAAAGGCTTCAAAAAAAGCCCCTTCAAAAAATACAAAAACCGCCAAAGGCGGAAAAGGAGATTGGGAAGCGAAAGCTCGAAAGATCGTTTCTCGTGGTCGTGAAAAAGGTTTCGTAACATACGATGAAATCATCAAGGAGTTTCCAAATATTGAACAAGATATTTCATTTTTGTCTGATTTGTATGATCAGTTGCAGACTGCGTCTATCGATGTTCTTGAGAGCGGTGGATTTTTGGAAATGGAAAAAGAGGAAGACACTAAAAAATATTTATACGGAAAAAATCCTTCACAATATGACTCGATTCAAATGTATTTGAAAGAGATTGGTCAGTATCCTCTCATTAGTGCTTCTGATGAAAAAGATTTGGCAAAACGAATTGAAAAAGGTGATGTCGAGGCGACCAATTTGCTCGCCAAAGCAAACCTTCGATTGGTTGTTTCAATTGCTAAAAAATACGTCGGTCGAAGTCCTGATCTGACCCTTCTTGACCTTATTCAAGAAGGAAACCTCGGGCTTTACAAGGCCGTCAGCAAATTCGATTGGACTAAGGGGTATAAATTCTCGACGTATGCGACATGGTGGGTGCGCCAAGCGATTACACGTGCCTTGGCTGACCAATCTCGAACTATCCGCGTTCCGGTGCACATGGTTGAAACTATTGCGAAATACAAGCAATTCCACCGTCGTCTGTCCCAAGAATTAGGCCGCGAACCGATGCCAGAAGAAATTGCGATTGAAATGGGTGTAGATGTCGACAAGATTTACATTATTGAAAAAATCGATCAAAATACCGTTTCGCTCGAAAGCCCAGTTGGTGATGACGGAGATGAGAAATCAACTCTCGGCGATTTTTTGGCTGATGATAAAATTTCTTCGCCTGATCAAGATGCTTCACGTAGAATTTTACGCGACCAAGTGAGCGTTATTTTGAATGAGCTCTCTGAAAAGGAACGTGAGATTTTGGAATTACGACATGGATTACATGACGGGATTCAGCATACTCTCGAAGAAGTGGGTAAGAAATTTGGTGTCACTCGCGAACGAATTCGACAAATTGAAGCCAAGGCTCATGAAAAAATTCGCCAACATAAAGACGCACATCGCCTTCGAAACTATTAAAATAAATTGATGGTCAAAGTTGAAAACAAACACCTTCAAATTACCAAGACGGATTATTTGAATTTTCGATTTTGTCGTAAAAATTTGTGGCTCGAGAAAAATCGACCTGACGAATTTCAGCGTATGCCAATGTCGGAATTCGAATTGGCGTTACTGCACGAAGGTCAGGATGTTGATACAGAGGCGCAACATTTATTTCCCGAAGGCATCGTGGTGCGAAATCCAAAAAAGGAGGATGCGATTGAAAAAACTGCGGAATTACTACCTCTTAAAAAAACGCTTTTTCAGGCGGCAATTTTCACCGAACCTTATTATATTCGTGCCGATGTTTTGCGGTGGAACGATAAAATAGCGGGGTGGGAAATTATCGAAGTAAAAGCAACAACACAAGTTAAAACTGAAAAGTTCAATAATCACGTGTACGATTTGGCTTTCCAATATAATGTATGTCGGCTCGCAGGACTTGATATAAAAAAAGTGAGTGTTACTCACCTCAATTCTGAATATAAAAAAGACGGAGATATAGACTATCAAAAATTATTTATCACCGAAGATATTACGAAGGAAGTGTTGGAGATTCATGAAAAAGTCGCAGGTGAGATGGATATTATGATTTCGTATTTGAATGGTCCTGAAGAGAAGCATTGTCAATGTAGAATTCGTACCAGAAGTAATCACTGCACTTCTTTCGCGTATTCAAACCCAGATGTGCCGTCGTATTCTGTACATGATATCACTCGTATTAATGCGAAAAAATTGACTATGCTCGTGGATGATGGCTGTCTCGATATTACTTCAGTTCCAGATACATTGAAATTATCAGAAGGGCAGAAGTTACAAATTCAAACTGCGCAACGTGGCGAACCCTACATTGACGAGGAAAAGATATCGGCGTTTCTTAAAAGTCTCGAATATCCGATTTATTTCATTGACTACGAATCATATTTGCCAGCCATTCCAATTTTTGATCGCTATGGTCCGTATCAGAATATTGTTTTTCAGTATTCTCTGCATATTTTGGAAAAACCTGGCGGACAACTGACGCATACTGATTTTTTGGCAACGATTCCGGGGCATGAACCAAGCGGTGATTTGGTGGAAAAAATGACCAGAGATATCGGAAAACTCGGTTCAATTATTGTGTGGCATAAACCTTTTGAGATGGGTCGTAATCGTGAAATGGCGAAACTCAATCCGCGATTCGAGAAATTTTTGATCGAAGTAAATGACCGTATCGTTGATTTGAAAGAAGTCTTTTCCAAGAGTATGTACGTTGATGCCAAATTCAAGGGTAGCGCTTCAATAAAAAAAGTATTACCAGTACTTGTGCCAGAATTGAGTTACAAGAATTTGGAAATTAATAACGGAGCCGATGCTAATAAACAGTGGGGGAAAATGATGAGTGGAGAATTAGATCAAGATGCTAAAGATGAGGTAGTTAAAAATTTGCTCGTATATTGTAAATTAGATACGTTTGCAATGGTCAAGATTTTCGATTTTCTCCAGAAATTTATTTAATTGCTTCGATAATTTCTACCAAGTCTTCGTATTCTTGAACTCCGCTGATTTGGGTTTGAATACCAGATTTAGAAGTTATGATAATGTACGGTGTCCCAAATGAGGCGTCATTATGGTAAATCAATTTCCCGTCTGCAATATCAGAGTTTATTTTAGAATCAAATTTATTGAGTAATAAACATGCGTCATATTTCGCATCATCGATTTCAAGACTAGTTGCAATGCGTCTGAGATTTTCGGGTAAGAGAGAATTTGGGGCTTCATCAAAAACAATATCTGCAAAATCCCAAAACTTTTTCGCACCACCAACATCAGCAACACATTCAGACGCTTTTGCCGCACCGAGAGCATTAGCGTGTACTTCTTCGATAGGAAAATGTCGATAGACCCATGCTACTTCTCCTTTTTTACCATACTCGTCAATTACGCGTTGCATAATCGGGTGGAATTCTTTGCAGGCAGGACATTCGAAATCAGAATATTCAACAATCAATACCTGCGCATCAGGATTGCCAAGCACATGATCGGTGTTTGATATTGGTTGCACGTCGATTTTTTTGTCGATAGGAACCATGGCGGGGAGTTCTGGTTGTTTGTATTCTCTTCGAGAAAACATAATTCCTCCAGCAATAATAAGTGCAATAATCACAATTGATAACGGGAAAAGAATATTGTTCCGATTCATGAGAAAATTATAGCATGAAATTTAAAACGACATGGAATGTGTCATACCAGAATCCTTTTTTTCTTCCCACGTCTTTGTATTAAGCGGAATTTTGATAATTTCTCCTTTAAAGTCTTTGATTTTGACGAACGCATTGTCGCGAGCGAATTTAAAAAGTTCGTGGGTGAGGGCTACATCAGCTTCACAGTATTTGATAATTTGATCAATTTTTCCTTCCTTCCACCATTTTACAGCTTCCAAACCATGAGCTGTTTTTTTAGCACCAAGTGTGGCGTGTGCAATATCGTCTAATTTCGGACGCCGCCCGAGCGATTCTTTTATGAAAACCATTAAATCAATACTTTTAATTTGAGTAAGGTCTCCGGAATAGTATTTATTAAGCAAGGGAATGTCGAAGTGTTCACTGTTATATCCAATGATCGCATCTGTATTTTCAAACAGTGACCACATCTTTGGGAAATCTTTTTCGAGGAAACTTTGCATCGAATTGTCAGCTGAATTGTAGATTGATACTACTGAAATATCGAGCGCTGTCGGGTCGTTTGAACCAACATCACTAAAGATATTTTTTGTTTCGATATCGAATACCAGATAATTCATTCCACAAATTGTAACTTTAATGGTAAAATTACGCAAAGGCCTATGAAGGAAAAAATCGTACAAATTATTGCGTCAGTTCAGCCAGATTTTTTGTGGGGTATTTTAGCCTTTGTGCTTTTTATTTTTTTAATTATTGCGCTTATATTGCAATATCATTGGAAGCATTACGGTATTGAAGGTAGCGGAAAAGTATTTGCAAAAAGTATTTTTTGGATCGTTTCGATTTTCTTAATTTTAATCGCCACTTTTGCGCTTGTAGCCTTTGAAGCCTAAACCTATGATTGATTTTGATCAAGATGAAAAAATAATATATGAAGTTCGCAAGCATTGGCTTATCTTCTGGTCTGAAGTTGGTGTACTTTTGCTTATCGCAATTGCGCCACTCGGGCTCGCTTCGATTTTTAGTGTCGAAGCGTGGGATAGTAGTTTTTCCTACACCGGGTTACTGAGCCTTTTTGTATTTTTATATTCGCTATGGCTACTCGTATGTTGGACTCTTATATTTGTATTTTGGACCAATTATTATTTGGATGTGTGGATTATTACTAATAAAAAAATCCTGAGTGTTGATCAACACGGTTTATTCAAACGTGAAGTTATGATTTTACACCTCGATAAAATCCAAGACATCGCCTATATGATTGATGGTTTAGTAGCGACAACTTTGAATTACGGAAATATTTCTATTACCAGTGCTGGTACGGACACCGAATTTAAGATCAAGGGAATTCCAAACCCTGCACTTGTTCAATCCAAAGTTAACGAAGCACTTCTTGCCTTCAAGACCGAATCCCTTAAAGAAGATTTAGAGCTCGAACAGACTGTTCGAGATTCAAAAAATGAAATCGATGGATTGGTAAATACACAGACAACTACGCCCCGATTTTAACAGGTGTTTTTCTAATAGTTTCAATCACCAAATCCATATCGTCAGTAATCGTATAGAGATTCAAATCCTCGGCATCGATTTTTTCGTGAGTGAGCATGTGATCTTTGATGAATTTTTCCATTGGTTTCCAATATTCTGAACCGAACAAGATGACCGGTACTCGCGGAATCTTTTTGGTTTGAATCAAAGTTAGAATTTCAAAAAGCTCGTCGAATGTTCCAAATCCTCCAGGAAAATAGATGTATGTTTCTGCTGAGAAAGAAAGACATACTTTGCGAGTGAAGAAATACTTGAAATCAACATGTTCTGACAAATATAAATTTGTTGATTGTTCGTTTGGTAAGTTTATAGTGAGACCAATTGACCGACCGCATGCATCGATGGCACCACGATTTGCCGCTTCCATAATTCCGAGGCTACCACCGGTAACAATGGTGTAGTTTAATTCTTTGCAAATTCGGCTTGATAATGTTCGAGCATTGATGTAATCCTTTTCGTCTTCCATAGTGCGTGCTGATCCGAAAAAAGTGACCGTTTTTGGGTATTTTTTGATTAAATCGAGTCCTGCTTTGAGTTCATGTCCAATAACCTCAATTCTATTGTCGATTGACTCGTCAATCTTTTTTAAAGTAAACGTCTCTAGTGCGTCTGGTTTTTGTGGTCTTTGTCTTTTTATTTCATCCATGCGCTATATTGTAAGCTAAAAAATCAATCCTTCCAAATTGATTTCGAGGAAGATTAGTGGCATAATGGTTTTTATGAAAAACTCGTATAGCAGTATTATTGTAATTTTAGTAGTCATAATCGCAGTGCTTTCTTTGATGCTTGTGAATACTAAAAGAGACGAGAAGATTTCAGAAGTTATTAATCAAGTTAATCAAATTGCAACAACAACTATGACTACACCACAATCAGTAGCCGGTTTAGATATTAAAGTTTTAGCAGAAGGTAGTGGCCCAGAAGCGAAAAATGGTGATACTGTTTTTGTTCACTATACAGGAAAATTAACCGATGGATCTGTTTTTGATAGCTCGATTCCACGAGGTACACCTTTGGATTTTGTACTTGGATCTGGCAGGGTAATTGTTGGTTGGGAAAAAGGCGTGCTCGGTATGAAAGTTGGTGAGAAACGAGTGCTTACTATTGCACCAGAATTGGCATACGGAAGCCGTGAAATTACTAGTCCTGCAAACGGCAAGGTAATCATTCCTAGCAACGCGACTCTTGTGTTTGATGTCGAATTGGTAGAAATTCAGTAAGTATCTCGATCTAAAAAGTGAAATTCGAAATTCTCAAAAAACTGGACGGCGCATTGGGCCGGGCCGGCGTCATTGAAACAGAACATGGTCGGATTGAGACTCCGGCGTATGTTACCGTTGGAACAAAAGCGACAGTGAAATCGTTGACTCCGGAACAGGTGGCGTCGCTCGGGGCGCAGGTCGTGCTCGCAAATACGTATCATTTGTATTTGCAGCCGGGGCATGAGCGCATTGCGCGGGCGGGCGGTCTGCACAAATTCATGAATTGGAATGGGCCGACAATGACGGATTCAGGCGGGTTCCAGGTTTTTTCGCTTGGCGCGGCGTTCGGAAAAAACATCACGAAAATTACTCGTGAAGAAGACCCAGAGCGGCTTTTGACTGAAATTACAGAGACGACCAAGGCGCGCGGTGGCCAAGTGTCTGCGCATTTCAAGCCGGCAAAAATCATGGAAGATCGCGTGATTTTTCGCTCGCACATTGATGGGACGGTGCACGAATTTACTCCGGAACGTTCTATCGAAATTCAGCATGCGATTGGTGCCGATATTATTTTTGCATTTGATGAATGTACTTCGCCGAATGAATCGATTCATTATCAACGCGAGGCGTTAGATCGCACACATCGTTGGGCGAAAAAATGTTTGGCGTATCATCAGTCAAAAGAAAATTCGAAACACCAGGCGTTGTTTGGCGTGATTCAAGGTGGACGTCATGAAGAATTGCGTAAACAGAGCGCGGAATTTTTTGCGGGGCTTGATTTCGATGGTTATGGTATTGGCGGCAGCTTTGCAAAACAAGACATGACGCAGGGTGTGCAGTGGGTGAATGCGATTTTACCAGAAGGGAAACCGCGGCACCTGTTGGGCATCGGCGAGCCAGAAGATTTATTTATGGCGGTTGAACATGGTTGTGATTTGTTCGATTGCGTGGCAGCGACGCGTGTTGCGCGCAACGGCCAGGTGTACACTGCGCACGGAAAAATAAATTTGTTTAATGAAAAATTCCAAGATGATTTCACGGCGCTCGAGGCGGACTGCGGATGTGAGACGTGTAAACATTACACCCGCGCGTATCTCGCGCACCTATTCCGAGCCGATGAAATGCTCGCAGCGACACTGGCGTCGGTGCACAATTTGTATTTTTTGATTAATTTGGTAAAGAAAATGCGAGCGACACTTTTGGATGGGACTTTTTTTGAGTTTAAAAAAGCGTGGTTAGAGACATACGCATCAAAGAAATAATATGGTACATAATTTTTCACCAATACAAAATCATATTCTATCAATGCTGAAAAACGCGCTGTCTTTGAAATATAGTGAACTTAAACCTGATAAAGTCCCGAATGATTTATTTAATTATCACTTGCAGTATTTAGTGAAAAAAGACTTTGTGACTAAAAATGATTCGACATACTCGCTCTCTCCGCAAGGTATTAAATATGTAGCAGATCCATTTACTACTGATACCAGTATCTCGAGTCTATTTAAAGTTAATGTGATTACAATTGTGTCTCGGATACACAATGGTGAGCTGCAAATCTTAAATCAGCTTCGCACATCACATCCTTCGTATGGAAAAATCGGAGTGATGGGTGGGGTAGTGCGTAAGGGTGAATTGATTGAAGCCGCCGCGACACGTAAATTACAAGACGAAACAGGCCTCATTGCGTCATTTAAAATTTTGGGATGCGAACGACGCATTATGTATAAAGATAGCGAACTCTTTTCGGATGTACTTTTTCCTATTGCATACGCGGATACACACTCAGGAGAACTTTTATTTGAAACTAAATTCGGGCGAAATGTATGGGTTCCTATAGATCAAGCCATTCAAAATGAATCCGCAGAATTTGATTCAATTAGAAGTATTACTCACGTATTGCGAGCCATCAAAGACAACACAGTACGTACAATGCCATATTTCTTCAACGAAGAAATCCAAAGCAATTAAAAGCTTGATACATAAGCCTATTTTTACCGAGGACCCCCTCGCTTTTTTATAATTTTTAGTATTTTAGAATGATGTTTGGTCGTCATGTCTGGCGACTATCAACGTAACCATCCATCAAGGATCACCATCATGAATTCATCAATCAGAGACTTGCTATCAAAAGGCATTGTGCGGGTTGAATATCCACCTCGCGTTCGGAAACTTATTATCGACGCTGTGGAGGCCTGGAAAGTTTTTTGCACCTTACCGCTCGAATTAAAGCAGTCACTTCCGTACAGTGACCCGAGCACTGGTGTCGGCTATGAAAATAAAGACGGATCAGGACTGCGCGGTGACAAAAAAGAAAATTTCGATTTCGCATTGCGTGGAGCAGAATGGTTGTCGCGTAATCGTGGCAGTCTCCCATCCGAAGCTATTGCATTTCTTGATAAAGCAGAGCGTGCAGTGATTGCGGTGCGAGATATCATTCATGCATTTGCGCGAGATGTTGAGGCACAGTACGGTTTGAAGGATTTTTACAACGAAGTTGTTGACAGCGACGAATTGTTTTTTATTCGGTTCATTCATTATCAGGGTGATCGTGAAATTGGAGATGAAACTGCCACGGCACACGTTGATCAGAGTGGCTTCACGTTACACTTGTTTGAAAGCGCCCCGGGGTTCCAATGCCTGACTTATGGAGACAAACAATGGCAGGACGTGGCATTTGATGGCACAGATACTGTCATTATCTCGTCCATGCAAATGCAACTACGTTCGAACAATGCAATCAAAGCAATGTGTCATCGTGTGGTGGCGACTGCGGAGACTGCAAATACGGGGCGTTATTCGGCGGTTTGCTTTGTTCAGTTGCGTTGGACTGCAAAATATAACAAGGAAAGATTCGGACGTTTGCAGGAAAAAGCACCGGGCTTTAATTACGACATGAACGAGCAGGCGTTTGCGAACATGTTCAAATAATATAGTCTGAAAAAAACCGCAGCGTGGCGACCTGCGGTTTTTGATTTTGTCAAAATTAGAAAATATGCTAAACTCAGTGTCAATGAGCGTCTTTAACCTCAAATCCGAATACAAACCCGCCGGCGATCAACCAAAGGCAATCGCGTCGCTTATGGACGGCCTCAAAAAAGGCATGCGTCATCAGACGCTTTTGGGTGTGACTGGGTCTGGTAAAACGTTTACCGCGGCCAATGTGATTGCGCAGGTAGGCAAGCCGACGCTCGTTATCGCACACAACAAAACGCTCGCCGCGCAATTGACTCAGGAGTACAAGGAATTTTTTCCTGACAACGCCGTGCATTATTTCGTGTCATATTACGACTACTATCAACCCGAAGCCTACATGCCGGCATCCGACACCTATATCGAAAAAGAGGCGATGATTAACGAAGAAATCGAGCGACTTCGTCACGCTTCGACGCAGGCACTTTTGTCACGCAAAGACGTGATTATTGTCGCGTCAGTTTCATGTATTTATGGTTTGGGTTCGCCGGTTGAATATGAAAAAGTGAACTTCAAAATTTTTAAAGGCCTCAAGATGACGCGCAGTGAGTTTATGCGAAAATTAGTTTCGATTCATTACGACCGTACTACGGCGGATTTAACTTCGGGCGTATTCCGAGCAATCGGTAACAAAGTTGAATTAATGCCGGTTTCTGAAAAATTTATTCTCTCGATGGAATTTGATATCGACGGAATTTCTCGCATTCAAAAAATCGACGGCATCACACGCGAAATTATCGAAGAAGATGTCGCGCCATTTTTCCTTTTCCCAGCAAAACACTTTATCGCCGACAAGGAAAAAACAAAACTCGCGATTGATACAATCGAAGCCGAGCTTAAAGAGCGCCTCGCCGAATTCAAAGAGCAAGGCAAAATTTTGGAAGCAGAGCGTCTGAAACGCCGCACAAAATACGACATCGCGCTCATTCGCGAAGTCGGCTATTGCAACGGAATCGAAAACTACTCTCGACATTTCGATGGTCGCAGCGCAGGCGAACCTTCTGATTCGCTGCTCTCATATTTTCCACACAAACCTGACGGAACGCCGGACTTTTTGACTATTATCGACGAATCACACGTGACAGTTTCTCAAATTGGAGGAATGTTCGCGGGGGATGCTTCTCGAAAAAAGACACTCGTTGAGCACGGCTTCCGATTGCCGAGCGCCTGCGACAATCGCCCTCTGAAGTTTGATGAATTCGAAGCTCGTGTTGGGCAAACAATTTACACTTCGGCAACACCCGGCAAATACGAATTGGAACACAGCACCAATGTGGCGGAACAAATTATTCGTCCAACAGGATTGATTGATCCGGTTATTGATGTAAAACCGATTATCGAGCAAGGAAAATATCCAGGTCAAGTTAAAGATTTTATAAAAGAAGCCGAAGCGGCAATTAAAAAAGGTGGGCGTGTCATCGCGACGACCTTGACCAAAAAAATGGCCGAAGATTTGTCTGAATATTTGAAAGAAAAGGGAATTAAGGCGGCGTATTTGCATAGCGAAATTAAAACCATCGAGCGCATCGAAATCATTACAAATTTCCGCAAGGGCGAGTTTGATATTTTGGTGGGTGTGAACTTGCTGCGTGAAGGTCTTGATATGCCAGAAGTGACCTTGATTGGCATTTTGGACGCCGACAAAGAAGGATTTTTGCGTTCTGAAAGTTCTCTTATTCAAACGATTGGTCGCGCTGCGCGTAATGTGGATGGACGCGTGATTTTGTATGCTGACGTGGTGACTGGTTCAATGGAACGTGCAATGAAAGAAACGTTGCGACGTCGAGCTTTGCAATTGGCGTATAACGAAAAGCATGGCATCACCCCAAAAACAATTATCAAAGCAATCAAAGACATCACCGAGCATATGAAAACCGAACATGGTCGGGCGGTTGACGCGATGTTGCTTGTCGATAAAAAAATGTTGGAGAAGGACCCAGAAAAATTGATGCGACAAAAAGAAAAGCAGATGAATGCGGCTGCGAAAATTTTGGATTTCGAGACGGCGGCCATTTTGCGCGACGAAATCGCTAAATTGGAAGAGCTGATTGATAAAAAGGCGAAGCAAGATAAGAAAGATGAAAACGCGCGATTGAAGGCTCAGAAGAAATTCGGGAGGGTGGATTAGTGCTTGACGGACTAAAAATACATATGTAACATAGGAATCTGGTGATCCTTTTTTCATAAACCGAAACTCACATGGAGGTGAACTGTGTTTGATCTCATTACTCAACCCGTGATGGTTTTGTGTGGTCGTGCCGCATCAGGCAAACGAAAGTTTGCAAGACTATGCAAAGATCGTTATCCCAGCATTGAGCACATCGAAGTGGGGCAACTGCTTCGTGATGCGGCTAGGTTCAGTAATTCTGGTATTGGAACAATCATCGCTGGCTACCAATTACGAGGTGAACACGTTCCGGATAATTTGGTGTTTGAATTTCTTCGAAAACGTATCGAGGATCTGAAGGCACCAATTATTTTGGATGGATTTCCTCGTACTATGCCACAGGCAAGAGTCTTCTCTTCATTTAGACAAGCTTGGTACGGAGTCCGGATCGAGCGCGATGAGGAATTTTGTCGCAACCTGGTTCAGCGTCGTATCGCCGAATATCGGGAGTTAGGTGAGGAACCTCGACCTGATGATACACTCGAAACCTTCGAAAAGCGGGTTGCGAAGTATCCAAAGGAATTGGCTTCGTTCGAATTCGCAGTCGAATTGTGTGGTTCTGCCGTGTATCATACCCATCCCAATACTCCGGAATTGCAGCCGGAGGTCGAAGCTGTCATTAAATATCACGCTGGTTTTTTCAAGGGACTCCAGTGTGTTAGTGAGCGAGCTGGGTGAGACCAGTTTCGCCCTCCTTGAGCCGCGTAAGTACATTGGTACGCGCGGTTTTTAAATCTCACATATTTTGACACCCCCTCATTTTTCATATACAATCACCTCTGTAGCCAGCTTAAAAATCGCTTACCCCCTGTACGAAAGGACAGAGGGGACGTTGCTTTATTAACCACAAAAACGCCCGAATCGGCGCTTCAACAACATGTCAAAACCAATCAATCGCAAAGACGAAAAAATCATCGTAAAGGGTGCCCGCACGCACAACCTTAAAAATATCGATGTTGAAATGCCACGCAACAAGTTGGTGGTTTTCACTGGACTTTCTGGTTCTGGAAAGTCGTCGCTCGCCTTCGATACGATTTTTGCCGAAGGTCAGCGTCGATATGTGGAATCTCTCTCGGCGTATGCTCGTCAATTTTTGAATACGATGCAAAAGCCGGACGTGGATGAAATTATTGGGCTTTCGCCAGCGATTTCGATTGATCAAAAATCTCGCTCAAACAATCCGCGTTCAACCGTAGCGACTATCACTGAAATTTACGACTACTTGCGTATTTTGTTTGCTCGAGTCGGCCGCCCTCACTGTTTGGAATGTGGTCGCGAAATTAAAAAACTTTCGCACGAAGAAATCATGCACACAATTATCGAATTCGTTGAATCGATTGATGTGTCAAAAGATCAGAAAGAAGTGCTCGGCGTGAAATACGACGATTTTAAAGTGCAACTCTTTGCGCCGGTTGTTGTTGGACGAAAAGGTGAATACTATCAGCTTCTCTACGATATGTTGAACAAGGGCTACACGAAAGCCAAAATCGACGGCCACATTGTCAGCTTGCGCGATAAAATCGTCTTGAGCAAAAACAAAAAGCATGACATCGACATCATGGTCGAAGAATTTTACATGTCTGAAATTTTGAAAAAGGAAGCGACGTTTAAAGAACGCCTTTCCGAAGCAATCGAGCGTTCAATTCAAGAATCAAACGGCCTCATTAAAATCATTACGCCGGTCGAAGAGCGCCTCATGTCGTCAAAATTCATGTGTCCTTACGACGGATTTTCTTTCCCGGAAATCGAACCGCGTCTTTTCTCCTTTAACTCTCCGCACGGGGCCTGCCCAGAATGTAATGGTCTCGGGACAAAACACATGTTCGGTGACGAACCTTGCGCTGTATGTGAAGGCCGCCGTTTGCGAGCCGAAGCTTTGCGTGTCTATTTGCCGAACACCGGTGAGAAAAAGGGCGAGCACACCATCAACATCGATGCGGTTGTAAAATTGTCGGTGAAAAACGCACTCGACTTTTTCGAGGGCTTGAAATTATCCGAAAAAGATCGCGAAATTGCCAAAGTCATTTTGAAAGAAATCAGCGAGCGTCTCAAATTCATGAACAATGTTGGTATTGAATATTTGACTCTTGAACGACGGGCGCACACTCTGTCTGGTGGGGAAGCACAACGTATTCGTTTGGCGTCGCAACTCGGTTCCGGCCTCGTCGGTGCGACATATGTGTTGGACGAGCCTACAATCGGTTTGCATTCTCGCGACAACGACCGCTTGATTCAGACTCTTCTTGATTTGCGTGATGCCGGCAACACTATTATCGTAGTCGAACACGACGAGGACACAATTTACGCGTCTGACTATTTGGTGGACATTGGTCCGGGTGCGGGGCGACACGGTGGAAACGTAGTGGTGTCTGGCGACATGGACAAATTGCTGACTGCAAAAACGAATCCTTCGAAATCGGTTACGCTCGATTATTTGCGAGGCGACAAAGAAATTGAAGTTCCTAAAAAACGTCGCGATGCCGACAAGGGAAAGATTAAAATTCGCGGAGGTCACGCGTTCAACATCAAAAATTTGAATGCCGACATTCCGCTTGGAAAATTTGTGGCGGTGACTGGTGTGTCTGGTTCTGGAAAATCGACTTTTGTGTACGAAATTTTGCACAAGAATTTGCAGAATCGTTTTGATCGCCGATATCGTTCTAACGAAGTTGTGAATTGCGCAGAAATCACCGGCACCGAATACGTGTCACGTGCGATTTTGATTGACCAATCTCCGATTGGACGAACTCCGCGTTCAAACCCTGCGACGTACACCGGCGCATTCACATTCATCCGCGACATGTTTGCTGAAACAGAAGAAGCTCGTTTTCGCGGTTGGAAATCAAATCGATTTTCTTTCAACGTCAAAGGTGGTCGCTGCGAGGCGTGCCAAGGTAATGGTTACATCGCCGTTGAAATGCACTTTTTGCCGACGGTCTATGTGCCGTGCGACGTCTGCGAGGGTAAGCGCTTTATGAAAGAAACGCTCGAGGTGAAATACAAAGGTAAAAGCATTTACGAAGTCCTCAATATGACAATCGAGGAGGCTTTGAAATTTTTCGAAGATATTCCTGCGATTTACGATCGATTGAAAACGCTCGACGAAGTGGGGCTCGGCTATTTGCAACTCGGACAATCCGCGACAACGTTGTCTGGCGGTGAAGCGCAACGCGTGAAAATTTCTTCTGAATTGTATCGCGCCCACATTGCAAAAACGATTTACATTTTGGACGAGCCAACAATCGGTCTCCACTACGAAGACGTTAAAAAATTAATCGAGATTTTGCAAAAACTTGTCGACACCGGCAACTCAGTTCTTGTTATCGAACACAACTTGGACATCATTAAAAGTGCTGACTACATCATCGATATCGGCCCAGAGGGAGGTGATAAGGGTGGTACTGTCGTTGCCCGCGGTACTCCTGA
Organism: uncultured Candidatus Saccharibacteria bacterium; assembly: GCA_964538855.1. Classification (GTDB taxonomy): domain Bacteria; phylum Patescibacteriota; class Minisyncoccia; order Phycocordibacterales; family JAACPR01; genus CAYLNC01. The sequence continues at coordinate 114,532 of CAZIEY010000002.1, forward strand.
ACAAGTCGCTGACGTCCAAGAAAGTTACACTGGGCAGTATTTGAAGAAGGTGTTGAAGAAGAGGAAGTAAAAACGAAAACCGCCGATCTCATCAAGTGAGACCGCGGTGGGTGGAGCATTTTCGACAGGTTGCTCAACCTGGTCCTACTTCAGTAGGTGTTGCCGGGAAGGATCATCGGTTGGCTCTGGTTGGGAAACCATGCCACACTCAGATACTTCGGCGTGAATTCTTCGTTGTCCGCCATGGATCCCGAATCATACGGGATGATCTTCAGGCCGTTTTGGCTCTTGACCAGGAACCCGGGCGAGCCCGAGAATCCGTCGAAGGACTGATTGTAACGGCCGACGACTTCGACGACCTCCTCGCGACGGGTGTCATCGGTTTTCTTCTCCATACGGTCGAGCACCAGTGTGCTCGCAATGACGATCAGACAGATCGTCTTCAGGACGTTCAGCAGGTCTTTCATTGTGCTTATCTTTGGTGTTGGTTTTTGGGACACCAGGGCCTCCTTTCAAGGCCACTACCCACTAAATCGTATAATACCACATGTATATACTACTTGTCAAACATCCCAAAATCCTGTAATATCAAACCAATCGTATGATTTTCGCCGACCTCAAAAAACTTCATCTGCCAAGCCAGCCCGGCGTCTATTTCTTTCGCAAAGGACGCGAGATTTTGTATATCGGCAAGGCGACGTCGCTTTCTGACCGAACCAAAAGTTATTTTTCAAACGACCTCATTGCGACACGCGGACCGCTCATCATCGACATGGTGACGCAGGCAGACACGGTGACATGGCAGACGACGGACTCGGTGTTGGAGGCGCTCATTTTGGAATCGGCGCTCATCAAAAAACATCAGCCTCGCTACAACATCAAGGAGAAAGATAATAAAAGTTACAACGCTGTCATCATCACCGACGAGGAATTTCCACGCGTGTTTGTGATGCGTAGTCGAGATTTGAAAATGCGAGAAGCAACTGGCGCGAGTGATTTCAAAATCAAGCGCGAGTTCGGCCCATTTCCAAATGGTACACAACTAAAAGAAGCTCTCAAAATCGTGCGCAAACTTTTCCCATTTTTCGACAAGTCGGGCACGACGGGGCAATCGACGCTCAATGTTCAACTCGGGTTGATGCCGGACATTCGCACCATCACACGTCGCGAGTATCAAAAAAATATTCGCAACATCTCGCTCTTTTTTGCAGGCAAGAAAAGCACGCTCGTCGCCGCTCTTAAACGCGACATGAAATCGGCTTCGAAAAAGCGTGATTTTGAAACGGCGGAACGCATCAAACGCACTATGTTTTCGCTCGAACACATTAACGATGTGTCGCTCATTTCGCGTGACGCGGATTTTGCGCAGGCGACAGGCGACATATTCCGCATCGAGTCATATGACATCGCGCATCTCGGCGGATCAAACACAGTCGGTGCGATGGTGGTGATGGAAAACGGCGAGCTCAACAAAAACGAATATCGTAAATTCATCATTCGTGAAGCCAAAGCCGGCGACGATTACGGAGCGCTTCGCGAAGTGTTGCGCCGCCGCTGTGCCCACGATGATTGGCGAATGCCGAATTTGATTGTGATTGACGGAGGTAAAGCTCAAAAAGCCGTCGTCGAAAAAGTTCTGCGCGAATTTTCCGAAAAAGGTTTCGACAAAATCCCTCTCGTCTCAGTCGTTAAAGACGAATTTCACCGCGCCCGCGAAATTTTGGGCGACACTGCGCTCGTTGAAAAACATAATCTCGACATTTTGAAAGTTAATGCGGAGACACATAGGTTTGCGATCGGGTTTCATAGAAAACGGAGAAATAATAGCTTAAGATAACTAATAGAAAGTATTGTTACTGTATACCAATCTAGGTAATGGCGACGTAGAGGGTAAATTGCCTATAAAAATTGTAGGTAACTCATCCTCTACGAGGATTACTATCTCATGTCGGGATAGTGAAACTTGGCACGCCACAGTGGCACGCCAAAAAAGGAGATTAGCATGAAATCGTTATCGCAATTACGTGATAAGGCGCAACTTGCACTTGCAAAACGCGAACTGGTTCAAGTGGCCGAGAATTTCTCGCCCACAGCAGCTTACGAGCGAGCAATCGCATTATACTATAGCGAAGAGATGGCGCGAAGCTGTCGATTCCTAGCGATCATCTACCGTGACTATGGCAAGGATGCTGTTGAGAATTTGATCAGGGATAAGCGCGAGGCAGACCTTGACCGATTTTTCAAGGAACGTGTAGTTCCAGGCATCTCTCTTCTGGAAACGGTTGGCGGTGGTAAATTGATGATTGTCGATCCTCAAGATTGTGATTTGCCGCTATTGGATTATCTCGAGAGATCGAAGGTTCACTCGTTGGACGTTGGGATGACGCTCGGAGAATACAGAATTGCTTTCAAGTGGCAGATTAAAAAGGACAGTAAGCACAACGATACGGAATGTCGTCTCGTTGTGATTGGTCCCGATGGCAAGAACTTGGAATACACGGACTCCGACAACAAGGTTTATACCGAACAGTCCTTTACTATGATGTGTGGAAAGAGGCATCATCCAGACTCTGTGAATCTTCGAAGCGAATTGTATCATGCCATCGAGAGACTCCTGTACGGAAACGTAGAGTGGCCTCACCAATCTGTAATGCTTCTGATTATTGCTGACTTGGAGAAGCGTGGGTGTAAGATGGCTCCCCGCCTCCAGCAGTACTGCAAAGATCGTGGGTTGGAACTGTGGAAGTTGAATGAGTATGGTCTCGTTGGTCAACTCAAACAGTTCGCCATGGATCTTCGTGGAAAAGCAGTTGCTGATGGAGTGTGTCCGCAAGGACTCGCATTTCTTGATCTGCAGATCGACCGAGCTATCAGTGAAGCAACTCTCTATAATGAAGTGTTCGATATGGGCACTTTACTTGTGAGTAAGCTTCATAATGTACATTTTTGGGTCGATTACCACGTAATTCCTGGCCCGAGGGCTGAAAAGACTTACAATTTTTTGCTCCACACGGATTCAGGAATGGGTGATTGGGTTACATTGCTGGAGAAGAAGGGTTACGGTGGTAGCGTCGTGATTGCATTCTTTAATATCCACAGTGGCATGCAAGTTGCTCGGACCGGACAATGCGATGCCCTCCTTCTCCAACAGCACGGAGGTTGTCAAAAAGATGACATCCTTGCTGAAGCTCAGAGTTCAATGGAGATAGCACAAGCAGCTCGTGGTAACACCAAAGTCTCGAAACTTCCGAGGTACAAATGGGACTCACACCATAGCGGTAGTCATCAGACGTGCGGTGGTTTCGATAAATTTCTTGACGAGTACTTTCCTAAATAAGAACTGAATTGGTCGTAAAAGAAACTCAAGAGAGCCTGACCAGCTCTCTTTTTTAATTTTTTAATTTCTCACCTTGGGTACATAAAAACCTTTTCAAAATTTTCCCATGCTAAAATATCTTCATGATTCGCAAACGCATCGCCATCGTCCGTGGGGGACCTTCGTCCGAATATGATGTATCGCTCAAATCGGGCAAGCATGTTTTGCATGAATTGTCTGACGATTTTCATGTCGTTGATGTCGTGATTGACAAAGCCGGCGTCTGGCATATTTCTGGCCTGCCACGCGACCCTCACGAAGCACTCGCGCACGTCGATGTGGTTTTCAATGCGATGCACGGCGAATACGGCGAGGACGGCAAATTCCAACAGCTCATGGAAAATTTGGGCAAGCCTTACACAGGATCTGGTGCGCTTGGTGCCGCGATGTCGATGAATAAAGAAAAGGCGAAAGAGCTTTTCAAAAAAGCCGGCCTCAAAACGCCCGTGCATAAAACGCTGTCTCGTCCAGAGAGCGAGGGCGGTCTCGAATTTCAAGCGACGCTCGTCTTTCGCAATTTCACGATGCCCGTCATTGTAAAGCCGATTAACAAAGGCTCATCGATTGGCGTTTCGAAAGCTCACACATTCGAAGAATTAAAAACCGCGATGTCGACCGCGTATTCGTTCAGCGAAAAAATTATTGTCGAAGAATTCATCGACGGCAAAGAGGCAACAGTCGGCGTTCTTGAAAATTTCCGAGGCGAAAATGTCTATGCATTTATGCCCGTCGAAATTGAAGTTCCAAAACAGAAAAAACTTTTTGATTATGAAGCAAAAACGTCGGATGAAACTCGTAAAAAAAGCCCCGGCAATTTCACTCGCGAGGAAAGCAAATTGCTCGAAGACGCGGCTCGCACCGCCCACGAAGTGCTCGGCTTGCGCCACTACTCTCGCTCTGATTTTATCGTGCACCCACGCCGTGGCGTCTACATTTTAGAAACGAACGCGTTGCCCGATATTTCGCGCGACTCGACATTGCATCATTCGTTGCAGGCGGTGGGGATGTCGTACAAGGATTTCTTGATTCATGTGATTAATTTACTAAATTAAAACCCACCAACTTGTCATTGGTGGGCACAGCGGACCTGCTCCACTGTGTAAGAAGAAGTGCCGGCTTATTGGCCGGTCAATATCGCTTCTTCTTCGTCCTGAGATCCTTCGTAATCTTCATCCCATTGGTGCTTCATGATAATCTGACTCCTTTCTAGGGAATCACCACAACAATGCAGTGAATTCACCTATATATTATAATAAGTATATAACTCAATTTGTCAATACCTATTGGTAATGCGGATTTATTGTTATGAAAATCATTGTAAACAACATCGCCACCGAATACACGGATGAGGGCTCTGGCCCAGTCATTTTGTGTTTACATGGATGGAAGGACAGTTTGCGAACATTTGATGCGCTCGAGCCTGAATTAGTGAAAAAAAATGTAGAAAACTCCGCTCGTATGTAGGCGGAGTTTTTGAGGGCTGAAACCTCGCGTTGATGTTTGTCAGACCGGATCCCATGGTGCCGATTTGTTGTTCGGACGGTTCTTTGCTGGGCTGATCACCATGATGAGTCCAACAATGAGGGCGTATGCCGCTAGACAATTTGAAAGGCCATGAGCGACAACGTGCAGAAAGGTCTCATCTCCATGCACGAGCCCATCCTCGATCCGTATTTGCTCTGCGTGCACGGTCTCGACGATGGTTGTTGCCTCGGCGCGGGTTTTTTGGTTGATGACCAAAAACCAGATTGTATAGTACATCAAGATAACTATAATCAATTTCTCTGAGGTATGCATGACTTCTCCTCACATGTGCCTGCTTAGAAAATCCAGCTATCAGCACATTATTAGTATAGCATACATGTAGTATAAAGTCAAGTATATAAAAACTCATATTTCACAATTCAAAAATGCTACAATATTTCCACCACTCACATGAAAATCATTGTAAACAACATCGCCACCGAATACACGGATGAGGGCTCTGGCCCAGTCATTTTGTGTTTACATGGATGGAAGGACAGTTTGCGAACATTTGATGCGCTCGAGCCGGCATTGCTCCAAAAAGGCCGAGTCATCGCCGTTGATTTGCCGGGCTTTGGCGAAACGGGAAATCCACCCGAAGCGTGGCAGGTTGGTGATTATGTGCAATTCGTCGCGGACTTTTTGAAAAAATTGAATGTCGAGGCGGACGTGCTCATTGGCCACTCGTTCGGCGGGCGTATCATCATCAAGGGGCTTGGTGAAGGGAAATTGCGAGCTCAGAAAATAGTTTTGATCGCTTCCGCTGGAATCGTTCCTGAGAAAACGTGGCGAAGCCGTCTCGTCGCGATTGTCTCGCGTGCCGCGGCCGTTTTCTTCCGCATCCCGCCATTTCATTTTCTTCGCAATAAAATGCGCGCGATTTTCTATAAAAAAATCGGTAGCGATTATTTGAATGCCGGCGCTCTCCAGGAAACTTTCCTAAAAATTATTGCCGAAGATCTCTCTGACTACGCGCGACGCATCACTATTCCGACCTTGCTCATCTGGGGCAAGCACGACAAGGCGACTCCTCTCGCGACCGCTGAAAAATTGCACGCGCTCATCGCTGGGTCTCGTCTCGAAGTTTTTCCCGACGCTGCTCATTTTGTGCATCATGAAAAAGCGGTGGAAGTCGGAGGGTTGATCAGTCGATTTTTGTAGTTATTGACATCGCCGTTTTAAAAGGGTAATAATATATTTAGAAGGAGGTAAAATCTGGCGTGTGCTAGGTTACTTCCGCTCTTTTTGTTGGAACTTAACTGGAGGATAGACGAATCATGTATGCAAGAACCGTGTTGCAAATAACCACTTGGCATGATGACTTGGAATTCGTTATTCGAGAGCACAAAGCCAAAGGAAAATTCGGTTATTGGATTTCGCGGGGACCAGGAGGCCATATGGGACTTTTGTCGACCACTAATGCCGATTACCCTGTGACTGAAGCCCATGCATTCGAAGAGATTTCGAAGTTGCTTGAAAAAGCGCTCGAAGTCGCGGCATTGTTCGATGAAGGTGGTGGCCTTATGACCCGTGCTACTGTTGATCGAATTCTCTCTGATCTCAGGATAGGGAGGGTCGCGTCGACTTACAAATACAAACAACCGGCGATGACCTGAGAAACCGACGCCTTCTGAAGACCTCGAACACCAGTTGTTCGGGGTCTTGCTTCATTATGTAACTACTATTTAACCTCACCACATTTTAGTGATAAACTATTGGTATGTTGAAAAGCTTTTTTAAAAAATTCCTCTCGCAATTTCACTATCGATTTCCGCGTAGTATTATTTATATGTTGCAAGTGAGCGAGTATAACATTCGCGACTATGTGCAGTGGTTGGATCGTGTGCATCATTTTGGTCGAGTTGAAGTGCGCAAAACTCTTGTGCCGACCGCAAAATCGAAATTGATGCGAATCAAATTATGGGCAATTATCGTGGCGCTTTTTGCGGGGTCGATTGCTGGGTTCGTGTTCGCCGATACTTTTTTTGAGAACCTGATCGCAGTCGTCGTGTTTTTATTCACGCCGATTTTGTCCGCGTATGTGATGGTTATTCCGGTCTTTTTCTTTGCGCTTCTTGTGCAGAAACCGCATGAGTGGCATATGATTCGTCAGGCTACCAAAAAATTGGCTGGGCATAAAGGCTTCAAAATCGCAATCGCTGGCAGTTATGGCAAGACTTCGATGCGCAACATGCTCGCAACTGTTTTGCGCGAGGCAAAAAATGTGGCGACGCAAGAAAAAAACTTTAACACGTTGGCCGGTATTAGCCGCTTCATTACAAATCTGAAAGGTGATGAGGAAGTGATCATTTTCGAGCTCGGCGAATACATGCCTGGTGATATTGCAAAAATGTGCACGATTATTCGGCCGGACCTCGGTATTGTGACGGGGATTAACGAGGCGCACCTACATAATTTCAAGAATGTAAACGCAACGGCGCACGAAATTTTTACGCTTGCTGATTTTGTCCACGACAAGCCGCTTTATGTGAACGGAGAAAATACTCGCGCGCGGCAATTTGTGGCGCACATGAACTCAAAGAATTTGCACGAATATTCTCGAGAGGGAATCGCGGTCGCACATGTGGCTGGTGCGAATTTCACCGTGTCCGAAGCTGAAACGGATTTGGATGGGGTGCGTTTTACTATCACTTGTGACGATACGCCGATTCGAGCAGAATCAGGATTGCTCGGGCTTCATCAAATTGGGCCGTTGTCTGCGGCGATTAAAATTGCACATGATATGGGTTTGACTCGTGAGCAGATCGAAGCTGGCATCACTAAAACGCGCGCGTTTGAACATCGTCTCGAACCTAAAATAAATTCAGTTGGAGTAATTACGCTCGATGACAGTTACAATGGCAATCCTGATGGAGTGGTTGCGGTGATTGATTTTTTGGCGAGTCTCCGCAACACACGCCGATTTTATGTAACACCTGGTCTTGTCGAAATGGGGAGTGCGAGCGAAGCGGTCCACCGCATGATTGGTCAGAAATTGGCTCGGTCCGGAATTGAAAACGTGGTGCTCATTCAAAATTCTGCGACACCCGATATCGAATTCGGACTTCTCGAAAATAAATATCCGGGCAAAATTATTACATTCCCAAACGCATTCGCGGCATTTGCGGCACTCGAACATTTGACGACGACAGGTGATGTGGTGCTTTTGCAAAATGATTGGCCGGACCAGTATGCGTAAATAAAAAAACCTGCGTCGCCGTACGCAGGAAGGCCGCCGGCCTTTTCTTACTTTCATTCACCCTTCGGCTACCACAACCGCGGGATTGGATTTGTCGGCCGTCGCCCAGTCGCTGGTCGTCGAGTGCCCAGTCTTCTCGACCTCTGCGACAATTCTGTCGATCTGGGCATAGGTCATGATACTGCCCCTGTCTTTGTGAGCTCTCGGGATGTACCTGACCACTTTTCTTAGGAGTTTGCGAATAATCTTCGCCCCCTCCTTCGAATCCTGGATTTTCAACGACTTTCTCGTCATGAAGATCTTTTCGGGTTTTGGCCCCGGATCGAGTCGCATGAGAATCCGAAGTTCGTTATCTCCTCCGTTATGTCGTTTTCCGACGATAAACTCCAGGCGGAGAGGATTTTCCCAGATCAACCTCCTGCGAGTTTTGGGTATCTTCACATTGGGTATCTTAACAGTACGTTTTTTCACAAGACGCTTCTTCACGGCACATTCCTCCGTTTGAGCCTAAGGAACAGAACCCACCTGGCGCATGCCAAGTTTCGCTTCCTTCTAATGTACCTTTCTACCTAAAATTGCTAAATGTGTCAAACCTCGCGCCCATCTCGGAACTTGTGCTAAAATAAATCCCATGAACACCACCCGTAAAACAGTCGCCGTTATTTTTGGAGGTCGCAGCGCCGAGCACGACGTTTCGATTATCACCGCACACAATCCAATTATCGAGTCGCTTCTCGCAACCAATTTGTACGAAGTTGTGCCAGTTTACATTTCCAAAAAAGGCGTGTGGTATTCCGATGTGGCAATGAACGATTTGGCTTTCTTCAAAAATCCGGCGTATGAACAAAATTTGGAAAAGACAAAACCAGTTTCAATTTCGGTGAATGGCGCTTTCGAATTAATTTGGCATGGACTACGCGACAAGCGCGTCAAAATCGATCTTGTGTTTCCTGCAATGCACGGAACATACGGCGAGGACGGTTCGCTCATGGGATTGCTCCGTATGGCGAATGTGCCATTTGTGGGATGTGATTTGTTTGCATCGGCCGTTGCGATGGACAAAGTCTTGACCAAAGACCTTGTGAAATCAAATGGTGTGCCAGTCGTGCCTCATGTGTGGTTTACCGCGTCTGATTGGGCTGATAAAACAAAACGCGTCGCTTTAAAAACAGAAATGATGAAATTGATGAAGGTCGAGATTCCTGATCCTACTCCGACGCCAGCACCTGTGGTGGAACCGGTTGTAGAGGTTGCGCCAATGTCGGCGGGGGAAGTTTCTTTGGAAAATCCTGTTGCACCAGCACCAGCCCCCGCTCCTGTCGAAGCTCCAAAACCAATTTTCAAAATACGCCCGCTTTTCGTAAAGCCAGTGCACCTTGGCTCTTCGATCGGAATCACAAAGGTCAAAACTGAACGCGAATTGGACAACGCGATAGAAGTTGCGCTTCACTATGACGACAAGGTGCTTGTCGAACTTGGTGTTGAAAATTTGATCGAGGTCACTTTGCCGATGATCGGAAACGACGTCGTGGAATTTGCAGCAATCGAACGCCCTTTGAACAAAGGAGAATTTTTGGATTACAATGAAAAATATTTAAAGGGTGGTAAAAAGGGTGGAGGAGTCAATAGTGGCGACCAACGAGAAATTCCCGCAAAAATTGACGATGAATTATCTGCGCGTGTTCGTGAAATCGGCGAGAAGACTTACAAGACACTTGGGTGTACTGGAATCGCTCGTGTTGACATGCTTATTGATTCAATGGCGCGTACTGTTTTCATGAACGAAGTGAACACTTTGCCAGGCAGTCTCTATGCGCACAATTGGCGCCGAGTCGGGGTCTCAAATATCGACCTTATCACGAAACTAATCACATTTGCCGAGGCTCGCTTTGCAGCACAAAACAAAATTACACACACATTCAATTCTACAATTTTGCAAAAGTCAGGAGGTGGAAAAAAGCTGGGCTAGGAACAATCCCTCTTGGTTCTATTGCGTGGTAACATAATATGTGCTATAGTATTTTCTGGTTTTTTCAGGGTTTCCAGATGTGACTGATGTCATGTCGCCCTTGTTCGTTGAATCGTTTGTTGGATTGTGAAGAAGGGGTTTTCATGAGAATTTCCATTGATCGACGCGCTGGCTGTATTGTAGTTGAAGCCGACGCGAAGAGTAAGACCGAAACTGCAATTAGAATGATGGAAGATCTCCATCAGCATGGTCAACTCAAAGATGTGACCGAGATTAAGATCAGGGGCTTCGTACGAGCTGCGGCCGAAAGGGTGCTTCTTATCATCGCCCGAAGGGTTGCGTTTGTGCGGGAATACATCTACGATGATGCCGCTCAGGATTACCTCGTCTACGATGAGACTGAACCCGCTTAACCGCGGCACCAAGACAATAAGACTTTTATTTAAATCTTCAACCACAAACGAAAAAATCGCGTGCCACATCAGCCGCGATTTTTTCAATTTATTCTCGCTTTTTCAAAAGCCTCGGTAAGAAAATTCGCGACATCCGAAAGTCCGGGTAAAAATCCCATTAATTTTAAAATCCAACCAGCGAGAATTACAAAAGCGGTTGCACCAACGATGATGCCAGCTCCGCGCAACATTCCTCCCCAAAACATATGACCCCAACCAAACATTTTTAAGCTTCGATCGATTGATTCGCGTAGTTTTACAACTTCCTCTGCCATGTTTGCACGTGGCGCAATAATATTTGATTTGTTATTAAGCTCTTCTTGAATTGATTCTAGTTCTGTGTCGGCCATGGGAATATTGTAACATTAAAAAAGTGCGGACGAAAAGATTCATCCGCAGCACGCTTATTGCCACACTGTCAAATATGTGCTATTGACAAATATATCACATATGATATATTTACCATAAGACAGAAAGTTCATTAAAAACTCAACCGGCCCATTCTCCTGTAGACGGCATTGTTGATTTAATGATGGTTTTTACTGGGGAGGGGGTAGGATGGCAATCAGGCTATCGCGAGCGCAGTCGAGCGCACGTCAAACCTTCTCGTAAAAATCAACCATATGAAGATTTTCCGGGTATTAGGAATCGCCTTGTTTATAGTCGTCCTACGCGCCCTCGCGCCGAGCCTCTGGCACGCGCTTGAGGGCACCCTCCTGACGTTCTTTGAGACACTGCAAAAACTGCTCGCGATGAGTACAAACTTTGCAGCGTCAGGACCAGGAATTTGGATACCTCAATAGGGTGTCCACATGCAAAACCGCATCTATACAGGTGCGGTTTTTTGATTATGTAATCACACTCGTTCTACTTTCAAAAAAGCGCCTTTGTGCTATACTCTTTTGCATGCGCGGGTGGCGAAATTGGTAGACGCACTACCTTGAGGTGGTAACGCTCGCAAGGGCATGGAGGTTCGAGTCCTCTCTCGCGCACATCAATGTGTCTGATTGACATATTACCTATAAATTGTGTAGTATTAGCCACGGCGTTATTGAACCTTAACCCGAGCTGTCTTCGGACATCTCACACTGGCTTAATCAACCCGTGTCATTCAAAATCACCGATTGATTATCGGTTGTAGGAGAAGCAAATGCATTCGGAACACCAGAAAACCTGGCGCGAGTTGTTAAACGGGCCGCGCGGGTGGGTCTTTGTTTGGTTGATGCTCATAATCGTTCTGTCCACAACGTGTGGCAGAACCGCAGAGGTGGAGGGTGGAGGATTTAACTTCACCGCGAGCGGCGAGCTGATCAATCTTCCAGCGTTCACACACGCGCATTTAACCCACCGAGGAGATTCTTTCTTGCCGAATTCCCAGGCGTCTGGGTCGGCGGGGACGACCTCTGTTGGGGGATCGTGGGAGCCATTTTGTGCAATCGGGGTTGAATATCAACGACCTTTGATTGCGGACAAGCTTCAGCTTTCTGTGGCTGGATCATTGATGCTCAGTGACGAGCGTGATCAGGTGCAGAATAAAAACGATTCGCGCCCTGCCTCTGAATCGGCCTATGTTTTTTCCTCCGCTGAATGCGGTGGAAATGCGCAAGTAGGCTTACTCTATAATCTGGCACCATCAATCGGTGTTGGAGTAGTGGGGCAACTCACTGTCATTAGTGAGAGATACGGATGGAACCGGTTCGGTGAGGATGAAACGAGTGGAAGGCAATTCCATCCGTTTATGTCCGTTGGACCAAAAGTCCATTGGGCGTTTTGCAAAACTCAGAGGCTAGAGTTTGCCGTACTTGCCGGCGAATTGACTAGTTTTCGGGTGATGTGGTTGCTTGAGGTGGGTGATCCGTAAAGGAGGAGGCGGACCCTTTTTTTTGGGGAGGTGAATCGTGCGCACGATTCACCTCTTTTTTCAATTTAATTAAGCGGATATTTTTTATATTCCTCCAATAATTGTTTCCCGTGAATGAGTCTTGAAAAAGCCTCGGCTTCGAGTCGCGCGCCATTAATTGCGATATGCGGTTTCGGTTCTTCTGGCAATCCTAAATATTTTAAGGTATCGTCGAGTCGTATCGACGGTTTCGTGTTGTTCATTGGGATCGGTATTCCTTTTTTCAAATGTTCGGCGTATGAAATGGAGTGGAGATCGATAAAATGACGCGGGAAGAAATATTCAATTTTGGCTCGCGCACATGCCGCTTGTAAATATTCGATGTCTTTGGAAATAAATTGACCCGCGATAATTTTCATCGTGTTTTGACGTGCGACCCATGCGGCGAATCGCGCGACTAGTTCTGCTTCAGATTGTTTGCGCGGATCGGTCGCTTGCTCCATTGTGTAACCATTGACGAACATTCCATCTTCGGTAAAAGTCGCACCGTCGAATGCACGACACTCTTCGTAAAATTGTTCAGTTGGGTTATCAAAATTAATTGCGCCAATGCTTAAAATGCTGCATGTGTCTGCGTCGAGCCCAGTTGCTTCTATGTCGGTAATTATCATGTGGTATATTGTAGCACTCACGCCATGTACTTAAAAATGAAAAAGAGCCCGCATATGTAAGAGGGAGGACTCTTTTTCATGGGGCTCGTTTTTACCAGAACCACTAGTGGCTCTTGAAGGTGTTGATGGCACTCGCGACCAGAAGGGCACGGAGGTGGCCAGGAAAACGTCTTCCGATACACTCATCTTGTATCACCCGGGTAATTGCTTTTTGTTGGTCTACGGATATTTTCACACCCCAGTTCGTCGCAAGAATTATGGTTTCCAGAAACTCTTTAGTTTCATCACCTCGATATGATGGCTGGGTAAGCAAAGTCCGCAGAAACGTGCGTGCATTCATGAGATCTTCTCCTTGCGTTGGATTGGTTTTTCGAAAAGGTCATTCCTCCACGTCTTGAATTACAATACTCCAATGAAATTTAGTTTGCAAGACATGGTTATTTGACTATTGTATTTATATGTGGACCGGAGAGGACTCGAACCCCCTACCTCCTCAGTGCAAGTGAGGCGCTCTACCAGGTGAGCTACCGGCCCTTAATTAGGACTTTGATTATTCTACCTGCTTTGGCTAATAAATCAAGTCCAATATGCGATTTCGTTGGTATAATAAAAGCAACTGGGTCTATGCGACGTACAAAATTACATCACAAAATTCGGAATCATGTGGCGCGAAATTATGCTTTTTTCATATTCGTCTCTGTTTTTGCTGGTGTTTATCTATTGTCGAATTCGGTGCGTAGTGATAAGCCGGAAATTGTTTTCATTAAAGCTGCGAGCGAAGAGACTATCTTGCAAGAGTTAGACGACCGTGGATTTTTCAAAAACCGTCCGACATATTGGTTTGTTTCGGCTCTCGCTCGGTTCGACGAGAAAATTCAATCGGGCGGATATGTTGTGTCGCGAAACGCGAATGCAATTGCACTCTATTCAGAATTACGTGATCCGTCGTATCGATATGTGGCGATTCAGGAGGGTTTGCGCAAGGAAGAGATTGCTGAAAGATATGCCAAGGTGTTGGATTGGGATCCGGCAAAAACCGCCGAATTTCAAGCGAGTCCAAACGCCTGCCTCTATTCTGGTCGCGAAGGGAGACTTTATCCTGGAGAATATTTGGTTTCCAAGGATGTGAGTATTCAAAAAATTCAGGATGAAATGGAAAATAATTTTGCGAACGCTTTTTCGAGCGTAATTTCGACCGAGAAAGAAAAAACTCTCGACGAAGATCAGATTGTAATTGTCGCCTCGCTCATTCAACGCGAGGCGGCCGGCGCGCACGATATGCGTCTCATTTCTGGCATCATTTGGAATCGCATTTTTGCAGGTATGCCGCTACAACTGGACGCGACGTTGCAATATGCAAAAGGGGACGATGGCAAATGGTGGCCTCAGGTGAAATCCGAGGATAAATTTCTAGATTCGCCGTTCAACACGTATCAAAACGCGGGGCTTCCGCCGGCACCAATCGCAAATCCTGGCAAAGCGGCGCTCGATGCGGCTGCAAACCCGATCAAAACCGATTGTCTCTTTTACTTGCATGATCGCAACCGCACAATTCATTGTTCGCCGACCTATGAAGGGCATTTGCTGAATATTAAAAATTATTTGTAAGGAGTTGCGGTACGCTGTGATTTTTGATAAGAAATAGAGCGGACCACAACCATAAGGAGGTTTTCATGGGTGGATCTTTGTCGGCAAAAATGCCGCAACTCTTGATTGATGCTTCTGTCAAAGCAACGCTGGCTGATTTGATAGAAGAAATCGGCTTTGCATTCGTTGATCATCGTATCAATCTGGATACTATCGACTGCGAAGCTAGCGGTGTTCCATTCACTGCTGAATTCCACGATTTGCTCGAGGTGCCTTCGGTATATCAAGTCACTGAAACCGAGGGGCGACACTTGGCGACCTTGCGCGACATACTGCTTTTTACCCAGGAATTGATTTTGCAGTGCGAAACCGACGTATTGGAAAAGCTGCACGTAGTGATTTACGCGCTTGGCTCCGAGGTGAGGATTGGAAGTGTTATCCATCTTCCGAAAGTCGAGATCGATCGCGGGGTGTTCCGGCTTGAGCTCGTCTTCATGTACGAGGAGAAGTTTTCTGCTCGAGACGTGTACATGAAGCGCGGTGACCCAGCCGCCGCTTAGGCTTCTGCTCCAAAGGTTAAATATGGGACCCGATCATGCACTTGGTCGGGTTTGCTTTTTATGGTACATTATTTGCATGTTTAAATTTTTAATGAAGAAATTACTTGCATCGCAAGTCAAAAATTTACCAAAGGAACAGCAAGAGGCGATTTTGGCCGCTTTCGATCGCGACCCAAAATTTTTCCAAGATATGGCCGATGAAATTAAAAAAGAAGTGAAGGCCGGCAAAAGCCAACAAAATGCGTCGATGCTCGTCATGATGAAAAATAAAGACAAGTTGCGGGATTTGATGCAGGGAAAATAAAAATAGTGTAATTTTCGGGGTTGATTTTCACTGATTTTTGTGTATACTATTTGTATGAAAACAGAGAAAAACACGTATCATTTTTCTGTAGTTATTGAAAAAGATGCACACGGTAATTATGTGGGCATTGTGCCAGCATTACGTAGTTGTTACACACAAGCCAAAACATTGCCTGCGTTATACGAACGACTCCAAGAAGCCGTGGCGCTTTCGATGGATGTAGAACAGTCTTTATTTAAAAAAGATATACCACAATCTGCATTTATCGGCGTGCACCAGTTGGAATTTAAAACGTAATCAAATATGCCGAAATTGGTTCCCATCAGTGGTAAAAAACTAATTTCATTGCTCACTCGATCAGGTTTTATCACATTACGAATCAAAGGCAGTCACCACTTTATGATGCACAAAGATAAAAAAGTAACCACTGTGGTTCCGGTGCATAGTCGAGAGGAAATTGGTGACGGACTGTTGCGACATATTTTGCGTGATATAGAAATGTCGGTGGATGAATATAATAAATTAAGATTACAAAAATAACATGCAACTCTCTGTCAGCATGATACTATCCTGAGATATGTATATAAAATAAAAAACCCCGCCGTTCGTATTTCTACTACTAGGCGGGTTTTCGAACCGATAAGGTTCGTTCAGAACCTCCGTACGATCCTTCGTGGTTGCGGTGTCGGGTTGGAGCGGTCAATGGTGACATGGCTTTCATGCGACCACCTCACTTTTCCGTTTGACATCCTGACTCCGACGAGTGATTTCTCACCGTTGTATGCAGCCAAAGTTCCTCGCTCTGTTGTTCCCTCGAACACGATCTTTACGGGAGCTCCGATCGGGTGGTAGGTTCTTGACGTCGGCAAGTACACACTCATTTTTTACCTTTCTTTTGTGAGTGGGTTTCGAAAAAAAACATATCCACGACCTTATATATCATAGCATTTATATGTGTATATGTCAATATCTGTATAAACTATGATAAAAAACGTAATTTTGCTAATATAGCCAATATGAATTTAAGCATTGGAATCGTAGGACTCCCAAACGTCGGTAAATCGACGCTCTTCAACGCGCTCACTAAAAAATCGGTGCCGGCGGAAAATTATCCATTTTGTACTATCGATCCGTCGGTGGGAATTGTGCCTGTGCCTGATCCGCGCCTTTACAAATTGGCGGAATTTTCTCAAACTCAAAAAACTATTCCGGCTGTGATTGAATTCACTGACATTGCCGGCCTCGTGAAGGGCGCATCAGAGGGTGAAGGTCTCGGTAACAAATTTCTCTCTCATATTCGCGAAGTGGACGCTATCGCACAAGTCGTGCGCATTTTCGAAGACTCAAACATTATTCACGTGCATAATCAGGTGAATCCGCTGTCTGATATCGAAGTCATTAACCTCGAATTAATTTTGGCTGACCAAGCAACCGTCGCAAAACGTCTCGGCACCGTCGAAAAAGAAGCAAAACGCGGCGACAAATTAGCTGTCGCGGAAAAAGCTGTGCTTGAAAAAGTTCTGCCTGTGCTCGAAGCTGGTAAATTGGCTAATTCGATTGCGCTTTCAGCCGATGAAATCGAAATTGTGAAAGGTCTGCATCTTTTGTCGATGAAGCCAATCATGTACGTGCTCAACAAAAAAGGCGGCGCCGTAAATTTGGATGAAACAAACGACGAGCGATTTACGAAGCTTAAAAAATTCCTCGACGATTCTGGCGCACATTATGTGTTTGTTGACGCGGCCTTGGAGCAAGACATGCGCGATATGTCTGAAGAAGAAAAACGCGAATACCGAACGGGCGACACTGCAAAAACTGGGCTCGATGCGTTGATTCGCATGGGGTATGACACGCTTGATTTGATTTCGTATTTCACAACTGGCGAAAAGGAAACTCGTGCGTGGACAATTAAACGCAACAGCACTGCACCTGTCGCTGGCGCTGCAATTCACACGGACTTTACTGCAAAATTCATTCGAGCCAACGTCATCGCATGGGACACACTTTTGGCTGCCGGCTCTCTCGCCGCTGCCCGCGAAAAAGGCCAACTCCGCACCGAAGGAAAAGAATACATTGTGAAGGACGGGGATGTGATGGAGTTTATGATATAAAAACACTCCCTCCAGGCAGAACCTGGGGGAGTGCTTGATCCGCGGTCGGATCAGATCTTGGTCACGAGAGAGACCAGACCGCCTTCACACATGGCGACCTGTTCAATGAACGACTTTTCGGTCGCGCCGCACAGCGCCCACATCACCGCCGGAAGGGTTAGGTCGTGTCCGACGAGTACAACCCTTCCTGCGGAGATGTTTCTGTCTGCAAGGATGGCCCGTACGCTGTTCGCCCCGACTTCTCCAAATTCGCGGATAGCCCAGCTGTATGGGTGCTCCAGAAACTTGGACAGAGGGCCGGGTCCGAGTGTGGCAAACATCTCGGCGCGCTCTCGACCACCGCGTTCTTGGCGGTACAGGTCGGCACAGACGATAATTTCTGGTTTCGGATCATCACACCCGTTCTGTAGAATCAGCCCCGATTGCTGGCCACGAACCGCAGATGACGTGATGATCACGAGGGGTTTATTTTTTCGGATTCCAGGGATAAGATCCCTGACCTGACCTTGTCCTCGTTCCGTCAATCGCCGTGCCGGATCGTCCTGGCCTTTCTCTGGTTCGCCGTGGCGAACCGCAGTGAGCGTTATCTCTCCCATGACGCTGTCTCCATTTTGGAGGGTTCATATTCTGAATGCTGGAAAGCCAGCTCTTTGCATAGAATACATTACTATAACATAACTGTCAAGTTATTATTGTTTTATACGGTAGTTTAATATTTTTATCAGTGATACAATCAAAACATGGTGTCAGACCTAACGGATTATGTTTTAAAATTTAAAGCGCGCCGCGCATCACTTTTTTTCTCTGAATTTGTATCGCGTTTTTATGCTTCAAATGAGTATATTATTGTAAATACTGACAAAGAATCGACATCATATGTATCGCGCCGTGCTATTGAGAGGGCTCATCAATACGGCAAAAAATTTTTTGCTACACCTGATCGTATAAACAATTCAATTAAAAAATTAGAACTCTTTTTTAAAAAACTAGAGTATCTCATTGGTCTACATAAAAAAAGTAGAATAGTCACATATGTAGACTGTGCTAAGGTATTTAAATTAGTTGAAAATATTCATAAGGAATATCGTAGATTTGATTTTATTTACACCGACGGGATTCCCGCGACTGATGCAACATATCGTCAAAGTATTGCAGTAGTAGAAAAAAATAAAAACAAAATCAGAGAAAGATATAATTCGTTATTTTTTGTATATATGGGTGGATTTGTTGATTTTCTCCAGGTTATTGCGCGTCAGTACAACGTAGCCCTCAAGGATTTATGTTGGTGTAGTATATCCGAAGTACAAAATATTATCCGAGGTGGAAAAATACCATATGTCAAAATAGGAGAACGCCGAAAATGTTTTGTGCTCGAAAAAGATAAAACCGGCAAGTTGATTTTATTGCAAGGTATAAATGCGATACGATATGCCAAAAAGTTTATATCTCAAACTACTGTGACCGATGTAATAAAAGGGGTTGTTGCGTATCGTACACAACATAAAATCCGCGGAAAAGTTGTAATTATAAATTCCGACTATTTTCACAAGAAAAAAGTTATGCAAAAAATGATGAATATGAACAAAGGAGATGTTTTGGTTTCATCAACAACGGCTCCTGATTTGATGATTGCCCTTAAAAAAGCAGCCGCCATCATCACTGATGTCGGTGGTAGACTTTCACACGCAGCAATAGTTTCTCGCGAATTAAAAATTCCGTGTGTGATTGGAACAAAAATCGCAACGCAGGTTTTGAAAGACGGAGATATGGTTGAAGTTGATTCTATAAATGGTACCGTGCGAAAAATTTCTTAGATCCTTGAATTTGTCAGAGATACACATTCGTGAAATAATCAAAAAACATGGAACTTGTTCGAAATTTCACAAAATTACACAAAAATGACGTATCTCTTGCAGGTGGAAAGGGGGCTTCTCTGGGCGAAATGACCAATGCTGGTGTTCCTGTACCTCCAGGCTTTGTGGTTTTGTCCGATTCGTTTGAAAAGTTTATTCGAGAAACCGACTTGATTCAAGAAATCAATACCATCTTAGATGCGGTACATCATAAAGAAATTCACACAGTTGAACAAGCATCTGAATCTATTCGGGCACTTATTTTGTCGCGAGAAATGCCACAGGATATCGCAGAGGAAATTCGACGATCATGTAAAGAACTCAATACAAAATATGTTGCGGTCCGTTCATCAGCAACTGCAGAAGACGGCAAAGAACATGCATGGGCAGGACAGCTCGAGTCATATCTCAACGTAAAAGAAGATGATGTGTTAGAAAAAGTCAAAAAATGTTGGTCATCATTATTTACACCTCGCGCGATTTTTTACCGATTTGAAAAAGGATTGCATACTACTAAAATCTCTGTGGCAGTTGTTGTGCAAAAGATGGTGGAATCGGAAGTTTCAGGTATCGCATTTTCTGTCCATCCTGTAACTGAAGATAGAAATCAGCTCATTATCGAAGCCGGATTTGGACTTGGTGAAGCTATCGTGTCAGGATTAGTAACTCCTGATTCGTATGTGGTTGAAAAAGAACCTCGAAATATTTTGGATATCAATGTGTCTACGCAAGAACGCGCTTTGTATCGATCCGAATATGCGTCTGTCGAGCACGGTAATAATGAATGGTGTACAATTTTAGAACCTCAAGCCTCTTCTCAAGTGCTGACAAAAGATCAAATTTTGGAACTCGCTGAAATTATTATGGTGATCGAAAATCACTATGGTTTCGCGTGCGATATTGAATGGGCCTTTGAAAAAGGAAAATTCTACATTGTACAGAGCCGTCCAATTACGACGTTGTCTCATACTAATTAATTTAATTTCTATTACATATATAAATTCGAACTATAACTAAGTAGTGTGTATCTGTGTGGGTATAGCAAAATATAAATTAAAAAAAATGCTATTCTAGTCAGATGAAGAAGTCTCCACATCAATACGACGTTAGAATTACATTGGGATTTTTTGCACTCACTTTTCTTTTGATTGGAATGACTTTTTCCAACAATTTTCTTTGGAAAGATTCTAATGAAAATTTTTCAGCCGCAATTCTCAGTCATAATTTCAAAACAATTGCGCAAGTGAAATCGCGTTATGACGCAGTGGCGCGAAATCCGTCCGAAGTTCCGGTGCGAGTTTTAATTGTGGCTGGTCACGAACCGACGTTTGGTGGAACAGAGTATCGAAATTTGAAAGAACGGGATATGACGGTTCAACTCTCGGAAAATCTTAAAAAGCTTCTCGAGAAAAATCGTCATTATCAAGTTTTTGTGACACGTGATGCGTCTGGATGGACGGAGACCTTTTCAAAATATTTTGCTACCCTTGATACTATTTCAAAATGGCGAACAGCTTCCGTTGTAGATTTTTCTAGGCTTGTCGAAATTGGCGATATAGTCAAGACCCATGCGACAGTAAAACATAACAAAGCACCGGGCAATGTGGCGTTGCGATTATATGGAATTAATAAATGGGCGAACGAAAATGATATCGACGTGGTTCTGCACCTACATTTTAATGACAATCCGCGAGCAAATACTTCAAAACCGGGAAAATATTCCGGTGTATCGGTCTATGTGCCAGCAACTCAATATGGAAACAGTACTGTTACAAAGGCAGTGGCTGAAGATGTTTTCGAGCGTCTAACATCGTACACAACGGTTAGTAATCTTCCAGTCGAAGCCGCCGGTATCATCAGTGAGCCAGATTTAATTGCGATTGGGGCGCATAATACTGCTGATGCGGCGAGCCTTCTCATTGAATATGGCTACATTTACGAAGCACAATTTCAGAACAAAGAAACTCGGGATGTCGCGCTGCGTGATTTAGCTCTGCAAACGTATTTGGGGCTGCAAGATTTTTTTAAGGAGGCGGATGTCGATTAATACAAGTTGACATTTTTGTGTTTACACTATAAATTCAAAAGCGGACTAGGCTGTAATTTTTTACACCTAAAGCGGTCCAGCGATCTTTTCTGAGGTGTGTCATGTATCCCAATGTTGAAGCATTACGTGCTCTCATTTCGCAGCTTATTCACTTATTGATAAGTCCCAGCGTTTCGAAAAAGCAGCGTGAAGATTTCATCCAAATACACCCTTGGCTAGAGCCATATTTCCACCCAGATTCACCAATCAGACAAAATTTGATGAGTTTGGGGAGGAATTGGCACCATCAAGTTGTATTTGAGGATAAGTCTCTACATGGAAAGAAAACGGAAAATCCGCATGTTGCAATAAAAGTATATGTGCCAGGGGGCGCTTCTGATTTGGCAGCTGCAACGACATATTTCATCTTCGAACAATTACCCGACGAGTCTTACAAGCCCTTCAAGGTCTCTTGAAGGAAAGCCCCGCCCGCACAAAATATATTTGTGGGCGGGGCTCTCTGATTTTATAAACTCACATAACTATAATATTTTCTCTAAAAGTGATATATTGTACAACACATATGTCAGATTATAATCACAAATCCATAGAGCAAAAGTGGCAGAAAACCTGGGCCGACAAAGGAACCTTTACTATTTCGGATACAAAACCGGGTGTCGATAATGAATACGTGCTTGTTGAATTTCCATATCCATCCGGAAATTTACACGTGGGGCACTGGTATGCGTTTGCGGTGACTGATCTTTATGCTCGATATCGTCGTATGCTCGGTAACAATGTGCTTTTCCCAATTGGATTTGATGCGTTTGGTTTGCCAGCCGAAAATGCCGCGATTAAAAGGGGTTTGAATCCGCGCACCTGGACATATGACAATATGGCTCACATGGAAAAACAAATGAAAATGATGGGTGCGTCGTTTGATTGGTCTCGCAAAGTTGCTTCATGTGATCCGGAATATTACAAGTGGACTCAGTGGCTTTTCACAAAATTTTTGGAAAAAGGTCTCGCATATCAATCTGAAACAAATGTAAATTGGTGCCCAAGCTGTAAAACTGTGCTCGCCAATGAACAGGTTAAAAACGGACGCTGTGAGCGCTGTGACAACGAAGTTGTTCAAAAGAAAATGAAGCAGTGGCAATTTAAAATCACTGACTATGCAGATCGACTCGTTGATGATTTAGAAGGTCTCGATTGGGCGGATCCAATAAAAGACGCTCAGCGAAATTGGATTGGTCGCAGCGAAGGTGCCAAAATTAATTTTGCAGTTGAAGGACGAAATGAAACGATAGAAGTTTTCACAACACGCGCCGACACATTGTTCGGTGTGACATATTTGGTGCTCGCTCCGGAACATGAACTAGTGGTGAAATTCGGTAACGCAATTTCAAATCGAGCTGAAGTCGATGCCTACATTCTCGCGACCAGCAAAAAAACCGAAATGGACCGCCAGACCAGCAAGGAAAAAACCGGCGTTCGCCTGGACGGAATTTTTGCGATTAATCCGGCAAATAACGAAAAGGTGCCTGTATTTATTGCTGATTACGTGCTGGCAGGTTACGGAACTGGCGCAATTATGGCAGTGCCTGCACATGATGAACGCGACAATGAATTTGCACAAAAATTTGGCTTGGAAATTCGACCAGTACTCGGCTATTATCGATTTGATCACATAAATCCTCCTCGAGCAGACAAAAAGACTATTACTAGAAATATTGTGCACGCCATTGTTCGTAATCCGAAGGACGGAAAAATTTTATGCTTGAAATCTAAAAAGTACCCTTGGATTACATTTGTGGTGGGTGGCGCAGAAGACGGCGAAGATGTCGTTACTACTGCTCGACGTGAAGTATTAGAAGAAACTGGATACAAAAATCTTGCTTTCGTAAAACAAGTAAATTCATTACCAGTTAAAACTGAATATTGTGCAGTTCATAAAGATGAAAATCGCATTGCACTTACACATTGTATTATTTTTGATTTGGAAAACGATGAACAAGTTGAAATTTCCGATGAAGAAAAGGCTATCGCTGATATAATCTGGCTTTCACTTCCTGAAATTGAAAAAACAGCGATGACCTGTTCCGAGAAGGATATCTGGATTCGTAGTTTAAAAGGTGAGAACGTTGATTTCCATTTTGAAAAAGGTATCTTGGCGAACTCAGGTGAATTCAATAACCTCACATCAGATGAAGCTGCTGCAAAAATCGTCGCCAAAGTCGGTGGTGAAATGACGAAAACATATCGCCTCCGCGATTGGCTCATTTCCCGCCAACGATATTGGGGTTGTCCAATTCCAGTCATTCACTGTGCGAAATGTGGCGCCGTGCCAGTTCCAGAAAAAGATTTACCGGTTGTGTTGCCAGAACTTGAAAATTTCACACCGCGTGATGACGGAAAATCTCCGCTTGCAAAAGCAACTGCGTGGATGAATGTTCCTTGCCCACAATGTGGCGCACCTGCAGAACGCGAAAGCGACACACTCGATACATTCATCGATTCGTCGTGGTATTTCTTGCGCTACACAGACCCAAAAAATTCCGCAAAGTTTGCTGACGCTGACAAAATCGCATCATGGATGCCGGTTGCTTTCTATTCAGGTGGCGCGGAACACACAACAATGCACTTACTATTCGCCCGCTTCTTCCAAAAAGTGCTCTTTGATCTTGGCTTAGTCAAAAATGTCGAGCCATTTAAACATCGCTTGAACCGCAGTCTAATCTTGGGACCTGACGGTAACAAAATGTCAAAGTCAAAAGGGAATGTGATTGAGCCAGATCCTCTTGTTGAACAGCTCGGCGCAGATACTGTGCGTCTCTATTTGGCATTTATTGGTCCATACAATGAAACGGGGTCGTATCCTTGGGATCCAAACGGTGTGGTGGGCGTACGCCGCTTCCTTGAGCGAGTTTGGAAAATTTCTGAAAAGCTCGTTGAAACAACAGATGCAGAAATTATTAAGCAACTTCATAAAGTCATTAAGCGTGTTGGCGAGGAAGTTGCGCAATTAAAGTTTAATGCTGCGATCGCGCAACTTATGGCCTTCTGTAACCTTGTGGAAAAGAAGGGAATTGCTGCATCCGAGTTTGGTGACTTCTTGAAAATGCTTTCGATCTGCGCTCCGCACATTTCGGAAGAGCTTTGGGCTCATCTTGGCAATACAACTCTCATTACTGAGGAAAAATGGCCGGAATTTGACCCATCTCAAATCGTCGATAATATCGCTAAAATCACCGTGCAAATTAATGGTAAGGTTCGCACTACAACAGAAGTCAATATTGACATTTCCGAGGCAGAAATCACCGAAAAAATTCTCGCGCTTCCAGAGGTTCAAAAATGGGTCGGTGAGACAAAAATTAAGAAAACTATTTACGTTAAAAACAAGATTTTTAGTATCGTTCTTTAGACAGTATCCAATACCTTTGACAGAATTACAATAAAATGTTATTCTCGTATCAAGATATTTCGTTCACAAGCCTTTTATGGTTGGTGTAACCTTTATTAAAAACATGATCAAATTATCATTTAAACCAAAACAAGTAAGCAAAAAATTAATCTCTGCATTGAATGACAGAGCCAAGGATGTTTTAACAAAGCGCTATGGCCTCAGCGATAAAACTGCTGATAAAATGACGCTCGAAGCAATCGGTACTGAATATGGAATTACCCGTGAACGTGTTCGTCAAATCGAAGAACACGCGCTTGCAGGTATTCGAAAATCCGATGTCTATAAAGAGGCAGAAAAATCTCTCAGCGAATTAAAAGACGCGATGCACAAACACGGAAACGTGGTATCTGAAACACAATTTTTGGATGAAGTTGCTCCTACCGAAGAAATTCGAAATCATGTTCATTTCTTGCTTGTTGTTGGTCATGTTTTTTTCAAGAAAAAAGAAGATGAACATTTTGCTCATCGATGGTATTTAGATGAAAAAATGGTGGAGAAAATTGAAACATCAATCAAAAAATTGTATGCAAGTCTTTCTGATGAAGATATTGTTCCAGAAGCAGAAATGATTACTAAATTTTTGAATCACCTCGAAGACGTTAACGAAGAATACAAAAATAACGAATTTGTAAAACGATGGCTGTCGATTTCAAAGAAAATTTCCTCAAACCCACTAGGTGAATGGGGTAAATCAAGCTCTTCAAACATCAATGTGAAAGGAATTCGTGATTACGCGTACCTTGTGATTCGTCGACACGGCTCACCAATTCACTTCAAGGAGGTTGCGGCGCTTATCCAAAAGTTGTTTGATAAGAAGGCACACGTTGCGACTTGTCACAATGAATTAATCAAAGATCCTCGATTTGTACTCGTAGGACGAGGTCTTTATGCTCTTGCTGAATGGGGATACTCAAGCGGTGTCGTCCGAGATGTAATTCGAGCCATCATCAAGAAAAATGGTCCGATGACTAAAAAAGAAATTATCGACTCTGTTTTGAAGGAGCGATATGTCAAAGAAAATACAATCATGGTTAATTTGCAGAATACGAAACATTTCAAGAAAGATTCAGGGAACAAATACGCGGTTGTAGAATAAGTAAAAACAAAACTCGCAAAAGTGAGGTCCTCGGGTCGCATCACGCACGTTCAGAAATGGATGTGCGTTTTGTGTTGATGCTCAACCAGACTCTCACTTTTGCGAGTTTTGTTTTTACTTTTTAGGAGACCATGATAAAATTGAGGGCATGTCGGAATGGAGTAAAACACTCGGAGATACATTAGACTTCATCTTTTTTATTTTGCCGTATTTCATTTTCTTCTTTCTCTGTGTCTTGATTTACAAAAAGTGGATTAATTATGTTCAGGAAAGATTTGCGTCTTCTGTTAAATATGTTTTATTGCGTATTTATCCACCAAAAGAAGTAATGAAGACTCCTGCATCTATGGAATTGTTTCTTAATGCATTCCATCAAACTGGTGGAGAAGGTACTTGGTATGCAAAAAAGTGGCTTGGTAAATCCCGCCCAGTTTTTTCCTTGGAAATCGCATCTAACGGTGGGGAAGTTGGTTTTTACATTAGAACCAGAGCAGATCTGCGTCGAGAAATTGAAACGCAAATTTACGCACAATATCCAGGTATTGAAGTCCACGAAGTAGAAGATTATGTAGATAAAATTGATTTTTATTCTGGAAATTATGCAATGTACGGCTGTGAATATAAATTAGCGAAACCTGATCCTTGGCCAATCAAAACATATGTCGATTTTGGACTTGATAAAGTATCTGAAGAAGAAGAAAAGTCTGATCCGATTACACTTACCCTAGAATTACTTGGTTCTCTCAAGGCAGGAGAAAACATGTGGATTCAAATTATTACTAAAGCCCACAAAAAAGAAGATAAAAAACACGGCACATTTTTTGACGTGGTTGATAATTGGCAAGAAGAGGCAAAAGAGTTAATTAAAGAAATTCGCGAAAAAACAATTATTGAGCGAGAAGATGGCACAAGCACTCTTCCACAACCAACCAAAGGTCAAGCTGATCAAATTGCGGCAATTGAACGCAGTGTTTCAAAACTCGGATTCGATTGCGGTATTCGTGGTATTTATATTGCCGAAAAAGATGTTTTTCAAGGATCTACTACAGGTGCACTTCGTGGTACTTTCAAACAGTATGGTTCAGAATTAGTCAATAATATAAAACCAGATCATGATACTGGGACTGATTTCCCATGGCAAGAATGGTGGAATCCTGGCAAGATTTTACAAAGTCAGATGTTTGATGCTTACAAAGAGAGAAGTTATTTTGATACGAGTCGAGTGTATGTTGACTTCTTCGGTTTCACTTCTAATATTCTCGGATTCAAACACAAGAAAGATCGCGTTAAAATGGTCTTAAACTCAGAAGAACTTGCTACTATATTTCATTTCCCTGGTACTGTTGCTGCTACTCCGTCACTTAGTCGCGTGTCTTCTCGTAAGGGTGAAGCTCCTTCTAATTTACCTATATAATTCCAATGCCACCTCATGAATTAGAGTACGCAGTTGCCACCCCATCGAGAAAAACTTTTTGGTCCACAGTAATAGTTATTATGGTTTTAATTGTGGGTCTTGTTACGTTTTTATTTTCTGCTCCGTCAGATTTCGTTCCTGGTACAATGATTTCAGTCATGTCTGGTGACTCGATTAAACAGATTGCACAAGAATTGAAAGAGGCAAAAATTATTCGCTCAAGTACTTTTTTTAATCTAGCAATCCAGGTATCTGACAATCCAATCGTCGCTGTGGGGGATTATTTATTTGAAAAACCCCAAGGAGTACTGACGGTCGCGTCACGCCTAACATCCTCACAATATGGTTTGCCGATTACCCAAGTTACTTTGACCGAGGGTATGACTGCATCTGAAATGGCACAGAAATTGACGACTCTATTCCCAAAATTCGATAGTCTCTTATTTTTGAAACTCGCAGTTCCATTCGAGGGTCGACTTTTTCCAGATACATATGTGTTTAATCAAAACGCAACTGCCGAAGATATTTTCAAAAAACTTCGTTCTACGTTTGATAAAAAGATTGCTGCGATTCAAACTGAAATTGATACCTCTCCATATACCGAAGATCAAATTATAATTATGGCTTCAATTGTAGAGAAAGAAGCGACTCGCGATTCTCGTGAGGAAGTCGCCAATATTTTATGGAATCGTTTTGAAATTGGTATGGCATTACAAGTCGACGCATCTTTTGTGTATGCGATAGGAAAAAGTACTGCTGAATTAACTAAAGCTGATCTCGAAAAAGATGGACCTTATAACACCTACAAAAACCTTGGTCTCACTCCAACTGCGATTAGTAATCCCGGAATAGATGCGATTCTTGCCGCTGCCCATCCACAACCGACCAAAAATTTGTATTTTTTGACTGGTAGGGACGGCAAGATGTATTACGCGCAATCTTTTGAAGGTCATAAACGTAATCGCGCCTTGTATTTGGATTAGAAGGTTGCTAATCTATTTTTTAATGAATAAAAAAGTTTTTGTTGGAATTTCAGGCGGTGTCGATAGTTCAGTTTCGGCGTTGCTTCTCAAAAAAGCGGGTTACCATGTGACCGGTGTTTTTATCAAAGCCTGGCACCCTGATTTTTTACCTTGTAATTGGCGTGCCGAAATGCGTGATGCGATGCGTGTATGTGCAAAACTCGAAATCCCATTTCTCATGTGTGATTTAGAGAAAGAGTATAAAACCGAAGTTATCGATTATTTGATTGCCGAATATGCAGCGGGCAGAACCCCAAACCCTGACATCCTGTGTAACAAACAAATCAAATTCGGAGCGTTTCTTGCTTTTGCTGAATCACGTGGTGCTGATTTTATAGCGACGGGTCATTATGCTCAGAAAAAAGAAATCGGCGGAGCTTATGCGTTATGCAATTCAATCGATACCGATAAAGATCAAACTTATTTTTTGTGGACAATTCCTCAGGAGAAATTAGCTAAAGCACTATTCCCAATTGGTCATCTACCAAAAAAAGATGTGAGAAAAATAGCCGGAGAAAATAATTTACACACATCTGCAAAGAAAGACAGTCAGGGTTTGTGTTTTATTGGACACGTTGATCTTAAAACTTTTCTGAAAAGATTTATTCAAACCACGTCGGGTGATGTGCTTGATGAAGCTGGAAATAGTATTGGATCCCATGACGGGTCAGAATTATATACGATTGGTGAGAGACATGGATTCACTATCGATAATAGTAAAGCGAATTCCGGCGCTCATTATATTATCTCCAAGGATTTGAAAAAGAATACGCTCACAGTAACGAGTACAAAAAAGGATGCCACTAAAGTTTCAAGAATAGATTTAGAACATGTAAATTTTGTACGTGAAATTCCTACTGAAGATATTTCTATCGAAGCTCAAATTCGTTATCGAGGCGAGCGACATGCTGGATGTATCAAGAAGGATGGAAATTCGTATTATTATGTGTTTACTGCTCCAATAGAGGCTCCCTCTGTCGGGCAGTCCATGGTTTTCTATAAAGATACCGAGTGTTTGGGTGGAGGCGTGATTTCACGCGCACTGTGATATAATAATTGCATTATCAACTTAAGTTGCACGTTATGGATAACAAAACATTCATTGGGGCTGTTGTCGTCGCGGTTCTGTTCTTAGTGGGTGCTTTTGCTTATAATAAAAATCAACAGAAAATCCAAGTTCAAGATGAAAGACAGAACGCTATTCAACAAGAAGTGCAAAAACCTACTGAAACTTTAAATGTAAAATATCAGTTCAAGGATGGAAAACACGTCTACGTTGGTTCAGTTCTTCTCCCAACACCGTGCCACATCTTAAAAGCAGAAGCTGGTACAAAGCCAGGTGTAAATGAGATTATTATTACATCTACTGATTCTCAAGAAGTGTGTGCACAGGTCATCACCGAGCGTTTATTTAGAGTTGAAACTAATTTCAAGCCAGAAGATGTATTTATTCCAACGTTTAATGGAGAAGTTGTAAATTTCAATATTTTTGAAATTCCAGCTGATCAAAATATTAATGATATTCAGATCTTTATCAAAGGATAGGTATGGCGCAGATTTACATCAAAAAAAATAATGGGGATACCCAGGTGTTTGATCCGAGTAAATTAAAGCGGTCATTAGTTGTGGCTGGTGCGTCGGCAATATTGGCTGACGAAATTTTGGCTCATATTGAACCAACTTTGCACGATGGTATGACTACTGCTGAAATTTATAAAAAGGCTTTTTTATTCATTCATAAGAAAGCCAAAAAGCCTGCGGTGAAATATGGTTTACGCAGATCTCTCATGACTCTCGGCCCAACTGGTTTTCCGTTTGAAAAATTCCTCGCGCATATGTTTCAAATCAAGGGTTACAAAACAATGGTTGGTGCGACAGTACGTGGTAAATGTGTCGAACACGAGGTCGACGTGATTGCATACAATGATAGCTCCGTTCTTGTGATGGAAGCAAAATTCCACAATACACTTGCCACCAAAACTGATACAAAAGTCGCTCTTTATGTGAAAGCTCGCTTCGATGACATAAAGAACGAAAAGATTCCACTTAGTGATGGTCAATACAGAACTCCGACTGCGGGAGTTTTGGTCACAAACACAGAATTTACCGACAGTGCCGAAAAATACGGTGCGTGTGAAAATATGAGCATGATTAGCTGGGATTACCCCGCAACAGGTAACCTCTATAATTTGATCGAAGAAACTGGAGTACATCCGATCACTGTGCTTACATCGATGACTACTGCTCAAAAAAATGAACTTATCAACAACGGAATAATCTGCTGCGATCAGTTAGTTCAAGCCCGAGAGTTGCTAGACCGCATCGTGCAAGATCCTGTCGAGGTGGACATAATTTTAAAAGAGGTTAATATGATTATCTAATATGGATTCAAAAACAATTCGCCAGAGATTTCTACAATTTTTCAAGAACAACAACCACCATGTGTTGGCGTCTACTTCGCTTGTGCCACACAACGAGACAGATAATTCTGTTTTGTTTAATACGGCCGGTGTACAACCAATTGTGCCTTTTATTCTTGCTGGTTCTCATCCACAAGGAAATCGTCTCGCGAGCATTCAAAAATGTGTTCGAACTAACGATATTGATGATATCGGAGACAATACGCATGCAACATTTTTCGAAATGATGGGAAATTGGTCAATCGGAGATTATTTTAAAAAAGAAGCTATTGAATTCAGTTTCCGACTTTTAATCAATGAGTTTGAATTAAGTCCTGCTCGACTTTACGTTACAGTTTTTGAAGGTGACGAAAACGCACCTAGGGACGAATATTCTTATTCTATTTGGGAAAAGTTATTTAAAGACGCTGGGCAAAATCCCGAGCATCACATTTTTTATATGAGCGCTAAAACAAATTGGTGGCCTCAACCAAAAGCCGATGATACATATACCGGTCCAACAGGTCCTGATACTGAGATGTTTTATGATGTTATTGGTACAACAGCTATTCAAAGCAAACAGGACTTTATCGCTGCTGATGACAAGCAACAGGTGGTAGAAATTTGGAATGATGTGTTTATGGAATTCCGCAAGGAAAACGGGAAAATTGTCGAGAAATTACAAAAACAAAACGTCGATACTGGTTCCGGATTCGAGAGAATGGCTATGGTGTTGCAGGGGAAAAACAATATTTTCGACACTGATATTTTTTCTAGTGTCATGAAACATATCGAGTCATCTTCAACAAAATATGCGCTCAAAAAAGCACGCATTATTGCGGATCATATGCGCTCATCTCTTTTCATTATTTCGGATGGGGTAACACCAAGTAATTCCGACCGAGGATATATCCTGCGCCGTTTACTTCGTCGCGCAATCGTAAATAGTCGCACGATCGGTTTCTCTGCTTGGCCGATAATAATTGATATTTTTGCCGAGCAATATTCGGATGTGTATTCAAATCTCAACACAGCCCACATCAAAAAGGTTATCGCCGAAGAAGAGACTAAATTTCTCAAGGCTCTCGATGAAGGACTCCGTCAATTTGATAAAATTACTAGCGGTGATCAAAAACTCTCTCCAGAAGACGTGTTCAATCTTTATCAAAACTACGGTTTTCCAATTGAAATGACCGCTGAAATGGCCAAAGAAAAGAACATTCCTGTGGATATTAAAATGGTGAATGAGCTTTTCAACAAACATCAAGAGATCTCAAAACAGGGTTCTGATAAAAAATTCAAAGGCGGACTTTCTGGTACTGGAACTGAAGAAATACGTTATCACACAGCAACACATTTGTTGCACCAGGCGCTTCGCGACGTGCTTGGAAATCACATTGGCCAAAAGGGTAGCAATATCAACCCAGAACGCCTTCGGTTTGATTTTTCTCATAACGCCAAAATGACCGACGATGAAAAACGCCGTGTCGAAGATATTGTAAACGAGAAAATTCGCCAAGCAATTCCGGTGAATATGGTGGTTTTACCTCTTGCAGAAGCTGAAAAAACCGGCGCATTGCATTTCTTCGGGGAAAAATACGGCGACAGCGTCAATGTATATTTCATTGGTGATTCAATTGAATCCGCGTATTCAAAAGAATTCTGCGGTGGTCCTCACGTTAAAAATACTTCCGAACTTGGAATCTTTAAAATCGCCAAAGAAGAAGCAGTCTCTGCGGGTGTGCGTAGAATCAAGGCTACACTTTCCTAAAATGTTGTATAATAAACAGCAATGTTACGGGAGTTTTTTACAAAACGAAATAGTTTTGATTTTTCCAAACCGATTCTTCTCATAGATTTGAGAAGCTCGAGTGTTGGCGGGGCTATTGTTGAATTTTCGAACACACACATACCTTTCATCACAAACATTTCTCGTGACCATTATTTTTTCGAAAAACCGGTAGATTCTTCTGAATTTGTACAACGAACCGAAGTCGCACTGAAAAAAGTTCTCGATAATTTAATACACAAAGGTAAAAATACGGTACCAATTGGATCAGTCGAGATTTTTTACGGATCTCCGTGGTATAAAACATATATCAATAATGTGCAAATCGAAGAGACAACCCCGACTGCTTTTTCCGAGGAATATTTTGAAACCTTATTAAAAAAAGACAAGGACAAGATTACCGATGACGAAATTATTGTGGAAAAAGAAGTCGTCTCCGTCTTGTTAAATGGTTACAAAGTTTCGAATCCGTATGATAAAAAAGCGACTCATTTGGACGTCTCATTTTTCCGGTCAATCATTAACAAGGAAACAAGCGACGGATTCAACGCTATAATTAACACGTTCCACAAGACTGATCGTATTCATAATCATACGCACCCGTTTGCAATGTTCCGTGCGCTCAATAGTAAATTTCATAATCCCAAAAATTACGTCATCTTGGACATCAATGGGGAAGTTACTGAAATGACACTCATTAAAGATGAGCACTTCAAAAAAGTAATCACTATTCCGTATGGCGCACACAGTTTTGTGCGTCGTTTCGCCGAAGAAATGAAAACAGATTTTAAGACATCGTTTATTAAATTGAAATCTGTTCTGCAGGATGAAAAAGAAACTACAACAAAACCACGACATCAACATTTTATACAACAAGTTAAAGCTGATTGGATAGAGGCAATTCGCAAGGTTATCACGGATGAGAAAATTGAACTTATTCCTCACAATATTTTCATTTCTGGTGATGAAGAAATAAAAGAAATCGTTATAAATCTTTTAAACGATGTCGAAGTATACGCCGGAGCCCTGAAAATTGGTCGAAAACCACAAATTCAATTTATTGCCTCGAATTTAATGAAAGATTTTTGTAGCTACAAAAATGGTGTGATGGTAGTTGATCATCAATTAGCCACAGAAGCAGTCTTTGTGGAATTACTCCGAGCGCACAATTAATTAATCTGTTACAATATACAAAGTTATGGAAAGAGACTTTTTAAAAGACGTCACACCACCTGCTCACAAACGCTCTATTCGCGATATTCCTATTCCTGTGAGTCGAAAAAATTCTGAATCAGTATCGACAGGTAACGCAATCAATCTTAAAAAGATAAAAATTCGTTCTACTGAACGCGAAGAAATCACACCTAAACCACAACCTCACGTAGTCACAAAAGGTGGAGAATACTATCGGGAATTTGTTGCTGCACAAAATCAAAAACCTCGTTCATCACGACATATCACAGTACCACTTACTCTCATAGTGATTATCGGACTGGTCTTTGGTGCATTACATGTGTTTGCGAGCGCGACAATCACCGTTTCTGCCAAAAAAGCTTCGGTAGAAACAGATCAAAACATTCCTGTTGTAGATATTGCACTCATTGAAAATGAAACACAGCTTCCGTATCGAAATATCGAATTTTCAAAGATGGTTTCCGAAGATATCACCGCTTCAGGCGAGGAATACGTCTCTAAAAAATCATCGGGTGTCATCACTGTCTATAACAATTACACTAATAAACCCCAAGAGCTCTTAAAAAATACTCGATTCCAATCAGCGGCAGGGAAAATCTATCGAATCGAGAAAATCATTTCAATTCCTGGCTATAAAATGTCTGGAACCAAGAAAATCCCAGGCCAAATTGATGTTACTGTAGTTGCCGATGCAACAGGCGATTCATTTGATACTGGAAAAACCGACTTCACTATTCCTGGATTCAAAGGACAAGAACAATTCACTACCATTTATGCTTCTTCAAAAACAGATATTACCGGAGGATTCGAAGGATCGCGTAAAATTATTGCTGACGCAGACCTCAAGGCAACAACCGACAAACTCAAATCTAATTTAAAATCAGCACTTATCGAAGAGGTTAAAAATCAACTTCCAAATAACCTAGTACCAATCTACGACGATTCTTCTTTCACTATTGATCCAATTCAAAAGAAGGATGTCGGAGATGACAAAGTAAACATCCAAGTGAGCGGAAAAATTACTGTAAAAGTCATCGACAAGCACAAATTGTCTCAAAAAATTGCTGAATACGCCGTATCAGATTACAAAGTAGGTGAAAAAGTACTCGTACAAGACTTCTCTAGTCTCAATATTACTACTTCAACAAGTTCCGTTAATGTTTCAGGAAAAGCTGATATTGTATGGCAAATTGATGACTCAGAGCTCAAAAAAGCAGCTCTCGGAACACCAAAAAATCAAATTCAATCTACCTTTGCAAATTTCGTCGGGGTGCAAAAACTCGAAACAAAATTCATGCCGACATGGAAATCTAATTTCCCTGAAAAAATAGACGATATTAACGTGATTATTAATTAGTGGGACAACCACGCTTGACTAGATATAAAAGTCTGATAACATGTAGACCTGTGAATACATCTGGAGAAAACGATAAAGATAATGTGGACGGTGTGGTTCTCGAAGCCCTTCCCGAAGCTACGTTTAAAGTTGTCACGGATGATGGTCGCGAATTTCATGCATACCTTGCCGGTAAAATGCGAATTAACAGAATTCGAGTTCTAATCGGAGACAAAGTGTCCATGAAAATAGATCCGTACGGTGGAAAAGCGAGAATTTTTAAGAGATTATAAACCATGCAAGTCAAATCATCAGTCAAAACAAAGTGTCGAAATTGTAAAGTCCTCAAACGACGTGGAGTTGTCTATATTACCTGCGTAAACCCTCGTCATAAACAACGACAAGGCTAGGCTTTACAAAAGCTTTAATTTTTGTTAACTTATTACCCACACATGCGAATCCTTGGTATCACATTATCAGAAGCAAAACGGTTAGAAATCGCCCTTACCGATGTATACGGTATTGGACGACCTCGAGCCCAGGCTATTTTAAAAGAAGCAGGAATTGATTTCGGTAAGAAACCAAAAGACCTAACTACTGACGAAGAAGCAAAAATTCGTGTCATCGTCGAGAAAATCAAATTAGAAGGAGACCTTCGCCGAGAAATTTCTTCAAACATTAAACGTCTAAAGGATATCGGTGCACACAGAGGCAATCGTCACGCTCGCAGACTTCCTACAAGAGGCCAACGAACTAAAACGAATGCTCGAACATTACGAGGAGCCCGAAAGACTATGGGTTCAGGTCGTAAGGTAGAATCAAAGACATAATTCCATGGGAAAACTAAAAATTGCAGAAAAAGAAAATAAAGAAGGAGTGGTAAAAGGCGCAACAGACGTTGCTGTTAAAACTGGAACTGAATCTAAAAAACTATCACGACGACGACTCGAGACTGGTATTTTGTATATTCAATCGACTTTCAACAACACAAAAGTGCTTGTAACTGACCAAAAAGGTAACGCGGTTGTAGCAACTTCATCAGGTGCTATGGGATTTGCAGGTGCTAAAAAAGGCACACCTTTTGCAGCAGCAAAGGCAGCTGAAACTTTGGCTGAAAAAGTTGAACAAATGGGCCTCAAGAGCGTCAAAGTTATCGTAAAAGGCGTCGGTTCAGGCCGAGAAGCAGCAATCCGAGGTTTTATTAGCCGAGGAGTTCAAATCCTTTCAATCACAGACGTGACTCCGGTTCCACACAATGGACCAAAGCCAAAGAAGCCACGACGAATTTAAAAACAATATGAAAATCGGACCAAAATACAAAATTGCACGAAGACTTGGAGCGGCGGTATTTGAGAAAACTCAAACTGCGAAATTTGCTTTATCAGAGCAAAAGAAAAAAGCTCAGAGCGAAGGTAAATTCCAAAGACCAAAGAGCGTTTTCGGAGCTCAATTGATCGAGAAACAGCGTGTTAAATATACGTACGGTTTGACTGAAAAACAATTGTCACGCCGAGTTCGTGAAATTATCGCAAAAGGTGCTTCAAATACAGCGGAATTGGTTTACAAACACCTCGAATCTCGATTAGATAGCGTTATTTTCCGAGCGGGATTTGCAAAAACACGATTCCAGGCACGACAAATGGCGTCCCACGGACACATTTCAGTAAACGGTGTTAAATGTACAATCCCTTCAATGATTGTGACAGAGAAAGACAAAATTGCAGTTACTCAATCAAAGCGAAATAGTGCATTGTACGCAGACTTTGAAAATCGACACAAAGAAGTAGTAGTGCCAGCATGGATTGTGGCAGACGCAAAAAATCTGACAATTGCACTCAAAGGTGAGCCGGTTTACAAAGCAGAAGGTTTACACTTTGACTTAGCAGCGATTATTCAGGCATATAAACGCTAAGTGCACAAGTTATACCTTGTCAAAAGGTAACAGAAACAGTATAATAATTTCCTTATTAAGATTTATTAACGATCAACATGTATGTTAAATCAAAATATCGCACTACCATCAAAACCACGAATTGTTTCCGAAGAAGCCTTTAAGGGCGTTTACGAAATTGACGGCTTGTATCCTGGATACGGTCACACTCTCGGAAACTCACTTCGCCGAATTATTTTGTCTTCATTACCAGGTGATGCAATTGTCGAATTAAAAATCGAAGGTGTCGGACATGAATTTTCAACTATTCCAGGAATCAAAGAAGACGTTATTTCAATCATTTTAAATATCAAAAAGATTCGTGTGAAATTGAATTCTGATGAAGCTCAGACAATCACTCTTCACGTAAAAGGCGATGGTAAATTTACGGCTGGTGATATTACATTACCAACACAGGTATCTGTAATGAACCCAGAGTTGCAAATTTTAACTTCAACAGAAAAGCACATCGATTTTAAAATCGAAATGCGCGTTGAAAAAGGTCTTGGATATGTTCCAAGAGAAACTTTGCACAAGGATCGAGTTGACGTCGGTTCAATTGCGCTCGATGGTGTCTTTACTCCAATTCGTCGAGTAAATTACGAAACTGAAAACATGCGTGTTGGTGATCGAACAGACTTCAACCGACTTCGAATTTCTATCGAAACCGACGGAACAATTACTCCAAAAGCAGCGCTTGAAAAAGCAATTGAAATCATGATTGTTCAATTGAAATCAATTGTTGGTTTCAAAGAAGAAGTTCATATCTCAAAAGAAGTCGTTGTTGAAGCCGAAGAATCAAAAGAAGAAACTTCAGCCGAAGTAGAGGATTTCTTGAAAACTCGCATTGAAACTTTGGATTTGTCGGCTCGAACTGCAGCTGCGCTTAATAACGCAAACATCCGAACTGTCGGCGGTCTTGCTCGAAAATCAGAAGAAGATATTCTTGATCTCGAAGGAATGGGCTCAAAAGGTCTTGCCGAAATCAAAAAAGTATTGAAAAAGCATAATATTGAACTAAAGTAACCTTATAACAAACCCTTTACTTTTTTGAAGTAAATTGGTAATCTTATCCCTCATGAGACATCACAATAAAAACCGAAAATTCGGACGAAGTCAAAATCAACGACACGCATTGATCAAGTCTTTGATGACTTCACTTATTCGTGACGAAAAGATTGTAACAACCGAAGCCAAGGCAAAAGAATTACGACCACACATTGAACGAATCGTAACTCATGGAAAAATCGACACTTTGGCAAAACGCCGATTTGCGATCGCTAAAATTGGTAGCAAGGAAATGACTGCGAAATTGTTCGCGGAAATTGCACCAAAATACAAGGCTCGATCAGGTGGTTACACTCGCATTATTAAATTGCCTTTGCGAAAGAACGACGCTACCAAAATGGCTCAAATTGAATTTGTATAATTTTATGGAAAAAATCATTGACGCAAAAAACAAAAAGATTGGACGAGTCGCAAGCGCGGTGGCGAAAATTCTCCTTGGTAAAGACCAACCTGATTTTCAGAATCACGTCGTAGCTGATGTAAAAGTAATCATCAACAATGCTTCTCTTTCTGATGTTTCTGACAAGAAAAAGGGAACTACTACATACGAACGATACAGCGGATACCCAGGCGGTATCAAAATGGAAAGCATGTCTCGTGTAATCGAGAAGAAAGGTTTTGCCGAAGTTTACAAACAAGCCGTCTACGGTATGCTTCCTCCAAATCGATTGCGAAAGGAACGCATGAAGAATTTAACAGTAAACGAATAATACGATGGCAAAATCAGCAGAAAAATACATTGAATCAGTAGGACGACGCAAAACTGCAATCGCTCGAGTACGACTTACTCCGGCTGCAAAGCAAAATTTTGTGATCAACGGAAAATCTCTCAAAGATTTCTTTACAGTTGACGCCCTCGTACGAATCGTTGAAGACGCATTTAACGTCGCTGGTCTTGAACAAAAATACGCCGTTTCAGCACACGTGCTCGGAGGTGGTATCAATGGTCAAGCCGAAGCAGTTCGCCTCGGAATCGCACGTTCATTGATTAAAATCAATCTCGAATTGCGAAAGAACCTCAAAAAGGCTGGTTACCTCAAGCGAGATCCTCGAATCAAGGAACGAAAGAAGCCTGGTTTGAAGAAAGCTCGAAAGGCTCCGCAGTGGTCAAAGCGTTAGTAAAACTACTTCAAAATTTAAAAGTCCTAGGGTCGCATCACGCACGTTCAGCAATGAATGTGCGTTTTGTGTTGATGCTCAACCAGACATTTTAAATTTCGAAGTAGTTTGACTATTACCAGAAGGCGGTAGTTCTAAAGAAATTCTAAAGTTTTTTCTTGCCTCTGAATAATGCGTGATGTATTTTGAGGTAGATGGATAAAGATTTCAATACATGGAATACTAAGAAACAAGCAATTAACAACAAAGCACCTAATCGAGATTTATTTTTTCATCCTGGAGAATTATGGGAATGTTCGTTTGGAATTAATATTGGGGTAGAAATTGATGGAAAGAATGAAGATTATCAAAGACCTGCTTTGATAATAAAAAAGTTTAATGGAGATATGTTATGGGTTTTACCGTTGACTACAAAATTTAAAAATACAAAGTATCATTACAAATTACCTAATTCAGATATTGATACATACGTTGTTCTATCCCAAATAAGAACTATCAGTTCA
This sequence comes from uncultured Candidatus Saccharibacteria bacterium, assembly GCA_964538855.1. Taxonomy (GTDB): domain Bacteria; phylum Patescibacteriota; class Minisyncoccia; order Phycocordibacterales; family JAACPR01; genus CAYLNC01. The sequence continues at coordinate 154,340 of CAZIEY010000002.1, forward strand.
AAGAGATTGTTGCGTAGAATTGGCAGAATTGCTTCCTCAGTTTTTGACAACATTATTAAAGAGCTTACAAAGATTCTAAATGACGAAAGCCCCCTTGCGGGAGCTTTCTCGGAGGCCGAAGCCACTAATGAATAAAATATAGCAGCTCAGAGAAAAAAGTCAACTTGATATTTTGACTGTGTTTTGTTTGACACCTAATTTACAGGATGGTAATGTTTGCACGTTGAGCGCAAAACGAGAAGGCTACTGATCTGGGGGGGGAAACTCTCGGATTTAGATGGTTCGAATCCATCACTCGGTTCTGTGAGCAAGCTTGGTATGTATAGAATAGGCTGGGAGCCGATGAAGTGTCAGGTCACACTGACATAGAGGCGTCAGTGGAATACCACTCTTACCAAGCTAAAATCTATTCTGTGATATGGCATGAATCACAGGATAAGCTCGAGGATTGCTCAACTTTGCGGCACCCTTATCTCTTGCCTTGGGTGCCGTTTTTCTATACTCCATACTTGGTTTGAAAACCCCGCTTTTTTTGCTATAATACCCCTCATGACAGACGAAATTGTATATGAAAACGGCGACGAAGCCACAAATTCATTCGGCACAACAGCCGACGACAAGGTCGCCACACTTAAAAAGCAATTAGAAGAAGCGCTCGCGCAGAAGCAGGAATATTTGGACGGCTGGCAACGCAGCAAGGCCGACTATATCAACCTCAAAAAACGCTCCGAGGAAGAGCGTGCGAACGTGCGTGACTACGCCACCGAGGATTTTGCATTGAGCATCATTCCCGTCATCGACAGCTTTGAAATGGCGTTCAAGAATGAGAAAGCTCTCGAAAATGTTCCAAAAGTCTGGACCGAGGGCGTGAAATACATTTTCAATCAATTAATCGCAGCACTCGCGGGGTACGACATCAAACCAATCGATCCACAGGGCGAAATGTACGATGTGAATAAACACACCGCTCAGGAAATGGTCAAAGTCGATTCAGAAGCCGACAACGGCAAAATCGTCGAGGTCATTCAAAAAGGCTACGAATTCAAAGGTAAGATGATTCGACATGCGGTGGTGAAGGTGGGGGAGATTAAAGAGTTGTAGTAGTTAAAATATGAAAAAATTTCTACGCATATTATCTTATTTAGCTCTTGGGTTAATAGTACTCTGTCTTTGCTACGGATTTTTTCTTAATCTAACACTGAAAGAACACATTGGTGCCTCGAGTCAAGAATTTTACATATCAATGCGACAGACAGATGAATTTTATAAGCATGGTCTGTGCTCAGACATTCTCATAGTTTACCCTTGGCAAAATCCATCTCATAATCCAACGCAGGATTATTCCTCAAAAACCCACTGTGAGATGGTAGATAAAGAAAATCCTTTTGACTTTACGTACGTAAAGTCCTGGGGAAATAAGAAAGATATATCTGCTTTTGGTTATACTACCCACCCATTTACTTTAGTTAAAAAACTTTTCTTTAATAATCCATCCTCTATTTGTATTGAAGGAGTTCAGCAACCACTTCATTTACAAGAAAATATTTACTCAACGGAGTGGTTTTCTGTCAGAGGTCTAGAATATTCAATCGTTATGACAGAATCAGATAAAAATGATTGGGTAGGTATTATTAAAAATTTATCAGCAAGTAACGACAAGCCCGCAAAAGCGTTTCTTGTTAAGAAAGATAGTTGTAATAACATTAACGAGTCGGATGTATTAAAAACATATCCAATCAAATTTAATACTAATTGGTAGTGATAAAAGCATCTTGATTTTCTCCACATTTACCATATAATACACCCATGTTCGCCCTATCCGCACAGCAAAAATACTTCCAAAAAGAAGTCGTTCTGCCAAACGGCTCAAAGGCTATTGTCTTCTTCGAGCTCGTTGAAACTAACGGCCGAATTGTTGCTCGCGCTGTTAACGTTCAAATCATTTCCGAGGCTAAGGCGTCTGCATCTGTCGTCTACCTTCCGGTTTCAATTACTCGTGCAATTTTTGCACCGGTTGTTGCTTTCTATTCAAACTATGTTGCTCCAATTGTCGAAGAACTTTCTTTCATCACAAGCCAACCAACTCGCGCGCCATCTCTCGCTTAAAATTTCGTAGCTTTTTATTAACAAAGCTTTTACAAATTTTAACCTAAATAAAAATATGGCAAAAATAATTGGTATTGACCTCGGTACTACTAACTCCGCGGTTGCATTCGTAGAAGGTGGCGAACCTCGCATCATTGAAAACGTCGAAGGAAATCGCACGACACCTTCAATCGTAGGTATTACTCGAAATAATGAACGACTCGTTGGGCAAATCGCAAAACGACAAGCGGTGACAAATCCAAAAAACACTGTCTACGGTATCAAACGATTCATTGGACACGCGTTCGACGAACCAGCTTTGGACAAAGACAAGAAAACCGTTCCATACGAAATCAAAAAGTCTGACACAAACGGTGTGCTCGTGAAAATGGGTGACAAAGAATATCGTCCAGAAGAAATTTCGGCGATGATTTTGACAAAGTTGAAGAATGACGCAGAAGCAAAGCTCGGTGAAAAAATTACCGAAGCAGTTATTACCGTTCCTGCATACTTCAACGACTCACAACGCCAAGCTACAAAAGACGCGGGTAAAATCGCGGGGCTTGATGTAAAACGAATCATCAATGAACCGACTGCGGCGGCTCTTGCGTACGGCTTCAACAAAAATAAAGACGAGAAAATCGTAGTGTACGACTTCGGAGGTGGAACATTCGATATTTCGGTGCTTGAAGTTGCTGACAACGTGATCGAAGTGAAATCGACAGACGGAGACTCACATATGGGTGGACGCGACATCGATCAGAAAATCATGCGATTCATCATCGATGAATTCAAAAAGGATACTGGAATCGATGTGTCAAAAGACGCGCTCGCGTTGCAACGAATCGACGAAGCGGCTGAAAAAGCAAAAATGGAATTGTCGACTTCAATGGAAACAGAAGTTAACATTCCATTCATCGCGACTGGTCAAAATGGTCCGGAACACCTCGTCAAAAAAATAACTCGAGCAAAATTGGAGGAACTTTCTGCAGAATTCATTGAACGATCTATCGAAATTACAAAGCGTGCGATGGCGGCTTCTCCTTTCAAAATCAACGAAATTAACGAAGTGATTTTGGTTGGTGGACAAACTCGTATGCCAAAAATTATCGAAGAAGTGAAAAAACTTTTCGGTAAGGAACCAAACAAGGGCGTAAACCCTGACGAAGTGGTGGCAATCGGTGCTGCAATTCAAGCCGGAATTTTGCAAGGTGACGTGAAAGACGTGCTCTTGCTCGACGTGATTCCACTTTCTCTTGGAATTGAAACAATGGGAGGTGTCGCGACAAAATTGATTGAGAAAAACAAAACGATTCCAACAACGGCTTCACAAGTTTTCTCTACCGCAGCCGACAATCAGACGCAAGTCGAAATCAACATTGTCCAGGGTGAACGCGCAATGGCGGCCGACAACAAATCGCTCGGACGATTCGTGCTCGATGGAATTCCACCAGCTCCACGCGGCGTGCCTCAAGTCGAAGTAACGTTTGATATCGACGCAAACGGAATTTTGAACGTAAAGGCGACTGACAAAGCTTCTAAAAAAGAACAAACCATTCGTATTGAAGCGAGCTCGTCTCTCTCAAAAGAAGAAATTGAAAAGATGAAAAAAGACGCCGAAATGCACGAAGCCGACGACAAGAAAAAGAAAGAAGTCATCGACGCGAAAAACATGGCGGAACAAATGGCGTACACTGCGGAAAAAGCGCTCAAAGACGCAGGCGACAAAGTGCCAGCTGATATAAAAACTTCTGTTGAAGCGAAAATCAAAGAAGTTCGCGAAGTCGCGGCAAAAGATTCACTCGACGACATCAAAAAAGTTTCGACTGAACTTTCTACAGAAATGCAGAAAATCGGTGAATTCATGAGCAAGCAAAATGCTGAAGCTCCAAAAGCTGACGCAAAAGATGCTGGCACAACTGCCGATTCAGGAAACGTTCGCGACGCGGAAGCTGAAGATAAGAAATAATAATGACAAAAGACTTCTACAACATATTGGGCGTGACAAAATCTGCGAGCAAAGACGACATTAAAAAAGCGTATCGCAAATTAGCGCATGAACATCACCCGGATAAACCCGGCGGAAACGAGGCCAAGTTTAAAGAGATAAACGAGGCATATTCTGTGCTATCTGACGACACGAAACGTGGCCAATATGATCAATTCGGACAGACCTTTAACGGTGCCGGAGGTGGTCATGGTGCGGGTGGTTTCGGAGGCTTCGGTCAAGGTGGATTCGAGGGTTTTGATTTCTCGCAATTCACGAATGGCGCGGGAGGCGGTTTTGAATTCGACCTGAACGACATTTTGGGCGGTATGTTTGGAGGAGGGCGTCGTCGCCAGCGAAAAGGTGCGGATATTTCTATCGATATTGAAATCGATTTCAAGGATTCGATTTTAGGTGTCTCTCGCGAAATAAATTTCGCGCGTAAAACCGGTGGCACAGAACATATCAAAGTAAATGTTCCACCTGGCATCGATAGTGGAGAAATGATTCGCTACACCGGCCGCGGTGAGCAAATTCCTGATGGTCAGCCGGGCGACTTGTACGTGCGCATTCACGTGAAGCCGCATAAAAGACTTCGCAAAGAGGGGTATCATTTAGTCACAGAAGAAAAAATCACGCTTTCAGAATCAATTTTGGGAGCGAAAAAAGATATTGAATCTGTTGATGGTGTTATCACTGTGAAAATTCCAGAGGGAAGCAAACATGGCGAAGTATTGCGCGTACGTGGACGTGGCGTACCAGTATCGACTCGTGAAGTAGGAGACTTGCTCATCAAGATTTCCGTCGAATATCCAAAAAAGTTATCAAAGAAAGCAAAAGAAGCGATAGAGATATTGCAAAAAGAGGGGATGTAAACAGGCTGTGGATGCAGAAATGAACCGCCTGGAGTATAATTGAGAAATGACGCACCTTGGGTTTTTAACAGTCGATATTATTGTGCTGGTTGCACTTTTTATTGGACTATTTCTCATCACGTGGCACACAGAAAAAAGATTAATTATTTCATTAATCTTGTCTGCATACCCAACACTGCTCGTCTTCAAAAATTTTCCTTATCTCAAACTAGGAGCCGGATTGCCCCAAGCAATCTGGTTTTTAGTTATATACGTCGTTATCTCGGGAATTACGTGGCGTTGCATTCACATGCGCCGAGTGTACAGTCACTTCAGAAAAATCTTTGACTATAGCGTCCTGACCCTGTCCTATCTAGCCCTGATGATTTCAATCTCGACTCACGCAGCACCAGCACTTCAAAATATATACACGTTTAGCGGAATTTTCTCACGCTTTGTCGAAAGTCTCGATTTCGGTCTCATCCTCATCATCCCAATAATAGCCATCCTAATTACAAGTAAATCTGATTCCTAATATGAACTTATCAATCGCCATCTCCGTCATAATTTTAATCGTGATTGTCGCGAGTGTTTATATTATTTCTATCAACTTTATACATTCGCGAAGCAAGAAATTAGACTTACGATTTAAAAGTATCTCCGTACAGTTACTCGCGATGACAGTATGGATTACTATTCTCAGCAATATTTTCTTCCCAAGAAATTTACTCATGATTGCTGACCATGGTATTGGACTTGTTATTTTTGGAATTTCGCTCATAGTGGGAATTTTGCTCATTCGCAGCATGTTCCGCGAAGTAGAAATAGAAGCAGACGTCGAGAAATTAATTGGGAAACTCCATCGAAATAACATTCTTCTCAAAAAAGTTGACGTTCAGAAAAATGAATTCGTATCACTTGCATCGCATCAATTACGCGGACCTCTCACGAATATTTACGGCTATATATCAATGATTTTGGATGGTGATTATGGCGAAGTTCCTGAACATTTACGTGAACCAATCAATCGAATTTTCAAGTCGAGCACATTTTTAGGCTTCCTCATCAATGACTTTTTAAATGTGAGCCGAATCGATAAAGGTGAAATGGAATACACTATTCAGGATTTTGATGTGAGCACGATGCTCGATCAGCTCATGAAAGAATTTCAGTTGGTGGCGAAAACTGCACACCTCGATTTCATGCGCGAATTTAATGAGGCCGATAAAATAATGGTCAGAGCAGATCTCAATAAAACCAAGCAGATCATTTCTAATTTGCTTGATAATGCAATTAAATACACACCAAAAGGATACGTTGCGCTTGGATATAAAGTTGACTCAAAGAAAATAACTATTGCTATTCGAGACTCTGGTATTGGGCTCGGGACTTCAATGAAAGAAAACCTCTTCAAAAAATTCAGTCGCGACAAGGAGGCTTCAAAAGTCAATATTTCTGGATCTGGATTAGGTCTCTATGTAGCAGCGGTGATGATAAAGGGTATGGATGGTCGTATTTGGGCTGAATCTGCTGGTCCAGGCAAGGGCACCACATTCTATGTAGAGCTTCCTCTCGCTACCAAATAAGGCAATAATTTGATATTCTATAGGGTATGAAAAAGACACTTGTATCAGGAGTTAAACCGACAGGACGCCCTCATCTGGGTAATTATTTTGGGGCGATGAAACAATTTGTTGATCTGCAAAATGATTACAACGCTCATATTTTTATTGCTGATTTTCATGCACTAACAAGCGTTAGTAATGGTGCGGAGATGCGTCAATCAATAATCGATTTAGCTCTCGATTATTTAGCGATTGGTCTTGATCCGAAAAAAATGGTTTTATTTAAGCAATCAGATATTCCAGAAGTAACCGAGCTCGCTTGGATTTTTAGTTGCATCACAACTATGCCGTACTTAATGCGCGCTCATGCGTTCAAAGATGCTGAAGCAAAAAACAAAGAAGTGAATGTTGGTCTATTCAATTATCCGGTTCTCATGGCTGCTGATATTTTACTACCCGGAGCAGAAGTCGTGCCGGTTGGAAAAGATCAAAAACAACACGTTGAAATTGCTCGTGATATTGCCGAAAAGTTTAATCGAATATTTGGTGATACGTTCAAATTGCCGGAAGCAAAGATTTTAGAATCCGTCGCTACTGTTCCAGGGACTGATGGTCAAAAGATGAGTAAGAGTTACAAAAATACCATCCCGCTTTTTGCTTCTGATGGAGAAATTCGTTCAGCAGTCATGAAGATTCCAACGGATTCAGCTGGAATTAATGATTCCAAAAATCCTGACGAGAGTATTCTATTCCAAATTCATTCATTAATTTTGGATGAAAAAAACAAAGAAGAGTTACGCAATAAATTTATCAATGGAGGAGTTGGGTATAAAGATTTGAAGGAAGGTCTTATAAAAGATCTTGTTGAATTTATATCTCCGATGCGTACTAGACGAGAAGCACTTGAAAAAGATATCTCAGGAGTATCAAAGATTTTACAGGAAGGTGGCCAGAAAATGCGAAATATAATTGAATCTAAAATGGTAGAGATTCGTCAAAAAGTCGGAAATAAACTTTACTAAGAAGATGAATGCAGGCACCTTTTCAATTAAAACGGAGGGTTTTGAGGGTCCGCTCGACCTGCTCCTTTCGCTTATAGAGAAGAGAAAATTACTTATTAACGATGTTTCACTCGCCAAAATTACTGACGATTACATCGAATTTATCAAGTCTTCCGATCATTATTCAATCAAAGACAATTCGCACTTCATTTTGATTGCATCAACGTTGCTATTGATCAAGTCTAAATCGCTTTTACCTAACCTTGAATTAACATTGGAGGAACAGCACAGTATCGAAGACCTTGAAACTCGACTCAAGATTTTCAAAGTTATAAAAGATTCGGAACACCGCATCTCTGAAATGTTTGGAAACCACCCATCTTTTTTTAGTGAAGGAGTTGTTTCTCAGGAAGCAGTATTTGCGCCTCCACAAAACTTGGATTTGAAGATGATTCAAAATACAATCGCGGCAGTTCTAAAAAGTCTTCCTAAAAAAGAGACGCTACCTGCGACTGTGGTGAAAAAAATAGTCAGTCTCGAGGAAACAATTGTGAAATTAACCGAACGAGTCCGTCAAAGTATCAATATGAGCTTCCGAGAGTTTTCAAATTTTGGAAAAGAAGATAAAATAAACATTGTTGTTAGTTTCTTGGCGATGCTTGAACTTGTAAAACAGGGTATTATAGAGACAAGTCAACATAATCATTTTGGAGATATTGAAATCCAAACCAAATCTGTCGAAACACCAAATTATTCTTAATACCATGCAACCAAATTCATTAGCATCAAAAATCGAGAGTGTACTTTTTTACAAAGCCGAGCCAATGAAAATCAAAAATCTCGCGCAGATTTTGGGTGTTGATGAAAATCAAATCAGTGAAGCAATACAAATACTCTCTAATGATTTACAGGGCAGAGGATTGCGTGTTATTTCCAAAGATGACGCCGTGGTTCTCGTCACAAGTCCCGATAATTCCGACATCATCAAGAATCTACAAAAAGAGGAGCTTTCAAAAAATCTCAGTAAAGCAGCGCTCGAAACTTTATCAATCGTAATTTACAAAGGCCCTATTCGTCGCAGCGAAATTGATTACATTAGAGGTGTCAATTCTCAATTCAGTCTCCGACTCCTCCTTGTCCGCGGTTTGATTGAAAAAATAAGCGATCCAAACGACGAACGTTCATATCTTTATAAGCCGAGCTTTGAATTGTTCGCACATCTGGGCATTCAAAAAATCGAGGACATTCCTGACTTTGCAAAAGTTGTGGCTGAAATTGAATCTTTCAAAAATCAAAATACAGACAACGTAACCAATGAATCCAAATAGGCAAACAGATCAAAAACTATTTTCGATATTAGTATGGATTTTCCCCGTATTCTTTTTGTTGATATTGTTCATTGCAAGCTATAGCAACGTTGCAGAGGAACATTCTGAGAAACCTATTGCACTAAATCCAGTCAGAAACATGGAGCTAGAGGGTGATGCTCGCATTGTCGCACAGGCTTATATTGTAAAGGATATAAATACTGGAAATGTTTTGTTCCAAAAAAACGCTTCGCTTGCACTACCACTCGCGTCAATTACAAAGATTATGACAGCGTTAGTTGCCAAAAATATCGCAACACCCCTCACGCGCGTTCCGGTTACTGCGAGTGCACATGACCCAAGGGAAAAAGCTGATTTGTACGTGGGTGAATCTTTTTCTTTTAGTAAGATGTTGGATTACACATTGGTTGCTTCGTCGAATGACGGTGCGGCGGCGATTGCCCAGGCGGTTCAAAATATCTCACGCGAGACAAGCTTTGTAGATAAAATGAATACATTCGCACGTGATATCGGTATGACAAATTCTCGTTTTCTTAATCCGACAGGTCTTGATGAAAATCCTGGTCAGGCCGGTGCTTTCGGGTCAGCAGAAGATGTTGCACTTCTCATGGAATATACACTCAAAAATTTTCCAGAGACATTTGAAGCCACAAAAGAGATCAGCTTTAAGACTTCATCCAACATCGGTCTCATGCATCATGCCACAAATACCAACGAAATTGTAAGTGAGCTACCAAATGTGCTTGCCTCAAAAACAGGATTCACTGATATTGCGGGAGGGAATTTGGCAGTCATTATTGATCCAGCGTTAAATAGACCCGTAGTAATTGTCGTGCTTGGATCGACCCAGGAGGGCAGATTTGACGACGTAAAAAATCTTGCAAACAGTGTGAGTAAATATTTTTCACTTGTTGAGTAAAATATGCTACATTATATGAATGACGTGGGATATTATTAAGATTCTTTTACCTATAACACTGACTTTTTTTATTGGAATTTTGATTACCCCAACAATTACAAACTTCCTCTACAAACACAAAATGTGGAAGAAAAAATCCGGGAAAATAACCACAGATGGTCGGGTCGCCACAATTTTTAACGAGCTTCACAAAGACAAAGAAGTCGGCACGCCACGAATGGGAGGAGTAGTCATCTGGAGTAGTGTAATTATATCAATCGGTCTCATTTTGATACTTTCGAAATTTCTCCCGGAAACTATTTTTGAGAAACTCGATTTTTTAAGTAGAAATCAAACTTGGATTCCGGTAGCAACGCTCATTTTGGGTGCACTATTCGGACTTGTCGATGATTGGCTTGAAATTAAAGGGTCGCACGATCAAAAAGCAGGTGGTCTATCATTTAAAAAAAGATTATTTGTTGTTGGTGTGATCGGTGTCGCGGTTTCAAGCTGGTTTTATTTTAAGTTAGGTATAGGTGCGATCAGTATTCCTTTTTCTAACAATGATTTAATGCTCGGTGCATTAATAATCCCGTTTTTCACATTCATTATGATGGTTATTTATTCCGGCGGTGTTATCGATGGTCTCGATGGATTATCCGGAGGGGTCTTTGCAATCATTTATTCTGCATACGGAATTATCGCGTTTTCACTTGGGCAAATTAACTTGGCTGCATTTTGTGCGGCGATTGTCGGTGCTACACTTGCATTCCTCTGGTTCAATATTCCTCCCGCTCGATTTTATATGTCAGAAACGGGTTCTATGGCACTTACAATTACGCTTGCGGTTGTTGCTTTTATGACCGATTCAATTGTAGGAGGTATAGGTATCGCCGTGTTGCCGATTATCGCTCTACCTCTCATCATCAGTATCGCCTCAACAGTAATTCAGCTCGTATCGAAAAAATTACGGAACGGTAAAAAAGTCTTCCTCGTCGCTCCACTCCATCATCATTTCGAAGCTCTCGGTTGGCCAGCATACAAAGTTACTATGCGTTACTGGATATTCACCATGATTGTTGCTTTTATTGGAATCATCGTGACATTAATTTCATAAATTATGGTCAAGGAAAAACCTGCCGACCTCACATTACTTGTCACCGTTGTACTACTTCTGGTCTCAGGACTCATTATTTTTTTCTCTGCTTCACTCGGACTTTTGGCTCGTGATGGAGCGAAATTTGGTTCGGTTGTTATAGGGCAAATTGGACTCGGACTGATTCTTGGGGGGTCATTTTCAATCATTATATCGCGCATTTCGTATAAATTTTGGGGTAAACAATCCTTTTGGGTTCTTCTCCTTGCAATCGCAGCAACACTCGCAGTTTTCATCCCAGGACTTGGATTTGAACACGGCGGCGCGCGACGATGGATCGCAATTGGAAATTATTTAACTTTCCAACCTGCTGAATTTTTAAAAATCGCTTACATTATCTATTTATCTGCGTGGATAGCTAGTGTGAAAGAGGGTGTAAAAACCATGACTCACGGATTCTTACCCTTCGTTATTTTATCTGCTATTTGTGGAGGAATTTTACTTGCACAACCTGATACTGACACCACCGTGCTCATGCTCGCTGCGGGATTCACCCTTTATTTTGTATCTGGTGCAAACCTCAAACATATTTTAATCATATTCGCCGCAACAGCGTTTTTAATGCTCGGCTTGATCTTAACTCGTCCGTACCTTATGGCACGAGTTCAAACTTTTATTAATCCTAGTGCCGATTCGCTTGGTTCTGGATATCAAGTCCAACAATCTCTTATCGCGATTGGTTCGGGCGGTATTACGGGTAGGGGTTTTGGTCAAAGTGTTCAAAAGTTCAACTATCTTCCTGAACCAATTGGCGACTCGGTTTTTGCGGTTTTTGCCGAAGAATTCGGCTTTATTGGCACCACGCTGCTTCTGCTATTATTTGTTGTTTTTGCCGTACGAAGCATCAAAATCAGCTTTTCTATCAAGGACACATTCGGTGGACTACTACTACTCGGTCTTGGTATACTTATTACTGCGCAATCATTTTTGAATATGGCGGCTATGCTTGGAATATTCCCATTATCGGGTCTTCCGCTCATCTTCGTCAGCCACGGTGGATCAGCATTATTCTTCTCGTTATGTGCAGTAGGAATCATGCTTAACATTTCGCGCTACAAAAACTAACCAATGAAAATACTACTTACAGGTGGGGGTTCAGGCGGACATTTTTATCCGATTATTGCGGTTGCTGAATCTATTCGTGAAATTTGTAAAGAGAGAAAATTGCTCGATCCAAATCTTACTTTTTTTGGTCCGCATCCATATAACGAGCAGATGCTTTTCAATCATCAAATCTATTTTGAAAAAGTTTCAGCCGGCAAACAGCGAACGTATCGTTCTATTTTGAACTTCTTTGATATGTTTAAAACGGGTTGGGGAACACTTGTTGCGATTTGGAAAGTTTTCTGGCTTTACCCTGATGTTATTTTTAGTAAAGGAGGATACGGAAGTTTTCCTATCGTACTTGCGGGTCGTATCTTGGGTATTCCTATTGTCATTCACGAATCTGATAGTTACCCAGGTAGAGTAAACATGTGGGCTGGAAAATTCGCAGATCGAGTCGCTATTTCATACCCAGAAGCAAAAAAATATTTCCCCGCAGACAAAGTGGCGTGGACGGGTAACCCAGTACGCAAAGAAGTCGCACTCACTTCCGAACAAGGTGCCCGAGAATACCTTGGACTAGAAATTGGCGTCCCAACTATTCTTGTTCTCGGCGGATCGCTCGGTGCAAAAGTAATCAATGATGCAATTATAGAAGTATTACCTGAGTTAGTGAAAAAATACCAAGTCATACATCAAACAGGAAACGACAATTTTTCAGAAATTAAAATCATATCAGATTTAGTACTTGATAATTCGCAGTTTAAAAACCGCTATCGACCATTTAATTACCTAGATGATTTGGCTATGCGCATGTCAGCTGGTGCGGCTGATCTCATCATTACACGCGCTGGATCAGCCTTGTTTGAAGTCTCTTTGTGGAAAATCCCAAGCATTGTAATTCCGATTACCAATTCAAACGGTAATCATCAATACAAAAATGCCTACACATACGCACGGGCCGGTGCCGGAGTCGTCATCGAAGAAGCCAACTTAAACCGAGCGATCCTCATAACTGAAATTGAAAAAATTATGGGGGATACAACCTTATATGAAAATATGAAGAAAAGTGCAGGGGAATTTGCTCGCCCAGATGCCGCGAGAACAATCGCAGAAGAAATTATCAAAACCGCCCTTAAACACGAAAAATAACATGAACATGCTCGATATTTTCAAAAGTAAAAAAGTTGTAGTCAGATTTCCGCCATCACCGACCGGATATCTTCATGTTGGACGGGCTCGAACCATGCTTTTTAATTACCTTTTTGCTAAACAGCATGGAGGTAAAATTATTTTTCGGCTCGAAGATACCGACAAGGCGCGTTCAAAAGACGAATACGTACAAGATATTATCGAGGGTTTAAAGTGGCTTGGAATTTCATATGACGAAGGCCCTTTCAAGCAATCTGAAAGAACTGAAATCTACAAAAAATATCTCCACAAAATGGTTGCGGATGGACGAGCCTACATTTCCCACGAACCGGAAGGTGAAAATAAAGAGGTTGTCCGTTTTAAAAATCCAAACAAAAAAGTGACTTTCACGGACTTGATTAGAGGTGATATTACTATCGATACTACTGATCTTGGAGACTTTGTTATTGCACGTAACATCGACGATCCGCTGTACCACCTCACGGTAGTGGTGGATGATTTTGAAATGGGAATCACACATATCATTCGAGGAGATGATGGTATTGCTAATACTCCAAGACAAATCCTCATTCAGGAAGCAATTGATGCGCCACGGCCTCTGTACGCGCACTTACCACTCATTCTCGCTGCCGACAAGTCAAAATTGTCAGGTCGTAAAGGTGCGGTGTCTGTTCGAGATTTTCGTGAAAAGGGATACTTACCAGAAGCCTTCGTAAACTTCCTCGCACTGATCGGATGGAATCCTGGCACAGAGCAAGAAATTTTCAGCATGGATGAACTCATCAAAGATTTCGACATCACAAAAATCTCAAAAGGTGGGGGAGTCTTCAACGAAGAAAAATTACAGTGGTTCAACCGCGAATATATTCGAAAGGTCAGCGACAAGATTTTTGTAGAAGAGGTCAAGAAGCGGCTCACACAATATAATCCGAGCGACGAAACTATTCTACGTCTCAAACACGTATTAATCGAACGCATGAGCGTATTCGACGATATCGCAACAATGGTTGCCGCAGGAGAGATTGAATATTATTTCCAAAAACCTTCCGATTTTCCAATTCACAACATCATCTGGAAAAAAAGTGATGCGACGACAACACTGAAGCACCTCAAAAATGCGCTGGAAAAAATCTCAACCTTACCGGATCAATTTTCTGAAGAAACTGCTAAAAAGGCTTTGTGGGCATACGCCGAAGAACACGGCAAAGGGGACGTTTTGTGGCCAATTCGATACTCACTTTCTGGCAAGGATCGTTCACCTGACCCATTTTCACTCATGGCTATTTTAGGAAAGAAAGAGACGATGGAACGCATCGAGTTTACTTATAAAAAATTGAATGAAACACAATCTTAAGATTATTATTACTATTCTAAGTCTGGCTTTCGCGGTGATTTTTTGTGTCTCAGCATTCTATCCACAGAACGCATTCGCTCTCAACGAAGAAGAAGAGGCGGAACTTACATCAGAAATTAACTCGAAACGAGAGCAAATCGAAAAGTTAGACAAGGAAATTTCCGCACACCGAAACGCACTCAATTCAGCGAGTGGACGTGCATCAAATCTCCAAGGAACGATCAAGACACTCGAGGCAACAAAATTAAAATTGCAGACTGATATCAAAAAAACACAAACCGAGATGGAGAAAACCGATCTCACCATCAAAAAACTCGGACTCGATATAATCGAAAAAGAATATCTTCTTAAAAAAAATCGTGACGGGTTGTCCGAATCAGTACGTCGCGTCAACGAAATTGAATCCGTATCTACTATCGACAGATTTCTCGGGTATACCACATTGTCTGAATTTTGGAGTGATTTTGAATTGACGGAAAAATTGCAAAAGCAGTTACACACCGAAGTTGAAACACTTAACAGGCTAACAAATGAATTAAAGGCTGCCGAACTCAACCAACGAAACGAGAAGAATAATTTAGTAGAGCAAGAAAAACAATTGTCCGGTCAAACAGTTGCGGTTCAATACACGCAAAATGAAAAAGCAACGCTCCTCGCTCAAACTAAAAACGAAGAATCAAATTACCAAAAACTTCTCGCGCAAAAATTAGCTGAAAAAAAAGCCGCCGAAGCCGAGATTTACGAAATTGAATCAAAGCTACATTACACAATTGATCCAAATGCATATCTTACACCTCGTCATGGCATTTTGGATTGGCCGGTCGCAGGTTTTCGCTTGACCCAATATTTCGGCAACACTGGCTTTGCACGCAGTAATCCACAATTTTATTCAACAGGATTTCACAACGGAGTTGATCTCGCGGTACCACTTGGGACCGCAATTAAAGCACCGGCAGATGGGGTAGTAAAAGGATTTGGTAATACAGACTTATATCCAGGCTGTCGTTCGTGGGGAGGTTGGCTCATGATCAGTCATCCGACAGGTCTTTCAACCCTCTATGGTCACCTTTCATCTACAATCGTCAGTGTTGGTCAGCAAGTCAAAAAGGGTCAGGTGGTCGCATATAGTGGTAGTACAGGTATCAGTACCGGTCCACATCTTCACTTTGGTACTTATATTTCTCAAGCCGTTGAAATTAAAAATTATAGGGAAGTCGCACCTTCATCAAAAGGTTGTGGTGCTTATAACGTAAACATCCCAATGGCATCTCACGAAGCATATCTAGACCCGTTAACATATCTTCCTGCCTTATAAAATGTCGAAGTCAACATTCATCATTCGAAAATTATCCGATTCGGAACCTTGTGATGATTTTCTAATTAAGCATAATGCACCTTTTACACAATCGCTCATGTACGCTACATGGCATAGGAATTTAGGTCGAACTATTCATCGCTATACAATTGAAATTACTGGTAGCCCTGTGAAACAAATTGGCTATGTACAATTTGTTGAAGCTCCATTATTTTTTGGAAAAAAATATGCATACGCGTCGTATGGTCCGATAATCGATCCAAAATATTTCACCGAAGTTCTACCTTTCATCAAATCCGAATTTACAAAAATCACGCAGGGAATTGGGGCAGCTTTTTTTCGACTAGACTTTACCCCAACTTTATCAGACGCAACCACCCTTCTCTGTAAAAAAACTTTTTTCAAATCCCCTCGCAAAACCTACAAAGGTGCTCATTTTCAAAACCGCGAAGAATGGTTCATGGACATACGACCAAACGAATCTGAGCTCTATAACAGTATTCATTCTAAACATCGATATTGCTTTCGTTCTGCTGAAAAAAAGAATTGCCAAGTTGCCATAATCACGGACCATTTCATGGATCATTTTGATACTTTCTGTGCATTAATGAAAGAAACCGCGTCTCGCAATTCATTCTATTTGCATTCCGAAGACTATTACCGCAGTATCTTTACAAGCCTCGAAACAAGCAAAAGTGGCTATTTAGTAACCACCACCGTGGATGGAATCATTACAAACATCATGCTATTCGTTTATTATGGTCGCACAGTTATGTATGTATTCAGCGGCTCGATTAAAGATCAAAAAAATATTCCGTCCGGACATCTCGCACTATGGCACAGTATTAGACATGCAAAATCTCTCGGGCTCGAGCAATTTAATTTTGGCGGACTTTCAACAAAAGAATTTCCAGACCCATCAATGACGAACTTAACCCAGTTCAAAATGCGATTTGGAGGTCATCTAGTACGTCATTCAGACTTCTACGACTTGATTATCAATCCGTTTGTGTATGGATTATTTGTCTTGCGCAAGCTTTTTAGATGATATAATCCTCCTATATGATTAAAGATACAAACAAAGGGTTCATACACATCATTTTCGTTTTAATCTTGGTTTTAGTAATTTTAGGTCTTGTTGGCCTTAATACAGGAAAAATTTGGACTGATTTGTTTTATCCATTATTTAGATTCATCGGAAATATTATCGTAAGCGTTGCAGATTTCTTAACTTCAATAATTAAATATTTATGGCAAATAGTTGTACAAGTTGGATCATAAACTGCAGAGAAGTGGTTTGAGCAAAAAAATAACATAGTGGTCAAAGTAGGTGCATATGACAGGAGGAAATATCAAAACAATCGAATCGGCCTTATACAGACCGGTTTTATTTTGGCTAATATAGAGGCTTTATACTATATAGATAGTGTCGCAAAGATATATTGTGCGACATATATACAATCAACCCCAGCTAACATTTACGTGGGTACCGGTAAAAAAGAGAGATGAGTTTAGTGTGAGTAATTCTCCACCAATAAAATATTCTCACTCAGTTTAGTCACATACATTTATCTGCACACAAAATATTTGACCGACATGAAAAATAAAAAAGTATCGCCGTTAGGGAGGTCCAAAGTCCATTTGGTCCTCCCCTCACCCATTTACACAATAAAAGTTATCCACAGGCAAGTTTCACGCAAAAAGAAAAAGCCGCGCCCTACACTTTCGTGTAGTTAGCGGCCAAACTTGAGCTTCAAGCGATACGTCGCTTGACGTATTCTCGTTCACTCAACAATGTAGTCTCACCAGGCAACATATAATGTCTGTTAATTTCACAAAGGTCAATCCATCGTGCATTTGCCATAGCTGGATCCTGGGAACGGTATTCAAGATCGACTCCTAATGCGCCGCACAGCTCTCTCACTGTCTTCACCGCATTCGAAACAAAATCCAATCTTGAATCATATGGATAATAATAACGAAATACATCAGGACGTTCAGTTCCGGAAACAGAAACGAATCCAAGCGACGACAAGTCAGACATTCGCACAAGTGCTCGGTCACACCAATTAAACAAGTGACCATCTTTTGCACCAGACCACGGTATCGAAAACCCGATCTTGCCGTGACCTGGCGGATCCTTGAGAGGATTCGGTTGCATGCACTCGATGTGTCCCAAATGCATGTACGGATTTTCATTTTGTGGCAAACTAACATTATGCATGTGAGGAAACCACACTCCTTGCCCATCCCACCTCATCATTTCAAGAGTGACGATGGACGGCACAAGCCGATTTTGACCTCGAGGACCTCCAAAAAAGAAAGGTGCGAATGTTGCGCGGAAAATCCAAGACAATCCCTCGCGTCTTTTCATTTTCATGACCGCTCTCCCATTTTCATCCTTAGACACTTTACACCATGCAAAGTGTCTAAGGATGAATCTATATATCAGATTACACTTCATAATAAATAAATCAATAGAAAAAAGCCGCCACCCTCGCGGATGTCGGCTTTTCCCTTGCCTTGCGATTTCTCGCGCGGCGAACTATTTAGATACTAACTGCAACTTCTCGCACCTTGTTCCAACACTTCGCTGAGTGAACCCAAGGGTCTGTACCGAATGTTTTGTACAAGTAACGACCATAGGCCATGTTACCTTCCAACGTATTCAAGTCTAAACCGAGTTTCTGTGCAGTCGCAAGGTGGTAATGTTCATTGATCTGCATCACCCCAACATCGTCAGGGTTTGCTCGACCACGTAAAGCTGAACCATCTGGGTTAAACTGTACGAATCGAGATTCACAGAACGCGACATCGATGAGAACAGGAATATCTTGAAAATATTCTCGCACTCGTTCTTCTGTCGTAAGAGATTTTTTGTTTGTGTTAGGATCAGGCTTAACTGAAACTTCTACAGGAACATTTTGTGTTGTCGCAGGTGCATTTGTCGTAACTGGGTTACCAGAGATGACTGAGGCAAGCATTGTGAGTCCTAATGTAAGTTCAAAAATAAGTTTGATGTTAATGACAATCTGCGTGTGCAACCGTATTACTCGTACGCAGTTTTAAGGTGACTTGTTTACAAGGCCTTAAAAACAAAAACTCAAAGGTTCTAAACCATTTGAGCATGAGTATATGATAGCACAGATACCCCCTTGATGTCAATAGTAAAATGTGGGCTAATATGATAGTTATTCCGGCCTATTTAGGGCTTTTTGCAATTTTTTGCAAGCGAAAGTCCGGACATTTCGGCATCTTCGACAGAGTCAAAATACATGCGATTTTCTGGCTTTATACGGCTCAAACCAGAGCAATTGGAGTAATAATAGACGGAACCAGTGACACTAGCCCCTATTTTGCCTGCCATATCCCCTTTTTCAGGGTCTAGAATGTCGAATTTTGGGCTGAAGACCCGCTTTTCGATACTTGGCGCAACCGCCGAAATAGTTGTTTTGTGGGCGTAAAATACCCCAAATCCAAGGCTTATCGAAAGAGCGAAAATCAGGGCTAAATAGATGGTTTTGACAAAGGAAGGATCAAACTTGATAAGGGGCTTGATTTTTTCCTTGATTTGTGCGAAACTCATGTGTATCTAATTTATTAATATTGAAAACAAATGTCAACCGTTAAATCTGGAGGAACAGCTAAAAACCTGACCGACTCAAAGCCAAAGTATCTTGGTACTAAATTGCACGATGGAGAAACAGCTCAAATCGGTTCTATTATCGTTCGACAACGCGGTACACGAATTTTGCCTGGCGCAAACGTAGGTATGGGTAAAGACCACACATTATTTGCCCTCAAAGACGGTGTTGTAAAATTCACTCCTACTCGAAAGACAAATTTCGATGGACGAACAAAGAAAACAATTAAGGTCTCAGTAAACTAAACATAAAGAAAAACCGGTCTATGTGGACCGGTTTTTCTTTATATAAAAAAGCATTGGCCAGTGGAAGCTGGCCAATGTAGAGGGTAATACACCAGTGATCAGGTCTCGAGTCCGGCTCTCACTTCCCGGATTATTCGACCGGTGTGGGGCAACCACACCAAAATGAATGCCACCAGTATAATCACCACAATTAAAACTTCCACCCAGTTCTCTAACTCAATCTTCTCTTCTGTCTGCTTCATGGATTCCTCCTTGATTTGGCATTCTGTACCAAATCTTTATAAAAAGACTAAACTTTTTTAAAGATTTGTCAATATAATATATTCTTCATCAGACAGATATGCATACACATCTTACTTCCCCACCACCTCCAAATTCACCTTCACGCTCTTTTTATTGAAAGTAATTTCAACAGGATGCGCACCAGTTGACTTGATGTGAGAATCGTAATTCACCCAGTCCTTATCAATAGAGACTTTTAATTGTGAGGCAATTACAGACACAATATCGATAAGGGGAATTGCCGCGAACAAGTGACCTTTGTCATTCGCCTTTTCAGAAATAGTAACAGTCGCACCTTTGATGCTTTCGAGCATCTGATGAATCGCGTTATTTTTTTGTTCGGTCGCCTGCGCAATTTTACCTTTTTGAGCTTCCACATTTTTGAGTTCGCCAGGTGTCAAAATTTTTGCCATGCCTTTCGGGATGAGCATATTTCGAACATATCCTTCTGACAAATCTTTTACATCACCTCGTTGTCCAACGCGCGCTACGTTTTTGAGCAATAATACTTTCATATGTGTGAGGGTTAATCTACTGTTACATTCCCTTCAAAATCTTGAGGGCTTCATCGAATTGATAATCCATTAATTTCGTGTCTTTCGGCGCTGTTTCAGGTACCTTTTCTATCAAATAATCAGGAGTAAGTCCACCATCTGAAATAGATTTTCCAGTTGGAGTTAACCATCGTGCAATCGTCACCTTGAGAGAGGTTTCTGGGCTAATTTCGACTAATTCTTGCACAGATCCTTTGCCGAATGTTTTTGTTCCTACTAATTTTGCAATACCGTGTTCCTGTAGTGCACCTGCCAAAATTTCAGAGGCCGAAGCCGACCCTTTGTTCACAAGCACAACCATTTTCAAATTATTGTTGAAAATATTTTGCCCATCGCTGCGGAAGTCTTTTTTACTGTCGCCGAAATCTTCGGAAACAATCACTTTGCCTGTTGGCACAAACCAACTTGCCATATCAACAGCAGCGTCCAAATATCCACCAGGGTTACCACGCAAATCGAGAATCAGACGGCTTTTTTTAGAAAGTACAAATTCACGCAGAGCTTTGCGAAATTCACTGCTTGATTGAGAACCAAAACTATAGAGCGAGATAACAAAAACCCCGTCTGAACGCAATTCCGTTTTAATATTCGGAATGACAATCTTTTCGCGAGTGATCTTAACTTCACGTTCTTCTTTTTCACCTTCACGGAAAATAGTGAGAGTTACCACGGTACCAAGCGGGCCGCGAATCTTGCTCACACCTTGTTCAATGGTCATACCTTCGGTAGAAACTCCGTCAATTTTAAGAACATGATCCCCAGTCATCATGCCAGCACGTTCTGCCGGAGAATCTTTGAGAGGAGCGACCACAACAAAGAAGTCGTCTTCGATTCCGACTTCCATACCAATTCCTTCAAAATTACCCTCGAGACTTTCTTCGAAATCTTTTTTCTCTTTTGGTGGGAAAAATGTAGTGTGAGGATCACCAAGTGAATCCACGAGACCTGAAATGGCACCCCAGACTTTTTCCTGATTTGAAACTGCGGTTGTGCTCGACGCTGCAATGAATTTTTCATCCAATAGCTGCCACACTTTCCAAAAATCACTGAGATCTGCATTTTCAACTTTGTCCAAATTCGCCGAGAATGCAAAATTATTATTGCTATTCCCTACAAAATATCCGCAAAAGAAAATCAGCCCAATCAGAATAAGACTCACTCCGGCAAAAGACAGGTTTTTGGTAAATGTTTTCATACGAGAATAAGTATATCAAAAAAATAAAAAGCATGTGGTATACTTTTGTGGATGATCTCTACCTATAAACATGGGAATATTGTGTGGACCGACTTGGAAAATCCGAGCGCCGAAGAAATTCGCAAAATTTCTGAAAAATATGCATTCGACCCTCTCGTGGCGAATGATTTACTCACACCAACGATGCGTCCACACGTTGATTTGCACGGTGATCACATCTATTTGATACTTCACTTCCCCATTGTCGATTCTCATATAAGTTCCGACCATCGCACTCGCATGCACGAAGTCGATTTTGTGATCGGCCGAAATTACATTATTACAAATCGTTATTCAAACCTCGACTCATTTTTTGAATTTTCAAAGATTTTTGAAGTTGATTCAGTACTCGACAAATCGCAGATGTCCGAACACGCAGGTTTTGTGTTTTTCTACTTGATCAAGCATCTTTACCACGATCTCTTCAATCGCCTCGAAAATTTACGTGGAAAATTACACGATTTCGAAGAAAAGATTTTCGACGGACGTGAACGTGAAATGGTCTTCAAATTATCTGAAATTAATCGTCAATTAATCAATTTCAAATCCGCCCTATCGATGCACGAAGATGTATTAAAATCTTTTGTCGTTGTTGGCGAAAACTTTTTTGGCGTAGAATTTAAACACTATCTAAAGAGCATCCTCGGTGAATATTTGAAAGTACAAGGCGAACTTCGTAACGTCAAAGAATATTTAAACGAACTACGCGAAACAAACGACTCTCTTTTGACCACAAAACAAAATGAAATTATGAAGAATTTGACCGTTATTTCGTTTATCGTGCTTCCGTTGTCGCTTGTGACAGCGCTTTTCCAGATGAACGCAAAAACCACCCCTATCATCGGCAGTGAATATGACTTCCTCAAAATTATTGGTATTATGTGTATAACGCTCATCGCTGCGTTCAGTTTTTTGAAGTACAAGAGATGGTTTTAGAGGTACGGAATTCTACACATGAAGATTTTTCTCACCAATACATTAGGAGGTAAAAAAGAGGAATTCGTCCCTATTCGCAAGGGTCGAGTCGGTATTTACCATTGCGGACCGACAGTGTATTCCGAACAGCATCTTGGGAATTTGACCGGATTTATTTATACGGATGTATTGCGACGGCTTTTTGAATACACCAGGAATCGCGTGACAGAAGTCATCAATATTACGGACGTTGGTCACATCGTTGATGATGCCGATGTTGGCGAAGATAAAATGGAAAAAGCCGCCAAAAAAACTGGGCTCAAGGCAGCCGATATTGCACGAGATATTACTGAAAAATATCTCTCGGACCTGAAAGCGGTAAATATTCCTATTGAAAGAATTAAATTTCCACGGGCAACCGATCATATTACTGAGCAAATTGAAATTATTAAAATTCTTGAAAAAAACCTGCTTACATATCACACATCTGACGGAATCTATTTTGATACGGCGCGTTTTCCTGCGTATGGACGACTCGGAAATATTAACATCGAGGGTTTGCGCGAAGGAGCTCGTGTTGAATCAACCGGCGAGAAACGTAATCCAACTGATTTCGCCTTGTGGAAATTTTCTACACCGGGCGAAAAACGCCAGCAAGAATGGCCTTCTCCTTGGGGTGTTGGTTTCCCTGGTTGGCACATTGAATGCTCGGCGATGGCTCGAAAATATTTGGGTGAGACATTCGATATTCACATTGGCGGGATCGAACATATTCCAATTCACCATAATAACGAAATCGCTCAATCTGAGGGCGCGTACGGTAAACCTCTTGCAAAATATTGGTTGCACAATAATCACCTGCAGTTGAATGGCGCCAAGGTTTCAAAGTCTGATGGTAATGTGATTTATTTGCGGGAATTGCTCGTGAAAAATATTCCAGCGTATGCATTTCGTTACTGGATTTTGACTGCTCATTACCGAGCCGAGAAAAATTTTACTTGGGAAGCAATCGCTGCGGCACAAAGTGCAGTTGAGAAAATGATTAATTTCATTGCAAAAACAAAATCTGGTTTTCTATTCAATCCAATTCACAAAGCGACTATGCAAAAGTTTCTCGATGCAGTTGCTGACGACCTCGGCACACCTCGCGCAATTGCAGTGCTGTGGGAAATGATGAAGGATGCAACAATTTCCGACACAATAAAACGTGCAACATTAATTAAAGCTGACGAAATTTTAGGTATTGGACTTTTGACTGCTTCACGAATACCTAAAGCGAAAAGCGCAGATATTCCTGCTGAAATTATTGCACTTGCCGAAGCCCGCGAAGTTGCTCGAAAAAATAAGGATTTTAAAAAAGCAGATGAGTTGCGGGGTGAAATTGCAAAGAAAGGATTTGAAGTTTTGGATACTCAAGATGGGTTTAGGATTATAAAAAAGTAAACCCCCGGCCAAATTGGTTGGCTGAGGGGTGGGGCTCCTGATTCACAGGAGTATTCCCTTTGGGCATTTCAGACGCGGCTCAGATATTTTTTACAGCTTACCGCGTAAACTTCTAGTTTATACATCACTCTGTGAGAATAAACCCTCACTTCATGAATTGTCCAGTGTAGCAGGATTAAAAAGAACATTCAGATCGACTTAGTACCATCGTGAAATACCTGCTCCATCCACGATAGCCACTAAGCTTTTTCTATGACTGCCATCGAACCATTCTTACCCTAAGTGCCTCCAATAAATTGCACATACGGGGTAAAACCAGTTAACCAGACTAAGTACATAGAGACCTTCAACAAGTAGGATATCATATATAAAAATATTGTCAAGTATTTTACACTTAGTCCTTATTTATCCCCCTCTTACCCACTTTTTGACCACATTTGCATAAAAACTTTATTTTTTCTTTATGTTATTCTATATGTACTTTGAATAAAACACGAAATGGCTGATAACAATAAAAACAACGTCGCAAAACATCTTCTGAAAGTTCCCCCGCACAGCCTCGAGGGTGAAATGGCAGTACTCGGTTCGATTATGTTACGCACCGATTCAATGAACGAAATTCTCGACCTTATCAATCCAGATTCATTTTATTCTGGTCGACACAAGATAATTTATGAGACAATTTTGAAACTATTCGCAGATGGAAAACCAGTCGATTTAATTTCTGTTTCAGAAAAGCTCAAAGATTCAAATAGACTTGATCAGGTTGGTGGGCGTAGTTATTTGGCAGAAATCACGGACGCAGTGCCTTCTTCGGCAAATATTAAATATTATGCAGACATCGTGCAGACCAAGGCAACACTGCGTGCTTTGATTGAAGCTTCGGAAAAAATCTCGGCGATGGGCTATAATGAAATAGACGCAATAGAAAATATCTTAGATGAAGCAGAGAAAAAGATTTTTAACGTAACTAATAAAAATGATGCGCGCACCTTGGTTTCAATCAAAGAAACACTTGGCGGGGCCTGGGAACGCATCGATCATTTGCATAAAAACAAGGACGAAATTCGCGGAGTCAAAACCGGCTTTAAAGGGCTTGATAACCTGCTCGCGGGTTTGCAAAAATCTGACTTGATCATTTTGGCGGCCCGTCCATCAGTCGGTAAAACATCGCTCGCGCTCGACATTGCCCGTCACGTTGGTATTCGAGAAAAAGTTCCTGTCATCATTTTCTCTCTCGAAATGAGTGCGCAACAATTGATTGACCGTATGCTTGCTGCAGAAGCATCTGTTAATGCCTGGAAATTGCGTACAGGTAACCTGACGAATGAAGAAGACTTCGACCGCATTCGCGACACATTAGGTGTACTATCCGAAGCGCCAATTTTCGTGGATGACAAGCCTGGTAACAACATCATTTCGATGCGTTCAACGGCACGAAAATTGAAAAGTGAAAAAGGTATTGGTCTAATTGTGGTTGACTATCTCCAACTCATGGTACCAACAAATTCTCGCAACAACGACAACGTCGTACAACAAGTAACGGAAATTTCACGCTCACTCAAATCGCTCGCTCGCGAATTGGATGTGCCGGTGCTTGCCTTGTCCCAATTGTCTCGTGCCGTCGAACAACGTGGAGGTAAACCTCGCCTTTCTGACCTTCGCGATTCTGGTTCTATCGAACAAGACGCCGACGTGGTGGCCTTTATTCACCGCGAGGACAAATACAAAGACCAAGCCGAGCGAACCAATATCGCTGAAATTTTGATCGAAAAGCACAGAAATGGTCCGACGGGTTCTGTGCAGCTGTTCTTCGACGATACCAAATCAACTTTCCGCGATGTTGACAAGAGTGAGTATGGGAATAATAACGTCGATAATTTTTAAGCCCTCATCATGGACCTCATCAACGAATTAGCTGAATATTTTCGTAAATTTCCTGGCATCGGGCCAAAACAAGCTCAGCGTTTTGTGTATCATTTATTGAAGCAGGACACGTATACTTTGCAGAAAATTTCGGGTGCCATTGCAGGAATAAAGAAAAACGTGCGCACATGTGCCGGCTGTTTCCGATTTTTTATGGTGCGTCAGGACGAGAAAAAATGTTCAATTTGTTCGAGTAAAAATCGCTCGCACACGACACTGATGATCGTGGCGAATGATTCTGATGTTGAATCAATGGAACGGTCCGCCGCGTTTGATGGGCAATATTTTGTGCTCGGAGGACTAGTGCCTATTTTAAATAAAAATCCAGAAGAAAAAGTGCGCCTCAACGAGTTGCGAAAATTAGTCGAGACTTCTCCTGATTTGCGCGAAATTATTATCGCAGTCAATGCAAATCCCGAGGGTGAACACACATTGAATATTGTGCGCACCAAAATCGCGGACGTCGCCGAAAAAATCGGTGCAAAAATCACAACGCTTGGCCGCGGACTTTCAACAGGTGCGGAAATTGAATATACAGATTCGGAGACGATTAAAAATGCGCTGAGGAATAGGTTTTAAATACAAAGTTATATGCAATACATTAAGAAAGGAGCAGTACCTTCATTAGAATTAAGTGACCTTATTTTAGAAGAAATAGACAATATTATCGAAGAAAAACAATCTGAATATCGTATACATAAAAACAGTGAGAAGATAACTTTTAGTTCCTTAAAAGAACTAAAAAAATCTCAATATTTTGATACTGATACCACAAAAGTAGAAATAGACATAAAAAATAATATTACTTCTGGTATTAGAATCTCTATAGTAATTGAATTGGACTGGTTATCTAACGGTTACTATGAAATTACTTCTTATGATGAGGGAGCGTTAAAAGAGGTGGAAAGAAAAATTATAACTATTTTTAATAAGTTCAAGAATAGTTATCAACCGATTTTTTATCCATTTAAAAGCTATCCTAATGCTTTTATTAATACCGTGGTTATATTAGTATCTTTTCTAGCAGCATATTTTATTCAGCCAGTCTTTTTTAAGGAATACAATAAAACAGTTTTAATTTTTCAAAGTATTTTTTTATGGTTTTATCCTTTTCTGGTAATAAAAAGTTACATTAAGTATGCTTATCCCTATTACCAATTCTTCTCTATCGAGAAAAAACCATTTAAAAATATAGTGCGTAAAGTAGTAACGTTTGTAATACTATTTGCTTTCACACTTATTAGTGACAATGTTAGAGAATTTATTTTGAAAATAATCAAATAAAAAACCACCTCAACGGGTGGTTTTTTATTTATTTAATCGCTGTAATTTTTACGAGCATTTTTGGTTGCTTGTGACCGTTTTTCTTGAAGTATCGAGATTTTTGTCGGTACTTGATAACAATGACTTTCTTTTCTTTAAAAGATTCTACGAGGTCGGCTGATACAGTTGCGCCGGCTACAAGTGGCATACCGATAGTTACATCAGATGCACTGCCTTTCATCAAAACCTGATCAAATGTAATTTTGTCGTTTTTTACTGCTGAAGCGTCCAATTTTTCAATCGCAAGTGAATCACCAACACGTACAACGTATTGTTTACCGCCTGTTTTGATAATGGCGAAATCACCTTCATTTGCAACGTTTTTTTCTGTAGTTTTTGTAGCCATATAATGTATTTTTGTAAGTTCCCCTATTTTACACGAAAAGTGGAATTTAGCAAGCGTCAAATCAGTGAATTCCCTTACGTACTTTTATATTGATTAATATTAAATTCCAAAATAAAACACAGCGAATAATAGCATAGGTACATAATAAAGCATCAAAAGGACAATTGGTGCTAGTGGTAAAAATATACATATTCGATAGATGACTGCCACTTGGCCATACTTATTGTTGATATGAAATATAAAAGAACTTATTAAACTAATACAAACCAATATTGGATACGACGTGAGTATTCTCATTAAAACTATCTGATTG
Source organism: uncultured Candidatus Saccharibacteria bacterium (assembly GCA_964538855.1). Taxonomy (GTDB): domain Bacteria; phylum Patescibacteriota; class Minisyncoccia; order Phycocordibacterales; family JAACPR01; genus CAYLNC01. The sequence goes on from CAZIEY010000002.1 coordinate 182,304, forward strand.
AATTCGTGAGGTTGTGTCGAGCTATCGAATGCGACCATCGCAGCAAGCATCACGTAAATCGCAAATGGTAATAGTATTAAATAAAATATTCCAAGATACCGCGCCCATACATTTTGTTTTATCTTTTCCAACATATTATTATTTATAGGCTACTCTAGTAATTAACACTTATTAAATTACTCAACCTCCGGCTTCTCCACCAAAATCGGCTCAATCCCAATCTGATTTTCAGTAATACGCGCCACGTCTTTATCAATCTTTTTGAGTTCGTGATGAGCCTTGTTGTAATGACCGACCGTCACACCGAGCGACTTGCCGAGCGCCGATAAAAATTTCTCGTATGAACCGACATGCGCACCCAATTCCGCCACGCGCTTAATAATATCTTTAGTCTTCTCTTCAATTTGAAGCGCCTTCAAACCCTGCAACACCGTCTGTAAATATGCCAAAAATGAGGTCGGTGACACGATAATGACTTTGTATTTTCGCGCAGCAATTTCAATCATGTTTTCACCTTCGTCGAGTCCTCTTGTACCAATTTTATTCACGAGCAAATCGTAATAAATCGCTTCGTGCGGAATGAACATAAATGCAAATTCCAAAGTGTTGCGCGCCGGCTGAATGTATTTTGAAGTTTCTTTGATGCGCTCCTTGAGGTCGTTAATAAACATTTTTTCGAGCTCTTCGCGGCGGGCTTGATCCTGTTCTTTGATAAAACGATTGTAATTTTCGAGGCTGAATTTTGAATCAACCGGAATGATTTTCCCTTTCACAAACACAACTGCGTCCACGATTAAATCACTGCCAGTATTTTCATCCTTGCCCAAATTGTATTGCATCGCGTAACTTTCTGGCGGGAGCACATTTTTCAAAACTGTTTCGAGGAAATATTCACCCAAAACGCCGCGTTGTTTTGGATTCTTTAAAATGTCTTGAAGCGATTTCAATTGATCCGCGAACCCGACGACTTGTTTATTCGTCTCGTCCAATTTCGTGAGGCGTTCCGTGATGTCTTTTATGACACGATATGATTCGCCTGCCTGATATTTGAGCGATTCTTGCATTTCCTTGGCGCTCATACCCAATTTTTGATCAACGTTGCGCCCCATATCGTTCAGTTGCTGAAGGAGAAGCTGCATCGACGACGTCACCGCTGCCGAATTGTCCACCGGTTTATCTTTTCTGGCTTGCCAAAATGCAAAAATTAAAAATGCGTTCATAAGGACGATTACGACGGCGAGGATGATGAGTGTGGTTGTCATTTGTTTTTTGATTATATCAAAATTGACGGGGTCTGTCTTTTGAAGTAGTCTGATAATTAGGAGTTAGGAAAACATCGTGTTTTCCCCTTTCAACATCCCGAGTTCAATCAGGAGACTCACCATGAACCGCATCATTTTTCTACCCGCAAGTTCAGACACTGAAACTCGTTTAAGCCAGGCCGCTTACTATGATTTGGGTGTTTGCCTCGAAAAAATTAGGCCGCTTCTGCCAGACCACGATCCAGACAGTTCTCTGGTCATGGTCCTTCGTGGAACTCACCCAATGTCAAAGAAAACTGCTGACATTGTGTCCGTGGCTTTTGAAATCTCAAAGGACCCCAGAGCACGGTTCGATGAGACTGGTAAACCAACGTTCTCGAATTGGTATGACAGTCTTATGAGAGTTGGAAATGTTAAAATAGTGCTGGTGGTTATACAGCTAGAACACATTCGGACATTTGCTGAATACACAGCTCGACGTTCACTTGGAAATGACGACTTGAGAATCCGTGGGGATATCAGGACTGATCAAATAATTGTTCTGGACCCCGAGCGACCTAGCGTTGTAATCTAAATGGTAATAATTAAAAATCATTGTCTTACCTTTTGACACCCCGACTTATACACAAAGGGGTGTCGTTTTTGTTTAATTGACCACATATTTTTTTCAAATTATACTAATGATGTTTAGAATAAATTTCTTATTAAAGCTTTAAATAAAACATGCAAACACCAGCACAAGTTCCGCACATTGGTTTTTATCGACATTACAAACACAATCCGACTCAGAGCGTCAATAATTATACTTACGAAGTACTTGGAACAGGTCTCCACACTGAAATTGACGGTGCTTTTTTGTGGTATATCGCCCATTATATGAGGAGTCGTCTGCGTATCAAGCTGGGAAACTTTTCACTCTCCGTCCTCTCGATATGTGGAATGAGAATGTGACTAAAGACGGCACAACTTTTCCAAGATTTACTAAGATTACCGACCAAAAAATTATTTCACAGCTCATCGCAAACCGAGACAAAATGTACTCTCATGTGATATAATTGAACGCACTTAACAATATAATTTCAGAACACATGTCACTATACGAAACAATTAAAACCGATTTGAAAGAAGCTATGAAAGCAAAGGACGCCGCTCGATTAAACGTGGTGCGCGGGATTTTGTCGGCTTTTACTAACGAATTAGTGGCAACTGGAAAAACTCCTCAGGACGCAGTCGATGATGAGCTCGCCCTCAAAGTCCTGACTCGAGCCGCAAAACAACGAAAGGACGCGATCGAACAATTTGAAGCAGGTGGCCGTGCAGACCTCGCTGAAAATGAAAAAGTAGAACTCGCCATGCTCGAAAAATATCTCCCTCAATTAATGAGTGAAACTGACATCAAAAAAATCGTTGACGCCAAAAAGACAGAAATGGGTGTGACTGACAAAGCTAAAGCTGGCCAATTTGTGGGCGCCCTCATGAAGGAATTAAAAGGCAAGGCCGACGGAATGCTCGTCAAAAAGATTGTTGACGCGTCGTTTGAATAGTTTTTGAGCCTGATATTTTTAAGCTAATTTACGAAGTTCGAGACACATAAAAAGCGGGAATTCTTTCCGAGCGCGATTTTCTGCTTCGGCACGAACACCAACTTCACTTGTTTTATGAGAAATCCATTCTTCGATTTTTGAAATAGCGAGTCCGTGTTTATGAAAGGTTTTTGAATATACTTGGAGAGGCCGATGAAATGATGTGGTGATTTCCTTATTTGAAAGACTACCCGGATTCATGTCGATTGCGATTTCTTCCTCTGAGAGATATTTTTTCATCACACGTGTCTGGGTTTTTGATTTCTCATCAAACATCCAGTCACTTTGTTTTGGAATTCGAAATGCGGGATGATTCAGAACGATATATGCTCGTCCTTTTGGCGAAAGAAGGCGCGACACATTTGTAATTACTGCATCCATATTACGCATATTTTGAAGTGCTAAAATAATTGTTATCACGTCAAAAGTTCGGTTGGGTAAAATCGTCGCATCATCTGCAGATGCCACAATATAATTAATATTCTGATTTTTTTGTTTCGCAAGCGCGATCAATTCACCCCCCAAATCAATTCCAAATAGATTCTCTGGTTTTGTTCGAGCCGAAAACTTTTCCAAGAAAAAACCCTGTCCGCAGCCAAGCTCGAGCATAGTTTCACCTTGCTTTAAAGCCACCAAACGATCTAGATTTGGCGCTACAACCATCGAATGGTAACTATCCTTATCTTCGAGATGTTTATCGTACCAGTGGGCAACACTGCCCCAATCTGTGGCTTTGGAATGAGACTTTTGAATGGCTTGTTTGAGCTGTCGGCGACCTTTTTTAAACATTGAATTATTATAACACGCTTTGAGTGTTAAATCAATATTTGATTCTAATTCCCCATGTATTGGCTTCTTCTGTACGTTCGCGGCGGGATATACTGAACTGCCACACTGAAAAAGCAATCGCGACCCAAAGATACCAAAAACGATAGTGAACCCAAAATTCCGGCGTGAAAAATATTCGCACGATTTCGTTTGCTCCGGCCGAAACGAGCATAAAAATCCCCCACCTGCGCGTTGTAATGAACCAACCTCGATCAGAGATTGCGAACAAATCACTAAAGATTTTCTTGAGTGGATCTTTGCCCATCGCGAGAGAACCGAGCAGTAGTACTCCAACCACTGCGTTGTACAGCGTATTCTCGAAAATAATATATTCCGGATTATCAAAAATGACGGTCAGCGATCCAAAGCCTGCCGTCAAAATTGTGACAATAATTGGAAACCACATAATGCGTCGCTCTACAATCAAACTCGCAACCGTCACAATTGCAGTCGTGACAACCAACACAATTGTGGCTTTGATAAAGTCCACAAAATAAAATGCTGCGAAAAATGCCAAAATTGGCCCAAAGTCAGACGCGAAGATGAAGAGGACCTTATGAAGCATTATTTATTTTTTTAATTTCATCTGAGCCTCTATATTTTGCTGATTTTTTAGACTTTTCTCTAAACCAGATCGCTTTAATTCAAGTTTTTTAGTCTCATTAGTAACCTGACTAATTTCTGATTCAATTTTTTGCAAATCACTGGTTTTTACATTTAATTGACTTTGAACTTTTTCTATATCGGATTGAATAGCTTTCAATTCTTTGTCTATATCTAATTGAATTCTTCTCAACTCTTCACCTCTATCTCTCTGTTTTTCTTTGTATTTTGTTGAAATTTTATCCACCTCTCTCTTTAAAAAATCTACGGCTTTTTCTAATTCATTTTCCTCACCCTTAAATCTTTCTAAGTTGGAATATTCCTGATGTAAGGCATTAGAAATTTGTGCCAATTCTTGCGTTATTTGTTGTGATGATGACATATTTTTATTACATTAATTACTTCTTCGGTTCACCATGTGCATGCGAACCAGCGTCTACTTCGTAATTTGTGTTCTGGGCTTCGAAGAAATTCACAAGTTCGAGCACATCTGTCGCACCCGTCATCCATTTTGCTGGATTCGTTACATTATACTCTTTTTCAAGACCGAGTTCTTCGAGACGACGGTCAGCCACATATTTCACGTATTGGTTTACGTAATCTGCGTTTAATCCCAAAATTCCGTTCGGGAACAAGTCGTGGTTATATGCCACTTCTTTTTCAACTCCTTCGACAATGATCCGGCGAATTTCTGCGGCGAATTCCTCGGTCAAAAGGTCTGCATTTTCTTCGAGCACATTGTGCACCAAATTGATTCCGAATTTGAGGTGGAGAGATTCGTCACGCAACACCCAGTTGATCATTGAACCGAAATTTCGCAATTGATTTCGTTGTCGGAATGAAAGAGCCACCATAAATCCAGAATAGAACCAAATTCCCTCCATCACAATGTTTGTTGCAACGAGATTTCGAATAAAATCCTTTTTACCGTCCACCGAATTAATATCAAGCGTGGTTTCTGTCATTCGCTTTAGATATTTAATGATGTATTCCTCTTTAGCTTTCATCGAAGGAACTTCGAGGTGAATATTGAATACTTTTTCTCGGTCGAGTGGGAAGGTTTGCAAGACATATTCGAATGATACGCAGTGATTTGCTTCTTCAAACATTTGCTTTGCCAAATACAGGTGACATTCTGGTGATTTGAGGTACGGGTAAATACCAAGTGCAATCGAACGATTCACAATCAATTCAGCTGGATTGAAAAACGCCATCAGAAATTTCACTGCGTGTTTTTCGTCTTCGGTCATTTTTTCCCAATCTTGCAAGTCTTCTTTGAGTGCAATTTCGTGTGGGAACCATGTATTACGCACAGCTTGTTGATACAAGTCGTATGCCCATTGATAACGAATTGGATGAAGATTCATATCCTCTGGTGATGCTTTTCCGATGATTGACATAGTTTTTATTTTAATCTAATAAGGGGAATTAATTTTACTGGCAACTGTCGCATTGTGCAAGCAGTGCTGGATCAGTTGGGCAAGTTTTAGCTCCTGCAATAATAACCTTTGGTTTTGGTGTGACTGCTGATACAACTGGCTGTGATTCTATTGTTTGAGTTTCTGCGACAGTTACTGATGGAACGGCTTTTTTGAGTGAACCGAAACCGACACGACCCATTTTAGCTGATTTGTTTACAGTGACATTTGATTGTTCAGCTGTGTGACGCGGCTTCATGTGGAGATAGTATGTGGTTTTGACACCCTTTTCCCAAGCAGTCATATAAATCTTCATGATTTCATCCATATCGCGCACATCGAGGTACATATTTCGAGAAATTCCCTGATCAATCCATTTCTGCGCGCGAGCGGCGACCTCGATAAAGGCATAAGGAGAAGTTCCGAAAGAAGTTTTGTAGACGCGTTTGATATAATCTGGAATTTCAGCAATGTCAGAAATATCACCTTGGAATTCAACAATCTTGTCTTTGACTGCATCCCAAAGTCCGAGATTCACCAAATCTTTTACTAAGTTGTGGTTAATGTCCAAATATTTTCCGGAAATTTTATTTCGAGAAAATACCTGTGCGAATCGTGGGTCCATACCAGGCACAGTTCCCGCCAAAATTCCAATGTTTGCGTTTGGCGCAGTTGCCATCAAGGTTGCATGTCGCATTCCCTTTTTTACTTTTTCTCTCAAAACATCCCAATTCAAACCGCGGTGTTTGCTTTTTACATCGACAGTGAGAGGTTCTCCACGATCTGACGCAAGTCTTTCGAGTGTATCGACTGGCACCATACCTTTTGACCAACCAGAACCCTTGAAATGCATGTAACTTCCACGAGATTCCGCAAGATTTGCACTTTCATCGATGGCCATATAGCTGATGAATTCGAAAACTCGGTCAGTGAAATCGTAGGCAGCCTCGCTTTCATATGCAAGACCAATTCGTTCAAACGCATCGGCAAGCCCCATCACACCTAAACCAATCGCGCGATTTTCCTTGTCAGATTTTACCGCCTCTGGAACTGGCAAAAGATTGATATCAATGAGGTTATCAAGCTGTCGAATCGCCATACGCACAGTTTCCTCGAGCTTGCCCCACTGAATTTCTTTGTTCACGACATGGTTTGCAAGGTTCAATGATGCCAAGTTACAAACTGCGATATTATCTTTGTCTTGTGGCAAACAAATTTCTGTACAAAGGTTCGACATGTGAATTGTCCCTGTGTTGTTGTTGAGGGCTCGCAAGTTGATGCTGTCTTTCCATGTAATCCAAGGGTGAGAAGTAGTTTGAAGTGCAGTTAAAATTTGCTTGAAGATTTCGACTGCTGGAACTTTGCGATACACACGTAATTTTTTCTCATCAGCCATTTTAACGTATTCGTTGTATCGCTTGCTGAATGCAGCACCGTACAATTCACCGAGGTCGGCGACTTCTACTGGATCAAACATGTACCAATCTTCGCGATTTTTAACACGTTTCATAAATTCATCTGAAATGAAGGCTGCGGTGTTTGCAGTTCGCATTCTGAGATAATCGTCGCCGGCGTTGTGTTTCCAGTCAATGAATTCTTGGAAATCGAGATGCCAAGTTTCCATGTAAAAACAAAGCGCACCTTTTTTCTTGCCACCACGCTGAATAGCACGAATCGCAGTATCGACAATTTTTGCAAACGGTGTCGGACCAGTTGAAATTCCGTTATTTGATTTAAGTGGAGATCCTGCCGCGCGCAATTTTGAAACCGAAAGACCAATACCGCCCGAACCTTTTGATAAAAGCATCACGTCAGACACGGTTTTTGCGATGTGCGACATATCGTCATGCATTTCAAGCAAGAAACAATTTGAAAGACAAGGGGTTTTTGTTCCTGCGCCAAGATTTGTTGATCCACCAGCCACATAATCAAGACGAGACATTTTGTCGTAGAATTTTTTCGCCCAGAGTGTCGGATTTTCCTCGTTATATGACAAACCCATCGCAACGCGCATAAAGAAAAATTGAGGAGTTTCAAGGGGTTCTTGTTTTATTGATCGCAAAGAGTATCTATCGATCAAAGTGGAAAGACCTGCATACTGAAACAATTCATCTCGATCGATATTGAGAGCTGTGGCAAGTGCCTTCAAATCGAATTTCTCCATCATAAGAGGAGAAAGTCGACCCGCCTCCACACCCTTTTTAATATATTCCGGAAAGGCTAATTTATGGGTCTTTTTAAGGTCTGCATAGTCGTCTTTGTTATACTCTGGTAATACTTTTCGATAGATAGTCTTTAAAAGAAGGCGTGTCGCGACTTTATCATAACCAATATCGTCTTTGATGTTTTGCAAAGCCGCATTTATGGTCGCCGCATCAATTTCATCAGTTGTAATCCCATCATACAAAGTGATTTGAGTCTCGGTAGCAATTTGGGTTACCATCGAAATTGGGTTCATCAGACCCTTGCAAGCTCGTTCGAGCGACTTGTTAATGAGATCTGCGTTAAAAGGCTCGCGTGTACCGTTGTTCTTTGTAATTGATATAGCCATAATATTAATTATTTTTCTTTTAAAAACCATTTCGATGTTGCACAGAGAGCGAATCAAACTCCGCCCAGTTTCCCAGGTTTTGTGTGTCGATTTTTGCTTCTCGAATTGATTTGTTCGTTAATTGTAACTCCGATAAAAAGAATGAAAATGTGGATAACTTTTTGGAATACCTTTTGAGGCAAGCGTCAACCGTGTCGCAAAATATTTTTTAAAAAATAAACAAAAAACCCGCTATTATGCGAGTCTTTTGTAACTAATAAGTATCTCTAAACCAGTTTTATTTTCTATTCTTTATTTTCTTTTCTAAAGAAGAATAGAAACCACGCAACAAAAACTACAAACAACGCGAGAATCGTTGAAAATATTTTGTGGTCTGTGATAAACGCAAACGACGACACGTTTGCTAATTGATTTGCTCGATCCAATGAGCTTGTACCTGTAGTAGTACTTACAATGATTTCCGCACTAGTTGTTACTGTGCTCGTTGCGGTGCTTGTTCCACTAACTTCCCCTGAAACAGTGATTCGAGGAGAGTTATTTGAAATTCGATTAGGTGTCGCTGTTACCGGATTAATTGGAGTCTGATTTTCTCGTACAGTTGTTACAACATTATTATCATTGCTATTGTTGTTATTACGAGAAGAACTACTTCGCCCGCTTCCACTTCTGCTAGAAGAACTTTCTTCATCTTTAACAGTAGTTGAACAAGTAGCGTCTATGACAACTTGACCATCAGAAGATGTAACGTCTACTGTAGCGGTTTTAGTGCCTTCTGTAGTATAAGTTTTCTTTATTGTAGTAGCTGAACCAGATAAATTATCTGTTCCATCCCAATTATAAGTATACGGAGCATCACCACCAGACACTGAAACCGACCAAACAACTTCTTCATCAGTCTCTACCTTGCTATTGTCTGCTGAACATGAAGCGGTCAACTCTGCTGCGGCAGCCTCTACGGTTGCGGAAGCACAATTGAATGAACCTGTAACTACCTGACCGTCAGATGAACTGAGGTTTGAAACAGTACCGGTTTTTACTCCTGCAGTTGTATAAGTAATTTTAGTCTTTTCTGTAGTACCAGAAAGACCATCAGTTCCAACGAGAGTGAATCCATATGGAGCAACTCCACCTTTTAATTTAACTGTCCAAGTAGTTTCGTATCCTGTATTTGAAACAACTTCGTTAGGAGTACAAGAATCAAATTCGAGGGGTGCAATCACAGTGAGACGTGGTGAACATTCTGCGATAGCAACAGTAAATGCAGCATCAGTGACGGTTAATTTTGCGCCGTATGAACCAGCGGCTGTGTATGTCTTTGATGCATTTTCAGAACTTCCCGAAATTGGGTTGTTTTGTGATCCGAGACTTGAAGCTGACCAAGAGTATGTGTATGGGGCTTCACCACCTGAAACATTAGATTTCCAAGTAACTGTATCGCCAACATAGGCAGAGTCGACCTCTGCGTTACAAGAAACAGAAAGATCCGCTGTCTGCGCGTTCACCTGTGCAATTGGCGCAATAAGCGCAAATGCCACGATTACAAGCAATTTTGATACGAATTTGTTCATATATTGAATGAATTTATAATTTATTAATTAAAGCAGTACCCTATCATATAAATAAACGTATGTCAATAGTATTGTTCGATTAAATTAAAGTGGGGTGAGTATAAAAAGAAAGAACCGCCGCGTCCGGTGAAGGATAGCGACGGTTCGGTGGACCCCAGTGCCTCTCGGCTACTGGGGGGTTGCGGTGGTAAGCGGGGTTTTTACCCGAAACACCGCGCGGTTCGCAGGAAAACGAACCGTTTCGACGGTCCAAACAATGGTAGTTCCCGAAAAGGAAACCCCCACAATCTGGCCTGAAGTAGGTGCCTGGAACGGCCCCGTTGGATCGGTTGCCCGTTCCAACTTGTACGTCCCAGTCACTGTTCCGTAATCGTAGGAAATCATCATGAGACTTCCCGAACCCCTGGCGATTTTCACACGACCGGGCTCTGCTGTGGCACCAGTAAGATAGAAAGGCAACAGCGGCCGCGGAGCGTCGTTGATCACCACAGTTTCAGGTGACCACAACACCACCCCCTCCTGCTGTTCTCCCGCGAAGGAAGATACGAGGCAGAAAAAGGAAAGGATAATCGAAGACAGAACAAGTCGATTCATAGAAAGAACTCCTCATGCCGTCGTCGAGATACACTTGTACCCCATACAACAACAGAACAGCACCCTATCATACTTTGTTGTGGTTGTCAAATATAAAAATCCTTCATTCAAAATTTAATAAAAATAGAAGAGCCCACGGAAACGTGTTCCGTGGGCTCCGAGCATGCGCAGTTTCTCAGGCTGCGCAATAGCGAGCTCTCTCCTTCCTGCGGTGATTGTACTCTGCTTTGCTTCCACGATGATTGTGGGCAGCGGAGACTTCCTTAGCGACTGCAACGGCAAGAATGATTGAACCTTTTACCCCTTCTTGCCATTTTACAAGAACTGCACCTTGTCCCAACACCCAAGCAGAACCGTGGGTGTTCCCATGCCTCTTGAATGCAGAGGATACCTGGTCAGCATTCTCCCTTAGTGGAGTGACCAGGATTTTCTCACCGCCCTCCATCGTAACAATGGACTGGAATTCAATTCCTTGACCATCCCTACGTTGGTGACGCCGAAAGACCACCTCCGTACCCGACAGATCAGGGATTCGGTACTTGATCGTGACAAGGATACGATGTTGGGATTCGTACACAGGAAGTTCCCCCGTTTTTTTACACAGGTACAACCCCTCCTCTTCAACAGGGATTCCGGGTTGACGAAGGTTTATCCGAAACTTAGTGTCCGGATAATAACCCGATGTGGCTCCCCACTTTGGGTTTCCCTTCTTAGATGATCCGATTTGGGTCATCCGAAGAACGAGTCCATCTTTGAGAGAGAACATGAACGACTTCCTCCTCAGGTTAGATTGTAATTGGCAGCTCAAAGAGCTCCTCGTCTGATTTAATCATAGAATGAGGAGCTAAGTCAATTAAAATTGACTAGTGGAGAAACTATCGCTTCTTTGATCGTCGGGCCGCAAGCATCGCCTTTTTAATAGCGAGTCGCTTTTTGGTTTTTCGAGAACGAGAAGTTTTGTTCTTGATGTCTTGTGCTGCTCTTTTTGCCATACAAGTAAGTATACCTTAATTTTAAAAAAAGGCGAATTTTTTATTACAAACGTGCGAACACAACCTTTCAAACTATATTTTTACAATTACACCAGCGTCAGCATCTAATAATATCGCATCACCATCTTTAAGTACTCTTGTTGCATTCTTTGTACCAACCACGCAAGGAATTTTGTACTCTCGACTTATTAATGCTGCATGAGACATCAGCCCACCTTCATCGGTAATCACACCAGATACTTTCGCAAACCCCATAGCGAGATGAGGGGACGTCATAGGTGCCACAATAATATCCCCTCGTTTTAATTGATCAATGAACGTATTGTAACCTTTTTCAGATAATAACGCTGGGACAATTTTAGCAGTACCCTGTACTTTTCCGGGATATACACTTTTCCCTTTTATGCAATCAGTAGGTGCATTTTCAAAATCATTAATTTTTCTGATATCGTCCTCAGAAAGCTCTGTGATGGTAACATCGTCTTTATTAACATGTATTTCCAGACCAAAACCTTCCATTCTTTTATTTAAGACCTCGACATTAACAGAGCCACCTACAACAAGTAAATCTTCTAATTCATGTAACGACATATTAGCCACCTGAGGAATAGTGTATTTTTTTCTAGTACTGACCACTGATATCAAACGGGCGATATCTGATGATAAATTTTCTGTGATCTGTTTCGCTTCGAATCTCATTCTTGAAACGTATCTAATCACATTAAACAAGTCTTGATATTTTTCTAATCCATATTTCATAAAACCTTTTTCTGATGATAATATGTCCGCCAATATCGCATCTATATTTGTATTACTTTGAGTATCTAACACAATAGTTCTCGCCTTATTTTCAAGATGTTGCACCAAATGCGGTTCAGTGAGACGATACACGGAAATAAACTTTCCAAACAAAACTATGACCTCTCTAAAGAAATTATATATTTGTGTGTTAGAGATTTTCTCAAAATCTAATTTCGAAAATGTTGTATGAAACGTAGCGATGTCATTTCTCACTTTTGCAAAATCAATTTCAATATTCAATATTTTTTGAGGATCATCAATCAGATTACTAGTTAAAACACGCACTGCCTCTATTTCATCATCGGTCGCATACGCGGACAAAACACCTTGGCGATACACAAAATAACCACTATGAAAGAAGTAGTGTTTCCCGGTGGTTTCAGTAGCCCACAAATAATCTATAAAACTTTCTCTCCATAAAAAATGCGGAGTTTTCATGGTGATAGTATATCAAATGTTAACCCAATAATGCATGAAGTTCATCAAATCGCACAGCACATGCTTCACCGAATTTAAAGAGGTCTGCTCGCACTACTTCTACTAATTTTTCTTCTCGCAGTTTGTCTGGGTTTTTACTATAAAAACAATCGGCGTAACACACAATTTTTTCTTCGATAGAAAGTGGCAACATGTCGCGTGCTGGAATTGGCAATTTCTGCGCGATAATTTCATCTTTGGCCAAGCCCGAACCCGTATGTCGATCCGCGACCAACGCATGACGCGGTAACCCTTCTGCTTCGAGCAATTCTCGACCCAAGTATCCGTGCGCAATATATGGCTCGGTGCCGTGACAAAAAATGCTCGGGGTATTGGTTTTGAAAATACCGATGTCGTGCAGTAGACTGGCTTCTTCGATAAAATTTCTGTCGGGATTTAAATGTGCGACGCGGTCTGCAATTTCGAGAGCTTTTGCACGGACCATTTCAACATGTGTAGTTAAAATAAGTTTGCATTCTGGATTGTCCGCATAATATTTTTCGATGAGAGCGTAGCATTGTGCGAGGTTTGGTTGTGACATAGTTACATAATACACGTTACCAACCAGAAGTCCAAAAAAGTAATCCAGCAGTCCAAATAACAGTGCCCACGAATGCAATTATTGTACTATTTCTTAGTACTTTATTTTGAAAAGCGACAGCAACTCTGTTAAGCCAACCAAGCGTTATCACCCAGCCCACATACAATATAAACTCATTATTTATAAAAACAGAAATTCCGAAAAATAAAATTAACGAAGCTATTGGCAAAATATACGCGTAAAATTTATTCACCAAAATATTATACCACGCTAGGTTTAGCTAGTACTCCATCAATTTTCTCCATCTCCAACTTCGTCCTCTCCCAATCCACCGGCGTCATTGAACGTAACTTTTTCTGATCGATGTCTATATCAAATACCATATCTCTCAATTTCCACTTCCGGATTATTCCAGCGGCTTCGTATTTCGCGCTTAAGGCAAGCATCATTTCGCCAGCCTCTGCTTCGAGGTTCGCTAAATCTGCGGACGAGTAACCTTTTTCTTTCAAAAACCTGATGTCGTTATTAACCCACCGAATGCCCGCAACGCGTTCCATGACAATTAAGTAGGCGCCAGACTGTTCGATTTTAGCAATTGGTCGTGGTGCAGGCAGACCGAGTTTTTGTAAAATCTCCATCACTTTATATTCGTAAAATGGATCAGCGTGTTTCTTTATTTGAGCTTTCTCGGTGTTAACTCTTTTAGCAACAGCAGCCAATGTTTGACCTGCAGAATTTGTCCAAACAGGTAAATCTTTCACCGCATTCGGATCTTCGTCGATGACACCGCTTGCGTCGTAGGTAGCTTTCCCCGATTTTATATTCACGCCTTTTTCGTTGAAATATGCGAGTGGATCGGCTATAAATTCCTCAGGCAAAAAATCAACGAGAGTGGGTTCGATTTCAATTTTAGGAAACTGGGAAGGAGTTTCAGGATTCATAAATGAAGTATGCTACACATTCGGGGATGTAGATGACGATTTTGTAGGATTTCATGTAAATTATTATATTACCTCCTCCAATAACTCCGGAAATTCCCTTGTCTTCATGTCGCCAAAACAGAAATGTCCGTAATTTTTGAACTCGACTGTCTTTATGCCTTGCACAGTTTCAGCGAGAATATTTGCGCTCTGTACCACATCTTTTTCGTCGTTGGTCGAAGTAAAAACCGTCACACCTTTTGTCTTTTTTACCAATTCAGGATCAATTTGCAACCCATCAAATATGGTCACATCAAATTCTCTTAGTGGATTAATCCAAGGAGCGACGAGTACCACCTTACCGACTTTGATATTTGGTGTTTCTGATAAGTACCTGACGATAAAACCCGCTCCGCACGAATGTCCCACGAGCGCTGTATCTTCATTCAAAGTAAATTGTTCGAACACTTTTTTCCAAGTTTCATACACCGGATTGTACGGCTCAGGCATTTCTGGTGTTTGTGTTAAAATCCCGCGTATATTTAACTGCTGTTGGAGCCAAGGTATCCAATGACAATTGGACTGACTATCAGACTTTGCATCGAAATAGGTCTCCTTATCCGGCATTCCATGAAGTATGATAGCGGTTTTCATATACCATATGTTAACAAAAGGTTACAAGACCCACAATGATTTCATAATTTCCACCTTCTAGTATCAACATGTGCTTATTAAGAGGAAATAACGACGAAGTTGCAATTTTAAATCTGTCTAAGCGCCGGTCGATACCCAGTCGCATCGCCGTTTTTGTTAAATCCGTACGTACCTAAAACTCCGTCGAAATCTGTCAGAGTGTGAAGGTAATTTTGTATCGTCTCCGAATCTATGCTTTTTGTATCGTCAATAGCTCGCTTTAATACATAGACCGAATCATATGTAACAGAAACTGCAAAATCAAAAGTGGGCTGACCAAATCGTTCCTTGTAAGTTGAAAATATTTTTTCTTTTTTACTAGTATTAGGGATTTCAGGATCTGCCGGATATGTCATACCCTTTGCGAAAGGAATATTCCGTATTTCTGGTATGCTGCCCACATAATTCCCGTAGATCGCCCCTTTATATTTTCTTTGTTCAAGTTGATTCAAAATAGCTATTGCACTCCCCGATTCGTTTGCATTTATAAATATAGCTTGCGGATTGTGACTCATTATCTTTTGCACCTGTGTCCGCACATCTGTCGAATGTGGCAAAGCATCCTCGCTGTACAGAGTGCCCGTATAATGTTTTTTAAAAGCCTCTTTCATTCCTGCAGAATAATCCCCGAGTTCAGTAATAATACCTACGGATGTATATTTTGTATTCATATCTTCGGCAATAATCTGCGCCGAGTCTTCATCAGAGTGTGAATTACGAAAAACATATTCACTCATGCCAGATATCTGAGGATTTGTAGACCATACTGCAATGAGATTTATTTTGGCACGATCGGCAATCTCTCCTGCTGCCAAAGTTTCTGCCGAGCAAGACGACATAAGGAAATTTACACGATCAATAGAGATAAGTTTTTGCGCCGCAATCGAAGCTGTTTTCGCATCACATTTTCCGTCTTCGTAAATTACTTCCAGTCGTTTACCCAGAGTATCCCCTGCGGAATTAATTTCTTCAATCGCTAATTCCATAGCATGCTTCTCTTCAATTCCCCATGATGCACCGAAACCCGTAAGTGGGGCGATAAAACCAATTTTAATTGATTCATTATTTGTGGTTTTAGAACTGTTAATACCAACTGCTGCGGCAATAGTAATAATTGCTACAAAAACCCATATTTTGTGGTTTATTTTCATACAACATAAACCCTATCAACAAAACAAAATATGTTTAGTAGGTATCGACATGTATACAATAAAAGGTCTATTATATCCATATACAAAGCCATACTATTGTTGACTGTGGTACAACAACATGTTAGCGTATTTTATATGAATAGCCCGCTTACCACCCTAGGCTTTACTGATAATGAAATCGACGTATACGTTGCTGTGCTTAAGTTTGGCAAAATTTCCTACAGTGACGTGTCTAAACATACACATCTCAATAGAACCACAACATACGGAATTGTCCGCTCCCTCATCAAAAAAGGCTTGATTCACGAAGACATCGGTTCTACCAAGAAATACTTGGTCGCCTCAGAACCCCGCGAGCTTTTATCACATTTGGAAATCGAACAAAAAGAATTAGACAACAAAAAATCTCTTGCGCTAAAAGCAGTGGAGGAACTTTCTCATATCGAGAAAACCAATAAACATTTTGCACCTCGAATTCGATTTATAGAAGAAGACAAAATCGAGAAATTTCTCTTTACACAATCCGCGAAATGGAATAACTCGATACATATGTACGATAAAAAATGGTGGGGATTCCAAGACGCTTCTTCGATCAAGACCTACAAAAAGTGGCTCACGCAATGGCAAAAGGAACCCAGTTCAAAAGGGATCGGCGCGCGGCTCATCACTAATTTGTCTGAGACTGAAAAATCTCTTCAGAATAATCATAGTGACCGAATCATCAAATTTTGGGATGCGGACGAAGAGCGATTTGATTCGACATTGTGGGTAGCCGGAGATTACGTCATTACAATTGTCAGCACACACAACCCACACTACCTCATCGAAACTCACGACCCAATCATGGCGAATAACTTGCGAGGAGTGTTTAAGCAGTTGTGGAAGAGGTTGTAATTTTATTTCTCCATCTCCAACTTCGTCCTCTCCCAATCAACAGACGTCAGCGATCTTACTTTTCAATAAAGATTCCGTCTCTAAACACTTTTTGAGTAAAATCCCCCACTCTAGTTCCATTATGATCAAATCTAATTACACCCGAAAAACCTTCGTAATTGATGGTCGATAAATTACTCTTCCATGTAAGTACATTTGAATTATATGTTTTATTAATAAGACCTATCAAATCATATGCGTAATCCGCAGCAAATGCAGGTTTGCTGTTATATTGTCTTTCATATAGATTTGAAAATGTATCGTTCTGTCTCTTGAAGAATACAGAAATACAGCCATCAAAGGGCTCATCCCCTATCGATTCAATATATGGAATTATAGTAACCTCCATATCTGGATTGCAAAATATCTTTTGTGTAGAATCTTTCATTAAATACCATTTACTCAGAAATGGAACGCCAATTTCTGGGGTGGCCAGCACGGACACGGCTTGATACTCTTTATTACTTGCAATCAATGTAGCCATTCTCGACACATCACTTTTGCCTCCTATAACAAAAATCGAACTACTTGCAACATCGAAAGATTCTGAGAATCTAGACGCTGCATTTTTAAAAGTACCAGAATCTTGATAGACAAGAGCAACATTCGAGAAGTATGTAGAGACAACACGCCCGAGCTCCGTATACAAAGTTGAGGCGGATGGCATTATTTGAAAAATAGTATCATCAAAAGATTCACTTGGTTCAGCAATTTGAAATACTATAATAGGACTATCTTTAATGAGTGGTGCAATAGCATCCGCTGTTGTCGGTGATGTGTTTATTATCAAATTTACTTTATCAAGATTTATAAGCTTTAGATAAGCCGCAACTCCTTTTTTGGGGTCAAAACCATCATCCTCATAAATAATTGTATAAGGTACTTTTAATTGATTATTCGCAAGCTCCAAGGCATTTCTAATACCATCACCTATAACAGCTTGCTCCCCGGAAAGTGGTAAAATTACTCCTATCTTAATTTTGTCCAAATTTTTATTATTTGAAAATACCGCAACAAAAAGAGCGTTAATTACTATAATCAAACCGACTACAACTAATATCTTTTTATTTCTCATATATAGCAATTATAATGCCTGAGTTTATAAGATTGAATTTTTGTACATTTTATGTACACTAGCACTATATATGGATATCCACGAAATACATAAAACCGAGCAAGAGATACTGAAAATACTCTCTACTCAACGGAAAGCGGTGAATATAAGTCAGTTAGCTTTTAGAATTAACATATCGCGAACAAGTATATACAATGCGATTAGAAAGTTACTTATCAAAAAATTTATAGTAAAAGATGGTCATGGGTATAGGCTTAACAAACACATCAGTTCATCCCCTCTCTCGATATACACAGATTCCAATGTTCTAATAAAAAAATTAATGGGAGAGCTTTTGACTTTAAAAAAGGGTGAGATAATTTATTCTATAGAAGCCGATAGTGAGATTGAGACTCTTGTGAAAGATAGGGTTTGGTTTTCGAAATGGCAAGATACAGTAATTAAAAATGGAATAGTATTAAAAGGTGTTGGATCTGCTAACGGGCTTTTGTTACTAAAAAACATACTTACTGAAAAAGAAAAATCTAAAATAAAAGAAAGAAGCGGGAGTGCGAGATTTATTCCGACAGAAATAAATACGCACATTAATTTAATCGTTTTTAAAAACTCAACTGTGTTATTTTCGAGGAAGCTTAATATTTTCCAAAGAATAGACAACAAAGATATATCTGATACATTCAGAATTATTCTAGACTCCCTCTACCTAAGCGGAACTAGTGATGTGATCTAATTAATATATTTATTAGGTGATGATTTTGTAGGATTTTATATGTATAAATTATAAATTAAAAAGAGGCGGTTATATAACCCCACACATTTTTAATATTTTTGTCCTTCTCCCAATATGCAGCGATCTTTTGTCGCATTTCTGCATGTTGAGGATACCCTTTATCAACCACTCCTTCAGGCAGCAAATCTTTGCATTCCACATTTAACAAAACTGTCAGAGCCTCTTTTATGTCATTATATTTTTGATGTCCGAGCCTTTCTTCTTGATCAGAACCTAATCCATACCATGTATAGAAGTGCCACAATTCATGCATTGTAGTTTGTATAGCTTGCGAGGATTGAAGAGAAACATAAAAGAAATTATTTTCGATACTGTACGGACATCGACTGTTAATTGTCAGATACGCAGTAAGATCTTGTGGAAGCACAACTCCGAAAATTGCTTCTGCCCTCTTTTGAAATTCAGACGAAATACGTTCCCAGTCAGCTTGAGATGCCGCAATTCGATTTTTAATATCGATATGATTTTCGGTGATATATTCATCAATAAATACACCGACTGATTCTGTGGTTGGATTCTCTCCGTATTTTTGAACAAGCTGTGTGTATTGCTTGGTTGGGTTTTGTGAGTGACTTGAGCTTTTACCTTTGTTAAGAAGACACCAGATGTCCTTGTCTCTGTCGTATGTAAAATTGATGCGCATATGAAAAGTATATCAAAATCTGTCCTCAACCGCCCATTACATCGTCTTATCAAACTCCCCTTTTACATAACTCAAAAACCTAAACAACAACTCGTTGCTTGGCTTGTAATCATTGCGACGCAATTGATGTTCGTCTTGAACATATTTCAAGTTCTTGTATTTTTCTAATTCGTCTTTACTGTTTTGAATCATTCCTTCGATGCTCTCTGGGGTGAATTCGAAATGGCATTGGAAGCCGTACATTTTAGGTGAATATTTCACAATCTGTCGTGGACAACCTTCGCTCGTTGCAAGTATTTCTGATGTCGCAGTCAGCCCCGGCATATCACCGTGCCAGTGTCCGACCAAACATGTCGATGGAAATGTGCCGATGATCGGGTCTTTTTTTCCTTGTTCGGTTAGACTCAACATAAACAAACCGATTTCTTTGTTTGGACTATGTTCAAATCGAGCACCTAATGCTTCACCTATTAATTGAGCACCCAAACACACGCCGAGTAAAAATTTGTCCTGTGCAATGACTTGTTGAATAAATCGAATTTCTTTCGCAGCGTCGAAATGTGGACATTCAGCGAACGTTGTAGATGGAGACTGCGGCCCACCCATCACAATCAAAAAATCAATCTCGTTAATGTTATTTGGAAAGTCCTCATTCTGATATATTTTTGTATACGAAACTTTGCAATTATTTTTCAAAGCCCAATCCACGATTGCGCCTGGTGCTTCGAAACTTTCGTGCATGATGATGTGGATTTTCATGAGCAATATATTAAAACGTTTTAAACTCCCCATCCCTAAGAGTACAAATCTCCAAGCTTTCTTTGTACTCGGATAGTTTATTGAGCAATGCACCCCAATCAATAACGAGCCCTTCATTATAATCTGATTTCCAATGAGGAATAAATTTTATCGGCAATACGCCAAATCCTTCTCCAAGTCTGCTTGTTTTTCCAACACCGAAATATTTTGAGAGCATACTCGCCCCACCCGAACTTGCTACAACTGTTTTGTCAGCAAGCATATCGATCCACCCTGGAATGGCCTGTAATACGCTCATAATATCTTCTGGTCGAGAGCCTTGAAAAAATATAACGTCATTTTCTTTAACTTGTTGAGCAAATTTTTCTTGTGAAGCGAGTTCGACTTGGACCGAATCAATGTATTGCGAAAAAAATTGTTGATCATCAGAAAATTTCTGATCCCAAGTTTCGAGTGGTCTTCCAAATAAACAATCAAGCAGTTTAATCGGCTGATGAGCAATATCCTTAGTGATTTCCTTACAAAATGCAGCGCCACCGTCAGGAGCTTTGTAGTAGTAACCGCCGGAGAGAATAAACTTTGTCATGCGAAAATTATATCATAGAAGCACCTTCACGATTACATAAGGTGTCTTAATCTAAATACCCCTCAATCTCCCCCGGACTCTCCGCAAATCCCGCCACGAATTTTTCCATTCCAGAAAAATGTGACTTGTCTTGATATCCGTACGTCACCAAAATAATTCGCATGCCGAAATCTTTTGCATCAAGCACGTCGCCAACTGTATCAGTGATAAATGTCGCGTCATTACCACAGACATTATAATCGCGTAAAATCTTTTCGAACTTCACTTTTTTATCTTTGGATGTTTCAGT
This sequence comes from uncultured Candidatus Saccharibacteria bacterium, assembly GCA_964538855.1. Taxonomy (GTDB): domain Bacteria; phylum Patescibacteriota; class Minisyncoccia; order Phycocordibacterales; family JAACPR01; genus CAYLNC01. The sequence goes on from CAZIEY010000002.1 coordinate 203,361, forward strand.
GCCGTAAATCACGTCGAAATAATCAATTCTATTTTTGACGAGAAACTTTTTTGTCGAGTCCGCATCCGCCGAAGTATTAATGACCAAAGTATGACCGTCCGCATGAAGCTTTTGTATAAGCGTATCTATCCCCGCAAATATCGGCAACTCGTTTTTAGTTGGAAAATAAACTTCATTCATCCATCGTTCTTTTTCTTCTTTTGATTGAGCCGACGGCCCCATTTTCGCAATTTCCTCGTGAATATTTCCATTGAAAAAAGCCTTGTGCTGTTCTGGCTTTAAATCAGACCAGTCACGCAGATTCATTTCGTATGAGTGTCTCCAACTGTCTGCGATGACTCCGTCGAAGTCGAAGATGATGAGTTTTTTCATAAATAATTATATATTAATACTTCATCTTACACTTACCTAACCAAAACACCACACTCTTGCAAGTGTTTGCTATGTACAATAATATCTTTCTGTAAAGATCTAAAGTACATCCAACACAAATGAAAAAAATAGCCATACTAAATTCTACAACTTCAAGGAAAAATTCTTAGGAAAAAACAACATGGCTAAATTTTAGCTTGTTTTTATTGGTAAATATAGTATAAATTCAACCTAGTGGACCATTCAAAAATAACACTACCTACATGTCTAATAGCAACAATACTACTAACAATATTTTACATTTTATAAAAAATATATATTCGATAGAAGACAGTATTTTTGATATTCTAGATAAATTTATTGGATTTATTCTAATCATTATGTGGATGTCCATATGTAGCTACTGGACATACACTATTCTACCGAAATTCAATATATATCCCTCTAATATTTTATTACAACTTATCATTCTCAATATAGTTTTATCATTTATTTTTTGGAGATTTGTTCTCAGAAAGGTAAACAAATTTAAAGATGGAGAAATAGGTATACTGATTTCACTAGTAAAACCAGAAAGTGAGGAAAGAATTTTAATCAATAAAGAATTAAGATTAATTAAAAATTCGCTTCAAACCCTAGCAAATCGAGAAAACGTAAGTCACACCATAAAAATACGAATCCTTCCGGACAGATTATGTCCTAAAAATAAAGATGCTGCATATAGTTTAAGAGATAAATACAAATCTGATCTTATTATTTGGGGTGATATTGAACATGGCAATATGAATGGTAAGGCTCATACAGCTTTTTCAAATACATGTTTTTCTTATGCTTTACCATTAACTCAAGAAAATACACAAAAATTTACCAATAATTTAAGCAGAATTTTAAAAAAGAGTAAGTGGTTAATTAGAGAAAGTGAAAATCTAAATGATCGAAATACGTTAGTGAGAAATCTAGAAAAGTTCTCATCTTATATAATAGGTTTTGCTTACTGTAGAAAAGATCCCAATATTGCATTATCTTTTTTAAAGAAAAGCTTTTTTGATTTTAAGAAAGAAGCCCAAGATATTGATAATGCAGTCGCAATATCAAATCTAAGGACTATTATATTAGATATATTATCGTGGAGAAATAAGCAGCTGGAACTATGGCCATCAAGTAAGATTTTACCGAAAGAGGTTGAAAAATGTAAACAAATAATTGCGGAATTTGAGAGTGTGGGACTGGACACAGAAGCGAATAACACCAAGGCAGTAATGTACGTTGCTGCAGGCGAGCTCGGATTGGCAAAAAATGCTCTGGCACAAATATCAAACAAAGTAATAAAAAAGGACGCTAGTATTTCGTTTAATTACGCCTATATTTTTTATTCAGAGGGTAACATTATTGAAGGAACTAGATTTCTGTTGAGGTCTATTAAAATACTAAAACAAAACTCTTCTAACCTAATTGAACAATCTCCTAACTTGGCCAGATGGTATCAAGATCAACTTCAAACCTACCCAGAGAAGATATATCTAAACTTCCCCTTGGGAATAATATATTATGATCTGATGGGAGATAAAAAACTAGCAAAAGATTGCTTAAAAATTGCTCTGGATTATTGTTTAGAAAAAATTGGAGAAGATGGTATATGGATAAAAATAAAATATAATATAGAAAAGAGATTAAGAAAAACGGGTAGGTAAATTTCATCTCTGAAATAATGCCTCTCCACTAGGTTCCTCTCCCCATAGCAGCTAAATACTCACAAACAATCCATTCTCCACCTTTCGAATCTGATATTCACGTTGCGCTTGGCAGTCTGTATCAAAACTCTTGGCTTTTCCGGTGATGAGTGGGTAATCAGTAAGGTTCGATATATAGTTTCCGACTTCTTGAGGAGATTCTCCGACGACTTTTATTGCATCGAGGGCAAGTTTTACACCATCATAATACGCTGCTGTCGGAAGACTTGGATGTGTGCCGAATTGTTCGAGGTAAGCCTGCTTGTATGCTTTCACACTCGGTGTATCACTATTGCTTGGTTCAGATTGATAGTTCCAGTCTACAAATACAATTCCATTCGCAAGCTTCTTGTCCTGGAGTACAGGATTCTGGATAGTATTATAGTCACTGTAAATTGGTTTATTCCAACCAAGATTAGAAATTTGTTGAAGCATAGTTTGGGCAGTATTTGCAGCATTTACCGTGATCAAGGCTCCAGTTGTACTCATAACTGTCTTTAATTTTGTGATGTTAGTCCTGAAATCTGAAGTTGCCGCGTCGAATGGTTCCGAAGCAGTGACAGTTCCACCTAGTGCAACATACACCTTGGTAAATTCATCTGATATTCCTTTACCGAATTCATTATTCGGCATGAGAAGCGCAGTTGTTTTAATATTTGAATTAATCAATTGCTGAGCAAGCGCAGGGCCGATATCTTTTGCGGTCATAGTTGTACGACATGACAACGTATTATTATCTATGAACGCTGGGGTTGTTGCTCCTGAAGAAATAATAAAGTTACCATCAGTGATTGCAACGGGACGCACCGCAGCTGCTACAGGACTGTATTCAACAACAAAGAATTTCACACCTCTAGTTTTAAGTGCTTGATATGCATCAAGACCTTTTTTCGCATCGGAAGCGGTATCTTCGATCAGTAGTTCTACTGGCTGACCATTAATACCGCCAGCATCATTTATATTCTTTACCGCAAGTTCAGCACTTTGTTTCTGAAATTCACCGTATGCCGCAAGAGGACCAGTGAGCGTGTAAAGAGCTCCAATCTTGAGTGGTGTTTCGGAAGTGTTGTTCTTCCATCCCATGACGAAAATGACGATAATAACGACTACTACAAGAAGGTATTTTTTCATATTTGTTATAGCTTAGTGCTAGGTTAATTGTAGCAAATTTAAATCCAACATAAAATGCTTGCACATAGTCACAGCTGATCAAAACAAGCAATTCGAGGCATTTAAGAACAAAACATCTGCTCACTTAATTCTAATCCTTTCTGAAGCAAATCGATGTGCATATTTTCTTCTGCTCCGTGCATATTACTGTCATTACAACCTAAAGGAATTAAGATGGTATCAATACCAAGAATTTCTTTAAAGTCAGCGACAATAGGAATACCTCCGCCAACATTTTTAATAATTGGTTTTTTACCGTAAATTCTTTCTTGGTGTTTCATAATTCTTTGAATCTCGGGAGATGAGACATCCACTTTAACGGGTGGTGAAAATTTACTCATCGATATTGTATAATCTACGGTATCAGGCGCATTCTTTTCCACGTACTCTCTAAACATTTTTTCAAATGATTCTATAGTCTGTGACGCAACCAATCTCACATTAATCTTGGCGATGGTCTCGGCAGGTATAATGTTACTGTACCCTTCACCTGTGTAACCACTCGATAGGCCACTGATCTCAATAGCTGGCCACACACCAACCATTGTATGAAAATCATGAATACCAATTGTCTTTTTTGCTCCAGTTACTTCGAGTGGATTATTTATTTCAAGCATTGCTTTATTTTTCGCACACTTTTCTGGACTGATTGGATCAACTGAATCGTAAAAACCATCTATATTCACAGAGCCGTCGGTTGATAACATCTTTGCTAAAAATGTCGCCATTTCTTTTGCTGAATTTGGTATACCACTTCCATACACACCAGAATGAAGATTATTTTTTGCTGTTTTGAAAGTAAGCGTTATGTTTCCTCCACCACGAAGCGACTCTTCAACACAAGGCGTGTCTCCCAAGATTTCTCCGTCTGAAATAATAATTTCGTCACATTGTAATTCATCGACATGTTTTCTCACTAACTCTGCTATGTCGGGATTCTGAGTTTCCTCATTTCCTTCAATCAAAAATTTTAAATTGCATCCGAGGTTGCCGTTTTTGATGAGCTTCAATGCGGTAAAAATATGAATGAGATTCTGTGCTTTATTATCCATTACACCACGACCTATTAAACGCTTATTTTCTTCACGAAGCACAAAAGGATCAGCTTTCCAACCAGATTCCAATAAGGCAGGTTGTACGTCATAGTGCCCATATATTAGCTTTGTCTTCATATTATCAGATTGGTGATAACGGGCAAAAACCACGGGATTTGTATTCGGGCCCTGGAGAATTGAAACCGTAAAGCCATTACTTTCGAATAAAGACTTGAGAAAAGTAACAGTGGCATTAATACCATCGACAAAAGCTCTATCTGTAGATACGCTTTTGTGGCCAACATACTCCTTGAGTAAGTTGACAAATTCAGTGAAATTGAAATTCATAGTAATTATTCTACCATTACATAGGAACCGCCCCGAATCTGGCGAAGTTCTGTATCTTGAAAAGATTGCTGACCGTACTCATTAAATTTTATTACGTTTGAATAACCAACATAATTATCGACAGAATTTAGATAATTTTTGATATCTTCTCCATTTTTAGCTCCAGATTTTATTGCATCAATAACAAGCATAGTCATATCATAAGATGTTGCAGCACTAATTGCTGATGGTAAAGTTCCGAAACGCTTCAAATATTTATCGTTGAATTCTGATGTTTTTACGTACACCTTGTCGGCTGGATAATATATTCCATCTCCAATGCTTGCTCCTGCCTGATTAGACAACAATGATTGAATGGAGCCAACTGGCATGAAGATTGGTAAGTTAATTCCGAGTTCTTTTGTTTGTCTCGCAAAAACCTCTGGCTTACTGCCACCTGATATAACAGCGTAGATAACATCAGCGTCGCTATTTTTTAATTTAAGCAATTCTGTTCGATAATCAGAAATTCCCTCGTTTGTCTTTGATTCAAAAACAATACTAAGGTCTTTATAATTATCTTTTACTTCCTGCTTGACGACCGCCGCCAAATTATCTGACCAAGAGCTCACGTTCGAATAGAGAGCAACTTTTTTATGTCCAGATTTAACCATGTAATCCAAGACCTCTTTAACTTGAAATCTTTCGCTGGCTGTTGCTGAAAAATAATATGGTAATTTAGACCACTCGAATTCGCTTGCCATCCAAGGAGAAATGACTGGAACATTCGCGGTATTTCCAATAGGTGCGGCAACTTCACCCCACTCTGCCCATTCTGGACCAATAATTACGTCCACACCGTCTACGTTGATCAATTTTCTAGTCGCAGTAACTGTTTTAGAAATATCTGACTGAGTATCTTCCAAAACATAATCAACATCTAGACCGGAATCCTCTATCGCCATGATAAAACCATTACGAGAAGATTCTCCAGCAAATGACACAAATCCAGTTTGACCAAACAATCCACCAATTTTTATCGTGTTATTTGTTTCAGTGGGCTTGTTCAAAGATACTGCCAAAATGATTATCGCAATTACTACTACTGGCCAAATTATTTTTTTCATATAGAAATGATTGTATCAAAATAGGGACTAAATACAATGTGAGCCTAGTCGAGATGCGACCCAAAGGTTCATTGACCCACAAGGCTTATTTAGGCTCTTTCTGACCTTCTGGTCGACCCTTCTCGAGAGTAGCTTTCTCTGCATACAAATGAGGATTTTGTTTCCTATCTTGATCCAGTAACCATTGAAATACTGCGACCACTCTGTCACTTTCTTCTTTAGTCCAGTTTCTAAGATTTTTCTTGTTTTCTTGATTCATAAAAAGTGACAAAAGTGACATTCGTACACTTTTTCCATATTAGCTATAAGTCTAAACCATATTTTTTAATCGCCTCTCGAAAACTCCTTGCCACCAAAATCAAATCGGGGTGACACTTGTTAATCATACGGTCACTACCACAAAAACATTTTCTCCCGTCAAATTGACCGTTCATTACGGATTCAACCAAATTCCATTGTTTACTTACTTTTAGTCGCTTAAGACAAGCAAGAACTTGTGGTTCTTTACTATCACTATTCTTGAACGATTGCAGAATGCCGACTACATCGTGGTCATACGCAAGCCAAGGCCATTTTTTGTACTCATCAAAATAAGATTGGGCATATAAAAATGGTATCACTAAACGTTCAAAGTATTCGAGAAAACTATAGCCTCGTGTAAAAATATCATCCTCTTCAGAAGGACCCGCTAAACACGCTCGTCCATCTCCAGTGTCAAAAAAATGACGTTTCGGTATCCACTTGTTTTTATCTGTATAAACCCAGCATTTAGGCATTCTACGACTCTCACTATTTTTAGTGATTTTTATCTTGTATTCCCCACTAATAACCAGACCCTCGTAATCGATGTTTGGGTCCATGAAAGCAGTAAACATATTTGTGACTTTATCGTAGACAGAAGTAAACCGGACAGTACCTTCAATAGTGTCCTCACCCTCATTTATTTTTAAATCAGGTAAAGTTTCAGCGAGCCATTGAATTTCGATTTTAGTTATCATTATTATAAGACCATTGGCGTGGTGGTGTATATGAACCACCGATTGTATACCCGGCAGTTACCGCACTCGCACTCTTACTATTTCCTGAATTGTTCTGTTTAATATTACTTTCAAATAGTACTTTCCAAGATTCTATCTCATTTGAATCTTGTATAGTTTTAAGAACCATTTTCGCTGCTTGAGAAATGTTTCTTTTTTCAGAATCATCAACAAGTTGAGAAACGATATTATTCGTGTTGGCAGGGTCTATAATTCGCGATGACGCAAAGTTATCACGAAAAGCTTCAAGCACCTTAATGAATCCCTTCTCGAGATCGCCCTTATTCTGATAACCCGAAAGAGTTTGCACAACAAACAATTCGAGAATAAAGGTCTTTATCTTGATGTTATTTCGATGTGCCCAAAGTTTAATCAGACGAATAATCGACACACATCCACTATCGACAATATGATCGATATGTATTTTAAGATTGGTCTGCATTCTCTCCTTGTCTCCTTGTGCGACATGAAGAAATACATCCTTAGTGTCTGTGATAAAGCGTCCCGGTACAACATCAATATGGAAATCACCTGGTGCATCAGCACCCTTTAGATCGAGAATTCTTTCTGCCGAAGCCTTGTGCGTAAGGAGGTACTTCTTAGAAAGTCGAGTTGCTACGTCTTCACGGATTTCTTTCAATGACCGTTCGTCAGAACTTGGAAAGTAACAGACGATATCAAGATCGTATCGATCACAAATCATTGTGCCTTTCTCTCTAGATCCTGCATATTTTATAACAGGATCATCACCGAATTCTTCACGGAGAAAAGCGGTTACTTCGTTCTTATGGGACTGCAAAGCTTCCTCCTGTTTTTCAGACAGATCTTGTGAAGCGAGCAGGTTTTCTAGGTATTTGCTTGGTGTCATAAATTTAATTAATAGTTAATGCTAACTCGTACCCTTCTCTGATTCGATCGTATACATGCAACTGCGGACTAACATCTTTTAGTAGTTCTCGTCCGCAAACTATCGCAACTGGGGCAGGTATTGCAGCGAAAAGATGAAGTTCACTCTTTGTTCCATGCTCCACTTCGATTGAACGCAAGATACTTTGGTACTTTCTTTGGAATGTATGAAGACTCTCTCTTGCTGTTATGAGCGACCGATTCGGATCTTTGCCTAATGGCGTAATTTCGTAGATAGTAAACTCATCGTTTATATGTTCAGGTAGTTGATCCAAGACAATCTTGCTACTCAACGAGAGAAGTAAGGCGATCTTTTTCTGATTACTACCTTTCTGAATGCATTGCGATTCGAACTGTACAGATTCTTCTTTGCGCCATCGCCATCCCGCAGGATTATCTCTGTGATGTTGGTAAAAATCTGCAGCAATCTTATCCCCCAACGCATTACCTAGATGAATGAGTATGGGTATCCTTGCAAGTGAAAATACTGATATGTGTCCAATATGTCCACTTTCTATCGCAGGAACTACCTGACGATTCACAATTTCGTTCACTTTAGCTATAGCCATCTTCCAAAAATCAGTGTTTACTTCTTGCGGTAGAGACTGAAGATCTATCTCAATTGCCCGCTCGTCCCCCAAGTAGCGAGGATATCTACCAGTATCAAGCACTGCGGTTCGTATCTCTTCGTTTGAGATTGAAACACTATCCCCTCGAATATTACCCATGATCCGAAGCACTACCGTCTCATGCTCAACACCAAGACTTGTAAGGTACTTAATACGAGCTTCGTGCTCGTTCTTGTATCTCATTAGAAGCTCTTTTGGATATTCATCAACTTTATCAATCACAGCATGACATTTTGTGCAAAGAAGCATAAGGTTTGAAGCTTTATTTCGTTCTGTGATCGGGAGAGGATCGTCGCCTCGTGGACCTCCTTTTGATCGAGCGACTATGTGTGCGATATTCGAGAGTTTTACCTCTTGAGTCGTAAGAGCATCTTCCAATAAATAGGTATTACACCCATGGAATTCACACCTACCTCCTGCATGCGTCCACAACTCAAATACAACAGGATCAGTACCACTGATACTCGGTGCTTTAGATAAATTTCGACTTTTCTTTGCACGCTTTCTGGACATAATTATTTTTTCTTCCTGTTATATGGGGATTGATTTGTTGGCCGTAAACTAATACCGAGTTCCGACGCCTTATTTCGAACTCCACCCACAGGTCTACCAAGTTTAAAGCCAATCACACGAGTCGGTGTATTATCTTTCGATAATGATTTGAGTTGTTTCACCTCGTTAGGTGTCCACTCTTTTCCAGCATTCCTAATGTATTTTTGTACCATAATTTTATTAATTAACGTTTTTAATAATTCCTACAACCTTACCACTCAACCTAAAATCGTCACCTTCATGAATAAATATTGGAAGATATTTATGAGTTGAGTCAGCCTCCAATACAATGATTTTATTTTTAGGTTCAAACTTATACCGCTTAATGGTCGCCAATCCATCAATAACAGCCACGACGATGTCTCCATTTTTGTAGTTTTTATACTCACTGTCGACTAGTATAAAATCCCCGCTTTCAATTACTTTACCAGGTTCAACTTCTGCAAGATTCATACTGTCACCGTCAGCAATCAACGCATATAGATCTTTCTTGTTTCGTGGTAAAATAGATGTAGAAACTTTAAGATATTGTTCAACATTAGGCTCTGCAAAGATTGAAGCAGGACCACAATTTGCAGACCCTACTACAGGGAGAGAGTAAATGGGGCTTGTTGATGCTTTTGCATATCCCCTTTTAACCAATCTGATGATTTTCTCATCCAAATTCATTTGGATTAAGCCGTCTTTTTCAAGTTGCTGTAAATGATATTTGGCTGTCTGCGGCTTATCTTTTGCACCGATCATTTCAGCAATTTTTCTAAGACTATACGATCCGAAATCATCGTGCGTTGCTATAAGGTCTAAAATTTGTTGTTGTATCCTGTGCATATTTAAAGTATAGCATATTTCAGAGTAAAATGCAACTAATAATTTGACATTTTACACCCGCTTTTGATATTATTACATCATGGAGATTCAGATCCAAAATTCAAAAGCATCCTCTCTCAATTTTCCAAAAAGAAAGTCGAGAAATAAATGCGAAGAGAAATGGAATGACTCCGAAAATCAGAAAATATTTCTAGACGAACAAGAGTTCTATATAGACGAGTCTGGTATTGATGTAATTGCAAAATTTAAACTACCACCCTATCTCAAAGAAAAGATAGTGCGAGGAGAAGTTAATATCAACGGAACATTTTTCCCAGAAGAAACAAATCGTGAACTAGAAGATTTGCTCGATACGCAAGAAAAGCTTTTGCTAAATGGTAAAACAGCACAACAAGTAGATTTCGACAAATTACTGGAAACAGGACTCTTGAGATTATAGAAATAATGGAATTAGTGCCGCTTAAATAAAATTAACCCGCCTGATTTCATACAGAAAGCCTAAGTACATCATTTTTGGTGTATTAAGTCTTCGTATGAAGTTCGGCTTTTTGTTTTATCTGTTTTTATTATTTAACTAATATAAAACATAATGAAAAAACTAGTTTGGAGCACAGTTCAAAAGAAAGTAGATGACCTTATTCCCCAAAAGATAAACCCTCGTATTATCAATGACAAACAAATGTCAGATCTTAAGAGAAGTTTACAAAAGTATAACTTGGTGGAAATACCTGCAGTTGATCTCAACGGAAAAATTCTTGCGGGACACCAGCGCATCAAAGCACTGAAGATATTAGGTCGTGGTGATGAATTAATAGATGTAAGGGTCCCCAACCGCAAACTTACTGAAAAAGAATCGAATGAATACCTGATAGCATCCAACAAACTCGGCGGTGACTGGGATTTTGAAGCACTCAAATCTTTCGATCTTGATGCGCTTGAATTTGCAGGATTTGATGAGGTTGAAATCGGCAAATTCATGGATGATGACAAGGAAGTGATAGAAGAAGATTTTGATGTAGAAAAAGAATTGAAGAAGATAAAGAAACCAATAACAAAGCTTGGTGATATTATCACGCTTGGGAAACATCGAATCTTGTGCGGAGATTCTACACGCAAAGAAAATCTTACAAAACTATTCGGGAAAGAAAAAGCATCAATGATATATTCAGATCCAGTGTATAACATAGATATCAATTACGACGGAGGTATTAGTGGCAACAAAGACTACGGCGGAAATGTAAACGACACAAGAACTTTTGATGAATACAAAAAATTCTTGAAAGATAGTATGGAAGCAGGACTTGCGGTATCCAATAAAGATATTCACACCTTCTATTGGTGTGATCAAGTATATATAGGCGTGGTGCAGGATCTATATAGATCCCTCGGTATTGTAAACAAGCGGGTATGCTTATGGATAAAGAACAACCAAAATCCAGTCCCTAGTGTTGCATTCAACAAAGTTTACGAACCCTCAGTATATGGTGTCCGAGGAAAACCGTATCTAGCAAATATCAACAATCTTAATGAAGTGCTCAATAAGGAATTAAGTACTGGTAACAACTTGTTTGATGAGATTAATGATATCTGGATGACGAAAAGACTATCAGCACAGGATTACACGCATGCAACTTCAAAACCCTACCAACTACACGAGAAAGCAATAAAACGCTGCACTAAACCAAACGACCTCATCCTCGATAGTTTTCTCGGATCGGGCAGTACTCTCATTGCAGCCGAAACTCTAGGTCGAAGAGTATATGGGTGTGAATTAGAACCTCAATTCTGCGATCTCATTATACGAAGATATGAAAAGCTAACTGGTAAAAAAGCCGCAATCAAACACCATGAAGAAAAACAAAGTTCAGAATAAATTCCTTGATGAATTGGAAAAAACACCGATTATCCAGTATGCATGTGAAAAATGCGGAATATCAAGAAATACATACTACCGATGGATTAAAGAAGATAGTTTTTTCAGGTTACAAGTAGACGACCGCATAAGTCTTGGTGTTGATAGAATAAATGATTTCGCCGAAAATAATATCCTTTCTGGTATTAAACGAGGTGATTTCAGATCAACTATATATTGGCTTAGTCATAGGAATAGAAACTATGTAAAGCCATTGAAAGTTATTATGCACCCAGACGACTCGGATACCCAGAGAATTCGATTGGAATTTGCAAAACGGAGAGCAAAAGAAATGCAGGAGCGGTGGTTTAGACATAAACCAAATCAAGAGATCAGTGATCCAAATCACCCACTTGACCCCAAATGATGCGCTATATCCTATTCAGACAATATAGATGTAGTTTTAGTCTTTTGCGACTGCCCATACAAGTGCCACGATCCATCCAATGACCGTCCAACCAGCTGTGATATTTAACACTAGTATTGCTTCTGAATTCTTCTTGTGACGAGAATAACCAATAATTGACGGCAACATGTACCCAATCAGCATCCCGAAAAATAATTCCATAATTTTATTTAGAGACTTAATATTTATAATGTAAGTAATTTATGATTATCTTAATCTCAAGATAGGTAAAATAAAAACCATCTTTAATGCGAGATGAGTCGTACTTACCTTTGTTCAACAGTACCGTCTGTATAAACCAGAGTCTCGACTTCCCATTCGTAATTCATCTTTGCTAAATCAATATTTCTGAGTTCTATATCACTGTCGATAAATTGATTGTATTCAAGATATACTGAATACAACTTAACTTCTGAAATTTTTAATCCATCATCATAAGAAATACCAATTGACTTGATATGATCACCGAATAAATCTTGGATACGAATAGTTCCCTTAACCCCGTCCAATTCCTTACCAGAATTATTAGTAAGTTCAAGCGACATACTAATTGAATCTTGATAGTCTCCGTCCGTAAAACCTTTTTTTAAAATCTTAAGATCTACTTTTTTTGATAAGTCAGTAGTATTACTTACCTCAGGTGCACTCCGTTCTTCTGAATTATTAGTTTGCACATCAGACTGCGTATTAATCACATCGGAAAACGTATCTCGAATGGCTTTCTGCAATTGATATGTTTTATATTCCATACCCGCCCAAAACACCAACGCCAATAGTATACACACCGGAATAATCCACTCACGTTTACTTTGTAAAAATATTTTTAATTTTTCCATGAAATGTTCGTCGCGATTTATTTTATAAATTCCTAAAGATGAGACACAAAAATCCCATCACTAGGAAGACCCGAAGGTCTCTACACCAGTTTCCCGATGTAACGCGACGAACGCCCTAATGATGGGGTTTTTAAGTTCGTCGCGATTTTGACCATATCCTTTGAAATTTCAAAGGGGTTAGGTCCAATTAATATGTAATTGTCAGGATTAAATGATACAACAAAAGCATCGTTTAATCCAGTTTAGATTATATCGCTGAACACTCTCTTTGCTAAGACTTGGTGACGACCACACTACGCTTTTCCGTGTTTGCATAGATATATTAAAAAATGTATAGCCCCTGAAGTTCATCCAGGGGCTATGAGGGATTGATCACTGACGTCTTCCTTACCCACTCAAATGCAGGAGTCAGGAAAAACATTTCTTCAAGATGAAACCCTCCGCTTTCACCCTGAAGATAACGAACTATTTGGCAATTTCTAATATAATTATCTCCACCGATAAAATCTATGTAATTGCTCGGTGGAGTTTTATGGTGTATCACTCTAACGGCTTGTATAGGTCCGCCGTGCGTAACAACCAAAATCTTCTTACCTGCATAAACCCTGTGGGCGTTACGCAGAAATAAATTCATTCTCTCCCTAACAGATTGCATAGACTCGCCATTCAACGGCTTCCAATCAATACCGTCTTCGCTCTTAGCGATGCCCGCATCTTCAAATGCTCTTTCCCTTTCTGGATATGGAAGTAGCTCATAACCACCCCAATCCCGTTCACGTAGCAGACCATCAGTATCCCACTGCACAGAATTAAAACCAAACTCCTGTGCAGTCTGAACCGATCTTAACACTCCTGAGGTAGCAAAATAATCAAAAGAATTGGAAATGAGGTTGCGAATCAACATTCCCGCCATCTGAGATTGTTTTACACCCCAAGGAACAAGTGGCCACGTATCACTGTGATTACCTCTAAACTCATCAGTGAAAAGACTGTGGTCACCCTTCGCAGAAGCACGGTCAGCAACATTTCCTGTGCATAAACCGTGCCGAACTAACACTAGCTCTTTGAGCATGACAGACCTCCTTTGTTCGGGTCTACTAGAGATTTAAGCATAAATACACCAAAAAGCAATTAAAAAGCTCCCGCGCCGAGTTTCCTCGGCCGGGAGCCAAACGCCTACTGAGCAAGGTAACTGCTCAGGGTTCCGTAATGCTCGCGTACACTCTGATCTTCGACAACCCATATCCTCGCGGACATTTGGTCGATGAACATGCGGTCATGCGATACCAAGAGAACAGCACCTGCGTACTCCTTCAAAACCTCAACCAATATTTCCCAAGTGACGGGATCCAAGTGGTTGGTGGGTTCATCCAAAATAAGCAGATCGTTTCTGGCAGCAAACAGAAGACAGAACCTGAGTCTGGTTTTTTGACCACCAGACAGGGTTTTTATCTTCCGATTACACATATCGGCACCAATTAGGTAACGTGCAAGTAAGGACCTTTTGTGATGCTCAGGCGTACCCGAGCACACTGATCCTACTACCTCGAGCGGGGTGCTTTCAGAATCTAGAGTCGCCAGTGCATCCTGAGAGAAATAGCCGATTTTCACGTTATCGGCAACCCGCAATTTACCGCTACGGACAGGAATCAATCCGAGAATCGTTTTCAAAAGGGTAGATTTTCCACTACCATTTCTACCGACAAGTGCGACTTTCTCACCAGAGACAAGGACGAAGTCCGTGTCTCTGATAATATCTCGATCACCCAAACGAATCACCAGATCTTCCGCCAGCAAAAGTCGTTTGGATCCTCTATCCGCGTCAGCAAGGGACATCTTTGCTTTCTTAAGAGCACTCGGCTTCACAGGAGCAGCCTCCTGCAAGTGACGAAGTTGGGTTTTACGCGCTCTTAGTTGTGCACCAAGGTCTGGGTTTTTCTTCACCCATTCTCTCATCCGCTTGATCAATGTCTCAAGCTGATTAACCTTCTTTTCGTGCGACTTCCAAGTGCGAGCAGCTCCCTCATCCATTCTTGCCTTATGCTCGAGATAAAACTCATAAGTCCCTGTGTAAGAGGTTAGTGTTCCATCGTGGACTTCGACAATCCGGTTCGTCACCGAATTGATGAGCTCTTGGTCATGACTAACAAACACCAAACACCCTCGATACTCCTTCATGATCTGAATGAGCGTCTGCCGAGCAAACAAATCCAGATGGTTTTCTGGCTCGTCTACAAGGAGATACTGTGGCTTTTGAGCCAAGGCCGTAACCAAGCTCAAAACTTTTTGTTGACCACCACTCAAAACATTAAGGGGTAAAAGAAGAATGTTGTCATCGACCTCAAACTCAGCCAACAACCTGCTGACTCCTCGTAGCAGGTTATCGTTCCCATGCAAATATACATAATCCATGCCGCTCATTCCGTCATGTTCCATGACTGGAAATTCCTGAGATACGAAGCATGCTTTGGTGTATGGGTCTTGGGTTATTTTCCCCAAAGTGGGCTCTTCAGTCCCTGCACACAATTTGAGGAGAGTGGTCTTTCCAGCACCATTCTCACCAACCAAAGCAATCTTCTCCCCAGCATTGAGCGTAATGCTTATATTATTTAAGACACTTCCTGTGCCATAATTTTTCGTAACTTTGCGAAGTGAAATGCTCATAGTCTGACTGTCCTTTCAATCGAGTCCATTGCAAGAATACTACGATAAATGCACAATGTCAATCGACTTTAATAATACTTATCGTAATGTGAGTTTGTTCGACTAAATGGTAGATGATAAACTAATCAATAATGATTAACTCTTCTTTTTCAATACTCATCGTTTCAAATCCATTTGGATATGGACCGACTGGTCAAGCTATAAATCTCATAAAAGGTCTTCAAAATAAATCTAAAGACGAGGATTTTAAATTTAACATCTTCTTTGCGGGATCTGGTTTATGTTTGGATATAATTAAAGATGTTGATGGTATAAATATTATTGAAGTTGATGAACGGGATGAACAATCATTATTCGATACAATCGAAACAATTCCAAATTTAAAACTTTGTATTGGCGTTCAAAATAGATTTATACCCATCGCAAGTAAAAAAGCTGGTATTAGATGTTATTTCATAGACGGACTAGCCTGGTTATGGGATCCATATCCTGCTCATTTTTTAATTGCCGATAGAATCTTGTGGACCGACTTCCCCACCCTCAATACTTCGAAAATAGAGAATGAAAAAGTTACCATTATAGGAGAACTCGCGTCTAAAGTAATTTGGAAACCAAGAACCAAGGATGAATTTATTCTGTTATGTTTAGGTGGCCAAGAAAATCCCTTAAGATCTGGATTGCAAGAAAATTATCTAAAACTCACACAAATTGTAATCAATCGTGTAGCACTAAAAACTAACATCAATATAATAGTCACTCTAGGACAAAGAGCTCGTCAATTCATAGAGCAACTACCAGAGGGTAGCTCATTGGTAAAGTTTCTAAGTGTAAGCCATAAAGATAATCTTGAATTATTTTCTTATTGTAAAAAGTTTATTAGTGTAGGAGGTCAAAGCAGCACATTTGAATCTTTAAACTCTAATATACCTACAATATTCTACCTTCCATCAAACTTAAGCCAAATTCAACTAATCAAAAAATTTAATCTTACAGAAATAAATTGGGATGATTTTGTACGTATACCACACACCTTCTACAGCCTATCCGAAAAAGAAGCTATAGACACTCTCGAAGGATATTCTCATGAAATATTAAGTAGTGAGGATACAATATCGAAAATTGTCGATAATCTTGCAGTACAAATACAAAATCAATCTTATTCTAAAATACAAAACAAATACGATAGCATCAAAAAGGGTGGACATAACGACGTATACGATTTTATTAAAAAAGATATCTTTAATGTATAATGTAAAATATGTCTAAAATATTAGTGACGGGCGGCAAGGGTTTTATTGGATCTCATTTAGTCGATAGGTTGGTCGAAAATCATGATGTGATAGTAATAGATAATGAATTATCTGGTCACAACGTAAATCCTAAAGCCACTTATCATAAAGTTGATATACGTAAAAAAGAAGATATTTCAAAATTTTTTAATGGTATCGATTATGTATTTCACATGGCAGCTATACCTCGCACAGTGTGGTGTATAGACGATCCAATCTTGTGTTATGAAACAAATATTATGGGATCGTTAAATGTATTAGAATCAGCACGACAACACAAAATAAAGCGTGTAGTACTAACATCAAGTAACATTGTGTACGCAGCCGATACACCCTATAAAACTAGTAAGATTGGGATGGAACAAATTGCTCAGGTATACTCGAGTTTGTATAACCTTTCGACTGTCTGTCTTAGAAATTCTAATGTATACGGCGCACGCCAGAGAGAAGATGGAATCGGACCAAATTGTTTTGCATCAATCAAAAAATCAATTAGAGAAAATGGCTATATACAAATTACTGGTGACGGAGAACAAACGAGAGACTTTACCCATGTATCAGATATAGTAGAAGCACACATACTTGCTATGAATCATACAATTCAAGGTAATATTGATTTGTGTACTGGTAGAAATGTAACACTTAATTATGTCGCATCTCTTTTTAATGCACCAATTAAATATATTCCCGAAAGAACTGGTGACATTAAACACATCGTTCAAAATAGTACAATAACGGAAAACATATTGAATTGGAAAGCCAAAGTTAAGTTAGAGGATGGTATCAAAGATGTACTTTAAAACTGCCGCAAATACTCTTTTTCATCAACATTAGCAACCATATCGTCAGAGACTCTAATAATTGACTCTGTTGTTTTTTCACAGATATCTATTAACTTTAAGTGATTGATAAAACATGTATTCTTACGACTCTTACTCATCTTTTGACCATCAAATGCTTGCAGTGTTGGACAAAAAAGCATTTTAGGTTCTTTAAATTCTTTAAAATACGTCTTCATAAATGTCTTTCTTACATTGTAATCACCCTCACTGTAATGATCTCCACCACTCATAGTCACTTCTGTTTTAAATATCTTTAACCGAGCTGTTAACATTGCTTTGTGATACCACCAATAATCAAAATACTTAAATGCAGAAATAACCTTATGGTTACATTTGTGGCATTCCCAGGATATTTTATTTTTTATTACAATAGTATCTCCGTGTGCACTTCTACATTTAGGGCAAATAACACCGGCATACTTAATCGGCGTCTGCAATACATCATGTCCGCTGTACTTTTTAAATATTTTTGATTGTTTTACTGGATTTTTTATAGTTTCTAATAATAATCTTTTAAAATGCGTTTTCTCCTTGAGAGATGAATTTCTCACTAAATTAATGGTAACGAACGGAAAATCTTTTATCACAGATTTTTTAAAACACCCCTCAATGATTGGTTGCCAATGATCTGCTATATAAGTACAGCAACTACAGGTTGATTTTGTAAATTGTAAAGATGTGTTTTTAGGATAAATATTAAAGGGATACTTTCTAATATCAGGTCCATCCAATTCATCTTGTTCGTAATCGTTGATTGATAAAGTGAATCTAAGTTTGGGAGTTTTACCGAGTCTTTTTAGCTCCTTACATAATAAATATGGGTATACAACGATAGATAATAAATTACCGCCATGAAACCCATAAGGTCTAATACCGAAATGAACTCTTTCGTTTCCTTTTAGTTCTTGGGCAAGTTTTTTTAAACCAGATAAATAAAGATAGGGTTTCATAATACTATTTTATAAGTTTAGAAAAATATACATATTTACGATACATAAAAGACTTAATAATTCTCTTAGTTGAATTTGGGTCTTCTACTAAATCACAGAAATAGGTTGCGCAATCAGAAAGTGTTGTGAATGTAATCCATTCAAACAAATGTGTATCTTTTTGAATTTTATTAACAACAACACTGTTATACCCTTCCAAAAAAGCGTCAAATAACATCATATCGGGTTCATCAGCACCATCAGGAAATGACCATTCAACTACCGCAAGTGCCAAATCTTTTATAGAAGGACCTACACACGCCCAATCAAAATCAATAAGACCGACTACATTATCTTGAGTATCAAAAAATACGTTGCCAGGACGATAATCATTATGAATGATTGATATCTGATCCTTGTGTTCTGTACCAAACTTCAACGCTTTCTCGACCTGTAAAAGGAATTCTTGTCCACCTTCGAAATTTTGTTTGAAAAATGATTCATGAGATAAGACTCTCTTCAATTCTTTGAGAATGTCTCGCTCACGTGGTACATCAGTCACAAAATCTTTTAGAGCTTCGGTCATTAGACCTAAATTACATCCAGCATTATATGCCTGTATGCGTGTAGGCAAATGATCTTTATCCACTTGAATGTGTGCACCAAATAAAAAGTCAAAAACCACGCAAACTGCACCATCAATTAAAGAATATGAATCATGATTTGTGTTTAAAATAACTTTCGGAATAGATATTTTTTTAGAATCTAAATGTTGTAATAATTTATACTCAAAAACAATGTCTTGTATCGGCAACCTTTTACTGACACGCACAATACTTTTATGTGTTTCCCCTACAACAAATACAAAATTATCTGCGGATTCACGCAACAAAATAATTGGGGTCTTTTCCAATAAATTATAATTCTTTAATACATTTTCTATTTTTGATGTCTCTATCATGATATTAATTTTAACCACAAATCTTTAGTGAGGACAGACCAAGGTTCAAATTCTTTAGCAGAATATTTGGATAGAGTGTCTGTGTACAAATTTATATACTGAGGAACTAACACGTCCCAATCAAAAAGCTCTGCGTGTTTATACCCACCGTGAATAAGTTTCTGTTTCAAATCCTTATTATTAAGCACACGCTTCATCACCTCAGCCAACTCATTAACATCACCACAATTGAACAATATCCCACTATAACCATCAATAACATACTCTGGTATCCCTCCGACATTACTTGCAATAACAAGGCATCCCGCAGCCTGTGCTTCGATATTTACCAAACCACCGCCCTCTGAAATAGAGGGTACTACTGTAAATTCAGCACCCTTGAGAAGAGCGATTCCTTCTGACAAAGTTATTGTACCTACAAAACTGACACGATGTTCAAGTCCAAGCTTCTGTACTAATTGTAGCAAATTACCCTTCTCTTCTCCATCTCCCGCAATAACTAAATGTAACTTTGGGAAGATATCTTTTATTAAATTAAAAGATTTAATTAGTACATCAATGCCTTTCGAGGGGTCTAATCGTCTAAAAGCAAAGATATAGCTTTCAGAAAAGTTTTTAGGTGAAATCTTTTTAATTTCAGATACGTTTATACCAGCATACAATGTTCCAATATTACCTACCTCTGGAAGTAATAACTGTAAATGGTTAGATAGAAAATTTGAAACTGAATTAATACAATCTGCTTGTTTTATAGAATCGGGAACAAATTCTACACCCTGGTTCCAAATTAATCCTGGGTTTGGATCTACAGGATCAGGAATATCCCCTCC
The DNA here is from genome assembly GCA_964538855.1 of uncultured Candidatus Saccharibacteria bacterium. GTDB lineage: Bacteria > Patescibacteriota > Minisyncoccia > Phycocordibacterales > JAACPR01 > CAYLNC01. The sequence goes on from CAZIEY010000002.1 coordinate 223,742, forward strand.
AGCAATTGTCATAATTACAGGTACACCCCATTTTCGAGCTAACATCAGGCCAATGAGTGGTAATGGGCGTCTAACACCCACTACATGTATAACATCTGAGTGTAGATCCAATTCTATTTTTTTTATAGTTTCAATAAGATCACTGAATTCGGTTTCCGTTTTTGCACTTGGTACTCTATACACAGAAACACCTTCAATAACCTCAAATGGGGTTAATGTGGAGGGCCACTGTTTAGTGATTATAGAGACTTTGAATCCCAACTTAATATAGCGCCTAGACAATTCAGTCACCATTGTTTCTATACCGCCAACATGCGGTGTATATAACGAAGTAATAAAAAGTATTTTTTTCATGACTTCTTTATCTTATATAAAATCTGACCATCTAACGGATTATTGGAAATTCTGCCCGTAGCATAATTTACGTATTTCTTTTCAACAATGACCAAATTCGAATCTCTGATAATTGAATCGAGCTCAAAAGGATTAAATATGTGCACCATAGTTTCTAATTTAGATTCTTCATGTTTAATACTCAAAGGGAAATCTCCGTTTGTGTCTTTTTTGATAAACACATCCTTTAAAAAGTTTTTAAATACGTTTTTTAAGCCATACTGAGATACATTATATCGATTGTTAACATCGATAAATGCATACCCATCATTATCTAATAGCTCAGAAATATGAGACATCACAGACACGCGTTTTGCGTGTGTAGTAACATGTCCCAACACATTCCACAAACATAAGATTAAATCAAATTTACCGTCAATAAATTTTTTACCTGAAATATCCGCAATTATAGTTTTAAAGTTATTATTACTATCTAATTGTTCAAGCATATAAGGGCTATTATCAACGAGTACAACTTCCCTAATATTCATCTTTGTAGCGATATTACGCGTACGTGATCCAGTACCGGCCCCCAAATCTAATATATTTTTTGGTTTGACTTTAGTTTGTAATATAAAAGTATTAATAGATTCAATATATTGTTGTCTTGTCTTAGAATATGAATCGTATTGTTCAGAAAAGCGATCGTAAAAGATATTTGATGAGAGCATATTTTATTGTGTTAAAAATTCTCTAATACAATCTGATACATATTTAATTTCCTCTTCAGTTAAATCATTGAACATTGGTAACGCAAGTAAACGGTCAGACGCATCTTCCGTAACAGGAAATCGATCTTTGCAGAATGAATACATGGGAAATTGAGTTATTGATGGAAAATAGTTTTTACTAACCTCAACACCCTTTTGTTTTAAAAAATCATGGACAGAATCTCTCGTTATTTTATCTTTAAACAAAACAAAATAGATAAACCAACTTCTTTCGAATTCTGACATTTGTTGGGGCAGTTTAATATCTTTGATATCAGACAAATACTTTTTATATAAATCAGATGATTTATTTCTACTACTCAAAATAGCATCAACTCTCTTGAGTTGTTCACGCCCAAAAGCAGCTTGAATTTCAGTCATTCTAAAATTAAAGCCAAGTGTAACTTTTTTTAACCAATTTTCTCCAGATGCTCTACCCTGATCTCTCATTGATCTGCAACGTGTTGCCAAATCAACATCATCAGTCACAATCATACCCCCCTCACCAGCTGTAGTTATCTGCTTATTTTCATGAAATCCATATACACTTAAATCACCTAGTTGAGAGACAGGAAATCTCGCAGAAGGAGTACCAATAGCTTCGCAAGAGTCTTCGATGATTTTTAGTCCATATCGGTCTTTAATTTCTTTAATCTTTTCATAATTAACAGGTAAACCCAAAATGTGCACTAACATAATTCCCTTTGTTTTGGGTCCTATTTTTGACTCAATTAAAGACGGGTCGATATTTAAAGTGTTTGGGTCAATATCAACAAAAACAGGAGTTACGTTTTCAAATAATAATGCATTTGAAGATGCGATATAACTAAATGGCGTGGTAATTACTTCATCTCCTTTGCCCCAACCCAAAAGACGAACAGCTAAATGGAGTCCGCTAGTTCCACTATTAACTGATATTGCATACTTTTTATTAACATATTGTGCAAATTCATTTTCAAATTTTTCTACCTCAGAACCACGACTCAATTTCTTAGACTGCAAAACTCTTTGGATTGCATCTATTTCTGTTTGTGTAATATCTGCTTTATAGAGAGGTATCTTCATGAATTTTACGAAAACATATCATTAATTATTTTACACGCTTCCTCCAATGTATCAACTCTTAAATGAGAGTGGTAATTCAACCAATAATCTTTACTGTGAGCATTACCAAATATAATAATCGGTTTATTATTTTGATGTGCATAAAAAACCTCCATTGCAGTGCCAATCATACTTGCTTCGGAATATGTATCATTCACCAAAAGAACATCACAATAATAGACGTCGTTCAAATCACGGATGACTGCGGCACGCGGATCAGTGAAAACTTCTTTTTCTTCTCTACCCCTTAACGCGTGTAGCACATTGAATTTGGATGATAAAAGTTCAACTGCCAGATTTCTCCACCCCAAAGAGTCGGCTCTAGACAACCCCCTAATCGGCCCACTTAAAAATACTGTTTTTGTTTTATTCACAATAATTTGATTTAACCATAAAAACCGTGTCTGAGCAAGAATATAACGCAATTTTCTAACGAATATCCTGCGATACTTTTCTAGTCCTGCATAGCTTAGCAATTCCCTGTTCTCTGTCATTAATTAGTACATGACTAATACGGAACAAGACCAAATGAAATATTGCTTATATGCTCGTAAATCAACTGAAGCAGAAGAGAAACAAGCCCTTTCAATTGATTCTCAAATCAAGGAAATGAAGCAGATTGCCGAGCGTGAGAACTTAACTATAGTTGAGATACGTAAGGAATCACACTCTGCAAAAGAGTCTGGGCAAAGACCGGTATTTGAGGAAATTGTAAAAGATATCGATACTGGTATATTCAATGGAATTATTACATGGGCACCTGATAGACTTTCCAGAAATGCAGGTGATCTTGGAAAGCTTGTAGATAGAATGGATCAAAGAAAGCTAATTCAGATCAAAACTTTTGGTCAAACATTCACCAATTCACCAAGTGATAAATTTTTGTTGATGATTTTATGTTCTCAAGCAAAACTAGAGAATGACAACAAAAGTATCAACGTAAAGCGTGGTATGAGAACTCGTTGTGAAATGGGTTTATGGCCTGCACAACCTCCTACAGGTTATAGAAAAGTAAATGACAGAACTGCAAGGTGCGAAGTTGAGATTGATCCCGAACGAGCTGATACTATACGGCAGATATTCGAGAAAATTAGTTATGAAAAATGGAGTGTATCAAAGGTGCATGCGTGGCTACGATATGATCTAAATTTCAAGACACACAGAGGATTTCACTTGAGTATCGGTAATGTATTCAAAATAATCAATAATACTTTTTATTACGGTCGCTTTGAATTTCCTCAAGGTGCTGGTATTTGGTATGAGGGAAAACATAAACCAATTATCTCTAAGGAACTGTTTGACGAAACGCGAAACTCTATTAAGTCGCAAATGATAAAATCACGAGGTAAGGAATTTGCTTTTACTCGAATTATGAAATGTGGGGTGTGTGGATCAGGTATTACCGCTGACGAAAAGTTCAAGAAATTAGTGAGTGGCGGAGTTAATAGACATGTCTATTATCGATGCACAAAAACGAAAGACAGGAATTGTAAAAATCCTGCACTGAATGAAACCGAACTTATCGAATCACTAATCGATATGGTCGATACTTTGGACATAAACAAGGTAAAGCTCACTGCGAAACTTGATTTGGAAATCCAAAAGTTTAAGAAATTACAAGCAATGTTTATAGGAAAAAAGAAAACAGTAAAAATAGAACCTATCGATCTCAGGGATTACACGAAGTTCGTATTAAGAGAAGGCGTGTCTTTAGAACAAAGATCTATTTTAGAATGTATTAGCAGTGAACTTATATTAAAGAATAGAGAAATTAAATTACTTAATTAAATTCTGATTCATTTGAGATTATATGTTCAATAAGGTCAAATATTTTTTCAAAATCCTTAAAATCATCTTTTGTTCCATTTTGACAAATCCAATCACATAAATTACCCTTCTCATCTTTATTTATTTCCCATTTTTCAGGAATTGTAACATCCACCCCTCTTTCTATTTTTGTTATCGCACATGTAATATCAATATATGCTTTTTTATTTTCTATGGCTTTTTTCAAGAACGTTTTAGTAAATAAATTTTCAATTCCTTTTGTAACAACATTATCTCTTACTGTTGGAATAACTCTTTTAAAGACTTTTCCAGTATTGCTATCTTGTTTATTAGTATCACAATCATATAGTAAGATTACTTTTTGGGGAATTATTTCCGATAATCTTGTTTTATTATTGAAATTTCCCCAAATTTTATCCAAATTCCCATACCCAACAACATCACGAATTTCTATTTTTTCTAAAATTTCCGACTTACTTAGTAATTCACTTGCTTTTGTTATATATCTAATATCATAATCACCCTCAACAAATAGAATTGTTTTTGTTGATTTTGCAATTTGTTCTGTAATTTCTTTCTCAAACTTTTCAGTTTCTTTCAAAACCTTGTAAGCATTTTCAAACTCAGAAAACCTTTCTGTTGTTATTAGTTCTCCCTTCGGCATATTTCTTACTTCGAATCCATTTTCCCCGAAAATCTTTCTCATTCCTAATAGAAACAATGGCGAGTGAGTAGTAATAATAAATTGAATCTTAGGAAATAACTGTACCAGTTCTGGTAATACTGAATTTTGTAAATCTGTATGCAAATGGACATCTATTTCGTCTATTGCGACTATTCCCTGAATTTGTTCTGTAGTTTTTGGTGGATTATCACCATGACGAATAATATTTATAAAAAGATTTAAAAGTATAGATTCGCCCAAAGATAAGTTATCAATACTTGGAAGTAATTCTTGAATCCACTGACCTTTATCGTTTACTTCACCAATTGACACCCTATATCTTCCTCTTGGGCCAACTCCGAATCTGATGTTGTCTCTCTTTTTAATTTTCCTTAAAATGTTGTTTATATTTTGCCACGTAATCCGATCTGTAATATTTTTAGGGTTATTTGTAAAATCCAAAACCAAATCCATTAAAAATGATTTGCTTTCTTGTGTTGATGAAATTATTTCGATTTCTTTATTTAATCTTCCCGCAAACTTTTTTTTATCTTGAAATCTCGCGTAATCAACAAATGGTTCATTTTTCCAAAATGGCTCTTCATACCTGTATGCCGGTTGATAGAAATGAACATTTTGAATCCACTCATCTTCTAAGTATTCTTTTCTCTCATCATCTATGTTTGTTATTTGTTTTTGGTTATCATTTTTATCATTCGGAGATAATACAAAACCTTGAATAAGATTTGCAAAATCTTCCTTTTTTACTTTGCCAATTTTATCAAAATATTCTAAATCTTTATTTTTATGGTCAATAAACTTTAAAAGAGAAACCCCCTTATCTTTTCCTGTTTGTAAATTTATACCACCTGAAACTTTATAATATTTATACCCGAGTCCCTCCTTAACCTGAACATCATCAAAGAGTTTTCCTCCAATTTCATACAACCCATCGATAATCTGCGAATGTAAAATTGTCTTTCCGGATCCATTTTCTCCAACAAATATAATGGGTTTTGGATCACCATTTTCCTTAAAAGGTAATTCGATGGCGAGTTCTTCTATTGGTCCAATATTTTTGATTGCAATATTTTTTAAATACATAAAATGAGCATACCACAACTAGCCAAAGTTTAATATCGCAAAAAAGGCAAACCAATCTGTTGCTATTCAATTCGTCAAACTAACCCTTCTCGAGTGCTCGAACTAGCTCTCTAAATGGTGACCCTACAGGGAATCGAACCCTGATTTAAGCCTTGAGAAGGCTCTGTCCTAGCCGTTAGACGATAGGGCCATGCTACGGGAAATAATAGTACCATATTTTGTGGATTTGGGGAGAGAAAATAAAAAACCGTGATAGATGGCGTGCTAACGAATGCACGTGTATCTACCACAGTTTCGAAAGGCCTCGGTTGGTACGTGGTTCCAATCGGGGAGTTAGTGGTGCTTTCGCGACGTAATCTCCCTGCAAGGATCTCTCCATAGTACCGTTCGCCACCTTGCCTTTCCTGGACCTTTTCTGGGGTATCTAATCCCAGATGGATGGTCTTGCAATGAAAGTAGGGACTTCGTGAATTGATAAGTTGCCTTTCCTAGAACGTTATCCGAAGACAACGACAGGGGGAAAGACACACTCAGAGCAACCTCACGTACTTTCATTTTCCGAATATTACGTTAGCATGACATCAATATAATGTCAAGCATTATTCATAAAAAACCTAAATCACCCTTATTTCAAGCCCTCAACCACCCTCTCCATCCCCATCGCGCGACTTCCCTTTATTAAAATGATGCTACCTTTGGTTTTCTTTTGTAATTTTTGAACTTCATCAATCGCATTTTCAGCAGATTTAAAACAGCGGATTTTTGATTTGTGCAATTTCGCAAGATGCGCCGCTTCTGCCACTGCTTCTGCACGAATTCCAATCGTCACCAAATAATCAACCGGGATCTGACCAACAAGCGTACCGATTTTTTGATGCTCGCTATTAGAGAAGCGCCCTATTTCGAGCATGTCGCCGAGCACCGCAATTTTCAAACCTCGCGCCTCGACTTTTTTCAACGTCACAAGCGCCGCTTGCATCGACAATGGGGATGCATTATACGAATCATCAATAATCACCGAGCTGTTTCGCCCCTGCACAATATTCATGCGCCCAGGAGCCGGTCGATATGCCCTCATCGCAGCCACCGAATCAGTTGCTCGAATTCCGAGAGAAACCCCAGCAATCACGCTCGCGATTACCGCGTACGCATAATTATCACCAAGCACTCCGTTCATGCTGAATGGGATACTGTGACCTTCAAAATTTATCTTGAAATTCAAACCTGTCACCGGTCGATTCACATTTATTTCGTTATACACACAATGACTGTGAGTCGCCACAATATCGGCGCTATTGCGAATTCCGTACGTATAAACTTTGCACATTGATTTCGCTTTCAATTTCATCACGTTCGCATCGTCAGCATTCAAAATAAGAGCGCCTCCACGTTCAATGTAATTAACAATCTTTGCCTTCTCGACCATGACTTGTTCTGGCGAATCAAAATTTTCAACATGCGCAGGAATTTCTCCGAAAGCAGTTACAATCGCAATGCGCGGTTTGAGCCAACCAGCAGCCGCATCCATATCACCCGGCTTGTCTACACCAATTTCAAGCACGAGCCATGTCGGATAATTCCGCCGAAAAATCGCCACAAAACCAAGCCACACGATTTTCACCCACCCCTTTTTATCACTTTGCGCTGATTCGCATCCAATGATGGTGAGTGCCACACCCATCTCGCTATTATAGCTTTTAATATTTTTCCGGACAGAAAATCGCGTACCGAGAGCTTCTGCAACCATGTCTTTTGTCGTGGTCTTGCCCACCGTTCCAGTCACCGCTAAAATTTTTGGGCGATGCACAAGAAGAATTATCCGCGCTTCGAGCTTGATGAGAAATGCGCAAAAAGTTTTTATGTAGTCTGTCAGGTGTTCGTATGTCATGGTTGTTTTGCTTTTTTGGCTTCTCGATCAGGCGGAATTTCGTAATAGTTTATGAGATATTTGGTGATATTCATAAAACTGTCAGTCAACGTATCAGACGCGAATGCATCCGTCTGTGGCTCTATTATATACAAAAATACGATAAATTGTGGGTCGAATGCGGGGAAATATCCGAAAAATGAGTGCAAAAATCGGTCATCATAATATCCGCGCGCGCTTTTGTTTGCGATTTGAGCGGTTCCTGTTTTTGCTGCGATGCTGTAATTTGGCATTGCGACACGCCCTCCACGCAAGGCGGTATCAACAACCTCGGTCAACATACGGGAAATTTCTTCCGAAGTCTCTTTCTTGAAAATTCGACGAGGTTCTGGAAAATCTACTTTTTTTGAAAAGCCTGACTGATATTCGATTTCGCGTACGAGATGTGGCGTGACGAGCAATCCCCCATTTCCGAGCGACGCAAGCGCAGTTGTCACCGCGATTGGTGAAAGCGCAATTCCTTGACCAAATGATGCGGTTGCATATTCAATATCACGCCCGCCCGTCAAATTGGCAATGAGCGACGCAGTTTCGTTCGGCAAATCAATTCCGGATTTTTCGCCAAACAGTCGGCGCATATAATCACCGAACACATCGTTACCAACCCGCGCCGCCACATTTGCCGCTCCAATATTCCACGAATTATTTAAAACTTGTTGCATCGTAGTAATTCCGTGCGCCTTTTTGTCGTGATTATAAAAAGTAAAACCGTTAAGCGTGACGGAACCTTTGTCGTCATACGTTGTGTGCGCGGTCACCTTGCCTTGGTCCAAACCAATAGCCATCGTAATTGGTTTTATAATTGAACCCATTTCATACACACTTTCGACCAAATCATTCTGATACACGCTCGCGTCCGAAACCATATTAAAAGTATTGATGTCAAAATTTGGTACGAGCGCCATCGCTGTGATTTCTCCGGTTTTCGGATCCATGATAATACCACCGACATTTTTGCCTCCGTACTTTTTAATGAGAACCGCAATTTCTGTTTCCAAAAACTGTTGCACTACTGGTTCAATAGTCAGGTGAAGCGATCCCTTTGCATCGGTAGGCTTTGCAACTGCGTCTTTGATATTAGAGAAAATTTCCACGAAAAAGTTCGTGAAGAGATTTTCACTCGTTCGATCAAGTACTGATTCATATTGACGTTCTAAACCGTACTGCCCCTTTAATTCGTTCTGATCGTTATATGCCATAAATCCGATGGTGTGTGCCGCCAAATCTGCGCCTGGATAAAATCGCCACTTCTCTTTAAAAAGGCTGACACCCTTCAACGACTTCTCCGTAATGGTATCTGCGGTTTCCTGACTGACACGTTTAGCAAGCTCTTCATACTGATCATTTTCTTTTTCAGCTTTATATAAAAATATTTCCGGATCAATTTCAATTTCGCTCGACAATACATTGAAAACATCTTCGGGAAATTCAATTAATTTTGGATTTAAAATAACTTTGTAACCAACCTTCAAAGTTGCCGCCGCAATCGCAGTACCATCTTTTGAAGTAAAATAAATTGAACCTCGGTCAAACACATCGGATTGTTTGCCATAATATTGATGGTCCGCGCGGTCGGTGTAATATTCGCGTTTCACCACCTGCACATAATAGAGACGCAATTCAATAATAAAAGCCACAAAAAGTACTGCAATGAGTACTGCGATTAACCTCCATTTTATCGTAATATTTTGCCTATTCATTAAATGACAATTTTGTGCTTCCGTTTCGTGAGACGAACACTTTCGAAGATTCATCGATGTGTACGAGTCCGAAATCAGACGCCAAACTCTTGTCTATTGTGTCATTTTTTTCAATAAAAGAAAGCTCCAATTCGCCGATTCTGGATTGCATTTCCGCGATTTTATCCGACATTCGTTCCTGTGCAGCCGCATTAAACGCCGCGCTATTCACGAAATATAAATATGTGAATACAAGCATCACCGCAAGCGCGATGAGCATGTGCACAATTGTCTTATTCGAGGAATTTATTTTGTTGATGATAAGGTTCATAGTTTTTTAAGGTACTGCTTTACATTTTTTCAATGATGCGGAGTTTTGCGCTTCGTGACCGACGATTCCCTACTATTTCTTCACGCGTCGGGACTATCGGTTTTTTGTTAATAAAGGTGGCGACTTTTTCTTTGACCAAATCCCGGAAATAATTTTTGACGATGCGGTCTTCGAGACTGTGGAAGGTGATAACGGCGATTCTTCCCTGCGGTGCGAGTGTTTCAAATGAATCGCGTAGTGCTATTTTCAGTCTCTCCAATTCATTGTTGACTGCGATGCGAATAGCTTGGAAGGTTTTGGTTGCTGGGTGCGATTTTCCTTTTCGATAAAAGAATGGGACTGATTCGTAGATAATTTTGGCGAGTTCTGCTGAGGTTTTAATTGGGGCTTTTTCGCGAGCTTCTACAATTGCTGCGGCGATTCGTCGTGAAAAAGTTTCTTCTCCAAATCCGTAGATGATGTCCGCGAGATTTTCTTCTTCAAAATTATTCACCACATCATAAGCAGTCAATTGTGAGGCGGATGGATTTTTCGAGTACGTCATCATGAGTGGTCCGTCGTGCTGAAACGAGAATCCGCGTTCTGGATTGTCGATTTCGAAACTGCTGTACCCGAGGTCAAAGATGACTTTATTGATTGATGAGATTTTTTCTGTGGCGAGAACTTCTTTTACTTCGTCGAAGTACGCATTTGCGAAGATAAATTTGGCAGATGAACCAGCGAATTTTTCTGTGGCTCGATCGCCCGCATCACTGTCGGCGTCAATACCAATGACTTTCAAATTTTTCGCACCAGTCTGTGTCGCTGCAAAAGCGTGCCCTGCTCCACCCAAAGTCATATCAACGATGACATCTCCATCTTTGATGTCTAACCCATCGATTGTTTCTTTTAAAAGTACTGATTTGTGTTCCATGGTGGTAGTGCGCTGCAAGGTACTCTCCGAATTAAATCGCTCCGATTTCTCCTAACTTCTGCGCCATCTGATCTGCATCCTTCAAAACATTTTTCTTGTAGTCTTCCCATCGATCGTTGTCCCAAATTTCTACTCGGTTGTGAACTCCGGCAAACACAACCTGCTGTTTCACCCCGGCGAATTCTCGCAAATGATCTGGGATAAGTATTCTTCCGACCGAGTCCACTGCAACTTCGCTTGCTCCTGCGAGCATAAATCGATTGAAGCCTCGTGTCCCTGCCTGCCCCATTCCGAGATTGCCGAGCTTACCTGCAATCGTGTTCCATTCTTTTAGTTGGTACATGAACAAACAGTTGTCCAAACCTCGTGTGATGATAATTTTCTTTCCAATCTCTTTGCGAAATTTTATCGGCAAAGAAATTCGTTTTTTATCATCGAGCGTGTGTTTGAATTCTCCGATTAACATGTGTTTAGTTTTTTGGCAATTGTTCCCAGCAATTGTTCCCAGCAATTGCCCTTTTCCCACCCAATCCCACTTACCTACTATTCTATCCCACAATAGTGCACTTACCTACAAAATTATCCACATAAAAACACCCAGCATTTGCTGGGTGTTTTTGTGTTTTATTCTATGTAAATAATGCCTTAGGACGCTGCAGTAACAGATCCAACATTGTCTTTAATTTTCCATGCGGAAATACCGTAAAAAATAATCAATTCAACGAGGTCCAAAAGTAGAGGCAATTCTCCACCTAAAATATAATTTATTGATTCGACAATGATAATTAACGCCAAAAGATACGCTGAAGCAATCAAAGTAATTTTTCGTGCATCTCTGATTTCGTATGTCTGATTAATTACATACGCAGAATATATGGTTACAACAATTGAAGCCAGTATATTAATAATGATATACACAAGCGAAACCATTTGAGACTCTGATTCGCTCAATTCGAGTAATGCTGTTGGAAACATCACAATGAACATTACTAGGATGGACAATAAGACTGATCGTAAGAAATGAATAAATGAGATTCGTGCTGACGTTGATTGTTTCTTATTCATAAATTCATCTTAAATTACTTTATAAACCTAGTCAATGAAAGTAAAATAAAAACAAGCACCGATTGGCGCTTGTCGAATGAGTATCCCGGAAGAGGGAGAAATTGGTGGCCGAAGCCTAAAGAACATGAAGTTTTAAAGTCGGGCGGCCATAGGCACTTGATCATGCCACGACTGGGAGCTGGCAAATGCCTATCCCCTTTAAGAACGCCGACGTCAACCGGCTTCTATTCAAAGATTCGGATGAATCTAAGAACTTTTATATTATACCCCATTTATAATATTATGCAAGTTACCCGTAATCCTTATACGAGTTTACAATTCCATACCCTATGCAATTATTGAATTGCATCCAGGCTATGAGTTAGAAAAATTTCAAACAAAAAACAGCGCCGTCACGAATCGGCGCTGTCGCAAATAGGATCGGGATCCAAAATCATTCGTGAACAATTTTCATCGACACACAACCTCCCTCTCCGCGGTTCCCAGTGTGGAAGACAAATTGGGGACGGAAAGGTTTATACGCCGAACTTCCATCACAACGAGCTGAGGCAACGTGAGAAAATTGGGCGAAGGCATCTTCTGTCGGTAGGCTAAACGGCCTATCGATTTCACTAACGGTCTGTCCATCCTGATTAACCATGATGAGTCTCTCCTCTGTGAAGAACTTTCCGGGAAAAAATTTCTCGGATTATTTTTAGACTACACCCTTCTTTGGCTTTAGGCAAGAAACGAACCCCCGGCCAGCTCTCGTGCTGACGCGGGGGTCTGAGTGCGGTAGGAAACACTCAGTCAGAGATCATAGCCAAAATGAGAAGGAGCATGGACAGATCCAGAGTGTGATACCGCGGTCGCAAAGACTTGAATTTGAGACGGAGGATCATCCGAAGCCCTACCGCGACACCACTCGCCACCCACAAAACGTAGGCAAGTTTTTCGATATGGTACAATCGAGTAATCATTGCCAACACAACGAGAAAAAAATAACCCTCGGTGTATTTATACAACGATTCAATAGACATGGAATACTCCCGGTTTTCGGTTTGCAGACACAATGAGGCAGGGTGCCCCATTTTCCACAATTCAGATTACTCTTTTTTAAAAAGTCGTCAACCCTATTTCTTTGGCTTCATCAACGGGAACAATACAGTCTCACGAATGGGTTTGCCCGCAAGCACAGAGAAAAGACGGTCACCAACCGGAGCTGAACCGAATGCAGGTGGCATACCATGTTCCAACATTTCAACGAATTCAAAGTCGGGCATCATTGCTTCATCATCACCTCGATCAATTAATTTTTGCTGTTCTTCGAATCGTGCGCGTTGATCGATAGGATCATTCAATTCAGAGAATGAGTTGCTAAACTCACTACCTGCCACAATCAATTGCAAACGCTCGGTCACCTCAGGATTATCCTCGCAAGATTTTGCAAGTGGTGAAACCAATTTTGGATGTTTAGTGAGCCACACAGGACCCGCAATAGATTTTCGACAATATTTCCAAAGCGTATCAGTCAATCGTTCACGAGTTTCCCCATCATACGACACACCGAGTTCGGTTAATTTTGCTTTCATTTCGTCTTCAGCTGCTTTCAATACATCGACCCCAGTTTTTTCCAACACATACGGAACATATTCAATCACAGGCCAAGTACCCGACAAATCAACTTTCATACCTTTTACATCAAATGATAGAGTGCCGAAAGTTTCTTGAACAACATGTTGCACCAATTTTTCGATAAAGCCGCGACCCTCGACGTAATCCATGTACGCAGCGTAAAATTCCATGTTCGTAAATTCTTGGAGATGTTCAGGACTTGAACCTTCATTACGATACACACGGCCGATTTCAAACACTCTTTCAAAACCCGCAGCGAGAGCGCGTTTCTGCCACAATTCACCAACCGAAATTCGCAAATAGACCGGAATATCAAAGTCGTTGTGATGAGTTACGAACGGTCGAGCTTCTGCCCCACCAGTTGTAGTTTCAAGTGTTGGTGTCGTAATTTCCAAAAATCCTTGGTCGAGCATGTATTGTCGAGCTGATCGCCAGAATTTTGAATGCTTTTCGATTAGGTCGTGCAATTCCGGATTCATCAAAATGTCCAAGTATCGCTTTCGATATCGTTCGTCATCATCAACAAGGCCGGCCCATTTGTCAGGTAGTGGCGAAATTGCTTTCGTTAAAATATTCCACGATTTTATGAGGAGACTTTTCGCACCGCGCTGAGTCGTGAAAAGTGGACCAGTTGCTTCGATAAAATCACCCATATCGATAGTGTCAACAAAAAGCGCAAAGTCCGCTTCTGGCATTTCATCTTTTTTAAGTACGAGTTGCGTTTTGCCAGTTCCATCAAAAATTTCCACGAACAAAATTGCTCCTTGTCCACGAATAATCATCACTCGACCCGCGAGCGTCACATTTTTTTGAGAAGCAGAAAGTTCGTCGAATTTAGCAAGCGCATCCGCAACAGAAATATCACGCTTTGTGCGCGCAGCAAACGGGTTTTGTCCCGCCTTTTTTAACTTTTCTAACTTTTCAAGCCGAACTTTTTGTAAATCCTCTAATGCTGTCATACTGGGGAATATTATACTACAAAAGCAAAATTTTGTCTTATTTGCTTTTATTTTATATTACTCAATATCGACTACGGTGTAGTTCACGACTCCATTTGGGGTTTCAAAAGAAAAACTGTCTTTCTTTTTCTTGCCCATCATAGCTTGACCCAAAGGAGATTCGTACGAAAGTCGACCTTCGGAAATATCAGCTTCTTCGGCACCCACGAGACGATAAGTTACTTTTGTACCGTCTTTTTTCTTGAGATTTACTGTTGAACCAACGACAACAGAGTCCCCCTTTCCTGCAGTCAAAATGACACTATTTTTAAGAGTCTCTTCTAGTTGCTCAATTCGAGCCTCGATTTCACCCTGCTGATTTCGGGCGTCATGGTATTCTGCATTTTCTGACAAATCACCAAGAGACCGGGCATAACCCAATTTTTCAGCAACTTCTCGACGCTCTACGGTCTTTAAGTTTTCTAGTTCAGCTTCGAGCTCTACTTTTTTTTCCTTTGATAAATAATGCTTTTGTGACATTTTTTATGTATTTTATAAAGTCTATTAGTGTGGAATTATACACGAAAAATACAAAGGGTCAACCAACACAATCGTGTGGACAATTATTGAAATATTTCTGATCGGGCAACCTTGAGCCAATCAAAAAATTGTCGACTGACTGCATTACTTCCGAGACGCGTTCCGGCGACTCCACTCTCGAGAAAGACGACATACGCGTACTTGGGATTTTGATAAGGAAAGAATCCGGCATGCCATGCGTTCACACGATCTTTTCTGACCCCAATTTCGGCGGTTCCAGTTTTTGATGCAATCTGAATATCATCATATTTTACACCTGTTGCAGTACCAAAAAGAACCGCGTCACGCATTCCCGCCTGAACTACAGACCAAACCCAATCATCAACACCTGCAATTTTAGAAGTCATCGGTTCAAACTTATCTGACGAAAAAATTTGAGGTTCAACAAGAGTCCCTCTGTTTGCAATTGCGGCCACTCCTCGTAAAATTTGCAATGGTGTGACTTGTACTCCATATTGCCCAATCACCGTGTAATAAGTATCGCCAAGTCGCCACTCATCATCAAAGACTTTGCGTTTCCACTCTGGATTTGGGATTGTACCAGACGCTCCCGCAAAAAATGGATTTCGAATTTCTGACCCAAAACCAAATTTTTGAAAATACTGCTCTACACGAGTAATGCCGAGACCCGGAAAACCTTCACGACCACCCCCAATAGTGTAAAAGAAAATGTTTGACGAGTGCGCCAATGCTTCCCTAATATTAACTGGCCCATACGCCTGATAGTCACGGAAAAGAGTTGGATTGTCGGGATTGTATGGATTTGGAACAGTAATATATTCCGTACTGACGATCTTGTCTGTTGTATTAATTATTCTTTCTTGTAAAGCTCCCACTGCCACGTACGGTTTTACAATAGAACCAGGTGCGTACAAACCATCGACCACTCTATTCAAAAACGGATTACGTTTGTCATTCAAGAAACGATTGATCGCCGCATGATCAGATCCGTCGGCCAAAATATTTGAATCATATTCTGGATAATTCGTCAGCACGAGCAATTCGCCAGTATAAATATCCATAACAGCTGCCCCACCGCCAACATAGCCAGCGGTATCAATCACATTTTTTAATGCGTCATACATTGTCGATTGCATTTCTGCATCAATGGTCAATTGAATATTTTCACTCGGCTCTGGAGTGCGAATAATATTTTCCGATACTGCATTATTATGAGCATCGGTCTCGATAATTCGCAAACCATTTTTTGGTTGCAATACATTATTGAAGAACTTTTCAACACCAGTTACACCTTCGATATCCTTGTCGTAATAAAACCCAGCAGAATCTTTTTTAGGATACGAAACATAACCAAGAAGGCTCGCAAAGCCCCCTTTTTCAATATACTTTCTCACACTGAATTCCTCTGGACCATCTTCGTTCCAAGCGAGCGGAACCAGATTCTTGTCGTAAATAATTCCTCGATCAGAAAATACAAGCGAGTGGCGTAAGTGATTATTGGCGCTTCGGTTCGCGAAGTTCTCGCCGTTTGTAATTTGAATTGACCACGATTTAAAAGTAAAAATAGCAACGACTATTGCAAAAAAAATATCTACAAATAAAAAAGTGCTCTGTGCCACAGGACGTTCGATGCGACCTTCGAATTGATATGTATCGAAACCGGGCAAATTAGTCGCGTCTAGGAAAATTTCATCTGGATCGATGCGATGATTGTACTTCTTATTAAAAAATTTACGGAAATTAATCATACAATGTTATATCAAGAGACTTCTCTTCACATTAGTTAAAATGTACAGCGCAATTGTCAATGAAATCGTAAAAACAATATCGAGGCCTGCAAGAGAAAGATTAGAACCATATAGCACATCGATAATGAGGCCAACAAAAATAACTTCGTACAAATTATCGAAATAAAAAATACCGATTAGTGAAAAAATCACCGGAATCCACCATGGGAGAATAAAAGCCGAGATTATTAAGAAAGCCCCGTACAAGACCCGTTTCATGCACTTATTCTACTACACTATCGCGAATTTGAACAAAATTAGTTTCAGAAAAATTAAATGGGTATTGAAAATGGACAATCTTGAACGAATTTTTCTCAATCACTTCGATATTATCAACTATACCAATGATGGAATTTCCATGTTCCATTGAATAAATAAGGTCGCCTTCAGAGACTGCAAGATCCTTTGGGATACTTATATCAAACGCTAATCCACCTTGCCCTTCAGCCTCGGCGACGACAGTGTCATTGATTCTGACAGGAATTTTATGCCCCGCAGTTGAATAGAGGGTTACGATCGCATTTTTTTTGTGAATTTCTGTAATTTTTCCAACCAAAGTATTTCGGATGAAAACGGATTGACCAACGACGACTTCCCCATCAGTACGAATCACAAATGTATCGTATGGTGAAAAAGGTGGAGTTAAAATAATCTCTGCCACTATCTCTTTTTGATTTCTCTCACGCATTTCGAGAATTGAGCGTAACTCCGCATTCTCTTTTTTCACTGATTGAGTGGCAAGCAATTCAATGTGAAGAAATTTCTTCTCATTTTCTAATTCAGTATTTTGCGCGACGAGTTTCGGTTTAGAATAAAAATAGTAACCCAGATTTCGTATCGGAGAAAAAATAAAATTTGCGGTTTTAGTTACAGGATATAAAACCGTATGCATCACATTTGCAGAAAAGTTTCGAAAGATCACACCAAACAACAAAATGAGAACTGCAATACCTACAAATAATAGATTGCGTTTGCGACGATTATTTTTTTCACTACTTCTTTGGAGGTAAGTCATCGGCGGTTTCAATTAAAATATCACGGTAATCATCCAAGTTCTCTAAAATTATACCAGTTCCCCGAGCAACCGCAGTGAGCGGTTCTGGTGCAATGTGAATAGCCATAGCCAACTCTTGTTCGAGCAACACATCCAATCCCTTGATGAGGGCACCGCCACCCGCCACATAAATTCCTCGCTGCATAATATCAGAGACGATTTCAGGTGGTGTGGTTTCGAGAACTTCTTTTGTTGCTTGAATCAGCGCGTCGAATGATGGGTTAAGTGCTTCACGAACATCAGAATCAGTAATCACCACTTCACGTGGAAGACCTGTGATCAAATCGCGCCCACGAACAGTTGCCTCGAGGGGTTCTTTGTCAGCGAAAACTTTACAGACTTGTTTTTTTACTTCTTCAGCAGTTCGTTCTCCGATAAGAATTTTAAATTCACTGCGCACATACGCGATAATATCATTATTCATTTTGTCACCCGCGATTTTAAGAGTTTTCGAGCGCACGATTCCACCAAGCGAAATCACAGCGATGTCAGTTGTCCCACCACCAATATCGATAATCATACTCCCGACAGGATCATTGACCGGCAGACGAATTCCAATTGCCGCAGCCATCGGCTCCTCGACAATATGAACCTCGCGGGCACCAGAATTAATTGTCGCGTCGCGAACGGCACGTGTTTCAACATTCGTAATTCCACATGGCACACCAATCACCACACGTGGACCAAGCAATTTTTTATTATCTTCCTGAGACTTTCGCACGAGGTAACCAATCATTTCTTCGGTCACTTCAAAATCAGAAATCACCCCATCAACGAGTGGTCTCACCGCGGTAAGGTGAAGTGGAGTTCGCCCAAGCATCTTGCGTGCATCATTTCCAACTGCGACAACTCGACCTGTTTTTTGATTGATAGCAACGACAGATGGTTCATTAATAATCACACCCTTGCCTGGCACATAGACAAGCGTATTTGCAGTACCCAAATCAATACCAATATCATTCGACAAAAGCGGCACGATTTTCGTGTTCCAATATTTTCGTAGGCTCCAATTTTTCTTGGCCATATTATTCGAGCGATTTAATTAGATCAGCAACTAGCACAAGCACTGATGTGCCAGATTTACGCTCAACGACTTCTACTTTTCCTGATTCAGTAAAGTTTTTCCCAAAAATAATTCGAGTTGGAATTCCAATAAGATCGCTTTCAGCGAGTTTTTCTCCGGCACGAATTTCGCGATTATCATACAGCACATCAAAACCAAGACCGACCATCTGATCGTATAGCTCGTCAGCGTCTTTGGTATCTGAAAGTAAGTTTACGAGATGATATTTAAAAGGCGCAATTGCGTCTGGCCAGACGAGACCTTTGTCATCAGCGAATACTTCGGCAACTGTGCCCATAAGACGACCAATACCAATACCATAACTGCCCATAATGACTGGAACGCGAGCACCTTTTCCATTGTCGACAATCAATTCGAGAGGCTCTGAGAAACGAGTTCCTAAATTGAAGATATTACCAACTTCAACAGTTTTTAATTCTGTAACTTTATCTTTGTTAATTTTCAATTCAGCAAGAACTTCTTCGTTGAAGACTTCTTTATTTACTGCAATATTTTTTTCTTCGTCCAAATAGATAATATCTTCTCCGACATCAGTCACCGTTTGAAATTCATGAGAATATTTTGCAAAAGAACCTCCGGATGCAAATGTGACGTAGGTACGATCACCAAGACCGACTCGTTCAAATACAGTTATGTAAGCCTTCTTAAGCTTTTCATATATAGCGTCGTGGTCAGCTTGTGTAAGCGAAAAAGAATACAAATCTTTCATTAAAAATTCGCGACCACGCATGATGCCAGATTTTGCACGCAATTCGTTGCGGAATTTTGTTTGAAATTGATACACAAGCACAGGCAAATCTTTGTAGGAATTGATGTGCTGTGTCATCATTTTTGTAATCGGTTCCTCGTGAGTACAACCTAAA
This sequence comes from uncultured Candidatus Saccharibacteria bacterium, assembly GCA_964538855.1. Taxonomy (GTDB): domain Bacteria; phylum Patescibacteriota; class Minisyncoccia; order Phycocordibacterales; family JAACPR01; genus CAYLNC01. The sequence continues at coordinate 243,321 of CAZIEY010000002.1, forward strand.
CCGAGTTCTGTTTTATTTTTTAGAGACGTTTTAAACCACACGTCGATTTTTTCATCGTCCCAACGATCGGTTTTTTTCCACACAGCAGGATCCTGAAGTGCAGTCATTTCCAGCTCCTGACCACCGACGCGGTTCATTTCTTCACGAACGATTTTTTTAATTTTATTCATGACGCGCACACCGAATGGAAGCACATCGTACACACCTGCCATTTCTTTATTGATAAAGCCGGCGCGAATTAAAAGCGCGGCGCTTTTCGACACCTCGTCCTTTGGCGCATCCCGGCGCACTTTTGTAAAAATACTGCTTTGTTTCATTGGGTATACTATATCAAAATTTGCGAAAATGGGAAAATAATTTAGAAATCAAAAAACCGCGTGGGGGCGCGGTTCCCAGATACTTACATCTGGATCATCTGGGCTAAATTTTCGTCTAGTCTTAAGAGGAATAACAAATTGAATGCGTAAGAAGTTTTTAATTTCAATACGTGCAGGGACCCCACCCCCTTCTTTCTTTCTTATTTCCCCGATAGATCTCATCATCGCATCTTTCGGGATCTTCTTGAGCACTCGATCTCCCCACTCATTGGTCCACTCCACAATAACATCGCCATGCAACATGAAATGGACCTTTGGAGACGTGGCCTTGGGTGGCAGAAAAAGCTGCATACTATCAACTAGGCAGCTTTCGCGAGTAACATTCGTTACCGTCACGAAAAAATCAAAAAGGGGTTCGACTTGCTCCAAGTTTTTAATCCCCAATTTTTCTGGATGAATTTTGGGAACTGAAAACTGAGCAGTGTGAATCCGGAAGAAATCAACACCTTCCACTTGTGCGGAAACCGAGATTTGAGCAGAAGTCATTGCCCATAAAACAAAGATCAGAAGGCGATTCATCGAAAGCTCCTTGGGTTAGTTTCGGTTTTTGTCGCTCCTATAACATAGATTGACATAAACATTAGTAGGTTGTCAAATCTACTCCCTCCTCCTACACGCTTTAAAACAACTTCCACACATCATGCACTGTCACCACAATCATGAAAAGGATGAGAATTAAAAATCCAATTGTGTTTGCAGCATTTGCAAATGTAGGCTTAATTTTTCGACGAGTGATACCTTCAACTGCAAGAAAAAGAAGACGGCCACCATCGAGGGCCGGAAACGGCATAATGTTTAAAACTGCGAGGTTGAGCGAGAGAAACGCAGTGAACGCAAGTACGTTCGCAAAACCAAATTTCGCTGCGGAACTCACCATATCGACAATACCAACAGGACCAGAAACTTGATTCAAGTTGCCTGTACCAGAAAAGAGTGACCCGAGCAAAGACCCCAGACCAAAGAAAATCATTTTCAAGCCCGACCAAGTCATTTTTGCAGCTTCAATAATTGCGAGATGAATCGGCAATGACAATTCCCCCATTCTATCCATAGAAATTCCGAGTGCTTTTGCATCACCCAAAATTCCTGAAACTGGTGCAACCTCGAAATATTTCATTTCTGTGCCACGTGCAATATTGAGTGTAATTTGTTTATCAGTCTCTGTAATAATCTTTTTGACTTGTTCAACAAGGAGTGTATCCCCTTCGAATTTCTCCTGTTCATTTGCGATCGACACAATACGGTCACCAGCCATAAGACCAATGCGCGCAGCTGGAGAATTCTCAACAGTGTCTGTAATCACAACGCCAGGATTTTTGATGTCAGCGACATTATCGTCAGTAATAGTAGTCGGAGCACCGCTCATCAAAATCACCACAAAAAGTGCCCACGCAAAAATAATATTGAACATTACGCCCGCAACGAGAACCGCCGCCTGTACCCATCGAGATTTGTTCACAAAACTATCGGTTCGCGTCGCATCGAGTGATTCTTCGTCAGGATTTTCTCCGAAAATTTTCACGTAGCCACCGAACGGAATCAAATTGAGCGAATATTTCGTCCCGCCTCTCGTGTGTGAAAAAAGCGTCGGCGGAAAACCAATTGCAAACTCATCGACACGAATGCCGTTTTTCTTTGCGACTAAGAAGTGTCCTAGTTCATGAACAAAAATCAGTGCACCTAAGATAATTATAAAAATTATGACTGACATAGATAATCACCATCTTACTATAAAAACACAAAATCAGAAAGTATACATTTGAAATGTCTGGTTGAGCATCAACACAAAACGCACATTCATTGCTGAACGTGCGTGATGTGATCCGAGGACTTTCAAATGTATACTTTCTGATTTTGTTATCTATACTAAGACTTAATCTCAAGCTCCTTATCACTTGTCATCTTCTCGAGTTTACTTTGAGTATCATCGACCATTTTTTGCATCTCTTCTTTGAGACGGAATTTATCATCTTCGGACATACTGCCTGCTTTTTCTTGTTTTTGAATATCAGACCAAACTTCATCGCGCTCTTTACGAAGAGAAATTTTAGCTTCTTCCAATTTTTTCTTGGCTTGTCTTACAAGCAAATCTCGTCGCTCTCCGGTCAATTCAGGAAAAATCACGCGCATACCGGCCGCATTAGTGAGCACAGAAACGCCGAGATCTGCCATGTTAATAGACTTTTCAATCGCCGAAGATTGCGTCGCATCAAACGGATTAATTTTCAAGGTGCGCGCATCCTCGACCGCTACTGTCGCGACCTGATTCAAAGGCATTCGAGAACCCCACGCCTCAACAAACACACTATCAAGAAGCGCTGAAGTCGCCCGTCCGGTTCGGATCGCGAAAAATTCTTTCTTGAGCCATTCCTCTTTTTGCATCAACCCCGCCTTAAATTTTTTGAAATCGTACATATTTTTATTAAATTATTTTTTCATTATATCAGATTTTGGAATAGTGAGCATTATATGTTCGAGAATTGTTTTCAGAGACGCACTCGGGACATTCACAAATTGTGCGGAGCTAGCTATATCACGCAGTGGTCCAGCAATGTCTATATGCCCAGCGAGAAGTCGTCGATTCATTTCTTTGAGGATTTTCTGCACCAATTCCCGCACATCAGATTTTGGAATTTTTTCATCTTTAATTTTTTTGAGTAAGCCTTCGACCATCGCGAGACGCTCTTTATACGACATTTGTACAATGTCAGAATAAGTCGCAATATCCGCATCGTCAGTTTTTTGAGACGTACCGATTTCCAAAAGCACTGCCCGCGACAACACTGTCGGCAAAATAATATTAATTTCCGGCACCACGAAAAAAATGTAGTTGCCAGGAATCGGCTCCTCGAGCAATTTGAGGAGCGCATTCTGAGCCTCACGCGTTGCATTTGAAAACGCGAGAATTGAAATTGAAACTTCTCCCAATTTTATTTTACGGTTTTTGGTTTCGGCGAAAAGGCGTGCTTCGTCAATCAATAGCGAATCAAAATGGTGAAAATGAAAATTTGAATTTCCGTCACATACGAAATTAAGAAGATCGACGCAAAGTTTTTTGATTTCTGAAATGGCGTGATCGCGCGGACCAACAGCGATGTTAAAGTGATGGAGATTTTTCTGGCTTGTGGTCATGCGACTATTATATATGGAATTGAGGGAGATTGTAAAAAAAGGACCCCACAACCGCTCATGCGATTGTGGGGGGTGTACCAGATGGTCACCAACCGCCGAAGGTCGGAGGACCTTTACCGAAATTGAAGGCCCACATCGCAATTACCGCGATGGCCATGAACAAAACGCAGACAAAGACCAGACCAAGGAAGAGGAGACCTTGAGTCTCCCCGAAAGCCCAGAAGGCCAGCCTGGCACCAGCCCAGAAGAAGGCTAGTGCTAACACTAGCAACCCTGCAATAGCAAACTTCCTTTTCATAGAACCTCCCATCCTCGCTTAGGTAATCGCACTCGGCGATGAATGAAGGGTAAGCGAAACCCTTTATGAAAGCCCTAATTCACAATACTATAGTATATAAGCTAGGTCAACCCCTACTTTGAAATGATTGTCTTTTTGTAAGTATCTAAATGGTTAAGCGCAATCCCTGTTCCCTTCGCAACACAATAATACGGATCTTTCGCAAGATTTGCCTTTACACCCGTACGACGATAAACCAACTCCGGAAAGTTGCGCAACATCGAAGAACCACCGGTCATTGTAACGCCAGTGTCAATAATGTCTGACGCCAATTCTGGCGGAGTGTCTTGCAGCACGTCTTTAATCGCCTTAATAATTTCATAAAGTTCCTTGCTAATAGCTTTGACAATTTCATTTGTTTTAATTTCGGCAGAACGTGGAAGACCAGTTAAAAAGTCGCGACCTTTGATAGTCATCTCTAATTCGTCTTCGAGAAAAATCGCCGATCCGATCTTGATTTTAATTTGTTCGGCAGTGCGGTCTCCAATTGCAAGGTTAAAAGTTTTTTTCACGTAATCAGAAATCGCTTGGTCGATACGATTACCTGCGCATTTAACTGACGTCGAAGCAACGATTCCACCAAGCGAAATTACCGCAACGTCGGTTGTGCCTCCACCAATATCAACAACCATACGACCCTGCGCCTCATGAATTGGAATACCCGCCCCGAGCGCCGCCAAAATCGGTTCTTTGACTACGTATGCATTTTTTGCGCCTGCCTTTATCGCCGCTTCGATAACCGCCCGACGTTCAGTCGACGTCACACCCGCTGGCACCGACACCATCACTTCTGGTTTGAAAAAAGAAAACTTGCCGAGTGCTTTATGAAAAAAATATGAAAGCATTGCTTCGGTCACGCGATAGTCCGCGATCACACCATCACGCATCGGTCGATACGCAATAATACTTTCCGGAGTTTTTCCAATCATGTCTTTGGCTTCGATACCAACCGCCAAAATTCTATTGTCTTGCTCGGAAACAGCAACAACCGAAGGCTCGTTCAAGACAATTCCCTTGCCTGGCACAAACACGAGCGTGTTCGCCGTTCCTAAATCAATCCCTAATTTTGGTGTGAAAAATCCCATAGATGCGGCAATTGTAATACTTTTTAGGTGTTTGCACAATTTGCTATACTTCCTATATGTACCTCGTCCGTGTTACCCCATTTTCTAAAAGCGTCCGCGCGGATCATTTATCGTATTTCTCAGCAAATGAAATTGCACCAGGTTCAATTGTGACGGTACCGCTCCGCAAGAAAATTATTCCAGGACTCGTCCTCGAGTGTTCACCAATCGACGACCTCAAGCAAGAAATTAAGCAATCGGAATTTGGCTTTAAAAAGATAAAAAGTGTCACGACTGGCGCACTCTTTTCTTCGAGCTTTATTAGCGCGGCACAAATGACCGCGAGATTTTTCGCGTCTTCAACCGGTTCAATCATCAACGCACTTGTGCCACGAAATATTTTGACGCAATTTGAGATGTTTCAATTTACGACGCGTGACAATCTAAAGAAACCGGATGAAGACAAAAATAATTTAAAGTACATCATCCAAACTTCGGACGAAGAGCGATTCTCAAATTACAAAAATATTATTCGTGGAACATTCGCAAAAAATAAATCTGTATTTTTCTGTGTTCCGACGATAGAAGATGCGATGAGTGCACAAAATCGCCTCACCAAAGGTATCGAGTCAAGTTCCTTCATCATCCACAGTGGCTTAAGTAAAAAGAAACTCGAAGAGACTTGGCAAAGAATTTCAACAGAAACACGTCCGTGCGTAGTGATTGGTACTGCAAAATTTTTAGGTGTACCAATTCAAAATATGGGTACAATCATAATTGAGCGAGAAAATTCGGTAGCATATCAAACCATGACCCGACCGTATTTTGATTTACGAAAATTTGCTGAAGCATACGCAGAGACCGCAGGTGCAACTATATTTTTCGGTGATATGTTGCTCCGCGCTGAAACACTATGGCGATTCGATAATCAAGAACTCGTCGAATACACTCCAATAAAATTCCGATCGCTCACCAGTGCCGAAACCGAAATTGTCGACATGAAAAAAGAGCGCGAGATTTCCGGTGAAGTCAAAAAATATTCTGTACTATCGAACAAATTGGCAGAAATTGTAACGAACGCCCACACAAATAACAACCGCACATTTTTGTTTGTCTCGCGTAAAGGTCTCGCTCCGCTTGTGGTGTGCGGGGATTGTGGCACCGTTGTCACCTGCCGAACTTGTAATGCGCCTGTTGTTCTATACGGAAAAAACGCAACGGAACGTGAAAACTTTTTCAAGTGTCACTCATGCGGAGAAAAACGCCACGCCGGCGAATTATGTAAAAAATGTGTTGGGTGGAGATTAATCACTCTCGGCATTGGTACCGAAGGTGTCGCTCAATCTATACAGGAAATTTTACCGGAAGCAAAAGTTACAATTCTCGATAAAGACACTGCGAAAACATCGGCCAAAGCCCGTGAAATCATTTCTGAGTTTTTGAAAAATCCCCGCGGAATTTTAGTTGGGACAGAAATGGCACTTCTCTATTTACGTGAACCAATCGAAAATGTGGGGATTGTTTCAATCGATTCAATGTTTTCATTACCTGACTTTCATATCAAAGAGCGCGTGCTCAACATTTTACTTCGTGCGCGCACTATCGCTTCACATCATTTTATTGTACAGACTCGACAAGTCGAAAATTCAATTTTTGAAGACGCAGTACGTGGCAACCTCGCCCATTTTTATCGACAAGAATTTATTGACCGAAAAAAATTCAACTATCCTCCATTTTCAATCATTATCAAAGTCAGCGCTGCTTCCAAAGATCGCGCACATCTTGAGAAAGAATTTGCAGTACTCGAACAATATTTTGCTCCGCACCAATTTCAATACTTCCCTGCTTTTCGAGAACGAGTACGCGAATTCTATATCATGAACGGTGTAATAAAGATTCCACGCGAAAAATGGATTGACCCCGTACTCGCTGAAAAACTGATGCATTTAGGTCCGCAATATAAAGTGGTAGTAGATGCGGAGAGTGTGATTTAAACCTTGATTTTCCCTACTTTTTTGGCATACTAACAACATCGACTTATGAAGAAAATCATCCAACAAGACAACAAAATATTACGTGCCATTGCACAAGAAGTTCCGGTCAATGAGATCCCAAGCAAAAAAGTCCAGGACATTCTGCGCGACATGAACGAAGCTCTCGCGTCACAACATGACGGCGTTGCCATTGCCGCTCCACAAATCGCCGTATCACTTCGTATCTTTTTAGTAAATCCACAAGTGTACGACACCATAAAAACAGACGGACCTCGCCCTCTCGTATTCATCAACCCACGCATTTTAAAAATGTCGCGCGACCGTAAAGCGATGTCAGAAGGTTGCCTCTCGGTGCGCCCTTGGTATGGCAAAGTAAAACGCGCAAGCAAAGCCACTGTCGAAGCGTGGAATGAACGAGGTGAAAAATTTACTATCGACGGAGTAGGACTTCTTGCACAAATTTTCCAACACGAGATTGATCACTTGAACGGCGTACTGTTTATTGACAAAGCAAAAGATTTGCGAGAACTGCCCGGGACGGAAATTGGTGAGGGGGTGAAATAATTAATTTTTATAAAATTGACAAATAGCTCATAAATAGGTACAGTATATTTGTTGTTCTTTTTTGTGTCTCAAAACTCAGGAGAAAACTAGTGAATATCTGGAATTGGATTGCTAACAGCACGGCGGTCGTGTTGTATGTCTGCGTGTGGTTTCTTGTGACCAGGTCTCAGACGAAGCAAAGCTTCGCCTCGTGGATATTATGGGCGACAATCGACACTGTTGCGGCTGCAGCGATTATCTGCAAAGGTGGCAACTTCGAATTGCCGACGGTGTATTCCGTTGGCAGTATCGTCATTGCAGCATCGCTTTTCATGAAAAGAGAGTATGGGTGGCGAAGGTTTGACTCATATGTCACCGCACTCGTGTTGATTTGCATCGTGATATGGTGGCAAGCAGGTCCTGTCGCCGCGGTGGTTGCAAGTTCAATTGCTATGTTCATCGCAGGCCTACCAATGCTGCGCGATGCGTACGAATCACCGTTCGATGTGCCAGTGGTGGTGTACATCCTGGCGACAATCGGAAACTTGTGCGGGGTTGTTGCCGGTAAAAACTGGAGTGTCCAGGAGCGGCTATATCCACTTCTGGCATTTGCGTACACCCTGATACTTGTGATCATCATATATTGGAGACGAATCTCTATGCTTCGACAGCAAAGAAACTCGTCACGCTGAGCCCCAAAGTTCAGTGAAAGGTCCGGACAAACATCCGGACCTTGTCTTATTTCACTTTATTTTTGTTCTTTTTTTTGTCATACTAATCACAACTAACTTCATGAAACCAAACTTTGCCTTTTTCGGAACAGACTCATTCAGCGTCACAGTGCTCGACTGTTTGCAACAATCCGGACTTGTGCCGACATTAATTGTGACTGCGCCTGACCGCCCTGCCGGCCGGGGTCACACCATGCAATCTCCTGCTGCGAAATTGTGGGCAGACAAAAATAATGTACCGGTGATGCAACCAGAAAAACTGGATGCGGATTTTATCGCGGCACTCTCTGCAAAAAGTTTCGATGTATTCGCGCTCGCGTCGTATGGAAAAATCGTGCCTCAGGCAGTGCTCGACATTCCCAAAAAAGGTGTGCTCAATGTACACCCGTCGTTGTTGCCGAAATATCGCGGCGCAAGTCCTATCGAAAGCGCAATGCTTGCCGATGATCGCGAAACCGGTGTGACCATTATGCTCATGGATTCAAAGATGGATCATGGGCCGATTGTGGCTCAGGAAAAAGTTTTCTTCGCGGAATGGCCGAGCAAAGCAAAAGTCGAAGAAGAGTTAGCGAATTTAGGTGGACAGATGTTGGCACGAGCTCTGCCACAATGGGTGTTGGGCGCAGTCGAAGCACTAGAACAAAATCACGACGTGGCGACATTTACAAAAAAGATTTCAAAGGAAGACGGTGCGGTGGAATTTGCAACATTGTTCGAAGTCGCGAATGCTCGCAAAAATTTTCTAAAAATTAAAGCTCTCAATCCGTGGCCTGGCGTATTTTTCTTTTATCCTCACGGAGGTCGTGACATGCGTGTGAAAATTATCGACGCTGATTTTACAAACGGCGCATTATCAATCAAGCGCGTCATTCCCGAAGGTCGCAAAGAAATGAGTTGGGAGGATTTTCAAAAAGGGTTCATAATACACAACTAGTACTGGACTTTTTTTACATATATGTTACTATATGCGACGGTCAAACGCACAACCAGGTGCGTCGCCGTTCTTTGTTTGATAAGGAGTTTTTTTCATGTCTTCTCGTCGAAGATGGAACCAGGTAGGACTCAAACCCGACCAAATCGTCCCCGCGATAATTGGTCTTCTCGTACTGATTTTTCTGACCTGGGCTATGTGCACAGGGATAGCCGGTGGTTTTCGTTGGTAGCCCAACAAAAACCCCTGCCAAAAACCGCGTCGCCCTACAGCGCCGCGGTTTTTTCTATTAATACCCTTATCATGACTACTCCTTCCCCCTTCCAAACCTCAACCAGCTTTTTAATTTACTTGCGCCTTTGCGCACACGGTCGATAGTGCGCTCTTTGTTGCGACGAACTTGGCGAACGATTTCGTCACTTGCGATTTCGATCGCGGCGCGCAAGTCTTCTTGAGTTGATTCGGCCCGGCGGAATTGTCCTTTGTAGGAGACGTTAAATTCGGCGCGGAAAATTTTTCCATGAGTGTGATGTTCAGTCGTCTTGCCCACTTCGACGTCGACGAGCACTTCTTCGTCTGGCGCGACCGGCATAAACTTTTCAAAATGCGCAATTTTATCATTCACGAGTGCGCGAATGTCTCCGGTAAGCTCCATATTTTTACCTTGAATATTTGTGGTGAATTGTGCCATGTTTTTATTCGTTACCTATTTTGATAAGTTTTCCTTGACTATGATGCCCCGATATAATTTTAACACCGCCGAGAGGATTTTTAAAGTATTCACGCACTAGTTCAAGCACACGCCGATTCGCTTCGTTGCGCTCCGGTTTTTCTCGGACAGAAATTTCAAGACGAGATTCCCCCACCTCCTTGACTGATTCTTGTCTTTGTCCTGTTTTCACATACACGTGTACGTACATGTTGAATTTATAGCACAATCTGGTATATTGATACAGATTCCCCTGTAGCTCAGCTGGTAGAGCAATCGACTGTTAATCGATTGGTCGTAGGTTCGATCCCTACCGGGGGAGCC
>CAZIEY010000003.1:0-106196 GCA_964538855.1 uncultured Candidatus Saccharibacteria bacterium
TGGTTTGAATTGTTCCCTTAAGTGGGGTAACGAACGCAACCCTCATCGTGTGTTATAAGTGTCACACGAGACTGCCCTCGCTATAGTGTTTGAGTCAAAGCAATTTGATTTCAATCGAACACTGCAGCGAGGGAGGAAGGTGAGGATGACGCCAGGTCCGCATGTCCCTTGACGCCTTGGGCTGCACACGTGATACAATCGGTAGGACAAAAGGACGCAATATCGTAAGATGGAGCAAATCCCTAAACCTATCGCCAGTTCGGATAGAGGTCTGCAACTCGACCTCTTGAAGCCGGAATCGCTAGTAATCGTAGGTCAGCCATACTACGGTGAATACGTTCTCAAGCCTTGTACTCACCGCCCGTCACATCAAGGGAATTGGGAGTACCTGAAGTTCCAACTCGTTTGGAATAACGGTAAATTCAATGACAGGGATGAAGTCGTAACAAGGCACGGGTAGCGGAAGCTGTTCGTGGATTAATTCAAGTGAAGCACGTTTGTTGGGCTTCGGCCGCAACAAACTTAATGAAGTCGATTTGTGTGTCTCGATCGAGCACATAAGGATGATGATACTGATCCGATACTGTATTGGGCGTTTCGGGAAGACGAAGAAAAATGTAAAAAGAGACAAGATAAATAATAGTATTGTAAAAACAAAATAACTCAAATTGTGAAGTCCTCGGGTCGCATCACGACATTTCCGTAATAGGAATCTGTCTGTGTTGATGCTCAACCAGACGTTCACAATTTGAGTTATTTTGTTTTTAGCACTACTTCTCAGGAAATTTCGTCTCGTTCTCGGATGTTGCATAGGTCTAGTTCACACGCTGAATCGCATCTATACGTCCTCCGAAAGTCCCTTAAAACGGGGCTTTTTGTTTTTACAAATACTTTGAGAGAGTGGTTAGTTGTTGTGATATAATCCACCATATGAAAATCATATATACCATTGCGGTAATCGTTGTAATTATAGGTGGTTTGGTGTGGGCAGGTATTTTTAAAAAAGACGTAACATTAACTGACATTTCAAATCAAATGACCGAATCAAATTCTGAAGCGACATCTACAAACCCAGTTGCAAATCCTGTTGTGACAAATCCAACTCCCAATCCGTCGCCAACCCCTACTCAAAACCCTGTCGTGGCGCCGGTACCTGTAACAAATTCTGAAAGTGTTGAGTGGGCAGGGAAATATCAAATCGTGGAATTTGGAGACATTATTCCTGATTCATCCCCGATGAAATACGACGATTATGCCTACACTGATGTTGTTGTGAGACGCGAAGGTGATGCTTATACTGTTTCAATAATGCTCACGCACAATGACAAAAAAACTACTATCAAAGCTCGCGGTATTGAAAATGCTTCGCGTGTGTTAGAGGTGTACTCCGAATCAGACATATTGTTATGTACACTCGAGACGTACAAGAGTGATCGTGTTAATGCTGACACTAAATTTACTTGGGTTAATTTGAAGTCTCAGTTAAACGACGGTAACGGAGATGTATATTATATGAAGCGACAGGACTTATAAATTTCCACGGTTGTAAAACAATAGTTAAATAAATAAATAAAAAGCACCGTTCTAAGGGCTTTTGGATGATGAGCTGATTTTTCCTAGGAGGGAAAAATACAGCATGCCTGAGAATCGGTGCTTTTTATTTATTTAATTGATACTTTTCGAGCGAGGTTTGCTTCCTTAAAGGCGGCGATTCGTGAACCGACAATTGATCGAGTTCTGTTCTGTAAGAGGTAATATGCAATCATTGAGCTCCAGACTGCGATAAGGGCGATAAATCCGAATACTTTCGCAACGTCTTCTGGACCTGTATAAGGCACTTGGCTCAAGTAGACAGATGATAAACCTGCTAAGTCACCATCAGTTCTAGAGATAACTCGATCGTCATCTTCGTCAGATACTCGTACGACACATGTGTCAGATTCTTCGTCACCATTGTCATCTTCGACAGTAACTTCAAATTCGTAACGACCAGAGTCTTCGAATTCAATTCGTTGACTTCGAGCATCCTCATCGAAATCATCTACTTCGTCAGTGTCTCCGTCCCATGAAATATCATAAGGGCCGTTGCCACCGTCGATGTCGACTTCGATTTTAATATCATCACCCTCTTCAATAGAAGAGTCTGAAACCTCACACGATACTTCAAGGTCATCGTTTTCTTCTTCATCACCGACCACTACTGTGGCACAGTCTGCAGATCGGATACGACCAGCATCGTCAGTTACGCGAACATTGACGTGATAATTTCCTTCGTCATTGAACGATTCTGTAATAGAACGTCCTGAACCACTGATATCACCTGACCATCGATAAGTGAATGGAGTTGTACCACCATTAACGTTTGCAGTGAAAGTGACATCGTCGTCTTCGTCAACACTTCGGTCAGAGACTGAACATGATACAGAGAAATCTGTAGGTTCTGGAGTCGGTGGAGGAACGTCTGTTCGTGACATTTTAATACAAATAGGGTACACACTTTGGTATCGAGAATCTTGACCTCGGTATGTGTGTCTTGCTGTAATTTTTGCAATTGCAGATGCGATAGAGCTGTTACCAAATACTGTTGTGGATGTGTCGAGGTTTTCAGCGATATCATTTGTATTTCCAGTCATAGAGATACTTGAACCGTTCGAATTGTAGAATTGGAAATATAATTGCTCTTTTGGTTGGTTTTGACCACCATGACCGCTGTGATCATCCCAAGTTACTGCAGTAATGTCATAATTACCAGCAGGTAGGTTTGTATTGACAGAAACTTCATTTGCAAAGGCAGTACCAGTATTACTTACGATTACAGTAGAGGGGAAGTTTACGATATACGAATTACTGCCAGCTGTAAGTGGGCAAGAAATAGGTGAAGCAGCTTGTGCACCATTAAATGGCAACATAATTGCTGCGACGAAAGCTATTTTTGCGATGTTTTTGATAATTTTTTGCATATTGTTTATATCGTTATTAATACGTATATAATAGCAGATTTAGTACATAATGTCAAGGACGCTGATATATATATATATATACATATATATGGACGTGTGTTCCATTATAAACACCAAAAACCTTTGCTTTTTACCTGTTTTTTGGTAATGTTCTATGTATTGCAATGTGGAAGCGGGTTTGCAATATGCGCGTGTAGCTCAGGTGGTTAGAGCGCGTCACTGATAATGACGAGGTCCCAAGTTCGAGTCTTGGCATGCGCACATCGATTAGGGTTGCTTATGAAGGGGACAGAGTTGAAAAAGTGCTTATAAATAATGCTACGATTATGTGTATAGCATTATCATTATAAATTTATCTTTGACCAATGAAAAAATATTTAGTAGGCGCGATTGTTGTATTTGCTTTATTTTTTACTCAAGCCTCGGATGTGCTCGCATCGTGCAGTGCGAATCTGACAATTGATTTACAAAAACAATCTCGTGATTATTTCACCGATGGTCAAGTTACTGTTTTGCAGAATTTTCTCAAAGATCGGGGTTTTCTCCAATCTGATGCGACTGGGTTTTTTGGTAACGATACTTATACTGCGGTGCGAGGATATCAAATCGCGAACGGCATTTCTCCTGCGTCGGGGTTTGTCGGTGCTTTGACTCGGGCTTCTATAAATTCTGCGCCGTGTGGGTCTGCTGAAGTTTCTGTGATTGATGAAATCATCGAGGGCAATCAACCTGCAGTTTTAGGTGTTTCAACATCTGATTCGCATATCGCCGCTGCGCCTCGATCTACTGTAACTGTTACTTCTCCAAATGGAGGAGAAAAATATAAGGCGGGTGAGAGTATTTCAATCAGAGTTAGATCCCAGCGATATTACTCAGACGATGTGGTCTCTTTGTACGTTGTTCCGGTTAAAGGTAGTGCAGGAGAATCATATACACTCAAAGAAAAATTAGCAGGCAACTCTTTCAAGTGGAAAATTCCAGAGACAATTATTTCCGGAGAGTATGTAGTCAGAGCTCAATTGATGTCTTGTTACGGTGGTAGCGATACGTGTTCTCTCACAGGAGATGATAGCGATGCATCAATATATATACAAGGTGTCGATCCATCTCCATCGACCGATATCTTTACAAGAGATTTAGCTCCTGGTTCTGTAGGAACCGAGGTAGTCAAATTACAACAAATGCTCGTGGCTGGTGGTTTTCTCGTTATGGAACCAGGTTCTACAATGGGTTATTTTGGTTTACGTACCAAGACTGCGCTTGAACTATGGCAAACTGCAAACGGGATTTCTCCAGCTAATGGATATTTTGGTTCAGCCTCACGAGCAAGAGCAAATCAAGTTTTTTGTGTTGGTAATTGTGAGCAGAACCTTGCGATTACTGTGTCGACACCAACGTCGGGCGCTACGTATGGGTTTGATGACAATGTCACGTTAAATTGGGCGTCTTCAAATGGTAATTTTGATTACTATAATATCTACTTGGGTGTATCACCTGATAACGATGTGCACGTCATATCTCAGAAAATGAAGAAAACAAGCACTTCGTTTTCTATTAGTTCGGAGAAGTTACTCAAGATTGCAGAAGATGTCTTTGACGTTGATTATACATATCCAACTAAATACGGAGCCGATGTTTTGGAAAATGTATATTTCCGTGTTGAAGCTGTCCGAGGTATCCCTAATGGAGAAATGTCTCTCGCAATAGGACAAAGTGGTTACTTTAATCTTGTTACAAAAGGACGTGGTGAAACATTGACAGCTTCTTCTATGGAACTGTTGAATATACAAAAGACATATCAAGCAAATGGATTGCTCGGATATCAAATCAAAGGCATTTCATCTGAGGGACAAATAGCAACTCCAGAAAAAGGTTTCGCCGTTGGAATTTATGTACACGAATTAGATAGTCGAGGTAACGATGTCGATACTGTATCAAGCATGTTCGCGACATACGATTATTCAAAAAAAGTATGGGGATTCAAAATGGCCGCACCGTCTAATGTGAATAAGAAATATAGTGCCACTACTTTATTTTATTGTGCAAATCCGAAACTCGGATGCAGCAGTAGTGAAGTTAAGGAGAGACGAATATTTGGTTTGGTGAACTCGTCGGAAAATGCATCTCTTGTAATTAATTACCCAAATGGTGGAGAAGTATTTAGAAACGATAATTCCATTAACGAAGATGTGTCAATCGGCGTTGGATTTACTACTAAAAATGTAACTCAAACTCCGGTCAGAATAGACCTAGTCAATCAGGATGGAAAATATGTCGCAGGGACAAAGATGCTCAACATAAATACCAATGGTAAAAATACTCACACAATAAGTATTCCGAGAGACAGCAACACAAAGGTATTTGATGGGAAATATAAAATATCAGCATGTACAACTGCGAATGCTAATGCAGAAGTGTGCGATATGTCAGATGGATATTTCACTATTACACGTAATATTACTAATGCGTCCTCAACAGTTTCATCTATGGAAATTGATGGACTTAAAAAAATCTACACTGTTGGTGAACCTGTCACTTATAAAGTAGAAGGAATAGTATCCAATCCTCCAAGTGGTTCATCAGACACAGCCACACCATCGCAAGGATTCGGTGCGCGCGCTGCTATCGAAGAATATGATGCAGTTGGTAAACAATGGTTTACTCGTTCAAACTTGGTTAATACTGCTGATATGTATGCGACAGGTGTATGGGACGGTCGGGATCAATGGGATATTAAAATGAAGGCACCGCTTGATGCTACAAAAACATATCGAGTCCGTACGATTGTATATTGTGCTGATAGAACACGTGGTTGTGTACCAGGTGCAGGTAATATTGCTGTGAATCAAGAACCGATTATTGTAAAAGTTGTAGAGACTCGACCACCGACAACACTATCTGTTGATGCGCAGGTCAGAACAATTTTACACGGTATCAAGGGTGTCGCTGATAAATATTACGTCGCACATAATAATAGTTATTGGGGTAGTGTTGCAGGTCAGGATGTGTGTGATGTGACTGGCGAATATACAGTTGGTACATATATGGAAGAAGCGGCAAAGCTCGGTGGTTGGCCTCATGAAAAGGACGATCATGGTAATGAAGCAAATTCAACTCCAAGTCGTGTGCGTGTATGGTGTCATGTCTCTGCACAGGAGTGGGCGATTGTTGCACCTCTCAAGGATCGATTTGGAGGAGACGTATTTTACTGTGTGGATTCAGCAGGATCACGTAGAACAGTTCCTAATTTAGGCTTGAATATGAATACATGTCCTGCTAGTGCAGCCTACTAACTAATGATATTTGGCTCAACTTCTAATTGAATGTTAAAGATATTTCGAACCGAGGTCTGTATGTGAGTGATGGCGGTTTGTAAATCAAGAAACGTCGCATCGCTGTTGGGATTTGTCAGCACGAGCGCGTTTTTTGCGTATATGTGAATAGCACCGAGCATAGCGCCTTTGAGGGATGCTTTTTCAATGAGCCAGCCCGCGAATAATTTCGATTCGGTATCTGAAACTTTGAACGAAGGTAGATCAGGGAATTGTGTAACTAATTTTGCAAGTTCGGTATTTGGAATGATCGGATTTTTAAAGAATGAGCCGCAGTTTGGGACTTTCGCGACATCAGGCAATTTGCGAGCGCGTATTTCAATGATGGCGTTGCGAATTTCAGCGAGAGTTGCTTCTTTTTGTCCACGTTCCATAAAATACATTTGTGCATCCTTATATTGCGGAATAGAAGGTGCTTTTTTGGAAAGCTGGAATGATACCCGTAAAATAATGAATTTTCCGAGATTTCGTTTGAAAAAACTGTCACGATATGAAAATTCGCATTGTGGATTTTGAAATGTCACAAATTCACCTGTCGTCGCATCGAATGTTTCAATAGATGTGATTGTTTGGGATACTTCGCTGCCGTATGCTCCGATATTTTGAATAGGGGAAGCACCAACAGTTCCTGGGATTGCGGATAAGGCTTCGATTCCAGCGAGTCCATTTTCTACTGACCACGCAACAAATGCATCCCAATTTTTTCCTGCACCAACAGTCACATTTGTAAAATCAGGACCATCGTATGTTTTAAACACCTCGTCGTTCATTACTCGTATAAAAAATTGATTGTGTGTAGAGTCGGTGAACACGGTATTTGTGCCGTCTCCAATAGGGAAAAGAGGAATGTCTTTTTCACGAGCCTCGTGCCATGCTTCACGTATGTCGGCATTGGTGTGGATTTCGGCGTAATAGCGAGCTGCACCTCCGATACGGAGTCCAGAGTGTGGTTTTAGATCGACGTTTTCTTGGATTTTCATAGGTTTGATATGAGGGTGAGCTGACTTATGCACAATCCGTAACTTGATTGAATTATATCATATATGATATAATATTGTACATGAAGAAAACAACACACACCGAACAGGAACGTATAGGTTACTTTATCAAAACTTTACGAGAAAGCAAAAAGTTAACGCAAGATGATTTTGCTAAATTATTAAAAACATCACAGAGCGCCGTGGCTCGCATGGAATCTGGTAAACAGAATTTCAGTACAAAAGAATTACAAAAAATCAGCGATGTTTTGAATCGTAAAATTATTGAAATTTCTGACTCGATGGATTTTCGTATTCGCGGTGGAAAGCAATTACACGGTTCGGTGAAAACGAACACCTCGAAAAATGGTGCGTTGCACTTGATGTGTGCTTCGATATTAAATCGCGGTACAACCGTGCTGAAAGATGTTCCTCATATCGAAGAGGTAAATAGATTGCTGGAGATTTTTGCAGAAATCGGTGTCGCAACACGTTGGGTTAATAATCATGATCTGGAAATCAAAACTCCAAAGAAATTTAAAATAGAAGGTCTGATGAGCGAAGCTTCAAAACGTATTCGATCCGGCCTCATGCTGATTGGACCATTGGTACATTTTGAAAAAGCATTCAAAATGCCCAATGCCGGTGGATGTAAAATGGGTGAGCGTACAATTTCTGCTCATAAATTTGGTCTCGAAAAGTTTGGTGTGAAAATTCAAACTAACTCCGTTGATTATGATATTAGCTCGACTAAATTAAAACCTGCAGAAGTAGTCATGTATGAAATGTCTGACACTGCGACAGTAAACGTGTTGCTCGCAGCCGCGCGTATTTCTGGTGTGACTGAAATTAAATTTGCGTCGGCAAACTATCAAATTCAGGACGTGTGTTTCTTCTTGGAAAAACTCGGCGTCAAAATTGAAGGCAAAGGAACTACTAATTTAATTGTGCACGGTATAGATGATATTCGTGTGGATGTGGAACATCATGTGAGCGAAGACCCTATTGAATCGATGATGTTTATTGCGGCGGGTGTTGTTACAAAATCGGAAATCACCGTCGAACGATGTCCGATTGATTTTCTTGCGCTTGAAATGTTGAAGCTCGAAAAGATGGGGCTCAAGTACACACAAACACCGGTGTACCTTGCGAAAAATGGTTGTACAAAATTGGTTGATATTACGGTGTATCCTTCGAAATTAATTGCACCGCATGACAAAATTCACGCGCAGCCGTATCCAGGAATTAATACTGATAACTTGCCGTTTTTTGTGCCGATTGCGACTCAGGCCGAAGGTTCAACATTGATTCACGATTGGATGTGGGAAAATCGTGCAATCTATTTTACAGAATTGAATCGTTTGGGAGCACGTATCGATTTGGCTGATCCACATCGTGTGTTTGTGCACGGTGCGACACCTCTGAAAGCGGCTCAGGTTGTGTGTCCGCCTGCATTACGTCCTGCGGTGATTATCTTGATTGCGATGCTTGCGGCGCCCGGTGAATCTATTTTACGCAATGTTTACACTATTCGTCGTGGGTATGAAGAGATTGCCGAACGATTGAGCAGTTTAGGTGCGGATGTGGAGGTGATAAAGAGTATTTAGACAATAAAACAAGTGAGTTGAAAAGAAGTCTATTTATGATAGACTTCTTTTCATTATTATTTAATTAAACACATGAATCCTCGAAAATCAAAAATCGTAGCAAAGATCGCAGATAATCGCTCAGAAGTGAGCTTTTTGAAGGATCTTTTCAATGCCGGTGCTGATGTGGCGTGGCTTAACACTGCTCACCAAGATGAACCTCAAACACTCGAGGTAATCAATAAAATTCGTCAAGTGAATCCAAACATGGCTATTTTGATTGACACAAAAGGCCCTGAGGTGCGAACGAAAAATGTTGATACTCCTTTTGAAGTTAAAAAAGGTGATTATATTACATTTACAGGAGACACAACTTTGAAAGGTCCGAATGTTGTTCATGTTACATATGGAAATTTTCACAATGAAGTGCCGGTAGGAGAAGTGATTTTGTACGACGATGCTTCTGTCGAAACTATTGTTGAAGAAAAATTAAAAAATGGAATTCGATGTGTAGTTAAAAACTCCGGTTTGATTAAGAACAAGAAAAGCTTGAACATTCCAAACGTGCACATTAAATTGCCTGCACTTTCTGAAAAAGATAAGAGCTTCATACATTTTTGTGCAAAACATAATGTTGACTATATCTTCCACTCATTCGTGCGAAATCGATCCGACATTGCAGAAATCAAAGCAATCTTGAAACAATACCCAGATTACAACGGTAAAATTATTGCAAAAATTGAAAACCGCGAAGGTTTCAATAATACAAAAGATATTTTGAAAGTGTGTGACGGTTTGATGGTTGCTCGAGGTGACCTTGGTGCTGAAGTTCCGCTCTACGAATTGCCATACATGCAAAAGAAAATGGTTGAAGCTGCACTCGAGGCAGGTAAATACTGTGTTGTGGCAACTCAAGTTTTAGAAAGCATGATTAAGAATCCTCGACCAACACGAGCTGAAGTAACTGATGCAGCGAATGCAATTTTGGATGGTTCCGGTGCAATTTCAATGTCAGGTGAAACAGCATACGGTGATTACCCAATGGAAGCTACAAAAACTATGGGCGGTATTATGACATATGCCGAAGCAAAGCGTGACGAATTGGTTCACTTTACAACATTACCAAAAGTTGCGAATACAGAATTTAAACTTGCTAAAAAGATTGTTGCTACAGCTGATAAAAACAAAGCGAAGGCAATTGTGGTTATGTCATCCGATATGGCACTTACAAAAGCACTTTCTGCATATCGACCAACTTCAGTAGTAGTTCCAGTTGGTTTGTCAGATGTTGATGCTCGAGAAGTTACACTCGCGTACGCAGTGCGACCAATTTTCGGCGCTGATGCTACGTTTGCAGTTGCCAAAAAAGCACTCGAAACTTTCGTAACTCCAAAAGATAAGGTTCTCGTAGTGACTCAAAAAGGAAAGAAATATACTGTAAAAGCTGGTGCTTTGAAGACATTCAAAGCGTAATATGCTCTACATCGTTGCCACGCCAATTGGAAATTTGAAAGACATTACATTGCGAGCAATCGAAACGCTCCGTGAAGTAGATTTCATTTTGTCCGAAGATACACGTGTGACGAAACGGCTGTTGAATCATTTCGAAATCCAAAAAGCGACCATCAGTTTCCACGAACACAGCGAAGAGGGGAAGTTCGACGAAATATTCGCGAAACTACGCGAAGGAAAAAAGCTCGCGCTTGTCACAGACGCAGGGACTCCGGCGATTTCTGATCCGGGTGCATATTTAGTGCGACGCGTTCGCGAGGTTTTGCCAGAATTAAAAATCGTAACTATTCCGGGCCCGTCGGCGCTCGCTGCGGCAGTATCGCTCGCAGGTCTCGTCAGTAAAGAATTCACATTCTTGGCATTTCCGCCCCATAAAAAAGGTCGCAAAACTTTTTTCGAAGATGTGGCGAAAATTGCGGAAACTCGGCCTGTGGTATTTTACGAATCAACTCATCGCATTTTGAAGGCACTGGAATCGCTTGTGACGGTATGTCCGGATCGACGCGTGATAGTTGCAAAAGAACTTACAAAAATGTTTGAGGAAACTGTGCTCGGCACACCTGCTGAAATTATCGCATTTTTCAACACTCATCCTGACAAAGTCAGGGGGGAATTCGTTGTTGTGGTCGAATAGTGAGGCTGGTATAATAGAGCTTATGAAAATGCATACACCGGTATTTATTATTGGATTATTAACTTTTGTCACACCGTTTTTAGGATTGCCATCATTTGCAGAAACAGTCATTATCGCTGTGTACGGAATCGCAATTATGATTATGGTTTCGAGTTGTAATGTATTTGTGCATAAGGATATGCAACACGGACCACAAAATGTCGCTTCTAACCAAGAATCTCATCCACAAGTGTAAATCTCATTGCCTTTATGCGGTGGCGGTTTTGTTGTTGATTTTTCTTGCACTGTCATTTCGAGGGGAGACAACAGTGATTGATTTTTCTTCTCTCTCCGCAAATTCAGTTGCTTCGCATGTACTTTTGGAAAAAGTTGAAGAGGAAAAACCGCCTGTCGCCCACATCTCGACTCCGGAATCAGTGCGCGCGATTTATATGACGGCATGTGTGGCGGGGACCCCATCTCTGCGAGATGCACTCGTGAAATTAATTGATGAGACAGAAATAAATTCCATCATTATTGATATCAAGGATTTTTCTGGAACAATTTCATTTGATTCGGGGCTTGCAGGTGACGCAGGAAGTGGTTGTCGCGCACTGGACTTGCCAGATTTTATTCGTACTTTGCATGAGCGAAATATTTACGTGATTGGTCGGATTTCGGTTTTCCAAGATTCTTTTTATTCTAAACTTCATCCAGAACTTGCGGTAAAAAAGAAAAGCAGTCCGAGCGTTGTCTGGGCAGATCGCAAAGGTATCAATTTCATTGAAGTTGGTGCGAAGCCGTATTGGGATTATATTGTAGCTCTCGCCACAAAGTCACATGAAATCGGTTTTGATGAATTAAACTTTGATTACGTGCGTTTCCCATCCGACGGCGACATGCAAGACATTTATTTTCCATTTAGCAATGAATTAATTGTGGCTGATCCGATTAATGGTCGAGCACGTGCGCTTGAATTATTCTTCAAATTTTTGTCGACTGAAATGGAAAAAATTGGTGTGGTAACTTCAGCTGATTTATTTGGTATGACGACCACTGCCTGGGAGGGGTTTGATCTGAATATTGGCCAAGTATTAGAGCGTGCGTTGCCTTATTTTGACTATATCGCTCCGATGGTCTATCCTTCACATTATCCCGCAAAATTTAACGGATGGGCTGATCCAAATACGGTACCAGGAGAGTTGATTGAATTTGTGATGGCTGGCGGTGTTGCCAAGGTGGAAGCGTTCAAAAATGCTTCTACTACACCTGCCGAAATCTCTGAGAAAATTTCCGTTACACAATTACGCCCGTGGCTCCAAGATTTCGATTATGGAGGAAATTACGATGTGGTCGAAGTCCGTGCGCAAATTGATGCAACGTATGCAGCAGGGTTGGATTCATGGATGTTGTGGGCGCCGTCGAATAGGTATACGAGAGGAGCTTTAAAAGCGGCGGAATAAAAATGAGATATGAAAAATAAATTTACATTTTACAAAAAAGTATTGAATTATGTGAGACCTTTTTGGGGTGTTCTTGCTGTATCTTCTTTGCTTGCGATAATACCTTCTGCGTTAGGATCTCTCAATCATTATTTTTCTGGAAAAATAATCGACGGTTTGTACGAGAATAATATGACTAGTATTAAGTTTTTTATAATATCTTTTACTGTATTAGTACTCGTGAAGGCTCTTGTTGGGCGAGTGAGAGGTATGTGGGAAATCAGAAAAGTGAACTTTAGTCTCGGTAACTACGTTACTAGGAGTTCTTTGGAGAGGTCATTTCGTTTGTCTCTCGGACAATTACGACAGGAACATAGCGGTTTTAAACAAAATGTTTTGCAATCTGGATCTACTGCGATCGAAAACTTAAACCAGATGATTATTGTAGAGAGTATTCCGCTTTTCACCACGATTATCACATCGATAGTGGGATTGTTTTTGGTTCATAAACCTTTTGCATATATTGCGGCAGCATTTTTCTTTGCCTACTATATTTTTGGAAAAATTGTAAATAGGTGGATTTCATCGTTAATGAGAGATCTTATTAAAAAGAGAATTGAGACAAATAAAACCTTCTTAGATATTTTAAAAAATCTTTTTTTATTAAAGTTTTCTGGACAAATGAAATCAACTGGTGCGCATTTAAAAATGGCACAAACTAAGATGGAAGAGACCGGAATTAAAATGTGGACTGAATATAATATGAAGCATATCGTATCAGATGTGCTTATTGTGGTTTATTTTGCATGTTCTGTTGTCTATGCGACATATTTGATTAGTTCAGGTGTGTTATCGATTGGGATGTTTGTTCCGATCATGGCTTGGGTTTATGCGGTGCAGAGCTCGATTAGTGAATTTAGAATGTATCAGCGTCGTATTATGATTGCTGAATCAGATATTGAAAAGATGTTTGAAATGTTTGAGCAAAAATCTGATATTGTGATTGACCCGAACGCACGTGCGATAAAAACCTTTGACAAGGGTATTACTTTTGAAAACGTGTCATTCGATTATCAGGAGGGCAAGAAAAATGCGCTTGTCGATATTAATTTTGAAATTAAAAAGGGTGAAAAAGTGGCGCTGGTCGGCAGGTCTGGTTCAGGCAAGACCACTATTATGTCACTTCTTTTGCGATTATACGATCCAAACAACGGCGCGATTATGATTGATGGGGTTGATCTACGATTGCTCGAATTATCGGATTGGCACAATATGATTGGTTATGTTTCGCAAGACGGAGACATTATGGATATTTCCATCCGGGAAAATATTTTATTTGGAGCGCTTCATGCGGCGACAGATTCTGAAATAGATTTTGTTTTAGAAAAAGCCGGTATCAAAGAGTTTATTCATCATTTGCCGCAGGGAATTGATACGAAAGTGGGTGAAAACGGCGTGAAGTTATCTGGTGGGCAACGTCAGCGTGTGTGTATTGCGCGAGCCTTGATCAAGAACGCTCCAATTTTAATGCTCGATGAGGCGACGTCGAGTCTCGATTCAGAAACTGAAAGTATTGTGAACAAGGCTGTGTGGGAAATGCTCGGAGATAAAACTGGCGTGGTGATTGCGCACCGCCTGAGTACGATTTTGGATGCAGATAAAATTATCGCGATGGATCATGGAAAAATTGTCGGAATTGGTACGCACGAAGAGTTGCTCAAAACGACTCCGTATTACAAGTTGCTTGTCGATGCGCAAAATATTAGTCTATAATATCTCATGAACTCACTTCCTTACAAAAAGATTCATTTTATCGGTATTGGTGGGATCGGTATGTCTGCCCTTGCGCGATATTTTAAATTTCATGGCATATCTGTGTCTGGCTCAGATATTGGTTTGTCCGAGGTGTGCTTGGCGTTACAAAAAGAGGGAATTACTGTGTCCGGTGTGCAAGTTGCGGAAAATATCCCCCAGGATGTAGATTGTATTGTGTATACACTCGCGATTCCGAAAGAGAATCGGGAAATGATTGAAGCAAAAAAACGCGGCGTGCCGATGTTCACTTATGCGGAAATGCTCGGCAAAGTTTCCGAAAATAGTTTCACTATTGCAATTTCGGGAACACATGGAAAGACGACGACGACCGGAATGATTTCAAGTGTCGTGCGCGCAGCTGGGAAAAAACCAAATGTAATTGTGGGAAGCTTACTCGTCGAAGGTCGGTCAAATTTTGTGGCGGGTGAAGAAAATATGTTTGTCGTCGAGGCGTGCGAATACAAACGCTCATTTTTGAATCTCCATCCGAATATGGTAGTGATTACAAATATTGAAGAAGATCATCTCGACTATTACAAGGATCTCGCTGACATTCAGAGCGCGTTTATTGCGCTGTGCGAAAAATTACCAGCGGACGGAAAAATCGTATGCGATCCGTCTTTACTCAACCTTGCTCCGATCGTTACGAAATTCCCAGATAAAATTATCGATTATCAAAAATATCTAGATCGAGTGCCGGAGTTGCTTGCGTTTGGTGCGCACAATATCAAAAATGGTGCAGCGGCACTCGCGGTTGCAAATGTGTTGGGGCTAGATTCTGAAAAAGCACGTACTGGTCTCGCAGGATTTCGTGGTACATGGCGACGTCTCGAGTTCAAGAAAAAACTTGCCGGTGGTGCGCTTCTCTATGATGATTATGGACATCACCCGACTGAAATTTCAGTGTCGCTCGATGCGTTGCGTGGAAAATTTTCAGATAAAAAACTATTTGTAGTGTTTCAGCCTCATTTATACTCGCGCACCAAATCTTTTTTCGATGACTTTGTAGATGTGTTTGTACAGAAGGCAGAGTCTACAATTATTATGCCAATTTATGCGGCTCGGGAAGTTGATGATGGATCGATCACATCTGGAATGCTTGTAAAAGCAATTAATGAAAAGGGTGGTCGTGCGAAAGATTTACTCAATACGAACGATTTGATTACACAAGTTGCATCGTTGGACGATTCGTGGATAGTGCTTTTGCTTGGTGCTGGTGATGCATATCTACTCGCTGATATTTTACTGTAAAATTGCAACATAATCGGTCGTGTGCAATAATGGCGCTTATGAATATTTTAAAAAGAATTGTGACATTAATAGGACTCATTGCACTCGTGGTTATCGCGTGGTTTGTATTCCAAAAGGACGATGAGCCTGTTACTACTGTAGATTTTAGTAATCAAATTCCCAATGAAGAAAGGGATGTTTTGGAAGGAAAGGATGCTTCGGAGGGGGTTATCACTAATGTGGAAATTACTCCACAAGGGGAAGTCAGATTAACTCTCAATGTGTATGATGTAATTCCGGGTGATTCTCCTGAATATGTTATCAATGGAATTGAAACCCGCATAAAAGACGGAGACACATCAGCCATTCCTACTCTCATGAGTATCGTGGGAGATGATTTCCGTTCGTACGATGAGTTTATTACTCATATTCGAGGAATGTCAATCGAGGAATTTCATGTTTTGCAAAAACACTATTTCGAAGTTTCGCTTGAAAAAGGAATTGTCTCTGATTTGTTGTCTAGTCATCCAAGTGGAGGTGGTTCAAGAAAGAATCTTCGAGAAGGTTTGGTATACAAAGTGGCACCCTCAGTGAAAGATATTGTTCTTAGTATATCTGAAGTTAGTATACCGTGGATACAATATCGCGATACGTGCATGTCGGAAGATACTTCGAAAAGATTTTTCCATGTGAGAGATATGGGCGGATACTCATGCGATAATCCAGTGAAATTCACTGTGGTTAATGGAATTATTACCCGTATCGAGATGCTATACCAATCATAGGTTTAGGTTTTCGTTTTTTCAGTATAATAACCTTTTGGTGTAAGTTGATTTTTGCCATATAATAGAGCTAAAGCTCGTATGGACAATCCACAACAAATAAATTATTTTGCCGAGACTGATTCCCGAAATCGTCGGGTGACTTTTGGTATCAAATCCGAGGACCGTACCAGACACGTCTACATCATTGGAAAGACGGGTATGGGTAAATCGACGCTTCTTGAAAATATGGCGGCACAGGACATTCGAAATGGGAATGGGTTCGCGTTTTTGGATCCACACGGTTCTGCAATCGAAACTATTTTGAAATATGTTCCAAAAGAGCGCATCGAAGACGTTGTGTATTTCGCACCATTCGATATTGAACACCCAATTTCGTTCAACGTGATGGAGGATGTCGGGTACGACAAACGTCACCTCGTGGTGTCAGGTCTTATGAGCACCTTCAAGAAAATTTGGCAGGATGCGTGGTCAGCGCGTATGGAATACATTTTGGGTAACACTTTGCTTGCGCTTTTGGAATATCCTGGCTCGACACTTTTGGAAGTGAACAAAATGCTCGCGGATAAAGATTTTCGTAAAAAAGTGGTCGACAACATTACTGATCCGGCGGTGAAGTCTTTCTGGGTTGATGAATTTGCGAAATACACCGATCGTTTTGCAGCCGAAGCGACACCAGCGATTCAGAATAAAATTGGTCAGTTTACCGCGAACCCTTTGATTCGAAATATTATTGGTCAGCCAAAATCGTCTTTTGATTTTCGCGAAGTGATGGATAATCGAAAAATTCTCATTGTGAACTTGTCCAAGGGTCGCATTGGTGAATCGAACGCGAATTTGCTCGGTTCGATGATCATTACAAAATTGTATTTGTCGGCCTTGTCACGCGCCGACCTCACGAAAGACGAGATGAAAAAGATGCCGAATTTCTATCTGTATGTTGACGAGTTTCAATCATTTGCGAACGAATCGTTCGCCGATATTTTGTCTGAGGCCCGAAAATATAAATTGAACCTGACTATTGCACATCAATATATCGAGCAAATGGGTGAGGAAGTTCGGGCTGCAGTGTTTGGTAACGTCGGTACTATGATTTCATTCCGCGTTGGTTCTTTTGACGCTGAAATTTTGGAAAAGGAATTTGCTCCGACTTTTACTGCCGAAGACATTGTGAACCTTGGATTTGCACAAATCTATTTACGTTTGATGATTGACGGGATCGGTTCGAAGCCATTTTCTGCTCGTACCTTGCCTCCACTTGAAAAAGCCGAAGGCTCATTTTTGGAAGAAATAATCGGGGCATCTCGTCGTAAATATACGAGACCGCGTGCCGAGATTGAAGAATTGATTAAAAAACTACACTCGTCGGGTGAACAGGTGGAAACTAAAAAAACCGAGAAAAAGGACTCCTCTACGGCAGGTAGAAATAGTGTGAAACCAGCACACGATAGTCGTACGACATATAAACCCAAACCGATTCTTGATAAGAAAACTGCTGAAAATTTCACGCGTGAAATCCTCAAAAAAAAGGTTGTGGAATCTGTAGAGCCGATGCTAAAGCAAGAAACAATTTCTCTTAATGATTTGACTTCAAATACAAAACCAACATATACGAAAACTCATAAAGTTCCCACAGAAGATAATCGTAATAGTTTGAAAAGCGCGCTTGCAGGGATTTTGGTGGATCTTAAATCGAAAGAGATGAGTGGTATAAATACGCTTAGTTCAAAGCGAGATATGCCTCAGGTTGAAATTCATGATCGTTCAATCAAACATGACAAAGCGCCACTTCAAGAGACAACTCATGTTTCCGTTGCTCCCAAAAAAAATGAACCTATCACAACATCCGTTACCAATACCCCAGTTGCCGCAGAAATTCCAGAGGAGGAGTTGAGGAAGATTTTAGGGGTGTAGTTATACAAAAAACCGTAAAAAGTTTTTAATCGATGCCAGTATATAATACTGATAATCTTTACGAGAGTTGCTAATAATTTTTTGTAATTCGATTATATTCCTGATTTTGTTTCGGTCGGAAATGTTTGTGGTATGTATACGATATGCAGTGCAGGTGTCTGGTATATTAGCAAAATTGTAAGTGCGTCCAACTTTCAACCAAGTAGCGTAATCTTCCCAGATGATAAAGGTCTCTTCGTATTGTTGTATGGCTGAAATCCTATACACAACGCTAGAATGGACAAATGGGTTTGAGATAAGAGCAGTTCTCTTTAGGGTAGTGTTATCCAGAGGGAGGTTAATTTTTCCAAGAATGGTTTCCTTTTGAGATACACGAATGGATTGAGTTCCGACAATTGCTACATCGGGCGAGTCGAGTAGAAAAGATATTTGTTTTTCTATTTTATGAGTGTCGATCCAATAATCATCGCTATCTAATACTGCTACAAAATCAGCATCGGTGATTTGAAGGGCCTTGTTTCTATTTTTTGTAATACCAAGATTGCGCGTATTCCTAACGTAACGAATTCTCGAATCTGTCTGCATGTACTTTGCAATAATTGTTTCGGTCGAATCGGTAGACGCGTCATCGATAATAAGTATGTCGAGATTT
Organism: uncultured Candidatus Saccharibacteria bacterium; assembly: GCA_964538855.1. Lineage (GTDB taxonomy): Bacteria > Patescibacteriota > Minisyncoccia > Phycocordibacterales > JAACPR01 > CAYLNC01. Next base: position 18,816 of record CAZIEY010000003.1, read on the forward strand.
TTGTAAGTTTGAATGAGGACGGATTCAATTGCACGCCCAATAAAATCTGCTCGATTAAATGTGCAGATGTGAACACTCACTTTTGGTTGTGTTATATTCGTATCCATGTGTCAGGAATTATGTTTGGGTGTGGATCAGGTATTTTATCGGTCCATTTTTTCGGAGCGATTACGATTTTATCTGGATTTCGATTGAGCCAAGCCCCCCACCATGAAAATGTAGAATTTGCGATGATGTTGTGTTTGCATTTCGACATGAGGTGTATTTCTTGTTGCGACATAAGACCATTTCCAGAGATGAATGTTTGGGCGAAGGGGATTTTTAGATTAGATTTTACCCACCCAATGTCGTCGGAAAAAACATAGAAATGGGGGTTGCTGGCTTTTTTTGAGACAAAATTGACCGCCTGTTCATAATAGGAAATGGGGCAGAGGCCGTGGTATCTATTTGTGTCTGGGTCATTAGCAAAGTCGCCTCGTCGAATGTGAATGGAGACTGATTCGGATTGACTCATCAGTGAGATGAAGTGAGACACCTTTTTGTCAATGAAATGTTCCTGTAGGGTAAATTCTTTTTGAATTTTCTGTGCAACGGACAGAAAGTTTTTCTCACTCTGAAAGAATCCATCAATGTACGTATTCGTATGAAGATTTTCAAATATCTCTGGATGATAATCAGGAAAAAATCTTCTCAGTATCTTTTTAGAGATTAATCGGCATCCTTTTGAAATTATCCCAAAAGGATACTTCACGTTCATGATTTCATCTTTTGTCGCTACTGGAATAGAAATTTGAAAAGCACCAAGATCGAATTGGCGTAAAGTATCCGAGGTGTGTTTCGCTGTATCTTCGTATCCAGATATATCGAGTTTTACTTGTCCTGGATTGGTCTCAATACACTTGAGTCCTAGAGCATATTGGAACATTTGATTACCAAGACCTCCGTTCAGTTTGACTATTATCATAGTATTGCGTGAGAGTTTTTATTTCTTGATAAACCAGAAACACCCGCAGGCGTAATCCTCCTTTTTGACCGATTCTGGTTTAGCGTTGATTATTATACCACCGCTTTCAGCATGTTCCGGTATGAGTGAAAATTCCTTTAATTCAAAACCTTCAAAATACGAAACAATTTGTTCATATGAATAGATGCGGTGGGCATTGAATTTGATTTTTGGTTTTCCAACTGGAGTCACAAAGATAATGTTCCCGTTTTTCTTTACAACTCTTTTTAATTCATCAATCGCCTTGATGTCCCCATTTGGATCGATTGGGTCGCCATATCGTCCTAGACCAATATGTTCAATCGTGTGCATGCACGAGATGGATTCGATGCTGTCAGTTTGAAAGGGGAGTTTGTGTAGATTCCCTTCTTTACTTGCAAGGTTGTCCAGATGTAAATCCGCGGGTCGGTAATCATAAAAATCGACTGGGATAAAAGCCGAAACTATTCCACAGAAATAGAGGCTCGATGAAATATCGATGTGTTTTTGTGGATTGATTTCTCGTACTTTTCGCGCAGCCCAAGAGGTGTGATAGACATAATGTCTATCAAAACTTGTTACGGAAGTTTTATCCTTTACTTGTGGGAAGAAATCGAAGATAGTATGAGAAAACCGGTTGTCTCTTTTCGAAATAAAGATCAAATAATCTTTGAATATGAAAGGAGATAGGAGGAATGAATATAACTTTTTTAATACAGTTTTTATCATGTTAGGTAAAAATACTTTTTAATTGGTAGAGTATATTTTTTATACTCGAGGTGTATACTAGTTTACCATTTTTACCAACAGGCTGGTTGTTCAGACGGAGGGGGCTATTTATGAGACTCTCAAACCAATTTGTGTTACTACGAATGTGCGATTGGGATGTTTCGTCAAGCATATCAAATACAACACCAATAAATTTATTAGTCACAGTAATACTTTCATTTTGTTTTTTATCTTCTCTCACGAACAGAGATTGATGCGAGTATCTGTGGTAGTAGAACGTATTAGGTACTACCCAAAATTTAGCGTCATTAACAAGAAGCTTCAGGGTAAATCCCCATGCTTCGTGTAGACCTTTTCCGTACTCCCAGTATTGCCCGATTTTTTGCCACATTTGTTTTTTGTAAAGAAAATTACCTCCAGGTCCAGGGTTAAAGATGCCACTTAGAAAATCAGCCAGACTTAATTGTCCTGGCATACACACCCATTTATGGGTTATACAAAGAGGATCGATTTTAAAAAAATGATACTCTTGGAAAGACGTCACATCTGCATTATTTTTAAATAACGCGTCTCGTAGTTGCTTGATGCTGTGTGGCGCGATTATATTGTCCGCATCGAGGTTGAATATCAATTCGTTTTTGCTCTGGGCAATTCCAATATTTCTTGATGCTGGGCAACCTTTGTTTTCGGTATTATTAATAATGGTTATGTGCGGGTGAAACTGCGCAGCGGCCTGTTCGATTAGTATCTTTGTCGTATCTGTCGATGCATCATTGATAATTATCACTTCATCTCCATCCTCGAAATTATTACTAAAAATCGATTGGATAGATTCGAGAATGGTACTCGCTGCGTTGTAAGCCGGCATCACATAGCTTATAGATGTCTGTTTATGGTCGGTAGGCATAGATATTTAACTGTAAATCCATTCCATTATAACTTCTTTTTACGCAAAAAGGCTTGAACACCTCAGGTACGCCTTGTATGTAGTATCTAAAGCCATTTTTGTGTAGTATCGAAAGGAGGCTATCAAGCTTCTGATCGGTGTCTATAAAAGAGTGATATTCTACAAATAAATTTCGTACATTGCTTAATAAATGAGAACATTCTTCGAGTACTTCAACCTCATGACCCTCAATATCAATTTTCAAAAAATCGATCGGTTGATTTAAATATTTACTGAGTACAGTAGTTTTTATTAGCAAAGTGCTTTCTTTTCGGCTACTAATTCTACCTCCATCTGATTTATCGGAGCTGAAAAAATAATGATCTGCTTTTTTCGAAAGCCCTTGCTGTATCAAAGTGACGTCCTTAAAGTTCCCGGATGCGATATTGCATTTCAGTACTTCAAAGATTGTTGGGTCCGGTTCAAATGCTATAACGTGTGATTGTGGATACCTTGTTTTGAAAAAGATTGTAGCGAGACCAATGTTTGCACCAGCATCAATGATGGAAACCCTCTTTTCATTGATAGGTTTGAAATCGTATATCTCATGTTCCATGATTTCTTGATACATGTACAAGAACGAAGATTTATCTACTACTTTTAAAGGAAAGCCGAGGCAGCGAGTTGTGAACTCTGTATATCGAGGTTGTAATCTAATTTTTATCTTTTCCCATAAATATAATTTTCTCATGGCTATGAGTTGTTATTGCGGACATACGTAAATGCGTCAATGTAACCTCGAATGACGGTGTGGATATTGATTTCCTTTTCGATAATGAGTGTCGAATTGAGGCCCATAGTTTTAATCAAGTTTTTGTCAGACAATAATTTTTGAATTTTTGTAGTCAAGTCTGACTGGTCTCCGTCCTTGAAATAAAGACCATTGCGACCATTATACACGAGTTTCTTTTCGGTTCCGTCACATACCGAGCAAATCACAGGTTTGCCGAAAATCATGGCGTCATTGATAGATATTCCACCCATACCAGCGAGTACATAGATCGTAGATGATAAAAAGTATTTTCCAATATCACGCGGATCGTACACTCCTCCCACAAATCGGACATTTTTTTCGAGTTTGAGTTCCTTAGTTAATTTTTTTAGATAGTTTTCTTGTGGCCCAGTTCCTACTATAAGGAGTTCAGAATCATGGAATGTGCGGTTCACGTCTTTAAATGATCTGATAAGCATATCAATTCGTTTCCACTCAATTAATCTCCCAATATGCATGATGCGGTGTTTGCACGGAGGTAAAATGGGCGCCTCGTTCTCGATTTCTTTTCGTAAGGCTAGCAATAAATCAGTATCCGGGGAATTATAAATGATAAATATTTTTTCTCTTGAAACGCCATAACTACCGAAGATGTCGAATGCTTCCTCAACATAATCGACATGCGCATCAGGATAATTTAAGATCGCTTTTTTGTCCTCTAACTTTTTTAAGAGTATTCTTTTACCGAAGAGGGAATTGTACATATCTGGTATTTTTAGAAAAGATAGTATTTTTCCGACACTGTTTCCAAGTTTTTGTAATCTTATTTTTTCACATATCTTTTTAAAATATATAGCAAAAAATGGCATAAAGGTTGTATGTGCGTAACCCGAAGTTATTTTTTCTCTACTCGTTTCGTATTTTTCTAGTCTGAAGGGTATATCCTTCATGATGACTTTAATTTTGAGCTTTTCGATCGTTTCGCGTACTGTTTTGTCCGTATAGAGCCATTTGATATATGTTTCCGATGAGACAATTATGTCTGGTTTTGTTTCTTGTAATAAAGCATCAAATCCGACAAATCCTTTGTAACTATATTCGCTGAATCTCCGAATAGTTTTTTCTTTGAGGTAAAAGACCTTGAATTCAACTCCCTTAGTGGTCTGATGAACACCTGAACCTACATGCCCTCTACCACCAGCATCGACTAAGTTACTTATTTCCAAGTCTGGGACACGGTTCATTTTATTGAGAACCTGGTTGTAATAATCTGTTAATCCAACCCCCATAAAAAGAACTTTCATGGTCTTATTTATTTTTTTTAATTAAAATACAGGAGATTTCTGTGTACCGTCGGGTATGTATAACAACAAGACTGAGATGCGTAATCTGTTTTCCGACGTAGCGAACTGTTTTTGATGCGGTGTCCATTTTATGAAAGTATTTTTGTAATTATTTTTGCGATTCTCACTGAGGCCTTGCCATCCCATTTTTTTGGTCTTTTACTGTGCTTGTACTTATTACTTAAGATTGCTGCAACTTGCTTTTGCAGGAGACCATAATTTTTGCCAATTAATGTATTTGTCCCTTCGGTGACTGTGATCGGTCGTTCCGTGTTCTCTCTGAGTGTCAGACAAGGAATATCAAGATATGTTGTTTCCTCCTGTATACCACCAGAGTCTGTTATTACAAACTTTGAATAGTATACCAAATTCATGAATTCTATATAGCCCAGTGGGTCGATGAGTACGATGTTTTTTCCAAGGTCTATATTTTGTAATTGCTCGAGCTGTTTTCGTGTCCTTGGATGAATAGGGAAGAAAAGTGTTACTTTTTTTGAGATCGTGTTTAATGAAGCGACAATCTTTTTCAGTTGGTCTAGGTCGTCAACATTCGAAGGTCTGTGAATTGTGACTACTCCATAAAGAGGGTACTGCTTAATCCGAGAAGTGTCCGCCTCGATATTCTTTAAAAATTGTACAAGAGTATCTATCATCACATTTCCAACCAAATGGATTTTATTTTTGTCGACTCCTTCGCGTAATAAATTCTCATCCCCATCTTTCGATGGTGTGAAATAAAAATCACTGATTCTGTCAGTCACTATTCTATTTATTTCCTCAGGCATATTCATGTCGTATGATCTAAGGCCAGCTTCGACATGGGCAGTTTTTATGTTTAGTTTAGAGCATACAAGAGAGGTTGCAAGTGTTGAATTGATGTCCCCGTATACCAGCACCAAATCCACTTTATTTTTCAAGAAGTATTCTTCGAGCTTTATCATAGCGTGAGCTACTTGATATGCGTGACTACCAGAACCCACATGCAGATTAATATCAGGATTTGGTATACCAAGTTCTCTAAAAAATACATCAGACATATTTTCGCTGTAATGCTGGCCTGTATGTACAATGACCTGCTTAAAATTAGAGGGTAGTATCGCCTTGTAAAGCGGAGCCATCTTCATAAAGTTTGGTCGTGCTCCGACTACGTGTACTATTTTCATACATGCTTCTGTTTTAGTAGCAAAGCATCAACAAAAAATTTGGCGGCCCAGTTTATAAGTAAGAATGGGGCATAGTCACCATTAATTGGATTTGAACCAAAAATACCTCCGTTAAGCTCTGGGTAAGGGGATCGGGTGATTTGAGTTTTTTTAATTTGCTCAATTATTGAGTATGCACCGTCGAGAAACTTTTTTTCCTGAGTAATGTCGTAGATTTGTATCCATACAATTGCAAGTTGAGCATTTCCTGTGATGCAAGAGTAATTGTCGTTCGTTTTCCAATCTTGATCAAATGAGCATCCAACGAAATTATTTTCATTGTAAATTTGTAAAAGTTTTTCAGCTGCTTTATATGCCGAAGAAAATATTTCGATATTTTTTTTATCGAGTAATATATATGATTCGATAAGTCCACTTATTGTATAGGCGATGAGATGCGTCCATGGAGAATTATCTACAGAAAAACTTGTATTATCAAACCAGCCGTTATTTTTTTGTTGCGATAGTATCCATTTGATATTTTTGGATGCTGATGAGAAGTATGTCGGATTCTTTGTAATATTATACAGTGACAATAACGGCCATGAAACACGCGCATCGATTGTTTTTGGTCCTTGAGCTACAAATGTTGCCCACGATCCATCGTCGGCTTGATTTCGTACAATCCAATCGGCTGCCTTACAGGCCGCGGATAAATATTTTGTATTCGATGTTTCTTTATACAAACAAACAAAGCCAATGATAACTTGACCTGTATTGAATATTTTTTTTCCTATAGAACCGTCGGCTTTAATTTCTCCGAAAGCTCCATCTTCACACTGGACCGTAATTTCCCAATCTCCCATGTCAATCGCTTGTTCTAAATATTTCTTCTTTCCTGTCGCATGGAAATAATTTATAAAAGTCTCTATTATATAACCAGTCGTTTCTCTGTAAGCTTTACTCCACGTTCTATGCGCAACATCATAATAAGCACTAACGCCCCCGCTGCTAGTCATTTTTTGTGCAAGAGATAACCATTCGATTGTTGCTTCTAAGTGTATTTTGTCGCTGTACGCCGGGTTACCACGGAAATCGATTTGTTGATAATGTTTTGCGATTTTTTTTTCGGCAAATACGTTTAGGATTTTATTTTTTACTGAAAGTATATTTTTTTTCATTTTGTTGCTTCTATAAAAAACATCTGATCTTGCCTGTTATCTATTTTTTGAATATTCTCTATTCGACTGTCCAGATATTTTTTCTTTTCTATTGTACTAAAGCCCGCTCTCTTAAACAAGAGGGCTAAAGTTTCGTAATCGTAGAAAAATTTACCCCCTTTATTTTTTCTGACCGCATAACCATAGAACCAGGAATTAAATTTATCTCCAATAGTTTCGCCAAGAAATCTGTCTAATCCCACACTATTTTTTTGAAAGAAAAAATCCCGATCACGACTGACGTATTTTTGAGCGATAAGTTCTAGGTCTTGGGTACCAAATCGAACAACTCCTCCTGGCTTCAGTATTCTAAATAAATCCCTAATTATCTCTTCTCCACGTTTTTTGGTAAAGTAATTAATAGTCGAGATGCATATAGCCACTTCTATTGATTGATTGGAAAAAGGGAATAATCTATTTTCTAGATCCATGCACAGATCTGCTTCGCTACAAAGATCGATGTTAAAGAAATCACTATTTTTTACAGGTCCTCCACCTATGTTGATTTTTTTGATGTCCTTATATAAACCTATTTGTATCAAAAAATATATAATTGCTCCTTTGATTCTGTATAAAAAATAAAGGGGTTTATTTTTTATCGAACTGATTATTCTTTCCATATGATCATTTTGATTGATGTCCTTATTTTTATAACAAATTTCTTAAGATCTTGCCAATCTGCTGGCTGGTAGAAATTAAATAGTCTGTAGAGCAAGAGGAAGGTTACTATACTGAGTGGACCAAAAAATACTAATGTCGGCATATTTTGAATAAGGGGAGAATAGATAAATCTACACAGAATCACGAAAGGTACGGAGGTTAGTATTAATCTTGAGTATAGAATGAAATGTTCTCTGAGCAATTTGATGTTTAAATATTTTTTCTCGACGTAGTAGAAAACATACATGATAGGTAAGAGTGATGCGAGATATGAATACGCTGCACCAATAATTCCATATTTTGGAAGAAGTAATACAAGCAATACGGCATTAATTACTGCCATCATAACTGACATCAATGAAATAAATTTTGTTTTTCCGAGTGCCAGTAAAAACTTTGTTACTGGTATTTGTAGGGATATGAAGAAATGTGTTACCGTTAAAATTATAAGTATGATGATAGATTTCTGGGCAAAGTCTTCATTTAACCAATAGGTTAATATTTTATCTGAGAGTACTATAATGGATATCGCTAAAGAGCTAGATAAGATGGTTATGAGTCTGATTGAGCGGATGTAGAGAGTTTTGATTGCTTCTAAATTATTAATACTATTCAGACTTGTTGTGATTGGTAGTAAAACGCCTGATAAGCTGTTTGATATGCCAGATATTTTTGTCGCAATACTTCCTGGGAGGCTGTAATAAGTAAGTTGGATTGGTCCAAGGAAAATCGGGATAAGTATTTTATCAAGATATACAAGAGAGGAGTTGGCTATATCTGTTAGGAATACAGACAAACCGAATTTATAACTTTTGATAATTTCTTCTTTATTCCATAAATAGCGAAGATGTGAATACTCAAAAACTTTGCGACACAATCTCCTCATCGCATATACTGTGAAAATGATAACAATTATTTGAAATGTCATTATTGGTAAGAGTTTGTAGCCGAGACTTGCGATTACCAATATTCCGAGATTGGATATTGTCAGAGAGATTATGCTGACCTTGGTTCCTATGTCGTATCTTTGCAAGGCCATTGCGATAAGATCAAAAATGCTCGAAATCGAACTGATCATGAAGAAAATTCCCGCTAGCGTAAATATTGCCACATAATGATATCCATCTGGAGTTTGGGAGAAAAAATCAATTGCAAAACCTGTAATCACAAAACATAGTAAACCGATAAAACCGATTATTAGAAATATCGAGTTCATTGAATACACAAGGTTTTGCATTTTTTCATTTTGTCGAGTAGAACGATATTCTGATATGTATTTGACAGTCGAGGTGCCGATTCCGAATGCTAGAAGATATAAAATACTGGTGATTGTATTTATAAGAATATAGACCCCATAATCTTTGATGCCTAATTTTATGACTACAATCGGGGTAATGAAAATTGAAAATATCATTGGCCACACATAGCTCATGAAGTTGTAAGAAGCATTTTTAAGTGTCGTGTGTGTATTTATTTCCTGCATAAATTATTTCTATTAGTCTAGCACGTTATTAATTCTTGAAATATTTAAGTTTCTGGTATTGTAGATAATTTTCTGCTATATTTCTATCATTATGACCAAGTCACATTGGATTTCACTATCAAAGTGGGTCGTGTACGGAGCAGGGGCGGCTCTTCTATTTACCTCATTTATTGTCGCCAATTCGCTCTATTTCCCATACATCACAGGCAAAGCCTTCTTTTTCCGTATTGTTGTCGAGATTATGTTTGCTGCTTGGCTCGTACTCGCGGTGCTTGATCCAGAATATCGTCCGAGAAGGTCGGGTATTCTTGTCTCGTTCACTTTATTTTTAATCGTTACGTTCATTTCAAACTGTTTCGGTGTAAATCCAGTCGCGAGTTTCTGGAGTAATTTCGAACGTATGGAAGGATATGTCACAATCGCGCATCTTTTCGCTCTTGTAATTGTGCTTGGTTCCGTTATGAAACGCAGATTAGAGTGGAGTGTTGTATTTCACGCTTCCGTCGCCACGAGCATCATTATGGTTATGCAGGCATTCAGCCAAATTTCGTCGCAAGGTTTTGAATATCGAATCGACACCACACTAGGTAACCCAATTTATTTGGCGGTGTACATGTTGTTCAATGCTTTTCTTTCTCTCTGGCTTATCGCAGAATTAAAAAAGGAAACGGTTCGTCATTATCTCACTTCGTTTAGATTTTGGTTGTATATTGCCGCATTTATTTTACAAGCTCTTATTTTGTTTCAAACTCAAACTCGTGGAGCTATGCTCGGTCTCATTGGGGGATTAGGTGTCGCTGCGATACTTACTGCAGTTTTTGCTCGATCTGAACCAGCGATCAGAAAAATTGCCGCGGGCGCATTAATACTTGTTGTTATTTTAGTCGTAGGAGTTTTTGCATTCAAAGATGCTTCGTTTGTTAAGAATACACAAAGTTTGAATCGTCTCACAACAATTTTTGAACATGGTGGTACAGGTCAGGCTCGCCTTTGGAACTGGGGAATAGCATGGCAGGGTATTAAAGAGCGTCCGCTTTTGGGTTGGGGACAGGGCAACTACAATTTTGTGTATGACAAATATTTTAATCCTCAGATGTTCGAGCAGGAGCCTTGGTTTGATCGTACTCACAATATTATTTTAGACTGGCTAATCGCTGGTGGATTTATTGGTCTACTTGCTTATCTCTCAATTATATTTTGTGCTTTATACGCCACATGGAAAAGTCAATCCATGACAATTTTTGAAAAGAGCGTATTGTCTGGCTTGTTTGTTGGGTATTTCGTACATAATCTATTTGTGTTTGATCACACAGTCAGTTACATTTTGTTTGGATTCATACTCGCGTACATAATCAGTCAGACTTCGACAAATATCTTATTTCTCCAAAAGCCAATTTCTAAAAACATGACATTTGTTTTGATTTTGGCAGTAATAATCGCTACTCCATTTGCAATTTACGGAATTAATCGGGGAGGGTACGTTGCAAGTCGTGATTTGATTCCCGCAATACAGATATTCAAACGTGACGGTGAAAAATTGCTGTATGTTAATAAGAATGGATTACATGATAATTTGAAGATGTTTCAATCTGTTATTAATTTAAATACATTTGGTAATTCAGAAATTCGTTCTCGCTTGGTGACTTCTGGTGCTGAAGTAAATAGCATAAATAATTTACCGATTGATATGAAGCAGAGTTTCTTGAATTATGTCGGAGAACAAATTACAGAGCAGAGCGAAGAAGTTCCAGGTGATGCGCGCTACCCTTATTTAGCAGCGTCTTTTTTTTCTCAAGTAGGAGAATTTGATAAAGCGGTTGGATATATGAAAAAAGCAATTGACCTCGGTCCGAATAGGCAAATTTTCCATTTCTTGCTTGCGCGGATATACCTGGCGCAGGGCGATAAGGTTTCTGCAATTATGTCTGCAAAGTTTGGATATGAGCTAGCTCCACGGTTTGATTCTGCATGGATTCAGTATGCAACTATTTTAGGTCTTGCTGATAAAACCAAATTGACCGAAGAAATGACTAAACAAATTACAGAAAAGAGATTTACTCGAGTAGAGAAATTTATTGTAGACAATATTAAACGTAATCCAGAAGTTTTGTCTGGGTATGTTTCTTTGAGTGCCTTGTATTTCGAGATGGGCGATTCAGTAAAATCCGTCCAGGTGTTAGATGAGTCTATGATAAAGTTCCCAGAAGCTAAAGCATCTCTCATTAAATTGAAGGCGCAAATTTTGTCTGGACAAAATCCAGTCGGGAAAAATTTCTAGAAATCTTTCCGAATTTCATAGGTGTAACAAAAAATTTAAAACTTGCCTTTTTGTCTTAAATGTGCTATATTATATAAGTGAGTGCGGGCAATAGCCCAAACGAACGAATATCTACAAAAAATCCGGCCTCGGCCGGATTTTTTGTTACAAGGATATTTTTGAATTAGTAGAGAAAAAATAAAATCTCATTCACACATTTTCCACTATTTTGAAATGGTAATTTTCTCATATATTTTGGTATACTCGTAGTGTTGATTGTAGAAAATGTCTCGGCCCCAGCGTGGTCGGTAATCGCACTCACATATGATATTCGTTTGGAGCTCGCGCCTGCCGACCACATTGTGGCTGAGATTTTTTATATAAATTAATAAATAATTTGGCGATTACTTTTTTAGTTATACACAGTTCAGATTTGAAAATCTTTTTTTTATTTTCATGCATGCGATAATTAAGAAGTGTTAAAGAACGTTGGGTCGATTTACAAACAAATAAATTTCTAAAAATAAAATGGCAGCAAAGAAAAAAGCAAAAAAACGAGTTGTAAAGAAAGTCTCTAAGAAGAAAGTTACAAAGAAAGCAAAGAAGACTTCAAAACGACGACGATAGTTTTTCAAAAAACCACTCCCTATATCGGAGTGGTTTTTTGTTTTCTTGATGTCACCGACCCCACAAAATAAAATCGACAAATTGTTGTGTCTGGTTGAGCATTAACACAATGTATATTCATTTCTGAACGTACGTGGTGCGACCCGAGAACTCGTAAATTAAGAGGATTTTATTTTATGTATTTTCGTGCTACCATATTCCTACTTATGTCATTTTTCACAAAGATTTTCGGAGACGATAATAGTCGAAAATTAAAACCATACCAATCAGGCCTTGTCGCAGTGAATGCTTTTGCCGAATCAACAAAAGCGCTTTCAGACGCGGAGTTACGCGCAAAAACCGACGAATTTAAAAAGCGACTTGCGACTGGTGCGACGTTGGCCGACATTTTACCAGAAGCGTTTGCAGTCGTGCGCGAAGCTGCTGCGCGAACTTTGAATGAGCGCCCTTATGATGTCCAAGTTATCGGCGGTATGGTCATTAGCGATGGAAAAATTGCCGAGATGCGAACAGGTGAGGGTAAAACTCTTGTTGCGACAATGCCAACCTATTTGAATGCACTCACCGGAAAAGGTGTGCATGTGATTACAGTAAATGATTATTTGGCTCGACGTGACGCAGTGTGGATGGGTCAGGTGTATGCTTTCCTTGGGATTACAACAGCCGTGATTAATCAGCAGGCTTCGTATATCTATGATCCGGCGCATCAGGATAAAGACAAGGAGCGCGACCAGGCCGGTGCTTATAAAGTTATTTATGATTTTCTACGACCATGTACCAGAAAAGAAGCGTACGCAGCTGACGTCACATACGGTACAAACAGCGAATTTGGCTTTGACTATTTGCGCGATAATATCGAGTATGATGCGAACAACTTGCGACAACGTTCTCACTATTATGCGATTATCGATGAAATTGATTCAATCTTGATTGATGAAGCTCGAACCCCGCTTATTATTTCGGCACCGACGACAGATTCCGGAGATCTTTACGGTGTCTTCGCAAAAATTGCTGAAAAATTAATCAAGGACGAGGATTACACAACTGACGAAAAAACTCGGACAATTGCTCTTACGGATGCAGGAATCACCAAAGCCGAAAAGGCACTTGGCGTCGATAATATTTATACAGAAAAGGGAATTAAATATGTGCACCATTTGGAAACCGCAGTGCGTGCAAAAGCTTTGTTTAACCGTGACAAGGAATACGTTGTGCGTGACGGAGCAATTGTGATTGTTGATGAATTCACTGGTCGCATGCAGCCGTCTCGTCGTTGGTCCGAGGGCTTGCATCAGGCAATCGAAGCAAAAGAGGGTTTGTCTGTTCAGCAGGAATCTCGAACTTTTGCATCGATTACATATCAAAATTATTTCCGCATGTATGAAAAATTATCAGGGATGACAGGTACTGCCGAAACGAGCGCCGAAGAATTTTATAAAGTATATCGCCTTGATACGGTGATTATTCCAACTAATAAATCGATTGCGCGTATCGATGAACAGGATTTTATTTACCGAACCGAGAAAGGAAAGTTAAAGGCTCTCACGCAAAAAATAAAAGAAATCAACGCGACTGGTCAGCCAATTTTGGTTGGTACGGTTTCGATTGAAAAAAATGAAGAGCTTTCAAATTACCTCACTCGCGCGGGAATTAAACACAATGTTTTGAACGCAAAGAATCATGAAAATGAAGGTGAAATCATCGCACAGGCCGGTAAAAAAGGTGGTGTAACTATTGCGACAAACATGGCAGGTCGAGGTGTCGACATTAAGCTTGGTGGTGTGCCTTTTGAAAAAAACAAATATGACGAAGTTCGCGCGATCGGTGGTTTGGCAGTGCTTGGTACAGAACGTCACGAGGCACGACGTATCGACAATCAGTTGCGAGGTCGTTCCGGTCGTCAGGGTGATCCAGGTACAACACAATTTTTTGTTTCAATGGAAGATTCTTTGATGCGAATTTTTGCGTCAGACACCGTAAAAAATATGATGGAGAAAATGGGTCTGCCAGAAGATCAGCCAATTCAACATCGCATGATTTCACGCGCGCTTGAAAATGCGCAAACTAAAATCGAAGGTTTCAATTTCGACGCCCGAAAACATTTGCTCGAATTTGATAGTGTGATTAATATTCATCGAACGAGTATTTATAAACGACGTCTTGCAATCTTGCTCGGTGACAAAGATGCACTCGCACACGAGACAAAAGAAATTGTTGCACGTGGCGGACAAGAGATTGAAAAGATTATCGCGCAGAAATCGGCTGAGTTAGGTGTCGATGAATGGCAAAATATTTTGCGTCGTATGTTGTTGCAATCAATCGATACGTTCTGGGTAGAACATCTCGAAACTATGGATTATTTGCGCACTAGTGTGAATTTGCGCGCGTACGGTCAACGCGACCCTCTTATTGAATATAAACGTGAAGCGCTTCTCCTCTTTAAAAACATGAAGGAAGGAATTTGTGAACAGCTTATTCGTATGATTCCAAACGTTGGCCAGGGGGCTTTCAAGAAAGAGGAAGAAAAATTAAAGGAAACTGTCAAAAACGCTAAAATTGTCAGCGGTGGATCTGATAATTCTAAAATTGTTTCAAAAAATCCAGGCGTTGCCGAAGAAAAATTCGGTCGTAACGATAAGGTGACAATTGTAAAAGGAAACGAAACCCGCGAAATGAAATACAAAAAGGCAGAACCACTGCTTGCTGATGGTTGGAAAATCAAGGGGTAATGTGATATTCTGAGGGTAATGAAAAGAACTATTGTAATCGGGGTAATGGTATGTGCCACGTTTTTTCTTGGTCAACGCGTTTTTTCGGCCAATATTAATACTGCTCAAAACATTACTATCGTTAATCAAACGATTACTGAAAACTTCTATACTGCAGGTGGGTCGGTAATGCTTAATAATATTTTTGAAAAGGATGTTTTTGTAGTTGGCGGAAAAGCTGAAATCGGCGGAACTATCGCAGGTGATTTGTTTGTGATTGGTGGTGAAATTGATATTACGGGAAAAATTCTTGGTGACGTGCGTGTGATTGGTGGAGAGCTAACTATGAAAGGTGAGGTTTCAGGAGATCTCGTGCTTGTCGGTACTACAATTACGATTGCGCCTGAATCACGTGTGAATGGAGAGTCGATTTTTGTTGGTGCCCAGTTGACTCAAGAATCTGTTTTGAAGCAAAAGACAAAAATTTTGGCTGGTACTGTGTATTTGAATAATGAAGTTGCTGGTGAAGCGGGGGTAACTACCCAAAAAATCACGTTCGGCGATCACGCAAAGATTTCTGGAAATTTTCGTTATTATGCTCCAGACAAAGCTGAAAAAGTCAGTGGCGCTGAAACGACAGGAACGATTATTTTCAATGAAATTAAAAGTATTCGAGAAACAGGTGTGGTTAAAAGTACTATTCTAAACTTACTCAGTTTCTGGATTATTCTGAAATTTATCACAACTCTTATTGTGGCATTAGTGCTTGTGTATATTTTCAAAGTCTTTGCTCAAGGGGTTACTAATCTCGCTATAGATTCTTTTGTCAAAAACCTTCTTGTGGGGGCCGTTGCACTCATTTTTGTTCCAGTGCTCGTTGCAGTATTGTTTGTGAGTTTAGTTGCAATGCCGATCGGTTTCTTGATTTTCCTTGTTTATATTTTTATGCTCATTATTTCTCCGGCGCTTGCAAGTATCGTAATTGGTTCACTTGTGGGAAAAATGTTCGAGAAGGAAGGGGAAGTCGGACATTATATTTCATTCCGCACTGTCGCAATCGGCGTGATTCTCTTCACTGTGTTGCAATTTGTTCCGTATCTTGGTGGGTTAACACGTCTTGTCTTCACACTTGTTGCAATCGGCGCTATATGTCGTTATACACAAAATGCAATCATAAAATAAAATATGTCTCTCAGAAACCTTTTTAAGAAAAAGATAAATGTTGTTACACATAATGGGGCATTTCATGCAGATGATATTTTTGCAGTGGCACTTCTCGATATAGTACACGATGGAAATATTTCTATTACACGAACCCGCGATCAAAAAATAATCGATAAGGGTGATGTCGTGGTAGATGTTGGTATGGTATACGACGTGTCAAAACGTCGATTCGATCATCATCAAGCGGAAGGGGCAGGGGATCGCGGAGACGGTATTCCGTATTCTGCGTGCGGCTTGGTCTGGAAACATTTTGGTTATCAAATTGTTCCTGATGTC
Organism: uncultured Candidatus Saccharibacteria bacterium; assembly: GCA_964538855.1. GTDB lineage: Bacteria > Patescibacteriota > Minisyncoccia > Phycocordibacterales > JAACPR01 > CAYLNC01. Next base: position 35,125 of record CAZIEY010000003.1, read on the forward strand.
GCAGCTTGGACTTTGATTGATACAGAATTGATTCTGCAAATTGATGCAAGCGATAATGCAGTGCAACTTTTTACTTCGACCAAAGTCGCGGACGATTATTGGGACTTTGATAAAATTTTTAAAACGTTTAATCCAAAGGATAGACTCTCAAAACGTGCTGATGTTGAATTTGCACGCGCTGTCATGTTTGCAAAAAAATTCCTTCGAGCATATTTTACAAAAGTTGCAGACCAAATATCTTTTTGGGGTGTCGTCGAACATGCATATACTACCGCAACTGATAAACGAATTATCGTGTTACCAGAAGGTGGCAGTTGGGTCACGCCTATCGTTGCGAAAAAAGAACCATTGTTTGTTGTATTTCAAACTCAAGATAAAAAGGGGTGGGCAGTACGCGGCGTACCACTTGACAAGGCATCTTTTGAAGTAAGAAAGACCCTCCCAGAAAGCTGGCGAGGTAAAAAAGACATTGACTTTGTTAGTGTTTCCGGTGTTGCTACCGCAAAGTTCTGTCATCGAACCGGTTATATGGCTATTACGGAAACTTTTGAAGATGCGATGCAATTAGTGAATAAGGCGTTGCAATAAAAGGCTATACTGTGGACAAATACCCCTTTGTTTTCAAACGAGGTCTATAATTGTAGGTACGAGCTTTTAAAAGAGTCTCGTTCAATATTGAATGAATTTATTGAAAGTTTAGTAATAATTAAATTAAATCGAATCATGAAAAAGTTAACAAAAGGTTTTACGTTGATTGAATTGCTCGTGGTTATCGCAATCATCGGTATTCTTTCATCAGTTGTGCTCGCTTCATTGAACACAGCTCGATCAAAGGGAACAGATGCTGCTATTAAAGCAAACATGAATGGTATCCGAGCTCAAGCAGAATTGGTGTACGATGATCAGAAGTGTTACGGAGACGGAGCCGGTGCTTGTGCTACTGCTGCAGTTGCTCCTGGTGCCTGTACAACTACTGCCGATACAATCTTCGCACAAACTAATATTGCCGCTCAAATTCTTGCCGCTAAGAACGCTGGAACTACTTTGAACGCTTGTTCATCTCCTGCTAATCAAACTGCATGGGCAGTTGTGACTCAGTTGAAGAATGATCCTTTGAAGGGATTCTGTGTTGATAGTACTGGTAAAGCAAAAGAAGTTACAATGGCTGGATCAGCTCAAGCTGACGTTACTGCTGAAATCAACGCTTCAGGTGCTTGTGTAGATTAATCTAAATTTACATTTGGGTATAGTCTAAAAACACCACCCAAACTGGGTGGTGTTTTGTTATAATAGATCCAATGGAAATATTTGGCGAAATATTCGTTTTGATATTCGGTGCCATCATTGGCAGTTTTTTGAACGTTGTGATTTTGCGTTACGGAACAGGGCGCAGTGTCGGTGGGCGGTCTGGGTGTATGTCATGCGGATATAAATTACGATGGTATGATATGGTGCCGATTTTTTCGTGGCTTGCCATTCGTGGAAAATGTCGTCGATGTAAGTCAAAAATTTCAAAGCAATATCCACTTGTAGAATTAGGAACCGCAATTGTCTTCGGACTCATTGCACGGCAAGTTTTGTTGACTGGCGTCGATGTACAGATAGGTGCCTTGATGTTTGTCTGGTATGCAATTATCGCAGCACTTCTTATTGTTATTTTTGTGTACGACATGCGTCACAAAATCATTCCGGATGGGCTATCATACACATTCACGCTCATGGCATTCACGCAGACATTGTATCTATTACCACCGCATTTTTGGCAAGTTCCATCGGCATGGCTCAATTTGTTTTCTGGTCTCATTATTGCCGCGCCATTTTTTCTAATTTGGTATTTCTCGAACGGCCGGTTAATGGGTTTTGGCGACATTAAATTAATGCTCGGTATTGGCTGGTTTTTCGGTCTTATAAATGGGATTTTCGCTGTCATGCTCGCGTTTTGGATTGGTGCGGTGTGTGGGCTTGGACTTATGCTCATGAGTCGTTTGAATAAACGAACTTCACGTATTACAATGAAACAAGAAATTCCTTTCGCCCCTTTTCTCATCCTCGGAATTTTGATTCAATTTTTCTGGCCATGTAATCTGTTTATGCTTGGCACCTTCTTTATATAATGAAAAAAATCGCATCACAATTTAAAAAAGGTTTCACCATTCTCGAGATGCTTATGGTGCTTGCGATTTTCGGTATCTTGACCGCAGTCATTGTGTTTAATTACGGGGAATTCAATAGCAAGACTATTATGACCAATATGGCATACGAAGCAGCGCTTTCGATTCGGCAGGCGCAGGTATACAGTTTGTCGGTGCGAGGTGATGTCGGTGTTCCAAATTTCGATAATCATTACGGTATTTATGTGAATCCAACTATCGATAATAAATCTTTTGCTTTCTTTATTGATCGTGTAGAGAATGGTGTAACGGATGGAGCTTGTAATGCGGACGGTACTTGTCTGTCGTGTAGCGCTACAGACAGTGAGTGTCTAGAAAAAATATCCCTTACTCGTGATGTGGTGGTATCACGCATTTGCCTAAGTTTTGATCCGCAATCTATTGTAGATCGTGATACAGGACTTTGTAGTGAGGATGAGGTCGGTGAATTAACTTTGACTTTTGAGCGTCCTAATCCAGACGCAGTCGTCAGAACAGGTTCAGATATTGTACCAGGCGCTAATGTCGCAATTGTTTTGAAAACAAGCTACGGTAATCAGCGTGCTATTATTGTAAAATCAACTGGTTTAATTTCAGTAGAGTCAATCGGAAATGAATCATCAATATGATAAAAACCACTCCACAGAAAAATAGCGGCTTTACTTTGATCGAAATGTTGGTCGCGGTTGCATTATTTTCTATTGTGTTGATTATTGCTATGGGTTCGATTATTACAATTGTTGATGTGAATAGAAAATCACAATCACTTACAACAGTAATGAACGATTTGAATTTTTCTTTGGAAAATATGACGCGTACCATCAAGACGGGTGTATTGCAAGAACCATCGTCTTCGGATGGACGCGATTGGAATTCCATCACAGTGATGAATCAGGACGATGAAAGAATAGTCTTTTCATTTGACCAGGGTAAAGGTGCTATTATGCGCCAAAAAGATGGGGAAGATGCGTTTCCGTTCACATCTGAACAAATACATATCGATAATTTACGCTTCAGAGTATTTTCAGATGATAGTAACTTACAGCCACGCATCTTAATCATGCTCGAGGGTACTGCATCTACCAGTCCTTCTATTAGTTCAAATTTCATTATTCAAACGAGTGTGTCACAGCGTGATTTGAGAACTGACAGATTCAAATAACATGAAAACAATTTTGAGACAAAAAAATAAAGGCTTCACGATTATAGAGACATTGGTGGCTATTTCGCTTTTATTACTCGCCATCACTGGTCCTATGGTATTTGCTCAAACTGGTTTGCGTGCAGCATTTCAATCTCGTGATCAAATTACTGCATTTTATTTGGCTCATGACGCCATTGAATTTATTAAAAACCGCCGAGATCATTTGATTTTGGAAAAAGATTCCGAAAGTTGGTTGGATGCTTTTGTTGGATGTGAATCCGAATCGAATAGTAGAGAAGGTGGGTGTACGTTGGATACTACCACTGCGATGGGTGAAGTTGCCGAATGTAATTTTAGCGGAACCTTGGCGATAGGTTGTTTGGGTGAAAATCCAAATGGTCAAGAAGATAGTCATTTAAAAATAAATGCTAATGATGGCGGAGTGATCGGTTTTGATGGTTCTGTTAATTCCATTTTTTCTCGTACCGTGTATGTTGATGAGGGGGCCGATCCTCAAGAGGCACGCGTAACCGTGATTGTTCGATGGAGAAGCCATGAAAATTTAGGTGTGCGCGAAATTCAAGTTGTAGAGTATGCACGCAACTGGGCAAAGGCGCTTAAAATATAATATGAAAAAGATATTATCTACAAAAGAAGAAAAAGGGTTCACGCTGTTATTTGCGGTGATTGTTTCAACACTCGTTCTTGCAGTCGGCGGTTCGATTATCAATATTGCCTTGAAGCAAGTCGTTTTGTCGGGTATTGGTCGTGAATCGCAATATGCTTTTTATGCAGCAAGCACCGGAATAGAATGCGCGTATTATTGGGACATTGCTGGAGTTAATGGCGCAAGTGCTTTTGCGACAAGTACTGGATTTAACGAAGACTCGTTGGATGCAAAATGTGCGGGCACTGATGATATTTACGACAAAACTGCAGTGGATCTGGGTGGAGCAGGATTTAATGTTGACAATATTTTAAACCCTGTAGTTACATCATATTTTAGACTCAATAAATTTACAGACATAGAGGGAAAAGAGTTGGATTATTGTGCAGATGTTCGGGTTATGAAAAACATTGCACCGTCTGGTCAAGTTGCTTCAACCACTATCGAATCTCGAGGGTATAATACATGTGATGTGAATAATCCGCGCCGTATTGAAAGAGGTTTGGAAATGCACTACTAATTTGATATAAAGATAGGGAAATGAATAAAATCGAGGCGAAAAAACGCATACAAAAGCTGCGAGAAACAATCGAATATCATCGGCATTTATATCACGTTCTCGACAAACAAGAAATTTCCGAGCAGGCGCTCGATTCGCTCAAACATGAACTCGCAATGCTCGAGACAGAGCATCCTGATTTGGTTACGCCTGATTCTCCGACGCAGCGAGTGGCCGGGAAACCTCTCGATGGTTTTCAAAAAGTTGCACACAAGGTTGAGCAGTGGTCTTTTAATGACATTTTTAACGAGCAAGAATTAATTGATTTTGACGAGCGAGTGAAGCGTTTTTTGGAAAAATCAATCGGAAAAAAACCAGAAGTCGAATATACATGCGAATTAAAAATCGACGGTCTTAAAATTGTGTTTGAATATGTCGATGGAAAATTAGTCACAGCCGCAACACGTGGTGATGGAAAAGTCGGTGAAGATGTGACGGAAAATATTCGTACTATTGAATCAGTGCCGTTGTCACTTAAAAATTCCGAAGACGTGATTGTCGAAGGTGAGGTTTATTTGAGTAAGACTGAGTTTGCACGAATTAATCGCGAATTGGAGCGAGCTGGTTTGGAAACTTATGCGAACCCACGTAATTTGGCGGCGGGAACGATTCGCCAGCTTGATTCGAAGATTGTAGCTGATCGGAAACTTTCTGTATTTGTATATGATGTTGCAAAATTTCACGAGGAATTACCGACTCAGTCCGAAGAGTTGCTTTTTTTGCGCGAGTGCGGTTTCAAGGTGAATAAACATTTTGAATTATGTAAAAATGTTCAAGAAGTTGTAGCCTTCTGGAAAAAATGGCAAACGAAAAAAGAAAAAGAGGATTATCTGATCGACGGGATTGTGATTAAAGTTAATAAAAAAGAATATCAGGATGCACTTGGTTTTACTGGCAAGGCACCTCGATTCGCGGTGGCATTTAAATTTCCTGCAGAACAAGTTACAACAGTGGTCGAGGACATTGCTTTCCAAGTGGGTCGCACAGGAGTGATTACGCCTGTTGCGCATTTGCGCCCGGCTCTTGTTGCTGGATCTACTGTTTCGAGAGCAACACTTCATAATGAAGATGAAATTGCGCGCCTTGATGTGCGCATTGGTGATACGGTGATTCTCCAAAAGGCAGGAGATGTGATTCCGCAAATCGTTGAAGTCCTCAAGGATTTACGTCCCGAAAAAACGAAAGCCTTTGTTTTCCCAAAAAAGATTGCAGAGTGTGGGGGTGATGGTTCTATTGAACGAATTCCGGGTCAGGCCGCGTACCGCTGTGTTGATAAAAGCTCTGCAACATTGCAGAAGCGTAAATTATATTATTTCGCTTCCAAACACGCATTTGATATTGTAGATTGTGGCCCTAAAATTATTGATCAGTTGTTTGATGCAAATTTAATTTCAAGTCCGGTTGATTTTTTTACGCTCGAAAAAGGGGATTTGCTTCCACTCGAGCGCTTTGCGGAAAAATCTGCACAGAATTTAATTGATTCGATTTTTAAAGCTAGAAATATAACACTCGCGCGTTTTCTCATTTCGTTATCAATTGATCATATCGGTGAAGAGAGTGCAATTTTGCTCGCCGATCAATTCGGAACACTCGATGCATTGCGCGACGCGTCGACTGAGGAACTTCAAAAGATTAACGGTATAGGTGATGTGATGGCTGAATCAGTACATAATTGGTTCAGAAATGTGCATAACGCAAAAATTGTTTCAGATTTGTTGCGATTTGTGAAAATTCAGAAAGCGACTCCTATCACGAAGGCGAAAAATCAAAAATTCTTAGGACAGACTTTTGTTTTGACTGGTACCATGAGTTCGATGTCGCGTGATGAAGCAAAAGAAAAAATTCGTGCTCTCGGAGGTTCGGTATCAGGTTCTGTGTCTGCAAAAACCAATTTTGTCGTTGCGGGTGAAAACGCAGGGTCAAAGCTTTCCAAGGCCGAATCGCTCAATGTGACGATCATCTCCGAAGAGGATTTTCAAAAGATGATAAAATAATTGCCTTGTGATATAGTAATTTCATATTTATGAATGAAGCTGGAGTTAAAAAATTAGCGCAACTTTCTCGTCTTGAATTAACCGATGCCGAGATTGCAAAATATACCGGAGAGATTTCCGATATTTTGGCTTATTTTGATTCATTAAAATCTGCTTCTGGCGCCGCGACTGATTTACATATTGAAAACTCATCGAATCGTAATGTTATGCGACCAGATGAAGTGCCGCACAATTCAGAAAGTCATACCGAAATTCTCCTAGCTTCTGCACCGGAACACTCTGGAGGTTATGTTAAAGTAAAGAAAATTTTATGATTGATTTTTCCACACTGACTATTAAAAGTGCTGCGCAAGGTTTGAAAAAAGGCGAATTCAAGGTAGCTGATGTAGTGAACTTTTACGTGAAAAATTTGAAGGCGAAAAATCCCGAAATGAATGCGGTGCTCGAGATATTTTCCGATATTGATGAACAGGTTTCTGTTGCGCAGAAAAAACTTGATAGTGGCACTGGAACAGATTTGACAGGGATCCCTGTTGTTATCAAAGATAATATCGTGGTCAAAGGTCGCATCGCGAGCGCGTCTTCAAAAGTTCTTGAAAATTATGTTTCGACGTATACTGCAACAGCTGCGCAAAAAATGATTGATCAAGGCGCTGTTATTATCGGTCGAGCCAACATGGACGAGTTTGCTATGGGTGGATCAACAGAAAATTCGGCGTTTGGTCCGACTAAAAATCCACTTGATGTAACTCGTGTAGCCGGAGGTTCTTCGGGAGGTTCTGCGGCTGCTATAGCGATGGGTGGTGCTCTTTTTGCACTTGGGTCAGACACGGGCGGTTCTATTCGCCAACCTGCGAGCTTTTGTGGTGTTGTTGGCCTTAAACCAACGTATGGAAGTGTCTCACGACATGGTTTAATGGCGATGTCGAGCTCACTTGACGTAATTGGTCCAATTACTAAAAATGTTGAGGACGCCGAAATAGTTTTCAATGCGATTGCGGGGAAAGATGAAAAAGATTCTACCACAGTCGAAATTGGTAAAGATATTATTACTTCAAAACCTGTTAAAAAAATCGGCGTGCCAATGTCGTATCTCAAAAAGGGAATTGATGCTGATGTTTTGGAACAATTTCAAAACTCTTTGAAGAAGTTAGAAACGAACGGCTATGAAATCGTTAATATTGATTTACCGAATCTGGATCATTCTCTCGCGGTGTATTACATCTTGATGCCTGCTGAGGTTTCATCAAATATGGCTCGTTTCGATGGTATTAGGTTTGGTGGCCGCGTAGAGGGCGACAACTTAATTCAAGGATATTTTAAAACTCGAGGAACTTTGATTGGACGTGAAGTAAAACGCCGTATCATGCTCGGTGCGTATGTTTTATCTGCTGGGTACGCAGATCAGTATTATCGAAAAGGCTGGCAAGTTCGCAATATGATCTCTGCTGAAATCAAAAAAGCTTTTGAACAAGTTGACGTGATTGCTATTCCGACTTCTCCAGTACCAGCATTTAAAATTGGAGAAAAATCAGCAGATCCAATGGCGATGTATTTGGCAGATATTTTTACTATTTTTGCAAACCTTGTCGGAGTGCCTGCGATTTCGATTCCTGACGGCACAGTTGAACGCGATGGCTCGATACTTCCAACTGGCCTACAATTAATTGCTCCACACCTAGGCGAACAACGTCTCTTTGAAATTGGACGAAAATTTGAGACAATTAGGTAGAAATGGCAGATAAGAAAGAAAAATCTTCAGGTGGAGGTTCAAGTATCAACCCACAAGGTGTGATGGGGATTGTGTTCGTTATTATGTTGCTTCTTACTGTGGTGAATAATGGCCTCAAGAGTGATAATTGGGTTGGGCGTCTATTCGGCGGAGGCGATACAGAATATTCAGATGGTGATGTGATAATTAATAAACAAGACGTTCGAGTGCGCCAATCTGTGGGCGGGGCCATTATTGGAACTCAAGCAAAATTAGTGACCGGAAAAATTGTACAAGGTCCGATCGAACAGTTCGACAAATTGTGGTGGCGCGTCAATTATGAGGAGGCTCCTGACGGATGGGTAGAAGGAAGCCTCATTTCTAACAAAGTAGGAACACAAAGGCTTTTTAATATCTTCCCGCTTACGTTTGGGTTTATGCGCCCTGTGTTCGTGGTGCTTTGTTTAGTTGGTTTTATTGTACTTTTCGTTATTGTATTAAAAACAAGAGCTCTTCATTATATGATTGCAAAAAAACAGGCCCAAGAAGAGGAGCAAAAATTGTTAAAGCAAGGGAATATGCCAAGGCCAGATATACGACCAGCTGATGAAACTGTGCCCGATTTGCCTGTGCCGAATTTGCCAGTCGGAGAGAGTCCTAAGACCGAAGATGTACATAATAAACGCTGGGCGAATATTCAGGGTCTTATTCGTTCGTACAATGCCAACGATTGGAAGCAGGCGGTGATTGAGGCAGATATTATATTGGATGAAATGTTAGAGCGAATGGGTTACAAAGGAAAATCAATTGGTGAAAAGTTAAAGACTGTCCAGCCTAGCGATTTTATGACTTTGGATCAGGCGTGGGAAGCTCATAAATTCAGAAATCGAGTCGCTCACGGAAGCTCGTATGTTTTAACTAGGGATGAAGCGGAGCGTGTCATCAAAATGTACGAAGAAGTGTTCAACGAGTTTTTCTATGTGTAAGGTGTTGATTTTTGGTCCAAATATGGTATTCTAAATATCTAGTATTTTTTGCTAGCTATCGCGGGGTAGAGGAGAAGTACCTCGAGAGGCTCATAACCTCTAGACCCCGGTGCAATTCCGGGCCCCGCAACAACGATTCGACTTCATATAAAATGCAGGAGTATGTTTTGTCAGCACGCTGTATTTTTCCTTATCAGGAAAAATCAGCTCGTTCTCGGACGAATAATAAAGTTTTAGTAAACTACATTTGTTATTTCACTCGTCCTCCGAAAGTCTTCCAAAACATACTCCTGCATTTTATATGAGATTTCGTACTGAGAGATATGGATGGGATTGCTAAATCGCCAAAAACGTATTATATTACAAGGGTTAATGTCGACGTAGCTCAGAAGGTTAGAGCATAGCACTCATAAAGCTAAGGTCGGTGGTTCGATTCCACCCGTCGACACCATTTGACTTTGATGTAGGTAGATGTTTAAATAGTTTTAGGCCAGGATGATTTTGTAAGTGCTTCCTCAAAAGAAGGAGATTCTTTATGAGAAAAGGTCCAAAACATGACCTGAGGAGGAAGGGGTCTAAGAAACCCAAACCTCAAGTCACCGTAGAGATGGCGCTGAAAGATGAATGCGGATGGTGTAGTGATGTCGGACCGTGCATCTATTGCACCCGAGGTCTCGACTACATCTTCGCCCGTAATCTTTCTTGGGACTGGCGTCATGCGACACCAGTTTTCGGATCATGAAACTCACGTTGGCGCGCGTGGGTTTTTCTATTGCCTCACTTAGTAAAACGTGTATAATAAGCTCCAATCGGCTATTTAGTCGATGAATATGCGGGCGTAGCTCAGCTGGTTAGAGCGTCCGCCTGTCACGCGGAAGGTCGTGGGTTCAAGTCCCATCGCTCGCGCATATAAACAAATCGCTTCGTTCGAATAGGATGAGGTGATTTTGTTTATATATCTTCGCACACCATATGTTTAAGTGCTTGACCATATTGCACGTCTCTTCAAAAACCCGTACATTGTTACTCATTAGAGAGTGGGTTTTATTATTTTTTAAATTTAATTATGAAACGAAAACAAACATTACAAGCGAGCGTTGCAATGTGTCAAAAAATTACATTATCAATCGCTACTTTTTTATTAATTTTCGGCGTAGTTTTTTCAGCACACTACGTACGAGCCGAGGGTGAAGAAGTTACTTCAGATACACCGTCAGAAGTGAGCGAGCCTGAAACAACTGATAGCGCAGAAACTCTTTCAGTTGAAACTATGTCAGATGAGGAAGACGTAGAAGTTGAAGTGGTAGAAGAAGTAGTTGATGTTACAAGTGATGAAACTGGAGATGAGGTAGAAGATATTACACCAACAGTTTCAGAAGATTTTTCATCCGACGAATCGTTAGATGAACCACTTGAAGAAGTATTTGAAATGTTCTCTTCATTTGCGCCGATGCTCATGTCAGGAGCTCCAGCAACATCATCTGCTGCAATTCTTACACCATCAATGCACGAGGATATTCACGGTGTGTACACATTTACTGCAGAATACAACAATCCATTATTTGAAGGTCCATACGGTTTGCGTTGGGCAATTCGAGCAGATGGTCTTTGTGACGGTGATACGCCGGCAGTACCAGTATTTGGTAACGTAGATGGCGCAACTACAAGCCCAGCTCATACAGCAGGTCATTTCGATAATGAGTTTGCGTCATGGGATGGAGTTAATTTCTCAGCGACACTCGATTTCTCAGAACTTCCAGAAGGTGAATACTGTTTTGCATTCAACCCAAATCCAAAAGATGTATATAGACAAACTGTACGTTTTAATCACGTAATTCCAAGAACAGGTTCAATTGTGATTTCAAAAGACGTGCTTAGTGAAGACGATTCAACAGAATTTTCAGTAACAGTGTTCGATGGTTCAGAAGGAACATATACTGGTTTAGTCTCAGAAGTATCTGTAGCAGAATTCAATGATTTGGAGCCAGGTACTTACACCATCACAGAAAATGAAACATTGGGATATCATTTGGTATCTATCACATCAGGCGAAGCTCGTGACGTTGAAGGTGCTTTAACGGTAGAAGTTGTCGCAGGTGAAACTGTAGAAGTTCTCGTTACAAATGAACGTGGTATTCCGGAAGAACCTATGACTGACACTCTCACTATCAATAAGAACGTCATTGATAAAAATGACAAAGACATTTCGGACAACACATCATTTGAAGTAACTGTGTTTCCACTTCGTGTAGAATCACGCGTATCACCAATCGAATTAATAATTTCAGAAGACGCACCAGCTTCTATTGAATTAATATCAGGAGTGTATGAAGTGTGTGAGGTGCTTGAAGAGGGTTCTGATTATGAAGTGGTGAATGAATTTGTATCTGAAAAAGGATTTGAGACTCCAACTAACTGCAGGATTGTCTTTATCGGCGAAGGTAATCGAGAAATTACATTTACTAACCGAAAATTAACTGAAGAAGAATCAGGTCGTCGATCAAGTCGACGCCACCCAGTTGGAGGTTCAGTGCTCGGGGCGTTTACAGGTGATTCGTCAAATGGCGGTTCATGCGGAATGTACTTAAATTCATACATGAAAATGGGCGGACAAAATGACGCTGATCAAGTGCGAAAATTACAGGCCTTCCTTAATGAACAAGGCCACATTGTTCCAATTGATGGATTTTTTGGTGCAAGCACAGATGCGGCGGTTAAAGCATTTCAACGAGCACACACGGTAGAAATCTTGGCTCCATGGGGAATTACTGACCCAACTGGATACGTGTACAAGATGACTCGATATGTTATGAATAATATGGTGTGCTCTGGTTCAGAAGCGACCCCAGTTTTGTAGAATTTAATAAGTAAAAAAAGCCGCATTTTACAAAATAAGATACGGCTTTTTTTATATTCACTCTCATGATAATCTATAAGTATAAAGAGTATGCGAAAACACCTTAAAAATTATTTCATTCCACATGAAGGGAATGATCATCAGCCACATTTTTTGCGTGAAAAATGTCTCAGTGTACTGTTGGGAATAGTCATTATCACAACGTGTCTGTCTATGATTTTGGCGATACCTGCGGTGTCTACTCGTTTTAATTATTTGGCTTCGATTTTGCCAGTAATACTTGTAGAAAAAGTAAATGAATCACGAGCAGAAATTGGAGAAAATCAGCTCGTGATGAATGATACTCTTTCGGTTGCTGCGCAACTCAAGGCAAATGATATGGCAGAGAAAGGATATTTTTCACATGTAAGTCCAGATGGAACAAGCCCGTGGTTTTGGATTCAAAAGGCGGGATATGTGTACACTGACGCAGGGGAAAATCTCGCGGTGAATTTCACGGATTCTGATGAGGTACATAACGCATGGATGAATAGTCCAGGTCACCGTGCAAATATTTTGCGAGAAGGTTTTACTGAAATCGGTATCGCAACCGCATCTGGGACGTACAATGGTCGCCCTGCAATTTTCGTGGTTCAGTATTTTGGAAAGCCGCGCCCAACATTAGTACAAGTGACTTCATCTGCACCTATTTCGAATTCAACACAAGTATCTTCGGTACCCGTTGCGTCAACTTTAATGGATTCCGGCGAAACTTCATCCAAAGTGTTAGGTGAACAATATACAAGCACGACGACTATGGTCAGTAGTATACATCAATCAACTTGGTACGAGCGCGCTGCGGCGGCTCCTCGAACAACGTTGTTGTGGCTACTCGGTATTATTGCAGGCATTGTGAGTGTCGCGTTACTGCTCAAAATATGTGTGGCACGACATATTCAATATCCAAAATTGATTCTTAATGGGGTGCTTGCTGTTGCGATTGTTATTGTATTGATGGGAGTTAGCCGTATGATGGGTGGTATAATATCGGGAGTTATTTAATTATATGCAAAAGAAATCTATCGGAGTATTTGATTCTGGGTTTGGTGGTATCGACATTTTACGTGGTATTGTACATGCGTTGCCAGAGTACAATTACATATATCTAGGAGACACCGCGCGCACACCATATGGCACACGATCTCAGGAAACTATTTATGAGTTTACTCGCCAGGCCGTTGAATTTTTATTCAAGCAAAATTGCGATTTAGTTATTTTGGCGTGCAACACTGCGTCGACAGTTGCGTTGCGAAAATTACAGCAAGAATTTTTACCGGCTCACTATCCCGATAAAAAAGTGCTTGGCGTGTTGATTCCTGCGGTTGAAGCGGCAATTGAGGCGACTCAAAATGGAAAAATTGGTGTCCTAGCAACCGAGGCGACGGTGGTGTCGTGTGCATTTCCTGCACAGCTCGAAAAAACCGCGGCTGCGTTGGGTGTAAAAAAACCACTTGTGATGTTTCAAAAAGCAGCGACATTACTCGCTCCTATTGTTGAAGCGGAAGACATACATCCAGAAGCCACAACGTTGATTATCAAAGATTATGTCGCTCCGCTTTTGGCAGAAGGTATCGACACACTCGTGCTCGGTTGCACACATTACGGAATATTAGAAGCTCAAATCACGACGGCGGTTGGACCTCGCGTCACAATTATATCTGAAGGTCGTGTAGTGCCAGAAAAATTAGCAGTGTATTTAGAGCGTCATAAAGACATCGCAGACACAATTGCACGTGATGGGCAAGTCACATTTTATACGACCGATTTAACGGATCGATTTCAAAAATTGGGCAGCTTGTTCTTTGGACGAGAAATTACACCTCATAAAGTGCAGCTTTAAATAAAAATTAGAAGTGATATTGCTTTTTGAAAAGCGGAATGCTGATTGCAACTGCAATGGTGACTATCACAAAATAGCCGAGCATAATTTCACCATACGAATACGGAATTGATTTGAGTGAGCCAAAAATTACCGATGTAGTCCATGATATGAATGAGATAGCGCCAGATGCAACCAAGAGGTGGGCTTTGCGTGCAAATTCATCTGATGAAGGCAGGTGAGTATTTTGATGACGGCGCATGCGCGGTAGATGCGTGAGGTGGAAAAAGATACCGTTTACAAAAATGATTCCGACGACGGTCATTTTTGCGAGAAACTTTGTCGAATGCATGTATTTCTCGATGTCTGTTAAAAAGAGACCGATACCAGACACAATCAGGATGATGAGACCGAACCAGACCATGCGGCTCCCGAGGCGCATGAACTTGAATTCAAGAGGCTCGATTTTTTCATCTTTAATTGAGCTGAAAAAAATCAGATCACTCATATAAGCACCACCCGCACCAATAATGGCACCGAACACATGTACAATGGTGAGCGCTGTTTTTGTATCAATAAAATCCATATACACATAGTAGCATGTTTGCTATAATTTCGACTATGCAAACTTCAACAAAATTTATTCTCGCAGTCATTGTACTCGCGATTGCCACTTATTTCATCTTCAATTATCGTTCAACTCCAGAAGATATTGAACAGGCAAGAGTAGGTGACGTTAATAATAATGGAAATAGTGTTACAAACGCATCTAGTACGCAATCAAAATCGGTCAAAGATTTTACAATGACTTTTACTGGGTATGGTCCAGCGGGCAAGGTCGAAGTTGGAACATTTGATACCAAGAGCTTTACTTATGCGGGTTTGTTAGAGGGAGGTTTACCACAAAACGCAGTTGCAACGTTTGATGTGCGGACGGTAAACACTGGAAAGAATGGCTTGAATAAGCACTTATGCGCCGATGACTTTTTCATGTGTGAAAAATTTCCTGAATCAAAATTCGTAGTTACTGATGTAGAGCAAGTTCCGGGTACAAGTTATATTTTCTCGGGAAACCTTACTTTTATGGGAGTTGAAAAATCTATCACATTCAATGCGAATTTAATTGACGGAGCATTTGTCGGAGAATTTCTACTCGATATTACTGCGTTTAACTTCAAATATGTTGGTGTTGATCCAAAAGTGTTGATCAAGTTTAGCTTCAAATTGTAAAATAAAAAATCTTAATTTTAAAGTCCTCGGGTCGCATCACGCACGTTCGTACATGAATGTGCGTTTTGTTTTGATGCTCAACCAGACTTTTAAAATTAAGATTTTTTATTTTACAATTTGAAACTACATAAGACCCACACTCTTGAGTAACTCCACTTTTTCTTCCATATAAAGCGCGCGGCTTTGACCGGGGAATAAACCGCCGAGGCGTAAATTCATGATCCGAGTTCGCTTCAAATCTTTGATTTGATAACCGAGTGCTACACACATTCGCCGAATTTGGTGTTTTTTACCTTCGGTCAGAATGATTTTAAAAGTTCGATCTCCGGTAACTTTTACGGTGCAAGGTTTTGTCATGTAATCTTCGATGCGTACACCTTTTGACATTTTATTTTCGAACGACTCTTTGATTTCTTTATCAACTTTTACGACGTATTCTTTTTCGTGCTCGTATTCTGGATTTAAAAGCTTGTCGATGATGCGCCCATCGCTTGTCATGAGCATCAAACCCTCGCTGTCTTTATCGAGTCGTCCAACATGCATTAGCTTTTTGCTTGGGTTAAAAAAACTGTCGACAGATTTTTCACCGAGCTGTGGGCTGTGCGAAACGACTCCTCGTGGTTTATAGAAAATGAAATATTCGTAATTGTGCGGCATGCGTTTAATTTCACTGTCGAGCTCGACCACGTCTTTTTCTTGAATTTTTTGACCGAGAACTGCTTTGACACCGTTTACCGTTACGAGTCCACGTTCTATCATTTCGTCGGCTTGTCTACGTGAACAAAACCCCCGTGCGTGCAGATATTTATTGACTCGAATCGGATATTCGATGTTTGTGACCAATTCGTCTGTATTTTCGTCTATATGCATAATATTGACTATCTTACATAAAATTGGCGAAATAGCGAGTTTTTTATTACACAACGTTGGTCTGTAGTACAATAATAAATTATGAGTATGAGCAATGCGTATATCAAAAATATCGTTGATACTTACTTAAAATTATTTCCCCAAGAGATAGATGATTTGAATATGTTATTGACTCAGCTGAAAGGTGATGAGTTGGTGGCGAATCGAAAGAATTTCTTTGGGCATATCACGGCGAGCGGTATTGTGATTCACAATAATAAAATACTTTTGATTTTTCATAATAAGTTTAAAAAATATATTCAACCCGGCGGCCATATAGAGAACGATACAACACTTCTTGAAGCTGCTCAAAGAGAAGTTACTGAAGAGACAGGGATTGAAGTTGTACCTCATAATTGGCATTTGCAAAATGGCGGAATTCCTCTTCGATTTAATACACACAAAATTCCGTATAATGAAGCGAAACAAGAACCGGAGCACTTTCATCATGATGCGGTCTTTGTTTTTCGTACAACCGGGGGTGACGTTCATTTGCAGATGACAGAAGTCTCTGATTATAAATGGTTGCCAGTCGATTCACTATTCGATGAAAAATTCCTGAATGACACGTGCCAGAAAATCATTGCGATGAAATTGGATATGTTTTGATACGTGTAAGGTATTTTTGACAATGCGACTCCGGATATAGTAATCTTAATGCGACTCATCTTTTGCGCCGTTGTAGCTCAGTTGGTAGAGCACGTCATTGGTAATGACGAGGTCTCGGGTTCAATCCCCGACAATGGCTCCATATTATGAAATATACAATTAATAAAAAAATAGTTTTTATAAGTGTCGCTATCGTACTTATAATTGGTATATCGTATATGTTTTCTAAGTATGTACCACAAGTGTCGACAAACACTGGGATATCACCTGAAGAGATGACTAAATCTCATCTCAAAACGTTTTCTAATGGGATAATTTCATTTACCTATCCCGATGAATTACAAATGCCAGATTCTCGAATGCCAGAACCTCTTACGCAAGCTTTTTTCTATACAAAAGAAGATTTGGCTCAGTCAGGTGAGAAGGAACCAGTTGTGTGGGTAGATTGCAAGAATCCAATTAAAGATATTGATTTGCACATCAACAAGGCAGTGTCTAATACATCTACACGAATCGAAGGTAATGATGGAATGAATTTTGTTCTTGAAAAATTAGAGCTCAGCAACGATCAGGATCATGAGACATTGAATTACTCGAGAATTGTGTTTAATCGCTTTGATTCAAATTATTCGTGTGCAATACATATAGCTCCACGACGTTCCGCATCTCTAGTTAATGTAGCTGATCATATTTTTAATTCACTTACATCAGATATCGCTGCCGAACCTTACCCTCAAACTGTTATTGCTAAACCAGAATGGGGTATTTCATTCACAAAACCAAAAGGTTGGAATATGGTCGAAAGTGCGGACAATGAAATTGTTCTTTACAAAATGTACGGTGAAGAAGGTGGCGATGCAATTACGATTAAGTATAGGCCGCATTTTGAAGATCTCACCAATACAGATGCAAAGTTCGGTTACGTGACATATTTTTGGGGTATCGAAGAAAAACAATGGATGATGAGTGAGTCGAGTGAATATGATTTCAACACAATTACTTCGCCTGCTATCACTGAAGAATTTACACTCGATGGGTTACCAATTTTTCCTGGAAAAGGTAGATGGATGACAAAAATTATTCCATTCGATCAACATACTTTTCTTGAATTGAATATTACTGGTAGTGGTTATACTGATCCACTTCGTTTATTTGCGCAAGGTGTTCGAAAGTTGCAATAATATGTCCAAAGAATTGATTCAAAAAGAAATCGCCGACATTGAAACCGCCATGGTCGCGCCAGATTTTTGGAGTGACAAAACACGTGCGCAGGCGATGATAAAACGTTTGCAAGAATTAAAAGACTCGGCGGACGGGCTCGGCAAATATGATCGAGGAAATGCCGTTGTGACGATTTTTTCTGGAGCAGGTGGTGATGATGCTGAAGATTGGTCGGCAATGCTTCTGAAAATGTATTCGAAATACGCGGAGCATAACGGATACGGCATAAATATTTTGTACTCGAATCAAAACACAAATGGTGGTTTTCGTACCATCACGTTTGAAGTGAATGGAAGAAACGCGTATGGAAATCTGAAAAACGAATCGGGTACGCATCGGCTTGTGCGCATCTCGCCGTTCAACGCAAATTCGAAACGCCAAACATCATTTTCGATGGTTGAAGTGATTCCGCAACTCGATAAAGCCGACGAGACCGTAAAAATTCCACTAGAAGAATTGGAAATCGAATCAGCCAAAGCTTCCGGTCCTGGCGGTCAAAATGTGAACAAGCGCGAAACTGCTGTGCGCATTGTGCACATCCCAACAAAACTTTCGGTATTCGTTAGTAACGAACGCAGCCAAGCTCAAAACAAAGAAAAAGCTCTCGAAATTTTGCGAGGAAAATTATATGCGCTTAAAAAAATTGAGGATGAAAAGACACAGGCCGGCATGTCAGTTTCAAAAACTTCGACTGCAGAGTGGGGGAGCCAAATCCGCTCGTACGTCCTACACCCTTATAAATTGGTCAAAGATCACCGATCCAAGGTTGAAACTTCTGATATTGATGGTGTACTATCTGGAGAAATTGACATCTTCATAGAATCCATGAAAAAATAGAGAGATATGATCTATTTCGACAGCGTTACAAAAGTTTATAATGATAACACTAAAGCTCTCGAAAACGTCAGCTTTAAAATTGCGCCGCATGAATTCGTTTCTATTGTCGGACATTCTGGTGCTGGAAAAACTTCGCTCATAAAATTATTGCTTGCCGAAGAAAAACCGTCAGAGGGGGTTGTGTATTTTGAATCTGCTGATGTTCATAAAATGCGCAAGCGCGACATGAAAAAATTGCGTCGCCGTATCGGAACAATTTTTCAGGATTTTCGACTTTTGCCAAATAAAAATGTGTACGAAAATATTGCGTTTGCGATGGAGGTCGCCGGCCGGACCGATGATGAAATTGCTTCTGATGTCCCGCATGTATTGCAATTGGTCGGTCTTGAAAACAAGTTTTTGAATTTCCCGCACGAATTATCTGGTGGAGAACAGCAACGTGTCGCTATTGCTCGAGCTATCGTCAATCAACCTGATGTGATTATTGCTGATGAGCCAACAGGAAACCTTGACCCTGTGAATACCTATGAAATTGTCCAGATTTTGAAAAAAATTAATGACCTCGGTACAACCGTAATTCTGACGACTCATAATAAGGGTGTGATCGATGAACTTGGTCGACGTGTAATTGTGATGGATAATGGGCGAGTTATTAATGACGACGCAAGTGGTAAATATACGATATAATAAAAACTAATGTTTTTCATCAATTTTAAACGAATAATTAAAACGGGGTTTATGAATTTTTGGCGTAACGGTGTGGTGTCACTTTCGGCAGTGATGGTGATGTCTGTCACGTTAATAATTATTGCATCAGTAATGTTTACGAGTGCACTTTTGAATCACACGCTCGAAGGGCTCAAGGATAAAGTAGATGTGAATGTAAATGCACTTCCGACTGCATTCGAGGATGATATTCTCTTGCTGAAAAAGTCACTCGAAAGTTTGCCAGAGGTGGAGAGCGTCGAATATTTGACTCGTGAACAAGTTCTTGAGAATTATAAAGCTCGTCACGCCGATGACCAGAAAATTCTCTCGGCGCTTGATGAGTTAAATGACAACCCTTTTGGTGCGTCGTTGAATGTGAAAGCAAAAGATCCAGAACACTATATAAATATTGAAACTTTTTTGAATGAAAATTATCCCGCTAATACCACTGATTCGATTATCGACAATGTGAATTACGCGAATAAAAAAGTTGCGATCGAAAAACTTAATAAAATTGTTATTGCTGGCGAGCAATTGGGTGCAATTGTAACCTTTGTGTTTATTCTCATTTCAATTCTCATCACTTTAAACACAATTCGACTCGCTATGTTTATTTCTCGCGATGAAATCAAGGTTATGAATTTGGTTGGTGCCGACAGTAGTTACATTAGCGGACCGTTTATTATCACGGGTGCGATGTATGGATTATTTTCAGCAATTTTTGTGCTCGCACTACTATACCCGATTACGTATTGGATTGGTCCGAAAATTTCCGAAGCTTTCTTTGATATGAATGTCTTCAGTTACTATCTAGTAAACTTCGGACAGATGTTTTCTGTGATTTTGAGTGCCGGAATCATCATTGGTTCCATCTCAAGTTTTCTCGCTGTTAATAGGTATATCAAAAAATAAAAAATTACTGTCATGCCCTCGAAGAAAAGAAAGAATCACAAATATATTTTCGTAACAGGAGGAGTAATGTCTGGCGTTGGTAAAGGAATCACAACCGCATCGATTGGGACAATTTTGCAGTCGATGGGGTATAAAGTTAATTTGTCGAAAGTCGATCCATATTTGAACGTGGATGCCGGCACCATGAACCCAACAGAGCACGGTGAAGTATTCGTGATGAATTCTGGTCTCGAAACAGATCAAGACATGGGGAATTACGAGCGATTTTTGAACAAAGATTTGACCGAGTCTGATTACATGACAAGCGGTATGGTGTATAAACACATCATCGACAAAGAACGCAATTTGGGTTTCGGTGGTAAATGTATTGAAGCAATTCCTGATGTGCGTGACGAAATTATTACGCGATATGAAAAGGCGGCACAGGACAGTGAATCTGATGTGTCGATCGTAGAAATTGGCGGAACTATTGGTGATTATCAAAACGCTTTGTTTATGGAAGCAGCGCGTGTGCTCAAGGTGCGTTTTCCGCGTGACGTGATTTTCATTATGGTGTCATATTTGCCGGTTCCAGGAGCGCTTGGCGAAATGAAGACTCGACCGACACAAAACGCGGTGCGACAATTAAACTCATACGGAATTCATGCGGATTTTTTGATTGCTCGCAGCCACGTTGCAATTGATGATAAGCGCAAAGAAAAGCTCGCGATAAATTGTAACGTTCCAAAAGAGCACGTCATTTCTGCGCCTGATATCGAAAGTATTTATGAAGTACCTCTCAATTTTGAAAAAGATCACATTGGAGTGCTCATCACGGCCGCGCTCGGTCTGCGCAGCAAAAAGCCAGACATGAAAAAGTGGGCGAAATTTGTAAAAAGCCGCGCGACTGCCGAAAAGAAAATTAAAATCGCGGTGGTCGGGAAATACTTTGATACTGGTAGTTTCGTGCTTGCCGATTCGTATTACTCTGTCATCGAGGCCATTAAATATTCTGCGTACGCACACGGTGCAAAGCCAGAATTAATGTGGGTGAATTCAAAGATTTTCGACAAGGATCCAAAAAGCGTTGCGACTGAATTGGCCGGCGTCGACGGTATTATTGTGCCAGGAGGTTTTGGTGAAAAGGGAATCGAAGGTAAAATTGCTGTGATTAAATATGCACGTGAAAATAAAATTCCATATTTCGGTTTGTGTTACGGTATGCAATTGTTAGTGATTGAATACGCGCGAAATGTGCTTGGTATCAAAGACGCGAATACCGCAGAAATTACTCCGAACGGCAAAAATAATGTTATCGACATTATGCCAGAGCAAAAGAAATTAATCGCCGAGAAAAAAATGGGTGGTTCGATGCGACTCGGCTCATATAGATGTGTGCTTGGTCCCGGTACAATTGCTCGCGACGCGTACGGAGCAGCCGAAATTATCGAACGTCACCGACATCGATACGAAGTAAATCCTGATTATGTCGAGAAACTGAAATCAGCAGGTCTTGTGTTTTCTGGAACTTCTCCAGATGGCCGTCTCATGGAAATCGCCGAAATCCCGCGCAATGTACACCCATTCATGCTCGGTACACAATTCCACCCAGAATTTTTGGCACGACCTCTCGCGCCTCACCCGTTGTTTAGTGAGTTTGTGAAGGTGATTTTGGGGGAGAAGTAAAAAAAATGAAAATCAAACTCGAATTTCCAAAAAACTTTTTGTGGGGTAGTGGCTCTTCGGCTCATCAGGTTGAGGGTGGTATTGAAAATTGTGATTGGGCAGAATACGCACGAATGGGAAAATTACCATCGGCAGATGAATTTACACCAGACCACTACAATCGTTTTGAAGAAGATTTTGATTTGGCTAAGTCACTTGGTCACAACAGTCACCGCTTTTCAATCGAGTGGGCTCGCATCGAACCAGAAGAGGGGAAATTCAATCTCGCTGAGATCGAACACTATAGAAAAGTTTTGCTCGCACTTCGGGCTCGTGGTATTACACCACTTGTGACGTTGTGGCATTTCACATTGCCACTCTGGTTTTCACATCGGGGAGGTTTTAAACATAAAGATTCTCCCAAAGTTTTTGCTCGATATTGTGCATTTGTCGCGAACCAATTAAAAGATTTGTGTGAAATTGTTGCGACTATTAACGAACCTATTGTATTTGCAAACAACGGGTACATTCGCGGTTTTTGGCCTCCATTTAAGAAAGATCCCTTTACATTTATGCGTGTTGTAAAAAATTTAATTCGCGGGCACAATGAAGCATATACCGAAATTAAAAAACTCGCTCCACATTTAAATGTCGGTGTAGTGAAAGATAATATTTATTTTACTTCAAACAAAAATCCTTTTAATATCATTCTTAAAAAATTCTGCCACTGGTTTTGGAATCACTATTTTTTGGATCGTACCTACAAAAAATGTGATCACATTGGTCTCAATTATTATTTTCACACACACTTTGGCCCAAGCCTCGGCTTTCCTAAAAATGATATGGGGTGGAATATCGATGCAGAAGGGATTTATCACATGCTTGTTGATTTAAAGCGGTACAATATGCCGCTCTATGTGACCGAAGCCGGCATTCCAGATCGAACAGATGAAAAACGCGCTGACTATATTAAACAGTTGGTAAATTGGACTCATAGAGCCATCGTTGACGGAGCAGATATTCACGGATTTATGTATTGGTCGCTGACCGATAATTACGAACTCGCACACGGTTACACACAAGAGTTCGGTTTAATTCATATTGATCATACCACTCGCGCTCGTATCATCCGCCCATCCGCGCTTGTCTATAAAACCATTTGTGAATCGAACGCTTTGACGATAGAATAGTGTACATGGAAGTCTGGCTCATACTCGCAATCGCCGCGCAATTTATTTACGCTCTTGTTGCGGTCTTTGATAAATATTTGGTGACGTCAAAAACGGTGCTGCATCCGTTCTCTTATGCATTTTACGTTTCGATTTTGTCGGCGTTTTCTGTGGGGATTTTCTTTTTCGATTGGGTCAAGTTGCCATTCGGGATTGTAATTCCGTCTTTCTCGGATTTAATGATGCCGAGCGTGGCCGTCGTTGGTCTATCGCTTCTTTCGGGGATGGCGATGTTTGTTGCACTCGTGAATTTGTTTGAAGGTCTCTCCAAATCCGACGCATCTGACGTGGTTCCGGTCGTGACATCAATTTCTGCAATGGCGACACTGGCATTTGAATTTCTTTTTTTAGAAGGAGTTTTCAACGGCCAAAAGTTGCTCGGTTTTTTCTTGCTCGCAGCGGGGACCGTGCTTGTGTCTCATCTCAAATTTGATCGAGTGGTCATTTTTCACACGTTCATGTCAGGTGCGATGTTTGCGGTGTATTACACATTACTTAAATTCGTATTTAATGTAACGAATTTCGACAGTGGATTTTTGTACACTCGAATTGGTTTGGTTATTGCAGCACTCGCGGTCATTGCCTTTCCTTCATATCGAACCCGTATTTTCAGAAAGTTGCAAAATCGTCCTGTATCAAAACGCAAAGCTGGCGCATATGTGCTTGCAACAAAAACTTTGGCGGGGATTGCCTCGATCATGACATTGAAAGCCGTTCAGCTCGGTTCGGTCGCGGTCGTGCAGGCGATTGCAGGTGTACAATTTTTGCTTCTCATTGTATTCAGCGCGGTGTTTGGAAAAATCGTTCATGAACATTTCGGTGAAAAAGCTGCGCCTGTCGATATTATTCATAAAGGTGTCGCTGCAACTATTATTGCGCTCGGACTTTTTGTGATGTTTACGTAATATATGATTCGCAAAATCTTCAAATTTATTTTTTGGATACTTGTCGTCATTTTAGTCGCACTTTTTATTTTGAGCATGGAAAAGAAGCCCGATACAATTGACTATGGTATGTCGTTTAATGTGCCGTATGCTCAGGAACTCGGCCTCGATTGGAAGGAAACATACATTGCGATTTTGGATGATCTAGCCGTACAGCGTGTGCGTCTCGCGGGGCAGTGGAATTTGATTGAGCCGAAAAAAGACAAGTTCGATTTTTCTGTGCTCGATTATCAATTAGAGGAAGCGCAAAAGCGCGATGTCGAAGTTATTTTGTCGATTGGTCGCCGAACTCCGCGATGGCCAGAATGTCACACACCAGAATGGGCGCGTGATTTTATCGCACAGGAATGGCAAGCAGAAATTACCGAATATCTGACCGCAATGGTGAATCGTTACAAAAAATACGACAATATAAAATATTGGCAAGTTGAAAACGAGCCGTTCCTGAACGCATTTGCGAACGAACATTGTGGCGACCTCGATGTGGCATTTTTGGACAAAGAAATCGCGCTTGTCCGAGAGCTTGATCCAAGCCGACCAATTTTAATTACTGACAGCGGAAATCTCGGCACGTGGGTGGGACCATATAAACGAGGCGACGCGTTCGGCACATCCGTCTACATCTATTTCTGGAATCCCGAAATCGGAAAGTTCCGCACCATTTTGCCACCAGCATTTTATCGAGCCAAAGCAAACCTAATGTCGCTCTTGTTTGGCAAAAAAGAAACATTTTTGATCGAGCTTTCTCTCGAGCCGTGGCTCATCGAATCGGTGCCGAACGTGCCGATTGAAACGCAGTTGGAACGCATGGACCTCGACCGCATCAAAGAAATTTTGGAGTACGCAGAAAATACTCGCTTCGAACAACAATATTTGTGGGGCGCTGAATGGTGGTATTGGATGAAACAACACGGTCATGGAGAGTTTTGGGATTTTGGGAAGGAGGTGTTTAAGGGAGGGGAATAATTAATGGAATGTCTAGATGCTATTTGACTTTCTCAATGGTAAGTGTATAATATATTAGCAATGGTTACTAGAAATACATGGTACACATATTATCAAATGAACGCGGCAGGGCCGTCGGTGTTTGCATAATATATAATCTGTATTATATAAATAACTGACTCGAAAAGCCCTGCGAACGCGGGGTTTTTCATTAGTGATTGCTATATATTTTGTACTTTTCAAAATATATAGCAGTCTCGAATGGTTCGAGACTGCAAAACTGGAGGTGTGTCATGGCTGGATTTATCTCGAAAAAACAGATGGTGTGTCTTCAATTAGTGGAGGGCGCTTTGAGCATTCTCCACAATCAATCGGTTCGATTTGAGAGTATCAACTTTCGTTCGAGAACTGGTGATGTTGTGATCAGTGGTCAGGTCCAATCTCTGACCATTACGAAATATGATTTCGACTGTGTTGAATTCAGTATGTGCGGCGAATTCTTCTCGGTGCATCATGAATTCGGCGTGAAGGATGCGCCAATTACGATTTTCCGAGGGAGAAGCCGCGCAGCCGGTTTCACTGGAACAGTGGTGACGACCATCACTGGTCGAACACCGATAATCAGTCAGTCGTAAAACCCCACCTTATCAACCAGGAGACCCCGGTAGAAAGGTCGGGGTTTTCTTTTTATACAACTTAATTTCCTCATTTTTATTTTTTAAATCTTGATATAATATAGACATGTATTTCGCATGCGACATCGGGGGGACACAAATGAGAATTGCCAAGTCAGATGATTTGGTGAAATTCGACGAGCCGTGGATCGAAGCGACACCAGCGCGTCCTGCTGATGGCATTCAACTTTTGATAGAAACAATTAAACGCATGTCTGGAGGTAAACGCATCGGCGCTATTGCGATTGGTATTGCAGGTGTGTTAAACGAAGGCCACGGTATGTTGATTAAATCTCCGCACTTGTCTGCGTGGGAAAAAATTCCGCTCAAGGAAAAATTAGAAAAAGCGCTCGACACGCACGTCTTCATTGAAAATGATACGGCGATTGTTGGACTTGGCGAAGCAACCGCTGGTGCAGGGCGAGGATATCGCGACGTTGTCTACATCACAATTTCGACAGGAATCGGCGGAGTGAAAATTGTTGATGGGGAATTTACTCACAATAAATACGGATTCGAACCGGGTCATCAAATTTTAAATAATGAAACGGGCGCAACATTCGAAGATCTCTGTTCTGGCACTGCTGTTGAAAAGAAATTCGGCATGGCTCCCAAAAAAGTTGCACAGACCGACGCATGGGATGAAATCGAAACAAATGCAGTGATTGGTCTCTATAATTCTGTGCTGCACTGGTCGCCTGATGTGGTGGTGCTTGGAGGATCGATGTCGCGCGATTTCAAGGCAGAACGCATTCAGAAAAAACTTGGCGTCATTATGAAAATTCATCCAAAATTGCCGGATATTAAAATCGCAGAGCTTGGTTCAATCGGCGGTGTGCACGGTGGATTTGCATTTTTGCGAAAGCAGTTTGAGAAATAGATTATGAAATATTTCGCGTACATTGTAAGTATCGCGGCTCTCGTCGTATTTGGTTTTTCTACCGTCTACGCGCCCATGTTTGAGTGGCAGCGCGATTTGGTCGAGGAACTTGCGCCTGCGCGTGACACACGGTTGCTTTTTGTTGGTGATATTATGCTTGATCGATCGCTTCGTAATCGTGCGGAGCGTGAGTCAGAAGGGTACGCCACTTTTTTCGCTTGTGCTTCTTCGACATTTTCCATGTACGACATTGTAGTTGCGAATTTAGAAGGACCTGTTACTACTTTTCCGTCGGTCAGTCGCCATAGCCTGATTAACACCCCAGAAAGTTTTCAGTTCACTATGTCGCCAGATATTTTGCCGGTGTTGCGCGAGGCGGGCATCGACGCAGTCGGAGTCGCGAATAATCACATTTATGACTTTGGTCGCAAGGGTTTGGAAATGACACGCGAACTTGTGCCAGCGTCTGGGCTTGGATATTTTGGCGATCCAGCGAGCGATATTTATAAATCAGTCACGCTTCAGACGGAACATCAGGCAGTGCATCTTGTGTCGTTTAATGAATTTGTCGGAACGAATGCAGAAGCACTCGAAACAACGCTCGGTGAGATTGCACAATTCGCAAACTCGCCAGAACCTGTGATTGTGTTTGCTCATTGGGGAAATGAATATGTGCCCGCAACTGATCGAGTTAAAAAATGGGCTCGCCAATTTATTGACGCTGGTGCCGACGCTGTGATTGGTCACCATCCGCATGTCGTCCAAGAAACCGAATATTATAAAGGAACTTTTATCGCGTATTCACTCGGGAATTTTGTGTTTGATCAGTATTTTGACGCCGAAGTTCGCAAAGGTGGTGCAGCAGAACTCGTTATTCGCGATGGTAGAATTTCTGAATCGCGACTTTTACCGGTGACGCTCGACGAAAAACGGAGGCCTTGCATAGGGGATGTTGCTTTGTAAAACCACCTAATTTATGCTAAAAATAAGCCTATTGCGATCATAGCTGCCCGATCGTCTAAAGGTAGGACAACGGTTTCTGGAACCGTTAATTGGGGTTCGAGTCCCTGTCGGGCAACAACAATCTGTTATATACTAAACTTAACCCCTAAGAAATATCACCAACAAATCTTGTTAATTAAAAAAACATGGAACCACGTATCGAAAAATTACCACAGTTCAATATAGAATTACCGCAACCTGGTGATGAAATTGCATTAGCACCAATGCATGTACAGGCTTGGAAAGAGTCGTATGTAAGTGAAGCGTCTGGTATGACTGATGCCGACGTTGACGAAATGATGGTAGGTAGATTAAAGAATACTGACTATAGAAGAAATACAATCATTGAATCCCTCGAAAAACCGGACCAGGTTTTATATAGGGTAGTTAAAAATGCCGAGGGTAAAATTGTTGGATTTTTGCACGGCTCAAAAGATAGTGATTTCAATAGATTTGATGCTATCTATTTGCTTAATGAAGCAAAAGGTACTGGTGTGGGAGGTAAACTTATGCAGGAATTTTTAGCTTGGGCAGATAAAAGTAAACCGAGTCATCTGGAAGTGTTTTCTTTTAATACTCATGCGATTGAATATTATGAACGATACGGATTCGTGAAAACTAACAAACCTGAACAGTTATATAAAAATAGATTTCCTTTTATTGAAATGGTGCGGCCCGCAGAAGAATTAACACAATAATTACAACACCCCTCGTCGCTTCACATGCCTCGCATATACTAAACAAGCGGTTACGACAGCACTCATCCATTTAGAGAACGCACATTTGTTTAAGGAATAAAAATCATCCTAAGAACTACATTGACCTTATTCCGTCTCGGAGTTAGTATTGTATAATCGTTGCAAAAGACTCCTTTTTAGGTGGAATTGATGTCTTTTTGCCTTTTTGTGACGAATTAATAATAATGTACGACGATATGAAAAAATACCTTAAAATCATTGCTTTATTTGTGGGCGCAGCTATTCTTAATGCCTACAGTCCCGCGATATTAGAACATCTCTATTCTGCGGGAGGTGATTCATCGTCGATTCTCGTTACATTGTGGACTATGTCGGTGATTCTTGGATTTGGTTGGGCTTGCGCTGAATATTCTAGGGGTACTTTCTTTCCATCATTCACATTACAACTCCTTATCAGTATTGTGCTTCATGATGCACTCGCACCTCTTTCAAGCCAAGTTACTATGATTGTCGTCATCTGTACTGTGCTTGCGGCAATTATTCTTAAATCTGGTGGTGATGAAGTAGAACGACGACACTTCAAAAAAATAGCGTTACCAACAATCCTCATTTCAACTCTCGGATATTTGGTGACGTTTTTTGTTACTATGGCGCTTTTATTGCTCGTCGGAATTGATGGAATGACTGCAGTGCTTTTGTCTGCAATTATCGGCTCAACTGATCCAGCTGCGCTTATCCCAACACTCAATCGTGTAGTGTTCAGCGATCAGTATAAAAATTTAACTAATATAAGTGTTGCAGAGTCTGCGATTAACGATGCGACGGGTGCAATTTTTACAGGCGCAGTTATTGCAATGATTCAAAATGGTACTGATGTAAGCTCTATTAAAAATGTATTTCACGGTGTTATCGAAGGGCACAATTTAATGCACTTTGGTAGCGAAATATTGTTTGGAGTTATTGCCGGTCTTATTGGCTGGGCTCTCATGTGGTTGTATGAACGACATAAAGCATTTTATGCAGAAACTTCGTATGACTTTGCTGTAGTGTTGGCGGTGCCATTGTTTACATTTTTGATTGCATGGATTTTTGGCGGTAATGGATTTTTGGCAGCGTTCATTGCGGGGTTGATGGCTAACTATAATCACGGTAATTATAAGTTCGAAAAGACATTGCACATCATGGAATCGAAAATTGATTCTATTGCAAAACCAGTCATCTTTATGATGGCAGGTCCTTTGATTTCTATTCATGATTTGTGGCAGACGGCGGGCATTGGTTTGATTGTCTCGCTTCTTTTTATTCTCATCGCACGCCCGGCCGCAGTATTTATCTCGCTTTTGTTTGTCAAAATGTCAGTTCGAGAAAAATTATTTCTATGCAGTGTCCGCGAAACTGGAGTGATTCCGATTGTGCTTGCGGTGGGAGCAGTGGCTCAATTTCCAGCACTCTCTAATTTGATGCCATTGGTGGCGTGGGTAGTGATTTGGACGTTAACATTGTTGCCAGCAATTACTCCATGGTGGGCACGTATGTTAAAGCTCACAAAGTCAGATGATGAAACTGAAGGAGCAACGGTTCTCGACACAATTTTACACAAAGGTAACATTTCCGAAAAAACTGGCGAAATTTCTGCATAAGCGTAGGATAGGTGTATGGCAATTAAAAAAGTAACTCAGGCAGGACAAAAAGTCTTACGCACAAAAGCAAAGCGCGTTACAAAAGTTGCGTCTCCGGCACTTAAACGTTTAATCAAGGATTTGTCTGATACTATGAAAGCGGCACATTTGATTGGTATCGCCGCGCCGCAAATTGGCCAGGGTGTGCGTGTGTTCGTGTCACAATTAGCTTCGACTGGTACTCGTACTGTTAAAAAGAAAAACGCCGACCCGCTGCGAGTTTTTATTAATCCTGAAATCGTTGCGTATTCAAAACAACAAAAATCAGATTGGGAAGGTTGCGGCAGTATCGCGTACGGTAAAATCTTTGCGAAAGTCCGTCGTCCAGTTTCTGTGACTGTGCGCGCCCTCAATGAAAAAGGCGAGCCGTTTGAATTACGTGCCCGTGATCTACTTGCACGCGTTATACAGCACGAATACGATCATTTGGAAGGAGTTTTCTTTACTGATAAAATGGACCCCAGCACGGTGGTGACTTCAGATGAATACCGCGCGATGGTTCGGGTAAAGAAGAAAAAATAGTATACTGTAGATATGAAAAAAAACCTTCCATATCATCCACCTCAAAAGGTTCTTGAAAATTACGCCAAAGTTTTGGTGAACTTTGCTTTGAACGGATGCAAGGGCATTAAAAAAGGTGATGTTGTTGCTGTTTTTGCGAGCGAGGCCTCAAAACCACTTTACGCAGAAATTCTGAAAGCAATTTGGAAAAGTGGTGGGCATGTAATTCAGAGATATTCTCCTGATAATGAGTCTTGGTTTAAATTTGATCGCGCATTTTTTGAACATGCCGAGGATCATCAAATCGACTTTTTCCCAGCAAAATTTTCAAAGGGATTGGTTGACGAGATTGATCATAGCCTTTTTATCATCTCAGAAACCGATAAAAAATCGCTTCAAGGGATTGACTCGAAAAAAATTATGCGTCGAGGAGCGGCTCATAAACCATACATGGATTGGCGCCGCGAAAAAGAGAATCTTGGTAAATTTACTTGGTCTCTTGCAATGTATGGAACGCCTGCGATGGCTGCCGAAGCGCGACTTTCCCAAAAAGAATATTGGGGTCAAATTATCAACGCCTGTTTTTTGAATGATAAAAATCCAATCAAAAAATGGCAGGACTTGTACAAAAAGCTTGAACATTATAAGAGCCGTCTCAACAAATTGGATGTCGAGAAATATCATGTGCAGGGTAAGGACGTCGATTTGTGGATCGCGGCAGGTAAAGATCGTCGTTGGATTGGTGGACGCGGTGCAAATATTCCGAGCTTCGAACTTTTTACTTCACCAGATTGGCGGGGCACAAACGGCTGGATTAAATTCAACCAACCGCTTTACCGATATGGAAATTTGATTACAGGTGTGGAATTGGAATTTAAAGATGGTCGGGTGATAAAAAGCAAGGCTCGCACCAATGAAAAAGTTTTGAAAAGTATGATCGCTACCGAAAATGCAGATAAAGTCGGAGAATTTTCTATGACCGACCGTCGATTTTCACGTATCACCAAATTTATGGCGGAAACCTTGTACGATGAAAATGTGGGTGGACCTTTTGGTAACACTCACATTGCGCTCGGATCTGCATATCATGATTGCTATACGGGCGACACTTCGAAAATGTCTAAAAAAGATTGGGCGAAACTCGGTTTTAACGATTCGTCGGTACACACTGATATTGTTTCGACGACTGACCGTACAGTAACCGCACATCTTCGTGACGGTACTCAAAAAGTGATTTATAAAAATGGAATGTATCAGGTTTAATTACTGCACAAGATGCGATGATACGAGGCCAATCTCGGCTATTGGCTCTATTTTTTGATATACTATTTTGTACATGGAAAAGAAAAAATCTTCTACGGTGTGGATTGTGATTATTGTAGGCGTGCTCATCGTTGGCTTTGTGGCATTTATTTTGAATGTGGTGAATGGAGACAAGCACAGAGATAGGGATGATCGTGGGGACGTTCCTGAAGAAGAAGCTGCACATAATACGCCTGCGTTTGCGACATATACGATAGAAGGAAATCAATTTACGTTGCGCGATGGTATTGCATCACATACAAGCATTTTAAATTCGGCGGTTGGTGAAACAGTCGCGCTCATGGGCGAACCTACTGTAGTCGATGTCACCGGCGATGGGAATAAAGACGCAATAGTTATTTTAAAACATGAACCTGGCGGCACAGGATCCTTTTACTATGTGGCTGTAGCATTTCGACAGGACGATACATACGTGACTTCCTCTGCAATATTATTAGGTGATCGAGTAGTGATATCTGGCGTGGATACAACCGGGGAAGGTTTTAATGTGCGATATCTTGATCGTCGTCTGGACCAGGATTTCTCTGTCCAACCTACAATACCAATCACGGCGCGGTTTGCTGTAAATAAACAGACACTTTCCGTTAAACGAATGGTGGATGTTGCGCCATCACAAATGTCAAATGCCGACAAACTTTTGGGTGCACCATGGCGATGGGTAAAAACAGACATTGCACACAAGATCGACACCCCGTTGAGACCGAATGTATTTTCTCTTACATTCAATTTAGATGGTACGTTTTCAGTCACAACCGATTGTAATTCAATGGGTGGTATGTACACCGCGACTCATACTATCTTACAGTTGTCGAATATACATTCGACAATGATGGTCTGTGAAGGAAGTCAGGAAAGCAATTTCGTCCGAATGTTGCCTTCGACTCAGACATATCGATTTGATGCATTAAATTATCTTGTACTTGAATTTTATGGAGGTGAAACACATCTGACTAGGTAGCATGGTATAATA
Source organism: uncultured Candidatus Saccharibacteria bacterium (assembly GCA_964538855.1). Classification (GTDB taxonomy): domain Bacteria; phylum Patescibacteriota; class Minisyncoccia; order Phycocordibacterales; family JAACPR01; genus CAYLNC01. The sequence continues at coordinate 67,966 of CAZIEY010000003.1, forward strand.
TTTGATATGAAACACACAAAAATCATCGATGCGTTGCAATGGCGTTACGCTACCAAGATTTTTAATAAAGATGCCAAAGTGCAAGTATCTGATCTCCGCACTATTTTAGAAAGTGCACGCTTGTCGCCAAGTTCATTTGGTGTTGAAGCTTGGAAATTTATTGTCGTTGAGAATCCAGAACTTCGCGCGAAGTTGCGTGCCGCTGCGTATGATCAACCAAAAGTAACAGACGCATCACATCTTGTTGTGCTTGCACGCAGAACTGATTCTGAAAATATTGTGCCAGAATTAATCGCCCGAACTGCGGCTGCGCAAGGAAAAACCGAAGATGATTTGTCAGGACTTAAAAAAATGGTCGATACTACGGTGACTTACAAACATGCTGCAAACCTTTTTGACACATGGACTGCTGCGCAGACTTATATCGCGCTTGGGATGATGGTGGAGACAGCGTCGCTTCTCGGAATTGATAATGGACCAATGGAAGGGTTTGATGCTGCGCGTGTGGATGAAATTCTTGGTCTCAATGCCAAAAATCTGGCGAGTGTTACAATGCTTGCGCTTGGGTATCGTGGTGATGATCCATATGCACAAATTCCGAAAACCAGACGCGATTTTGATGAGGTCGTAGAGTTTATTAAATAGTTGGGGAGGACTCGCTTTTCTCGACATTTTTTGGTAGTATTGTCAAATGTTAAAGGTCTCAAATTTAGTTAAATATTTCGGAGATGAACTTATCTTGAATAAGGTTTCTTTCAACGTGGAGAAGGGAAATAAGATTGCACTTGTTGGTTTTAATGGTACAGGCAAGACCACGCTTTTGAAATTGCTCGCGGGGATCGATGTGGACAAGCTTGGTTCAATTCAATATCATCCAAAGGCGACGATTGCGTTTTTACCACAAGATCCGAACTTTTATGACAAGCAAAATGTGGCGACATATTTGGAAAGTTACGTGAGTGGCGATGAAAAGTTATCCGAAGAAGCTCGCGAGGTTTTGTTCCGTAATATCGAAATAATGTTTGCAGGTTTTGCCTTACCAACTGAAACGAAAGAGAAAAAAATTGGACAGCTGTCGAGTGGTCAAAAAACCAAAGTCTTCCTCACGGCGATTTTGCTCAAAAAAGCGGATTTGATGTTACTTGACGAACCAACGAATAATCTCGATTTGCCAGCTTTGATTTGGCTTGAAGATTTCTTGAATAAGACAGAATCGGCTTTTATTGTTGTCTCGCACGATAAAAAATTCCTCGACAATGTTTCAAATAAAGTTTTTGAAATTGATTGGAATACGCACGATTTGAAAATTACGGCTGGAAAATATTCTGATTATTTGGTCCAGAAATCAAAGGAATTCAAGCGCCAAGACAAAAAACACGATTTACAACAGGACGAATTCCGACGACTCGGCGCGCTTGCGAACGACAAGAAAGAGAAGGGTAAAAAGGGTATGAAGTGGAAGGGTAATGACAACGACAAAATTTTGCGTGGCTTCAAACGTAATCGCGCAGCGAACAGCTTGAAGGATGCGAAAGTTATTTATAATCGCATGGATCGCATGGAAGTTGTCGATAAACCGATTGCTCGTAAAGATTTTCTTATCGACATAAACCAAGGTGATGCAAGTCCTGCACGCGACATTACATTCCTCGATGTTGTCTGTGGTTACAATGATGATGCAGGAGAATTCGAAATCGGTCCACTCAATTTCTCGATTCCGTTCGGTAGTCGTGTATGTATTTTGGGTCTTAATGGTTCTGGAAAAACGACGCTTTTGAAAACGATTACGGGCGGTGTTGCGCCAATGTCTGGTGAATTGACTGTGCAGGATGGTGTGAAATTTGGTAACTTGATGCAAGAACACGAGACGTTGCCTCGCGATAAATCAGCGGTGCAATTTTTGATGGGTCATACACACCTCGAGACAAAACAAATCGGTGAACATTTGTATCGATTCGGTTTCAACGAATTTCAAATTAACAAAAAGATAAAGTTCTTGTCACCAGGTGGGCGAGCTCGACTTATTCTTGCGTACTTCTCATTGATGCATATCAACACGCTTGTGCTCGATGAACCTACAAACCACCTCGACCTCGAAGCGGGTGAAGCTCTCGAAAAATCTCTCAAGGAATTCGCCGGTTCTGTCATTACTGTCACTCACGATCGATTTTTTGTGGAACGCGCGCGTATGGATGTGCTCTATCTTTTGCAAGACGGTAAATTAAACCGCATCGAAAATTTCGCTGCCTATGTCGCCGACATGGAGAAGCGTTCGAGAAAATTGTTGCGATTGTTGAAGTAAGTTAGTTACTCGACTTAATCTCTACGAGCACCCCATTTCTCACCTCGAATATTTTTACTGGTGTCTTTGCAACGGTGTGTTCTGAAGTAATTTCAAATCGTCCATTAAGCGTTTCGAATGAATGTGTTTCTATGTATGCCGGCACATCTTTTTTGTCGCTAGTATGTGCAATTGCTTCGGCAAGCATATAGATCGAATCGTAACTTTTATTAGCACCTCGTCGTGGCATTTCTCCGTATTTCGCAAAAAATGCTTTGCTAAATTCATCAGATGGAATTTCCCAGTCGATCATGAGCGCACCTTCGAGATCTGCCTTATCTAACTCTTTGTTATTCACCACGTCGCGTAGTGTGGTATAACCGATAATTGGTTTTGTGAAGCCGAGATTTTTTGCAATACTGAGGTACTTGATAATATCGAAATCGAGCATATCAAGAAACACCGCATCCATTTCCTCGTCTTTAATTTTTAAAACATTTGTTCGGAAATCACTCGTGCCTATACCCAAGTAAGTTTCAGTAATGAGAGGTGTGCTATTAACTTTTTTCATAATTGTCTCGAGCGTAGTTTGAATAGACTTAGAAAATCCAGACTCAAAACGAATCATACCAAGGTGTTGGATATTTCTGTCTCGAATGACACTCTCTAGTTCACTAATGACTTCGTCAAATTTTGGATACATGACAAAAGAGTACGAATTCATCTCAAGTGTCTCATCAATCGCAAAATTAACCGGTGACACGAGTGTGATTTGATTTTGCTCTGTGATCGGAATGAGGGGTTGCAACGTGAAATCAAATATTCCGCCAATCACCGCGCTTACATTATTAACGTCGACCAATTTACGATACGCTGACAGGGAAGTTTTCGGATCAGTTGCGTCATCTTCAATTGAAAGTTCTACGAGTCTACCATTTACACCACCTCTCGTATTAATTTCATCGACTGCCATTTCCATCGCTTTTTTGGACATCGCACCGAAATCAGCTGCTACACCAGTCAGGGAAATAGATGCACCGATTTTAATAGGGGAGTTGTTCGCGACCTTAACATTTTTGTTGTAATTAAAAGCAAATCCAATAATTAGCACAACCGCAATCACCGCAATAATTTTGTTTATTTTTGTCATAATTTTTTATCTATTGCACATCATGCTACCTCATGGTATATTAATTGTACATTATTCGTCGAATTTCGAAAAATAACCATAAAGTCATGACAAATATACAAACTACTTTGGAAGGTCTTGGCATCAAGGGAACTGCCCAGACAGTTTTTAGTTATCTTGTTGAAAACGGCGTTTCGCCAGTTGCAAAAATTGCCTCAGGAATTCGCACTCCAAAATCTTCCATTTACAGCGCACTCGAAGAATTGGGTTCAATGGGTTTGATTATCGAATACAGTGAAAATCGAAGCAAAGAATATGGCATCATCGACGAGCAGCAACTCAAAGATTTGATTGATCAGCAAGTTCGCAACATGAAATCACATGAAAAAGCGCTGCTCGATTTTATGCAAAACTCTCATCAAAGTTCGCAAACAATCAAACCGAAAATCAAATTTTATACTGGTATCGAGGGTATTCGCCAATCGTTTCGTGACATGCCTTGGCATAAAAATTGTAGAGAGACATACGTGATGTGGTCGACGAAAGACATGGTCGATATTTTGACGCCCGAATTTAGCGAGTGGCACAGCTCGAAAAGATTGAAATATAAAATTATGCTTAATGCTATTCGTAAATACTCTGACAGAGCCATGAACGACGATCCACAGAATAAAAAGTTGTTGCAAAGCGAAGCTTGGACTGCCCAGAGAGAAGTGCGATATGCTCCAAAAAATACTGAATGGACCATGAGCTATTGGATTTATGGCGACAAGTGCCATTTTTCGAGTGGCGCTGGCGAAAAGTTTGCTTTCATTATTCATAGTCAGGAATTTGCCGATCTTATGCTTGTTTTGTGGCAAAATATATGGAAAGTTTCGACCCTCGATTTTGTGGCGAAGTGAGTTTGCTTTCACGCTGGGGCAATAGTAATATTGTATATATGAAAAAAGCAATATGGGGAGCAGTAATTTTAATAGTAATTGTGCTTTTAGTGGTTTCTAATAAGAAGGACAATAGCGATAAAGGACCAATTAGAATTGGTTTTATTTCACCATTATCAGGTGACGCTGCATCATATGGTGATCCAGTTAAAAAGGGTGTTGAAATTGCCGTCGATGAAATTAATATGAAGGGTGGCGTTGATGGGCGACCATTCGAAGTCATTTATGAGGATGGTAAATGTAACAATAAAGACGCGACTAGTGCCGCTCAAAAATTGATTTCAATCGATAAGGTTAAAGTTATTATTGGTATGATATGCAGTGGTGAATTATTGTCTGCTGCACCAGTTGCTGAAACTGCAAAAGTTATTTTGATTGGTCAAGGCTCGAGCCCAGATATTACAAAGGCCGGCGATTATATCTTTAGAACTTTCCCGAGTGATTCTCAGGTTGGTGTGGCTCTTGTCGATCACATGCTTACAAAGAAGTTTGAGAAAGTTGCTGTGGTATCTGGCAGTTCCGCATACTCAATTGGTTTGAAAAACTTTTTCCTTGATGTAGCGAAGGAAAAGAATCTCGATGTTGTTTTTTCAGAAGATACTCTTGCTGATACGGTTGACTTTAGAACTATTTTACAAAAAGTTAAAGTCACAAATCCATCTGCTTTGTTTGTAAATCCACAAACTGGGCAGGCAGCAGCTCGTATGGTTGAGCAGGCAAGAGCGTTAGGAATTAACTCCCAATTCTACGGAGCTTACTTTACAGGACCGGAATTTATCAAGATCGGTGCGGCAGTAGAAGGGACATTTATTGCAGATGCACCTTCGCTTGATTCTTCAAACCCACGAATCGTCTCATTTAAGGAAGCAACACAAAAGAGATATGGTTCAGAACCTGATTACCTATTCTTTGGAGCAAATGCGTACGATCAGGTGTATTTAACCGCGGCCATGTTTAAAGAGGTTGGTACTGAAAACACTGATAAAATGAAAGCGTGGTTATATGGAGTTAAAGATTTTGACGGTATTTCTGGCAAATTTGGTTTCGATTCAAATGGTGATGTGACAGGGATTAGTATGCGATTGGTCCAGGTAAAGAATGGAGAAATCGTACCTGCTCAGTAGGATAGTGTTGTATAATAGTCAGGCATGTCCTCAATCATCCCGCAACTCATCGTCAATAGTATCATCGCTGGCTCGATTTATTCGCTCGTGGCGCTCGGCTTCAATTTGATTTTTGGAGCGACCAAGTTTTTCAATTTGGCGCACGGAGTGATTGTGACGATTGGTGGTTACGGCGTCTTTTTCTTGTCAAAGCAGATGGGGCTTGATGTCTCTCTTTCGATTTTTATTTCGGTCATTTTTGCGGGTCTCGTCGGTTACGCCACCGAAAAATTGATTTTCCAAAAGATGCGTAATAAAAAAGCTTCGGGCATGATTATGCTCGTGGCGTCGCTTGGTCTTTTGACGGCGATTCAGGCGATTGTCGCAATTCTTTTCACGAGCCAATTCCAGACCCTCTCACGCAACGTCGGAACGACCCGCGTCTACGAAATTGGCGGAGGTATTATCACACAAGTGCAGCTCATCATTTTGTGTACCTCGATTGCGATTATGGTGGTGCTCGGTCTCGTCATCAAGAAAACAAAATTCGGCAAGGCAGTCCAAGCAATCGGTGACGATGTAGAGGTCGCAAAGATCGTCGGTATCAACACGAATAAAATTATCGGATATGTATTTTTCATTGGATCTGCTATTGCGGGAATTGCCGGTATTGCGGTTGGTTTTGACACTGGACTCGAGCCTGTCATGGGCTTGAACCTGCTTTTGAAAGGCGTCATCGCATCAATTATCGGTGGTGTGGGTAGCGTGTCCGGTGGAGTTCTCGGCGCGTTTCTGCTCGGTTTCGTCGAAAACTTCGGTATTTGGAAAATTTCCGGTGAATGGAAAGATGCAATTGCGTTCGGGCTTCTCATTATCTTTTTGATTTTTAGACCTGATGGGATTTTTAAGAGGAAGTAATCTGCCGCATCTACGAATTCACATCTGAATTTATCCCAAGTCTAAAGAAAGACTTTAGAACTTTTTTAAAGAAACTTCATATCGAATTCGTATAATGGGCAGGTGTTTAATAAAGATGAGATTAACTCTAATAAGACAGGTCGTCTTGGAATTTTTATCGATGAAGCGAATTTGTATTATTCCCAAAAAACTTTGGGATGGAAAATAGGGTACGAGGAGTTAAAGAATTATTTATCTGTTGGTACGGCTTCTCAATTACGAATATATATCGCCACTGTGAAAAATGGATTGAGTCAGACAAATTTATTAAATAAATTAAAGAATTTAGATTTTACAATTATCTCTAAAAACCTTAAATTAATTAAGGCTTTAAATAGAGACTTGATTTCAAAGGGTAATTTAGATATCGAACTCGCACTAGACGCGTATATACTAAAAGATTCTTTCGACACATTTGTTTTATTTTCAGGAGATTCGGATTTTGCGTATCTCGTTGATTTACTTAAAAAAGAAGGTAAAAAGATAATTACATTTTCTACGAAGGAACATATTTCTAGAGAATTAATCACTCGTAGTGATTTGTATGTAGATTTGAGAAAATTGCGGAGCGAATTGGAATATCTTACGTCTGATGTATAAGCAGCAAATCCTGCAAGTTTTGGCTCGCAGGATTCCTGTTTGTAACGCTCGTATATTATAGCAACCTATTGTATAATGTCAAACATGGAATATTTCATACACCTCGGCATATTAATCGCGATTTGGTCCATCTTGGCCTTCAGCTTGAACTTGGTTATTGGCTACACTGGCCTGTTGTCGATTACGCACGCGGCATTTTTTGGAATCGGTGCGTACGGAACCGCGATCCTAATGACGGAGCATGACTGGAACTTTTTTATGGCGGCACTCATCGGCGTAATTGTCTCGATGATTCTTGCGGGCATTTTCGGCATGATTTTGGGGCGCTTCAAGGGCGATTATTATGCGCTCGCCTCGTTCGGATTCAACATCATTGTGTTTAGTGTCTTCTTGAACTGGCAAGAACTGACTCGCGGACCTCTCGGCATTCCGGGCATTCATCGTCCAGAAATTGATCTCGGATTTTTTGATTTTGTGTTCAAGTCAAACATCAGCTTCCTCATTCTCGCCGCATTTACCGCGTGGATTGTGTACGTGATTTCGTGTTATATCGTTGATTCTTCGTTCGGGCGCGTGCTCAAGGCGATTCGTGAGGACGAGCAGGCGATTTCGGTGTTCGGTTACAATACCGCCGTGTATAAAATGTTTATTTTCGTCATCAGCGCAGGCCTCGCCGCGGTTGCAGGTGCACTCTTTGCGACATACATTACGTTCATCGATCCTTCGACATTCAGTCTCTCCGAATCGATTTTCATTCTCGCGGTTGTCATTCTCGGAGGTCTCGCCAATCACAAGGGCGTTTTCTGGGGCACAGTCTTTCTCATCCTTTTGCCCGAAATTTTGCGCTTCGTCGGCTTCCCGACAGACATCGCAGCCCAAATGCGCCAAGTCGTCTACGGTGTACTGCTCGTCGTTTTGATGATGTACAGACCGAATGGGTTGATGGGGGAATATAAGTTGTAGAGACAAACTAGGAGTTATTTTTTACAGGTAGAGAAGTGGGTTCAAGCGATTTCCAAATATACATAAACAGTTTGGTCAACATATCTGCCACGATTTTCGATTCGATAATAATTGAATAAGGTTCATTTTCTTTGAAAGAGAAGAAGTATGTTGTATCACCAATCACATTCATTGAACCACCGAATGCACTATTATCAATGATTTCTCGAGTTTCTCGGAACTCGTCAGTTTTATAGTGCTCATTTTTCAGTATGTCTTTTGGTCCAATGAGATACGTAAAAGCTTTTGTTAATTTATTTTTTCTTTTTCGCCACTCTGGAAAAAATCTGGGCAAGATATTTATTAAGTCAGATTCGAATACTGAATATACCAATTTGGTCTTATTTTTAATCATGGTATCGAGATTGTGTTCAAAAGTTTGTTTCAAACCTTCTACACCGACGAATATTTTCGTTTTTGGATTATCTTTATCCAGCTTATACATATTAGAAAGGTCGCCAAATATTTCGTTTAGTATGATTTCTTTATTTTTTAAAATTTGTTTTAAGCGATCTGGATTTTCAGCAGAGTAGTGAATTACATTATTTTTCTTCCAACTCGAGACTAGTCCTTGAGACTCTAATTCCAATAGTAAGTTGTAAACAGTGGTTCTCGGAATCTTTGTGCCAGTTGCGACTTTATATACTGGTATATCTCTGTTTCTCAATAGAAACGTATATATTTGGGCAGATTTCTCACTAACACCGATTTCCGATAGTTTTTTAGATATGTCTTTCATATTCATATACTGTCATATAAATGGACAGCAGTAAATGGGTATTTAAATATGGAATATAAGGTTAAATCGACCGCAGATTAATTATAGTGGTATTTTAGTGACATAAAGTCTCGCTCGGTATATCATTGTGAGTAATTATAAGTAATATAAATTTATGAACAAAAAATACCTTACGGGTCTTGTCGTTGTCATTTTGATTGTAGGCTTTTTTATATTTTCTAACAGGGATACAGACACAATTAAGATTGGTGTAGTTGCCCCTCTAAAATCTGGCGCAACAATTTACGGCGATAACTTGGTTAAAGGGTTAGAGCTCGCCAAGAAAGATCTGGGTGATCGTGCGGCGAATTATGAAATCATTGTCGAAGATGATGAGGGTAACATTGCAAAATCTGCTTCCGCCGCACAGAAATTAATTAACATCGATAAGGTCGCTGCTATTGTTACGGTAACTTCCGGAACTGGTAGCGCGGTAGATAAAATTGCAAAAGATGCGGGAATTCCTCACATCTGCGATTGTGTGGTGACTACCATTGCTGGTGAGACGACATTTTTGTATAGTGCTCTTCCACAAGATGAAGCAAAACGCTGGTTAGAAGAAGCTAAAAACCAGAATCTTTCAAAAGCTTTTTTGATTATTCAAAATCAACCAGGCGCGAATTTGTTGGGTGAGGAGGTCAAGAATCATGCTCGAGATTACGGTATTACTATTGTAGGTGAAGAAAGAATTGATCCAGCCAATAAAGATTTTCGAACCGAGGTTTCTAAGATGAAGCTTGTACCGGCTGATATTTATATGACTATTGTATTTCCTCCGACACTTGATATTTTGGCTAGAGAGATGACTTTGCAACAGATTACTAATTTCAGCTCGAATGGTCTTTTGGCCATTACAGCCGACCTCTCTTTGTTTGAGGGTCAGTGGTATACCGATAACTTCCTCTCAGATGTTGCATACCAGGCGCAATTTACTAAAGAATACCCAAACACTCGATTTAACGCGCGAACCGCACCGCACGGATACGACATATTCAATTTGATTGTACGTGGAACCGAATCTGGTAATCTTGCTGAATATCTCAAAAATTTGAACGAGTATGACGGTAAAGTCGGCAAGGCTGTGAAAGGTGAAAACAAAAATATTTTCACTTTGCCAATTGGGATTTGGACAGTGAAAGACGGGAAGACTGTGTTAGTGAAGTAGTTCTCGCATCAGCTTATTATGATCAATCTTCTTGCTCGAATGTTTAACATATTCAAACATATCGCGCAGGAGATTTGTCATATTATCGTTCGTGATTTCAATTGCGACTTTATCCTTCCAATTGATTAGCAAAGTTGTAGTTTTGAAAATCCATATTTCAGCGTGATGATTAAAAACTGTGTCTGGAAATACCGCATAGTCTGCCATACGCCCACCGAGACTCTCGATGTGGGCTTTGAATTTCGTCGGGTCGCTTTTTATTTCATTGGCATATGATATGTAAGCACTTTCGTTGAGCATTCCGTCAATGATAATTTTATTTTTAATAATCGCTTGATTAAACGCAATTATTTGTTTAGGAGTTGCAGTTTCTGCCTGGTCATTAAATGATGTGTGATGTTGTATTGCTTTAACACGATCGTTGGTAAGCTCGAGGGCAATTCTTTTAAACGCAGGAACAATTTCCTCTGGTCCAACATGAATAATGAACTCATCTTTAGGGGAGAGTTTGATTTTCGCACCTTTCTTATTGAGAGAATTCATCTGTATCTTGTCGATAGTGAGTGATAATTTGTGCATAAGTCTCTCTGCAGTAATCGCTATGTAAAATCTCCGCTTACCGTGTAGCTGGTAGTCAATTAATTCGTCCTTCAATAATCGTTTAATCGCATAATTAATACCGGTTCGCGATAGGGACGTAAGTGATGCAATTTCTTGCACACTATGATCGGTTTGAAGTGTATTTAAGATAGTTATCTCGGTGTCACTCAAATTCAGGATACTAAGCGTGTTTTTTGACCATATCATTGAAATAAGTATATAAAATGACTAAAAATTAGTCAATATAATATATTAAAAAACCTTTACCTAGCAACATTAGAATATAATTACAGCATAAAAATATACTTTGACAAGACATTATTAAGGTTGTCTGGTATTCTTTTTGTAGGTCGTAATATATTGTGAAAATCAAGTGAATGGCCTGTAAATTATGACAATACATACTAAAGAAAAAGCTACAGTTGTAAGAGGGATTGAAGCTCTACAAAAGTTCGTTCCTTTTTTAGCAGAGCGTGCAAAAGCTATAGAGACTCCGTGTGAAGGATTCGCCACAATTCAACTTGGTCCATTCAGCGGTGATCAAGATGGTATAACTGGCGCATCAATTGTTGAACTTGAAGTTGGTGGTGAACATCCACAACACAAACATGATGAATCTGAAAATACATTCTACTTCATTCATGGCAAAGGTTTCGTAATCCTTGGTGATGATCAGGAAAAGATACCTTACGCAGCAGGTTCAGTAATTAAAGCTCCTCGCGGAGTACTGCATGGTTTTCAGGCACTCGAAGATGGGATTATGCTCGCACTACATAAAGGTGGTCCGATTATAAGACCTGATGGTACAATGGATATACACTACACAGATCCGCGCTGCTTTACAGAGCACGGCACAGTAGGTGGAGATTAAAAATACACATAACTTATATAAAATTGATGACTAAAAATATTAAAATAATTATTCTTGTGATTGTGTGTGCGATTGTCGCTGCGGTAATATTGCAACGCGATGACAAAGCACATTCGATTACACTCGGTCTCATGTTGCCACTTACTGGTGACTATGCAGCCGCTGGTCAAAATATGCAAAAAGGTATGGAAGTCGCTTTGGATCAATACCGAAAGGAAAATCCAGATGCTTCTATTAAAGTAGTTATCGAAGATGATGCGTATGATGCAAAAAAAGGTGTCAGCGCTTATAAAAAATTGGTTGACTTGGATAAGGTTGATGCAATTTTGATGCTCTCAACGCCGGTTATCGACGCAATACATGAAGACGTGGTTGCGCGAGGTATCCCAGTAATACAGCTCGGTGTGCAGACGGTTGGAGTTGCAGATGACAACATCATTCAATTCAGTCCTGCTGCAGAAGCACCGATCGGATTTCTTGCGACATATTTGAGCGATAGTCCTGAATATACTGGCAAAAAAGTTGCGGTGATATATGACAATTTGTCCGCGCAAATTAGTTTCTTTGAAGCCTTCAAACAAAACTTCAAACAAGAATTTACTCCATTTATAGTGAATGGTAAGGATGACTTGAGAAATTATGCAACAAAAATCGCAAATGAAAATTACGATGTTGTCGTAGTAATCGAATCTCCAGCAAACGGCGCACTTTTCGCGAAGGAGTTACTCACGTTAGACTCAACAATGCCAGTGCTTGCATTCGATGCTCAGTTGCAAACAGGTTTTGCTGACTTCACCAGAATTTTGGGCGATACGAATAAAATCAACGGTGCAAAATCAATGTGGTTCAAGTCAGGAAAAATGGATGTGCTTACTGATCTCTACCAGAAAAAGTACGGAGAAGCTCCTGGTTTCGTCGTTGACTTTTCTTACGACATGATTAACGTGGCACTCGCGACGTATGACGCGAACGACGCTGATTGGATCAAGAACTTGAAAAAGTTTAGCGATGCAAACGGTGCGTCAGGTTCAATATCCTTCGATAAGAACGGTGTGCGAATTCAGCCGATGGTGATTACAGAAGTGCGAAATGGGGTATTGGTGCCGACTGAATAAAGATCTAGAAGAGGTTATAACAAAAAGAAGGTTCATAATTTGAATCTTCTTTTTGTTATAACCTCTTTGTATACCAAGCTCTACCTGTATCTGCGGGCCACATATTATCTTTTTTAAATCCTATAGATTCGTGCATGCCGATTGATCGCACATTATTGTCACGTATACTAGCAATCATTCCAACACATCCAGTCTCTTGGAAAAACTCATCCGCTCTTGCGTTCAGATACTTAGCTATTGTGGTGTTTATTTGGTCAAGTTTCTTGCCACGATACGTAGGTTCGACAAAAATCCAAACTATGTTACCGAATTTCTCTCCATTTGTAGAATTTGTTATCTCGCGTGCTTCGAGTGTCCCAATCAGTTGACCAGAATTATCTTTGAACGTTAAGACTTTGACTGACCCGTCTTCTATCTTTTTTTGAAAAATATCTGGAGATCTGTTGAGCGAAGCACTGCGTGCGTCTTCTTCCGAATACACATCGCGTGATTCTCGTATCATTCTAGAAAAGAAAACAAAATACTCCTGTAGGTCAGAAGGTGTTGCGGTCAGTACACCTTCTGACTGGTAGTCATTGCTCGGAATTATGTTTTGGTTCTGTTCTGGTCCTTGTTTCATATAAATAATAATAACATTAAATCTACTTCGCATCCTTCCATAAATATTCAAAATTCTTACGAAACGCATCTACGATAATTGGGTGACGAATGCTGATTGCAATGGGAATGTCGGCGACGATGGTGATGAGGACTTCGCGCGGAGTTGTATCAATTGCAAACGGTCCAAAATATTTCGAGGGCATTGATCGCATATCATAAATCGGAATGCTTCGCCGGTCTTTTTTGAAAGTAGGGAAGAGGCTTTTTTCGACGAGTAGTCGCGCCTTTACCTTTTTATCAGCGAGACCTTTGTCCAGTTCAGAGAAGAATCGTCGCAAAGGGAGGTCATTAATAAAATATTTCGTATTGTATCCAACAATTGTCACATCTTCGCCGGGGCTCACATCGCGTACAAAGTGTTGAAATGCTTTTTTGAATCCATACGAACCTTCGAACACGTTGACGATGTTGCGAGCTCCTTCGATTTTCTTGGCATCTTCGACAAGCTCTGTAATTTCTTGCAATCGTTTTTGATGCTCGCCAAGCTCCTTGATTAATTGTACTGGCTCTTCGGCGCTGTAATATTTGATGTTGTTTTTGACTTCATATGAGACCAGTCCGCGGGTGAGGAGGTTCCGCAGAGATTGATAGACTGCGGAACTGCCGATTTTTGTCAGAGAAATAATCGGGCCAGTTTTTGAACGTGGGTGATGTACGAGAAATAAATACACTGCAATATCATTTGGAAACAAACCAATTTGTCCGAGTGTTGACTTGATATTACTCTCCAATAATGCAGAGTTTGCTATATTTTCCATACTGCATATAATACCTGCCATACTAAATTATGTCAAATAACAATATGAAAAAATATACATGGGGAATCATAGCGGTGCTTGTGTTGGGTGCGATATTCGTGATGAATAATCGTCCGGCAAAAGACGTGTCTGGTGAGCCAATTAAAATCGGCAGTATTTCTGCTTTAACTGGAGCAGGCTCTGCAATTGGTGAAGCAGAACGTCGCGGTGCGCAACTTGCCATCGACGAAATCAATGAGAATGGCGGAGTCTTGGGTCGACCTTTGCAATTAATTTCTGAGGACGTTTCAATTGATAAAATTAAAAATGCCGTGACGGTAACTCAAAAACTTATCAATATAGACAAAGTTATTGCGATTGTTGGTCCGCAATGGGATGAGCCGGCAGAACCGATTTTGCCTTTAATTGAAGCCGCAAAGATTCCTATGGTTGGTCCAGACACGTCTGATCAACTTGAAAAAGATACGAATTACGATTACTTTTTCTCGACATGGTATGACAATCGAGTCGGTATTCGTGAATTATTGCGATACGCTCAAAGAGAAAATATAAAAGAGTTTACAATTATTCGGTTGCTAGATGCGAGCTTTTGGAAGTTTACAGCTGACATATTTACGAACGAAGCTCCGAATTATGGCGTGAAAATTGTCGATGATATTAATCTTGGAAATCCTTTGGTTCAAGACTTCAGAACAGTTATTACAAAAATTAAAAGTCAAAAATCAGAGGCTGTGTTTGTGGTAACAAGCGATTACAATCAATGTACACTGTTAAAGCAAATGGACGACCTCGCGCTCAACGTACTTTCTTTTGGAACCGAATCGTCTGGCGACAGTGTGTCGCTTACTAATTGTCCGCAATCTCTAGAACGACGTGTATTCAGTACTCCAGTTAAAACAAAAAGCCAAATTGAATTCGAGGAGAAGTTCGAGGCAAAATATGGTTCCAAGCCAGAATATCCTTCGATTGTAACTGCGTATGATGCGGTACGTGTGATTGCTGATGCCTTGCGTCGATCAAAATTGGAGGGAGGTGAAGCATTACAAAAAGCAATTGCTGAAACCAATATGCCAGGTGCAGCGGTGCCGGTGATTAAATTCAACGAGAAGGGTTTTCTTCAAACTCCAGAAGATGCGTTTGAAATGAAGACGGTGCGAGAAGGTGAGTTCGTACAGATTTAGATTATTTCTGCGCCGCACCTTTCCACGATAACTCAAAAATCATGCGCATCATGTCATGGATAGCCTTATCTTGGATAATAGTACCTGTCATTGAATCTGGATTGAGGTTTACAATTGAAATTTTGTCTTCACCGTACACAGTGATTTCTCCGTGGACCAAAAATTGATCCTTGGATACAAAACGTAATTCGGGCCAGTATTTTTCTGAGACACCAATTTGTTTGTATTTCTCTAATATAAATGCCGAGCCGTGATCTGAAGCCGGCACAATGCCTCTTGTGTGTATACGCTTTTTCTCTTTTGCTTTACGATATGTCACAGATAATTCGTGCTGCATAAAATTCTCGAGGTATTCCGTGTTAGACCACGCCAACATTTCGTATGGCTTTTCAACATTAATATGATCCTCGAATACTTTGAGGATGCCATCGAAACCTTCGAAATAGGTAACTTTCTGTTTGTGCGCACTGAATGCGTAAATACTTTCGAGTGTTGGTATGGTGCTCTCGGCTTTCTCTAATTGATCTTGAGAAATTTTCACACGATCTTTGAGATAGCGGGTGATGCGTTGTGGATGTTCGACATGGTAAAAAATTTTATTTTTCTTTTCTATTTCATTAACCAAACCTTTGACGGATAAATCCAAGAGGATTTTATATACTGTGCTGCGATTGATTTTTGTCACCTCAGCAATTTTGGAAGGGTAGGCACCACCGAGATGGAGCAGTGCTGAATATATAGAAGCTTCTTTATCGGTTAGACCAAGTTTATTGAGTTTACTCTGTATGCTTGATTGCGATGTTTCCATGTCTCCATTATCTCAAGAATTGGTAAAACTGTCAATTCTTACGAACAAAATATGCAACATATCTTTTATACGTTGATAAATAAGAATATATAATGCTTGATATGTTATTAAAAAATACAGCACTGAGTTTTCATTGTATAGTATTTCACGTAGATATTACAAATAAGCATTATTATATGAAAAAAACATTATACGTGGTGGCTGCTCTCGTGATACTTGCGGGTATATATACAACATTCTCATCAAAAAATGTTGCTACAGATAAGCCTGTAAAAATCGGAGTTGTATTACCACTCTCTGGCGGAGCAGCGTTTTTAGGAGAATCTGCACAAAGAGCAGCACTACTCGCTCTTAAAGATGCAGGCGATACGAAATACGATTATGAATTAGTTATAGATGATGATGGGTTCAATCCGATCAATACAGTTACTGTGGTTAACAAGTTGATTAATATTGATAAAGTCCTCGGCATCATCACTTTTGGTTCTGGTACAAGTAACGCAGTTGCGCCAATTAATGAAGGGGCTAAGGTTGCTCGATTCGGCTTGGCGTCGGATCCGACTTCTGCAGAAGGAAAATATAATTTCGTTCACTGGACACCTCCGTTTAAGGAAGGGGCTTTATTAGCGCAAGAAATTGTAAAACGCGGTTATAAGACGGTATCGATTATTGATACAGATCATGCGGGTACACTCGCTGTTACGAATGCTATAAAAGATTCACTGAGGGACACCGAAGTTAAAATTGTGTCATACGATATGACAAAAATCGGCGATAAGGATTTTAGAACAATCGCCGCAAAGATTAAAAACTTACAACCAGATTTGATTATTTTAGAAATGTTCACCCCTGAAAATGAATTGATGGCACGGCAACTCAGAGATCTTGGGATACATATTCCACTGACGAGCGTAGAAACTTTTGAATGGAGCAATGAGCCGACATTATTCAACGGAATGTGGTTTGTATCTGATGGAAGAAAGAATCCGGATTTTGTGGATAGATACACTAAAGAATATGGAACAGGACCAGAAACTGGCTCGACGTATGTGTATGATTTGGTTGCAATGATGATTCGATTACAAGAAGAATCCAATACACGAATTGACCCTACAGATCTTCCTGAAATTATTATGCAGAAAGGATATAACGATTCTCCATTGTATGGAAAGACAGTTATCGATAAAGACGGATTCTTTGTGACAGAAGCTTCGGTGAAGAAGATTGTCGATGGTAAAGCGGTGCAGGTAGAATAAATAAGTAATAAAAAACCGCCTTCGTAGGTGGTTTTTTGTTGATTGACATACACAATCCATCGTATATACTATGGATATGAAAACGATGGTAAACATAAAGCTTGATAAAAAGCTTAAAAATCAAGCCTCAAAATTAGCGGAACAAATGGGGTTTAATCTCTCATCGATTATTTCTGCGACACTTCGACAATTTGTGGTAAACAAGGAAATCAGTATTTCTCTCAAACCCAAAATGACTCCTTATTTAGAATCGATTATTTCGGATGTTAAAAAAGAAAGACAATCGGACAAATCTCCAGTATTCAAAAATGCCACAGAGGCTATTGCGTGGTTGAGACGGCATGTGAAGTCATAACACAAATTCATATGCAAATTATATTCAGTAAAAAGTTTATAAAAGCATATGAAAAGGTTTCTCCTTCCATTCAGAAGAAATTCGACAACCGATTAACTTTATTTTGCAAAGACCAGAATAATAAAATACTCAATTGTCATGGACTGCATGGTACATATGCTGGATATTTTAGTTTCAACGTAACCTCGGATTATCGAGCGATATTTGAATATGTGAATAGTGATAAAATTGAATTAATTACGATCGGGACACATGCACAGTTGTATAAATAATGTATTTTTTTGTTATAATACATTCACCACACAATCCATGCCAATTCTTCAGCTCAAAAACTTCGCAAAGCATTTCGGTGGCGTCAAAGCCGTCTCGGGTGTCGACTGTTCCATTGAAGCGGGGAAAATCACAGGGCTTATCGGGCCGAACGGGTCAGGGAAATCGACGCTCATTAATTTAGTGACGGGAATTATTCCAAAGGACAAGGGAGTGCTCGTGATTAGCGACGCGGTGCACGTCGAAAAAATTCGTCCGTGTGATATGCGAGAATACAAAATTACGCGCACGTTTCAAAACGTTCGTGTGTTCGAACAAATGTCGGTGCTCGATAATATCATGCTCGCTTTGACGCATCGCAGCATGTGGCGCACTTTGTTTGAGCGTAACACAAAAATTTATCTTGACCGCGCCGAAGATATTTTGAAATTAATCGGCATTCACGAAAAACGACATGAACAAGCCCTGAGCTTGTCATATGGTCAGCGCAAGTTGCTCGAAATTGGACGTGCGATTGCAACTGACGCCGATATTATTTTGTTTGATGAACCGTACGCAGGACTCTTCCCAGAGATGATTAAAAAAGTTTCCGACATTTTGAAAAAGTTGCGCGAGGAGGGCAAGGCAATTGTTCTTGTCGAACACAACATGGAAATTATTCGCGACCTCTGCGATCATCTTGTTGTGATGGATTCCGGAACTGTGCTTGCCGAAGGTGACCCGAAAACCGTGCTCGCGCGACGGGATGTGGTGGAGGCGTATTTGGGGGAGTAATTTTGACTTCTCCTGAGAAAATTCTAAAGAAACCCTAAAGTTTTTTGTAGCTTTACCCAATAATATATGGATATAGTATTTGAGTGAAACACAACATCGCACTGATCGATGGTCAAAATCTACACCTCGGCACAACGCGTAGTGATAATCTGTGGTCTGTTGATTTTACAAAATTCAGAATATATTTGAGGGATAAATATAATGTTACTGAAGCCTATTATTTTCTTGGGTATTGGGATGAAAAACATCAAAAACTATACAGCAATTTAGAAGCTGCTGGTTTTACCATTATTTTTAAACCACATCACAAAAATTCGCCGACTATCAAGAGGGGAAATGTTGATGCCGATATTATTTTTGAAATGATGAAGAATATGTGTGAGGATCCAAATTCGGGCAAAATAATTTTGGTTTCCGGCGATGGTGATTATATGAAAGTTGTCGATTATGCCATCAGCAAGAGTAAATTAGAGAAGATTTTATTTCCAGATAGAAAAAGGGCGTCGTCGTTGTATCGGTCATTACCATTGAATTTTTGGAATGATTTAAGTGATACACTTATAAAAACCAAGATCGCGTTCCTAAAATGAAAAAGCCTCCTTAGGCAATTAACCGTTCGGATGCTTTTTCGTCGTGATACCCCATAATTATAAGAAAATTGATGGGGAAGTCAAGCGGAAATTTTTTTGACTTCCTCCTCCCGAAGAGTAAAATAGGAAGTATGAAAAAATCAGTAATAATCGTAGTTATCGTATTGATACTTGGTGGTCTGTATTTTAGTAATAAACAACCTCAGGATACTTCAACAATTAAGATTGGTGGTAACTTTATCCTGTCTGGTTCTCAGGCTCTAGTTGGGGAATTACAGAAAAATGCCACAACGATGGCAATCGAAAAGATTAACAGTGATGGCGGTATCAATGGAAAGAAACTCGAATTAGTTCTCGAGGATAGTGCCTATGACTCTAAGACTAGTTTGAATGCATACAAAGCTCTTTCGGTAAGAGGGATTAATTACATTATTGCTGATGGTAGCCCCGTTGTTTCGAGTATTAGGGAAGTAGCCGTGAAAGACGGTAATGTATTGATTGTGCCGGGCGCCACAACCCCAACCTATTTCGATGGTTCAAATTTATCATGTCGCATTGCACTTACTGCAAAAACCCTCGCTCCGGCATTTGTTGAATTGATGAAAAAGAGTGGGTATAAAAAGGTGGCAACATTATTACCTGATAATGAATACGGTAGGGGTGTGGCTAGTGAATTGCATAAAAATATTGACAGTATCAGCGGAGAAATTGTCATCGAGGAATTTTATAACGCAACACCGGGTGCAAATGATTATAGAACCAATATTCTTAAAATAAAGGGAGAACAAAACAATATCGACACTGTTATTGCGGTACAAGTGGCTAATACAGTTGAGGCGATGCTTGGTCAAATTAAAGAAGTAGGTCTAATGAAACCAATCATCAGTGATTATTACACTGTACAAAATCCTGCTTTGAAAAATCTTGCTCTTGCTAATAATGTTGATTATGTTGATTATGAGTACTCTCGAGATGGTTCTGTTACAGAAAGCGATATAACTAAAAAGTTTAAACAGGATTACAAAGACAAATTCGGCTCGAATCCTGTGTATTTAGCTGCAGCGCATTATGACGTTGTTAACATTCTCGCACATGCATTACGAGAAGTTGGAGATAATCCACAAAAAGTCGCTGATTATATTAGCTCAATGAAAAATTACCAAGCTGTTACTGGTACATTATCATTTGATGATGATTGTGAAGTAGAGCGCGCTACAGTATTTAGAACTGTAGTAGATGGAAAAATTATAGATTTACCGTAAATTTATGGAAAAACCTCATCAGGAATCATACATGCGAGATGTGTTGAGTGATTTTTCAGATAGCACATTATCTGATTGGCTTTCGAAAGAAAATCTGCGAGATAAACCGACACGAGTGTTTGAAGGATTTGAAATTACTGCCTCGATTGACGGCAATATTGTTCCTAATCGAGAAGTTTCATTGGTAAAGTTACGATCTGGGGTTGCATACCCACAACATGTTCATAAAAATTCTGATGCATATGTTGTTATTGTAAGTGGCGAGGCAGTATTGCTCAGTGGAACTAAGGAAACACCGCTAGTATCAGGGGATAAAATACAAATACCTCGTGGTATGCCGCACGGATTTAAATTAGCAGAAGGTCAGGTGTTGGAATTTATCTCCATACAATCTCCACCAATTAGAGACCCGAAATCTGGTGAAGAGGATTTACATCTAACAGATTTGGTTTAAGTTTTGCTATAATATATCAATGCAACCAAAAGAAACTCTGCTCACGTTTCGCGACATAAAAGTCCACTACGGCGGTGTAAAAGCGCTCGATGGTGTTGATGTGACGCTCGATGAGGGCGAGATTGTGGCGCTTATGGGGCCAAACGGCGCGGGGAAGTCGACTATTTTGAAGGTCTTGTTCGGGCTCGCGCCAATCAGCGCTGGTCATATCTATTGGCACGGCGTTTCAATTGTGCCAAAATCGTTTGAAATTGTTGAACGCGGAATTGCTTTTGTGCCACAGGGGCGTCAGCTTTTTAAAAGTCTCAGTGTTCTCGAAAATTTGGAGATGGGTGGATTTTCAATCAACAGCCGTGCCGTTCTCAAAAATCGAATTAACGAAGTGCTCGATATTTTTCCAGCACTGCGTCCGAAATTGCATGAGCCGGCTCGAAATTTGTCCGGTGGTCAACAACAAATGGTGGCGATTGCACGCGGACTCGTGTCTGATCCAAAAATTTTGCTTCTCGACGAACCGTCACTTGGCCTCTCTCCGAAAATTGTCAAAGAGGTGTTTGCAAAAATTAAAGAAATTAACGAGCGCCGTAAAACCTCGATTATGATTGTCGAACATAATTTGCATTCAGTGCTCGGCATTGCCGACCGCGCATACGTCTTGGACAAAGGTGTTGTCGCCATGCAGGACAAGCCGGCCGCGATTTTGTCATCTGGTATTTTAGAAAAAGTTTTCTTGGCTCGACGATAATACTTTCATGATACAAAATACCCGTACAAAGTTTTTCGTGCTCTGTCTGGGGTTTTTCGCATTGATAGGAAATGTTGAGGCACAGCAACAAGAAATCTTTGATGACTTTCAAGGCACGTACAGCGCCCGTGTTGTGGAAATTTCAGAATCCGAAACCGTTCCGGTCGGATGGAAAAATATAGATAGTATTGTCCAGACAGTCAAATTGGAATTGCTGTCAGGCGATCATAAGGGCGAGATGGTTACAATTACAAGCGATTTCCCGCAGATTAAAAATGGTACGCGCGTGTTCGTAAATCACATTATTGATCAGGCGGGCGAACATCGCTATCACATCACAAACATCGATCGACGAATGTCTTTATACTTCTTTGTTGGATTATTTATTGCGGTAGTCATTGCATTTGGTGGTCGCCAAGGTGTGCGGTCTCTCATTGCGCTTATTGGTAGTTTTGCTGCGATTTTCTATATTTTAATTCCAGGAATTTTGGCGGGTTGGCATCCGCTCATGGCGAGTTCCTTGGTTGCATCTGCAGTACTTTTCGTTGCGATCTTTTTGACACATGGTTTTCATCGCGAAGCTGTTGTTGCGTATGTTGGCACGATGATCTCTGTTACGTTGACGAGTGTTCTGGCTATTCTTGCGGTTTCGGCGACGAAATTGACGGGTTTTTCTGGTGATGAAGCATTTTATTTAAATATCAGCACTGGTGGTGAACTGAACTTTACTGGACTTTTGCTCGGTGCAATTATTATCGGTATTTTAGGAGTCCTTGATGATATTGCCGTGACCCAATCTGCGGTGGTCAGTGAATTATATGCAACAAATCCCGCCACTTCTCCGACTGAAGTTTACAAGCGAGCAATGCGTGTTGGTCGCGAACATGTGAGTGCTCTCGTAAACACACTTGTGCTCGCTTATACCGGAAGTGCATTACCGGTGCTCATGTTGTTTACGGTCTATAAATATAATTTCGCTACCGTCATTAATTTAGAAGTTATTGCCACCGAAATTATTCGCATGATTATCGGCAGTATTGGTCTCATTATAACGGTGCCGATCGTGACGTTCCTTGCTGTGGTCTATTTGAAAGGGCGAGGGCGCATATCAGAGCACGGCCATGCACATTCGCATTGTCATCACGAATAGCTTGATTTTATCGAACCTATTAGGTACTATATAGGCCTATTTTCCCCACATACTCCATTAGCATAAAACCTTTATATTCATGCTCAAAAACATCATTCTATTTGTTGAGGATGTGCCCAAGAAGTTTTTTGACGACTTGCGCGATTACACTACAAAAACCAACGAAACATTTCGTGTTGCGGTAATTCGTGATGAGAAAAAACCACTCTCTAAAAACGACGTTGAATTTTTTGCGAAAAATAGCATCATTGATATTCCTTGTAATGTCACTGATTCAGAGTCGATTCAGAAAGCACTGCTTTTGTATCAGGAAGAGTTACTCGCGATTACATGTCGTGGTGAGGTTCATGTAGATTTGTTTGCGAAAATCGTGCCGAATGTGCCGTATTTGAGGACACCGACGAGCGAATCGCTTTTGTGGTCATGCGATAAAATTAAAATGCGTAAACGTTTTCGCGTGCACAACAAATCAATTTCTCCGAACTTTTTGGTAGTCAAAGACGACTCTCCGGAAATGATTCAGAAAATTAAAGAAAAGATTGGTTTTCCGCTCATTATTAAGCCATCGAATTTGGCGGTGAGTTTGCTCGTATCGATTTGTTTTCATGAGGAGGAGTTAGAGGCTTCGATCAAAAAAGTCTTTAAAAAGATCCGTCGAGTTGGCGAGGAAAATGGTCGGGCCGAAGTTCCGCGTGTGCTCGTTGAACAATTTATGGAAGGTGAAATGTATTCGGTCGATGCGTATGTAAATTCAAAAGGTGCTGTGTATTTTTGTCCGGTTGTGCACATCAAAACCGGCCGAGCAATTGGCTTCGATGATTTTTTTGGTTATCAGCAAATTACGCCGACGTTGCTCAAAAAAACTTCGATTGAAGCGGCGGAAGCTGTGGCGGAAGATGCAGTGCACGCGCTCGGATTACGTTCAAGTACTGCGCATATCGAATTAATGCGTACTGAAGACGGTTGGAAAGTGATTGAAATTGGTCCGCGTATTGGAGGCTTTCGCAGGGACTTGTACCAGATGTCGTATGGAATTAATCACGCGATGAACGACGTGCTGATCCGTATGCCTCGCACACCAATTATTCCTAAAAAGGTGAAAGGCTATTCCGCCGCCATGAAATTCTTCCCGAAACAGGAGGGGATTTTAACGAACCTGACGGGGATTTTAAAAATCCAGGAATTGAAATCTTTTAAAAAAGTGACTATCAATAAAAAGATTGGCGCCAAGTGTTTGTTTGCAAAAAATGGGGGAGCTAGTATTTGCAACATTATTTTATTCAATCCATCGCGCTCTGAATTGCTCGCCGATATTCGCCGAATCGAAAGTATGCTTATTATCAAAACTGAAAAAGCTGGTGCCTCTCAGTCGTAAGAAATAATGAAGAAAAGTAGTTAAAATAAGGCTTTCGGAGGATGTTTGGTTTCTCCCAATTAGCATCCGAGAACGAGCTGATTTTGACCGATAGGGAAAAATACAGCGTACTCATTTTAACTACTTTTCTTCATTATTTCTTTATATCGATATGCTATACTCCTTACATCATGACACAAGCCGAAGCTCTCACAATTCTAAAAATGGGCAAAAACGTATTTCTGACTGGTGCCGCTGGTTCAGGAAAAACGTATGTTTTGAATCAATTCATTGATTTTCTTAAGGAAAATGATATCGAAGTTGCGATTACTGCTTCAACCGGAATTGCCGCGACACACATCGGGGGTATGACAATTCATTCGTGGTCTGGTATTGGCATCAAAGATTCGCTCACTGAACATGATTTGGCCGCGATGGAGGAAAAACAATATTTGTGGAAGCGTTTCGAACATGTTCAGGTTTTGATTATCGACGAAGTTTCGATGTTAAAGGATACCATGCTCGACTCGGTCGATCTCGTGTGTAAATTTTTCAAGCGCAACAATTTACCATTCGGAGGTATTCAAGTTATTTTATCCGGTGATTTTTTCCAACTCCCGCCAATTGAGAAGAACTCGTATCGTAACCGCGAACCACGAAATACAAGTATGTTTTCTGACGATATGGTATATGAATCGCTCGAAGGTGATAATCAGACTCCGTTTGCTTTTCGATCGAAAAGTTGGCGCGACGCGGATTTTCACGTCTGCTATTTAGAGGAGCAACATCGTCAGGATGATATCTCACTTTTGTCGATTC
Organism: uncultured Candidatus Saccharibacteria bacterium; assembly: GCA_964538855.1. Classification (GTDB taxonomy): domain Bacteria; phylum Patescibacteriota; class Minisyncoccia; order Phycocordibacterales; family JAACPR01; genus CAYLNC01. The sequence goes on from CAZIEY010000003.1 coordinate 92,944, forward strand.
TTAATGAAATTCGTAGTGGGGAAGTTTCCGAAAAAACTCGCGAGGCGCTCCTTGGAAAAATTGTGACGACTGATAATGATGAGATGACAAAATTATATACGCATAATGTTGACGTTGATGCATTTAATAATCGAAAATTAACTGAGCTCAAGAATAAAGAAAAAGTATATGACATGCTCACTACCGGAAAAGAAGCGGTAGTTGAATCGGCAAAAAAAGGATGTCTTTCTCCAGAACGTTTATGTATCAAGGTTGGTGCGCTCGTGATGTTTGTGAAAAATAATCCGATGCAAGGTTATGTGAACGGTACGACGGGGAAAGTTGTTGATTTCGAAGATAATTATCCAGTGGTCGAAACCAAGTCAGGCAAAAAATATGTCGCCTATCCGCAGTCATGGATCATCGCTGATGGTGCCAAAGTGTTGGCAGAAATTTCGCAAGTGCCTCTGAAATTAGCATGGGCTGTTACAATCCACAAAAGTCAGGGTATGACACTCGATCAGGCGCACATTGATTTGTCGCAGTCGTTTGTGCCGGGGCAGGGTTACGTGGCGCTCTCGCGAATTCGTTCACTCGATGGCCTGCATTTAAAGGGGATTAATGAAAAAGCTCTCGAGGTGCACGCGACAGTGTTACAATTCGATCGAACATTGCGCAAATTGTCGGATAATGTGCAGCGGAGAATTGCGCTTACTCAAGAATCACGACTACAAGAGCATGTTGATAATTTTGTAAAAGCTCGTACTGCAAAAAAATCGAAAAAGAAAAGCATATACGAAATTACGGCTGATGATGTGCGTGCGAAAAAAACAATTGCAATGATGTGTGTCGAGCGTGACCTGAGTGAAAGTACGATTTTCAAACATCTCGAAAAAATTGTGGCCGATAAGTTAGTGACTTTGAAGGAACTCGAATATATAAAACCTAAAACTTCGAAAGAAAGAAAAGTTTTTGCCGAAATTCAGAAAGCTTTCAAAAAACTCGGTGTCAAGAAACTTAAACCTGTGTATGAATATTTTGACGAGAAATATGACTACCGCATGATTCATTTAGCAAAGATTTTCGCAGGGGAGTAATCCACGAGACAAAATGTGATTTTTCGGTTAAAATAGGCCTATGTTATTTGATTTTTTCTCAAAGAAAAAAGAAAAGGAGATGGTTACGCGTGCTTTGCCGGGCATTTTGGAATTATTGCCACAGGATCAGATCGCTTTTAATAAGATGCAGGACATTATTCGCAATGTTTACGAAAGTTACGGCTTTATTCCAATGGATACGTCTGCGATTGAGCGCGAGGATATTTTGCTTGCCAAAGGAGGTGGTGATAACGAAAAGGAGATGTATCGGATTAAAAAAGGTGACACAGATCTCGCCCTGCGTTTCGATTTGACTGTTCCACTCGCACGTTATGTCAGTGAGCACTACCGTGATTTGAATTTTCCATTCAAACGTTACCAAATTGGAAAAGTATACCGCGGCGAACGTCCTCAACGTGGACGATATCGAGAACTCTATCAGTGTGACATTGATATTATCGGCGACGAGACGCTCGACATGAAAAATGATGCGCTTATTCCGAGTGTGATTTATTCTATTTTTAAAAAATTACAAATCGGGCCTTTTGTTATTCGAATCAGTAATCGAAATATTTTGAAGGGGTTTTTAGAAAGTTTAGAGCTTGATTCAAAATCTCCTGAAATTTTAAAAGTGATTGATAAGAAGCCAAAAATTCCAGCAGAGAAATTTATTGAACTTTTGAAACAATGTGTGCTCACCGATGAACAGGTCGCAAAGATTTCAGCTTTTGTTGATAAAAAAGGTACAAACGATGTGATTTTGGAGTCTCTCAATGCTGAAAAAATAAATAACGCCACTTATATTCGTGGCGTCGAAGAATTGTCTGTAGTGATTCAGGCGCTCGATAATTTCCAGGTCCCCAGCGATCATGTCGCGATAGATTTGGCGATTGTGCGTGGTTTGGACTATTACACAGGAACGGTGTATGAAACATTTTTAGTAGAGGATCCTGGTCTCGGTTCTATTTGTTCGGGCGGTCGTTACGATGGCTTGGTCCAGAGTTTCAGTGATAAGAAAATGCCTGGCGTAGGTGCGACAATCGGTTTGACCCGTCTCTTCGTACCATTCAAAGAAAAGGGACTTATCGCAGAAGGTCCTAAAACTCCGACTGATGTTTTGATTATTCCTCTTGTCGCTGATTTACAAATTCCGGCTAAAATCGCTAACTTTTTACGTACTCGCAAAATCAAATCAGAAATTTTTCTCGAGGATATTCCAATGAAAAAGAAATTGAATTACGCAAATAAACAGAATGTGCCTTTTGTAATTTTAATTGGTGAAGACGAAATCAAGAGCGAGAAATATACTCTCAAAAATATGGAGACGGGTGCACAGCAACAGCTCATACTTGAACAGCTTCCTGATGCGATTAATGGTTAATTAAATAATTTTTAGGTAACGTGATGTGGAACTTTGTTCCCAATCCGACACTCGTTTTGATGTGAAGTGTTCCACCTAAATCATCTTGAATGAGTCTATTGGTATTCATAAGTCCGACGCCGCAACCGGTGCTCTTGGTACTACATGTTGTAGTAAAGAGATTTTTTAAGATTACTTTTGGAATTCCCGTGGCGTTGTCTGTGATTATAATCGATATGCCTTTGCGGCTACTGTAGGTTGAAATAGTTACTGTTTTGTTTTTTCTATGAGGGATTTTATCGAATGCCTCGAGCGCGTTTCCGATAATGTTGATGAGGATTTGGTATATTTTGAGTCGATTTATTGTAAGAGTAATTGAGGGGATTCTTTGCACAGTAATTATTTTTACTCCGTTTTTAATCGCTTTATGACCCAAAAGAGAAGTGATGTGAGAGAGTACCTCTTGCAAATTAACTTGCTCCTGCTCTTTCACGATTGAAAATGAGTCCCGCAAAACCTCGATGTATTTTCTAATGTGTTCGCTGGTTTTGTGGATAGGAATAAGGAAATCTTTTAATGTATCGTTGTGCAGAGATTCCAAATACAACATGAGACCGTTGATAGGGTTTATCAAGTCGTGCAGCAATCCGCATGATATTTGTTCCATTTCATGCGATGCAAACAATTTCGACGGGGAGGGTTTTATGGAATGGGTAAGAGTTGCGTGTCGCATGGTTTTAATTATTATTGAGGTGAAGAAATCTTATACCCACGTCCCGCAATATTTTTGATGAGTCGTTTGTTTGTATCCCCAATCTTTTTTCGTAAATTCATGATGTGGGATTCAATAGTATTTGAAAATGGGTCAGTTTGATTATTCCATACGTGCTCCATAATGTGTGCACGTGAAATGACTTTGTTTTCATGCTTCATAAATAGTTCAAGAAGGGCGAATTCTTTGCGAGTGAGTGTGATACGTCTGTTCTTTTTAGACACCTCTTGGGTAGCAGTGTTCAATTTTACATCAGCAATTTTTAAAATAGCATCCACCATTTTGTGTGGACGCCTTGTGACTGCATTAATTCTCGCAACTAATTCTTCGAACGAAAACGGTTTAGTGAGGTAATCGTCCGCTCCGGAATTCAGAAGATCGATTTTCGTCAATACTTCTGATTTTCCCGAAAGCATAATGATCGGAGTTCCGATCTGCGCATTCCGTATATCGGTACAAATTTCTCGTCCCATTTTCTCGGGTAAGACGTTATCAATAATAATCACATCGTACTGATTAATTCGAGCTAGGTAAGACCCCATCTCACCGTTGTCTGCTTCATCAATTGCAAAAGATTTGGCTGTAAGTCCCATGCGAAGGACATTTCGTATCGAATTATCATCTTCAATAAGTAACGCTTTCATTTCAGAGTATCTTATACTTTTCTTGAAATTCGTCAAATTCTCACTAGTTGAGAAGGTGTGGGTGAGACTTTAGACTTTCTTCATTCTTTCTGTACCACTTTGCAATTAAAGCGTATCTTTGAGATTGAGACTGTAACGAATACCCACAATCATAATAAAACCGAGCAGAATGAACATCGTCGAAATATCGAAACGGTTAAGGAAAACAGATGCAATTACTGGTGAAATGATGTATGCGAGCGGTAGCGTGGCACGATATGCACTCATGATGTTGCTATTTTGATCCCCAATTTTTTTAAAGAGATACGTTTCGGTCATTACCTCGATCATGCTTGCGCCAATTCGTGTCATGAAAAGAATAGCTACCCATACGTATATAATCTGCGCTCCATAAAGCCCCATAACGATAGTGCTGAGGCCTGTGATAAGAAATCCGGCCGTTAAAATTTCCTTTTGACCCCAGAATTTGTCCGATATCTTACCCCAAAATGCCTGAGTAAGCACAAAAGGAATGAGTGCGATTCCCATGATAGTTCCAACGGCACCGAGATCAAATCCGATGTACTCGTGGAGGAAAATCGGTGTGTAAATTACCATCCATGTATAGAAAAAGTTTAAAAGAAATGCGCAGATAAAAATTCTCTTCAAATCAAGGTTGCGCGAAATGATATTTAATGTACCGAGCATATTGTTTTTGGAATATACAGGGTCTTTAAATGTACGAAAACGTATAATCGTTGTAATGATAACGGGTAGTAATAGTAATGCGCCGAGAATGTAGACTCGTCCAGCATTTGAGATATCGTCTATGAGTAGACCTCCAACAAGAGGTCCGATGATAAAAGCGAGATTGAGCGCAGTTAAAAATATCCCACGTATACCACCAGTTTCGCTATTTTTGGAAATATGCTCGAGAAAGATATCCAAGTTTAAGAATCCAATTACATGACAAATAGAACTTGCGAGGTATATGCCGACAAAGAGGAGGCTGTAATCCCGAACATTATCGATGAAAAGGGTGAGGGATAGTGCTATATAGCAGAAGAATGTGATACAAAGTGCCCCCAGAAAAATTTTGTAGTTTCCGAATCTCCGCAACCAATTATTGATATGAAATAATATGGTAAGCGATAAGATTGAACCAAATGTGTACACGTAGCCAAGTGATTCTGTACCGGTAAATTGTTCGAGGAAGCTCGAGTTAACGAAATACGCTGGCGTCAGATGGAGGGTAAATAAAAAAGCGAGTATGTACACAGTTAACTTATGCATAACTCGCTTTATTATACCAAATGAATTGGTGGGTTCGGTCTACATCCCGAGTAATACTGGGATAACCAAAGGTTGTTTCGAAGTCTCTTGCAACAAATATTTACTGAGTTCTGCCGAAAGATTTTTTCGAAGTTTGTCGAAGTCTACCTGACCGTTTGCTTTGCGAATACTGTCTTCGATTACACGACGCACCAAAAATCGGCTCGTTCGAAGTAATTCTTGAGACTCACGCAAATAGACGAAACCGCGGGAAATAATGTCCGGTGATTTTTTGAGTTTACCTGTTTTTATGTTGATACTTGCAACGACTACGAAAATTCCAGCCGCAGAAAGCAACTGTCGATCCTCGATCACAACGTCTTGAATATCGCCGACCTCTTGACCATCAACAGTAACGATATTGTGCGGAGCTTTCATCGGAAGCTTGATGATTTTTGTCCCTTCTTCTTGAATTTCAATAATCGAACCGTTGTCAGGCACGATAATGTTTTCTTTCTTGGTGCCGAGCGATTCTGCTAATTCAGCGTGCAATCGCAAGAAGTGGTGATAACCGTGAAGAGGAATGAAAAACTTGTAAGGAATGTGTTGGTGAATCCATTTCAACTCGTCTCTGTTTCCGTGACCCGATGCGTGAATGTCAGAGTCGAGGTATGTGATAATTTTCGCTCCAGATCGGTAGAGGCGGTCCTTCAAATTGACCACTGACATGTGGTTTGTAGGAATAATTGAAGACGAGAGCAAAATCGTGTCAGTCGGTCTCAATTTTAATTGTTTATGAGAACCGTTTGCCATACGCATGAGCGCAGCAAATTCTTCACCTTGTGATCCAGTTACAAGCATCACGAGTCGGTCTGGCGGAACATTTTCAATGTCTGTCACTTGAATCACGTTGTCAGTTTTGACGAGTCCGAGATGCTTGATAATTTCAAGGTTTGATTTCATTGACCGACCTTCGATAACAACTTTTTTGCCGTGTTTGTTAGATAATTCAATGATTGCGATGATTCGTTCAACCTGTGAAGCGAATGTTCCGATAATCAAGCGACCACTTGTGCTCTGAATCACTTTGTCGATATTTTCGACCACCACATCTTCGGAAATAGAATAACCAGACTTTTCAATTGAGGTTGAGTCGAGTGTGAGCATCAATACATTTCGATCTTTAAAACGTTTGTACTGCTCGATTTCTTGTTCAGTCACGATACCATCGCGGTTATCGACACGCACGTCTTCGATGAAAACGATGTCTCCGAATGCGGTCTTAATGATAAGACCCATTGAATCTGGAATAGTGTGAGAAATAGGGAAGGTTTCGATTTTCATCTTGCCAACTGTAATTGTTTCGTCACCCTCGATAATTCGCATGTCAGGTCGTGGGAGATGTGGAAAATCTTCCATTTTTTTCTGCACCATAATGGCACCGAATTGTCGCGCGTACATTGGCGGATTACCGAGCTTTTCCAAAACATAAGGCACCGCACCGATGTGGTCCAAGTGACCGTGAGTGATGAAGAGTGCTCGAATGCGATCCTTTCTTTCCTCCAAATATTTTGTGTTTGGAATAATATAGTCGACGCCAGGAGTAGTCGAGTCAGTGAATTGCAAACCTGCATCGATAACCAAAATGTCGTCACCGATTTCGATTGCGGTCATGTTTTTACCGATTTCCTCGACTCCGCCGAGGGGAATAATACGGATGTTATTTCCTACTGGTGGAATTGGAGCAATTTCAGTTTTTTCCTTGCCCGCGTCCTTGTTGAGACGAGTTTGGCGAATGGTGCTTCGTAAGGAAGGTTTGCGATTCGATTTCTTTCGACCTCCTGACCGGTGCGGTGCACCTGTGTGTGCTGGTCGCGCCAAAGGAGTGCCGGTGGTTGTTGGCGAATGTGGCGCCACGGCTGGTGCGTGAGTAGGGTGAACTGGAGACGGAGTCGAACCGCTGGGTGTTCCTCCAATCACAAAATTTTGAGGTAATTTATTACCAGTCGAATGCGCCGGGTTATTGCCTTGATATGGGCGCCGCGCGTTGTTATTGAAACCACCTTTGTTGAAGGAGTAGTTGCTGTGTCGTCGTGGACCCTGATTGTTTCTTCCGCTATTGTTAGTATTTTCCATTTAATTTGTAATTATTTTTTAATAAACTTTTATATAAATATCCTCCAAACTTTATCCGTATAGATAAACCATTTGTAAATATTTAAAAATCTTTCCTCAGATGTCACGATATCTTTAATTTCGAAACCGCGAATCTTTTCAGGTAAGACATACACGAATTCTGGAGTATAGAGAAATACTGCAGGAACGTCTTTTCGTATGGCGTTGTTCAATTCCATAAACTTGTCCGAAACTGCGTTTGTGCTTGTGGCAGTTCGAATATCTTCGAGCAATGCATCGACCTCGACATTGGCATATTTCGCAATATTCAATCCAGGGTCATTGCGTTGTGAAGAGTGCCAAAATGCGTAGAAGTCCGCATCGCGACCGATCACCATTCCAAATAAAAGCGCATCGTAATTTCTAGGGCGAATGACGCTGGCGTTCAAGTCCGCTGCCTCGAATGTTTTTAGTTCCACATCGGCACCCAATTTTTTCCATGCATCGACGACGTATTTTGCAGAGTCTGATAACTCTGGGATATTACCAGTCGAAACAGAGAATTTCAAAATCGAAGATTCTTTTTTCTCTGTGTCTTCGAAAGCCCAGATCCCAGCACTGTTTTTCTCCCAGCCTGCATCTGTCAAAACTTTGCTTGCTTCGCGTATCAATTCCTCCTCTGATTTCTTTTCTGGATTAGAAAGTTGATCTTTATCGCCATTGAAAAAATGCAAGGGAATAGGATTGTTGATTGGAGAACCGAATCCTGATAATACATCATCGACAATGGCGTCTTTTGGTGTGACGATAGAAAGAGCTTTTCTGACGGGATTAGTACTCAGAACTATGGCTTGATCAGGATTAAAGAATACTCCAAAGATTCGTGGTAGAGGAACGTGTTCGACACGTATGTCATTATTTTCTAATTCTTTGGCGAGTGTTGGATTGATTCCGTGTATCGCCTCGACGTCTCCTTGGTTATAAAGTGCTATTAGATCGTCTTGGGTTTTAGCGAATTTAAATGTGAGTGTTGTGATGTGAGGTTGTCCTAAGGCAAACTCTTTAAATGATTTTAGTGTATATGAAACTGGTATACCAATCGAGTCTCGTGTAATTTCTCCGATGGTATAAGGTCCTGAACCGATTGGTTCGATGTTTGCGTTACTGAGTGCAAATTCGTTAACATCAATTTTTTCCCAGACGTGTTTTGGTAAAATTCCAAGTGTCATATTTTGGAGAAAAGGCGCGTATGGTTTTGAAAGTCGAAATGTAATTTGCTTGTCGTTTATCTTTTCAATCACAATTCCTTCCCAATTTGATCGTTTCGGGCTTTTGATTTGAGGATTTTGTGCGCTTACCACTGTGAAAATCACATCATCTGCAGTTACAGGTGTATTGTCGTGAAAAACGGCGTTCTCGCGGATAGTGAACGTATATTCGAGATTATCATCAGAGATGGAATATTTCTCGGCTAAATCTGGGATGAGTCCTGCGTCGGGGGTTGCTCGCATCAAACCAGAATATATGAGGGCTGTGAGGTCTTTGTCGGTTTCTGAGACTGCTAAGATTGGATTAATAAGACGTGGCGCGCCGATTAAACCTTCGGTTAAAGAACCGCCGTTTTCTGGAACTTCTACCAAGAATTGCGCATTGAAATTATAAAGAAGAGTAAGTCCTGTCACTACAAAAATCGTAGCGAGGATATAGAAGAGGACTTTTTCAGTCAGAGAAAACGTCGTAGTGATATTTTTCATAGTTGCGTTATGCGACTACAATTCAAAAGTACACAAATTAATTTACGCGTTGAGGAAGGAAAGGAAAGAAATCACAACAAAGGCAATTGCGATAACAATAGTTGCGTTAAACAACCATTTTTCGAAACCACGGCGTGTGTGATATCCAGCGTCAATATTGTCTGAACCACCAAAAGAACCGCCTAATCCAGCGGCAGATCTCTGTAGTAATATTCCAGCAATTAACAATACTGAAACAATAATTTGTAATACGGGCAGAATAGTAGCCATATGTAACTCAATTAATATAGCAAAAATGGGTGGGGAGTGCAAGTTACATAAAAAAACGATCCCCACACTCGTATGTCTGTTGAGTGTGGGGTGGTTGCGCTACCTTTCAATTTAAAAGGTGGCCAGGAAAATTTGTGATCTTTGCGTGCGGTACCCACAGTGACCTATTCGTGTAAAAGGTCACTGTGTATTTTCCGCTAGTAATCAACACCGTCTCGCCCTCACCGTGTTCTTGCGTGTGAGCGTCAGTGGTGTCGACTGGGAAGGTCTCGGGCATTTCCGAACCCATTCTCCAGTGGCTGCCGTGAAGTTCGGCTGTCCACTCTAGAGTGATTTCCAGGAATTTACCCGATTCCTGTATGCTCACAATAGGTCCGTATTTTGTGGTTCTTGCGGTGCTTATTTTCGCATGTGCACCTGACATTGTTTTCGAATGGAGCAGGTTGGTATTCATGGGCTTTTCCTTTTTCGGGGGGGGTGAAGGTTGTACACGCGTAAACGTGCGGTTCGTTGCAAAAAAACTCCTGAAAGTATTGTACAATATGTGTAACCGTAAGTCAAGTTTATGTGGCAAATGTGTACACACATATATGGCGTGTGTGTTGCGAAGCTCTTGCACGTATTGTGAATAAAAAAGCAACCCCGAGCGCAAAAAGCGTCCGGGGTTCTGAGAGGTGGGCCGTGGCCTACCTCTACTTCATCAGCTTTCGCAAGACCGCCAGGCCTAATGCGATAAGGGTGAAGGTATTTGGTTCCGGAACGACTGGTGGGCCGTCCAGGAACAGCGAATTCGAATCAAAGCCGTCCAGCTTTACGCTGGTGATGATTCCGTTTGGTTGTGTGCTGTAGTTAAATTCCTTCAGCACCGCGTAGACCATCTCGTCCGGACCTTCGATTTCAAAAGAAAGCGAGTATACGAAGGTTCCTGTTTCTCCGGCTCGGACTTCAAAAGAGTCACGAGCCGTCAAGTGACTGGATTTTTTTCCCGCCACTTCCTGATCGGAAGGGGAGAGAATTGTCCAGCTCATGGTGTTCAGCACAGAAGAGACATAAATGTCCCTTTCCATGGAGGTCACTTCCACGACGAATCCGAAGTAGCCGACGTCCGGCCGGTTTTCGTTTCCGTCTTGATGGATGTACGAATCAACTTCCTCGACCATGATGTCGGGGAGGTCAGCGCGCAGAGCGACGATGCCGAGGCAGAGCAGAAACAAAATGCGAAAGATCTTCTTCAAGGTATTCTCCTGGGTTGGTTCGCAACGGAATGTCGCGAGTCTGTTTTGTATAATATCACCTTTTATAGGCGATGTCAAATGTGGCAGAATGATTGGAATAAGGTAATATACTCCCAACATGACGGATTTCACCGAAACAGTTAAAAACAACGCAGTCTTTACTTTCTCGATTGTGATTTTGTCTTCTCTTTCAATTACGTTTTTAATTTTGTTGTATACAGGAATCTTTGGATTTGGAAAAGATTCCAATAACTCGAAACAAGATCACGTGACAGATGCAAAGATCGGGATCATTAATGTTGATAATCAGGCTGTGTCACAGACGATTGATACCCAGGTAAAATATATCAAGGTTCAATTGCCGATGTTGTATGGCTCGCAAAATTCTGTCGTGGTCGAAGGAAAAAAGCGCGGATGCGATACTGTATATATGGTGGATGCATGGGCGCGCGCCGATGGTGACGCTGTGGCAAACCACTTGAAGGTTTTATTTGATGGAATTGTGCCAGTAGATTTTTATCCTGGTAATTATGTGCGAATGTATCAGCGTGACTTACAATTTGTTGGAGTTTCAATTGAAAACAATGTGGCGCGAGTATCACTTGCGGGTACTATGAATCCGATTCAGTCGGCGTGTGAAAAAGCACGCTTACAAATTCAGATCGAAGAAATTGTATTTCAATATCCTGGTGCGAAGTCGGTCGAAATTGTCTTGAATGGAAATGTATTGCAAAACTAGTTTGTGATATAATCTATCCATTACAAATTAAACAATTTTATGACCATTTTATACATTATTTTAGGAGTCGTGGTAGTGCTTGCGTTGTGGGCGATTGTTTCGTACAACGGTTTTATCAAGGCGATTAACAGAATGAAAGAAGCATGGGCCGATATCGAAGTTCAAATGAAACGACGATACGATTTGATCCCTAACCTCGTAAATACAGTAAAAGGGTACGCCACACACGAATCGGGCACGCTCGAAAAAGTTATTCAAGCTCGCAACATGGCCATGGGTGCTCAATCAATGGCGCAACACGCTGAATCAGAAAATATGATTACAGGTGCTCTCAAATCAATTTTCGCTCTCCAAGAAAGCTATCCTGATTTGAAGGCAAACACCAACTTTGCACAATTACAAGCAGAATTGGCCGACACAGAAAATAAAATCCAAGCCGCTCGCCGTTTCTATAACACAAACGTGCGTGATTTGAATATTTCTGTGGAAAGTTTCCCAAGCAATATCATTGCGAAAATGTTTAAATTCGCAAAAGCAGAAATGTTTGATTTGGATGAAACTCCAGAAGCTCGCAATGTGGTTGAAGTGAAATTCTAACGAACGACACTGATGTCATCGAATTTGTATTCTCATCAATCTGAAAATGTACGCAAGACATGGCTTTTGATGGCTGTGTTTTTGGTGGTGATTGTCGCGCTCGCATGGTTTTTGAGCTACTACTATAACGACCCAGGGATTTTATACATTGGACTCATTTTCAGTCTGATTATGAATATTGGTAGTTTTTGGTTCTCGGATAAAATTGTACTTTCGATTGCTGGGGCAAAGCCGGTGAAGCGCGAAGAATATTTCGACTTGTATAACGCGGTTGAAAATTTGGCGATTACTGCGGGGTTGCCGATGCCGCGCGTGTATGTGATCAACGATCCTGCACCGAATGCATTTGCGACAGGGCGAGATAAACATCATGCAGTGGTGGCGGTGACGACAGGGTTGCTCGCGACACTCAATCAAACAGAATTGGAAGGAGTCGTAGCGCACGAATTGGCCCACATTGGAAATCGTGACATTTTGTTGCAAACGGTTGTTGTGGTGCTCGTCGGTTTGATTACGATGGTCGCAGATATTTTCATGCGATCGAGTTTGCATCGCAGCGATGACCGTAAAGGAAATGGTGCGCTTTTGATAATCGGAATTGTGTTTATGATTTTGTCACCGATTATTGCGTCGCTCATTCAATTGGCGATTTCACGTAAGCGCGAATTTTTGGCGGATGCAACGGGCGCGATGCTCACTCGTTATCCAGAGGGCCTTGCGTCGGCGCTCGAAAAAATTTCTGCGTCAGCCCGACCAATGCAACGAGCGAATCATGCGACTGCACACCTCTTTATTTCTGATCCGTTCAAAGCTCAAGGCAAAAAAGTCAGCGCTTTTGCAAAAATGTTCATGACACATCCGCCGACGGAAGAAAGAGTGGCGGCGTTGCGAGGGCTTAAGTTAAATTAATCTTATGAATCCAATTGTACAAAAATTTCTGACTCAAGAACGCGTCTGCGTATTATCTGGTATTTTACCGGACGGCAATTCGCACTCTTCGACGTTGCATTTTTCTCATTCTGAAAATCCGACACGTATCTATTTCCAAACTTGGGACGAATCTGATAAAGTCAAAGCGTTGCGAGAGGGTGAGAATAAAAGCGCGAGTGTCGTGATTGGTTTTAGTGAAAAAGAAAAATTGACTTTGCAAATGCGTGGAAGTTTGAAAATCATTTCAAGCCCTAATGAATTAGAAAAAGTATTTAAAATTCATTATACAAAGCACCCTTTCGCTGAAAAGTTTAAAGATGAAAGTACGGTTTTGATAGAATTTACACCGACATGGTGGAGATATTCTGATTTTAATACTGATCCAGAGGTAGTGATTACAAGTTAATTAAAAAGGAAAGTTCGCATAGTGGTCGAGTGCACCACCTTGGAAAGGTGGCATGGGGGAAACTCCATCGAGGGTTCGAATCCCTCACTTTCCGCAGTGAAAAT